>JBIQJB010000004.1:33082-99289 GCA_044507735.1 Nitrosopumilales archaeon
CGATGGTTCGATAGGTGCACTTGCTTGGTATTTAGGAAAGTCGGCGCCGTCATATTGCTTGTTTCAAACATGGAGAAATCCATCAAGTTCTACAAAGACACGCTAGGGCTTCCGGTAAAGACGAAGTCAAAGGATTGGACAGAATTTTTCAACAAAGATACAGTGCTTGCGCTTCATCCAGCAAAGAAAAAGGGCAAGATAAAGGCAGGCTCTGGAATGCTCATAGGGTTTGAGGTAAGCGACCTAGACGCAACCGTAAAGTCGTTGAAGGCGAAAAGGGTCAAATTCTTCAAGAAGCCTAAAGAGGAACCATTTGGCAAGCATGCGATAATACAAGACCCAGACGGCCATCTGGTCTCAATAGCTGAGATCAGGGAAAAATCGGCAGAGGGATTTGACCTACTTGGATTGATTGGCGCCGAATAGACATTCGATCCTACCTTGTTGCAATCACTAGATAGACAGAGCCGCCAAGGTGTTCAAACCGGATCTTGTTGAATTTCCGAAGCAACAGTTTTTTCATTTCTCTCTTTGTCATGAAGCTATGACCCTGAAGCGCGAAATCTAGCTGCATCCCCACTATCAGGCGGTCGGTGCTTTTTCTCAATTTATTACTATTGCTTGATTCGGGTAGCAGGCCCTCCACTATGGCGATAGTGCCTCCTGGCTTCAATGCTCTCCAACAGTTTGAAACCACTCTTTGCTTGTCTTTTGTAGCGTATAATGACTCGCCAAGGTAGATAATGTCAAACTCTTTTTCAAACTTCATCGACTCTCCCTCTGCCTTTATTATTCTGATAGGCGCAACTTTCTTTCGCGCGATCGCGACAGCCTTTTCTGACGGATCGATTCCGGTAAAACTAGATTTTGGATATACCTCTTTCATCTTGGCGAGCATGCTGGCCGTGCCGCAGCCGACATCAAGCACCTTGCAGCCATGTTTTAGCAGCCTATGTAACCTCTGGTCACGTCTGACTGCTGCAAGAAAGGCATAATGGTCCCAATCGGTCGCTTGTTCTATGGCTCGCAGGCTTGTCGTTGATGATGACATTTCAAGCGGCTTTCCAAACTTGAAGAGGTCTGTCAAATGACCATAATCCAAACTCCTCAGGGCAAGGTACGAGAACTGACCTCCAAGATAGTAGGGATTCTTTCTGTCCAGAAGAAGCGCCTTCACTCCGGGCCTCAAGTAGAGTTTGCCATCATTTTTTTCACCTACAAGCCCGTATGAGACAGCCGCAGAGCACCATGCTTGAACCGCAGGAGGATGCAGACCTGTTGCCAAAGCCAACTGTCTTGAAGACACAGGGACAGAAGCTAGCTTTTCAAGCAGACCCATTTCTCGCCCGACATGAATTGTCCATACCCCATAAAATCCAACAGAGTATCTCCACAATCTCGCAAATTCTGTAGGGCGTGCCTTCTTCAAATACGACGGCAGTTCGCATTGTGTCATTCTTAAATCATTGCATCGGAACTTTCTTTCCCGGATTCATAGTAAAGTGAGGGTCAAACAGCCTCTTGACATCAGTAAAAAGACGAGTCAACTCCTTGCCGTACAACGTTTCGATATGGTTTATTCGTGCAAGTCCATCGCCGTGTTCGCCCGAGATTGTCCCTCCTGCCTTAATCACATGAGCAAACACGCTCGCAGCAATATTTTCCATCAATTCAACCTGCGACTTTGAACTGATGTCAATAATTGGCCTAGTGTGCAGGTTGCCATTTCCTACATGACCAAACATCACGTAATCTAGTTTGTTGTCCCGATATGTTTGCAGCAGGCTTGATGCATGTTCGGCAAGAAATGCAGGACTAACCACGGTGTCTTCTATGAGTCCTACCGGTTTTCTGCTTCCCACGGTAATCTTCATGGTATTGTTAAGCGCTGCCTTTCTTGCCTGCCATATCCGTGATATACTCTGTTCATCAGAAGCATATTCAATTACAGAGCACCTTCCTGCTAACGCCTTCCTGCAATGTGACATTTGTTCTTCATCTACATGCTGGCTGCTATCGCTTGCAAATTCTACAAACAACAGACAGCCGCCGCCTGTATCCTCTGCAATAGACGTCTCGCCGCTTTGAGAAACTATTGTATGATCCAGCATCTCAAGGGCAGTTGGCGAGAACTTTAGAATCAAAGTCACCGCAGAAATTGCTTCAACAAGATCTTCGAATCCAAGAACCAGAATCGACCTATGCACCGGGATGTCAAGGATGCGCATTCTGGCTGAAGTAACCATTCCAAGAGTGCCCTCAGAAGCCGCAAAGACCTTGTGCGGTTGAAACTTGTTCCCGGCGATTACTGCATCAAGCCGGTATCCGCAAGAGTTCTTGCTCACCTTTGGATAACCCTTTCTTATTGTATCTGCAAAGGGTTTCAATAACTGGTGCAGTCTTTCCATGCGATCGTCAAATCTGTCGGCGCTCGCAAATCCAATGCTACCGTCCGCATATACGACGTTCACCTGCTCGAGAAAGTCTATGGTGTTTCCATATGCCAGGCAATGGATGCCACTAGAGTTGTTGGCTATCATGCCGCCTATCGTGCAATAGTTGCTGCTAGCAGGATCAGGGGGGAGAAACTTGTTTTTCTTTCTCAGTTCCTTGTCCAGTACCGCCTTGACTATTCCAGGTTGTATGACGACATAATCGTCTCCGATTTCCAATATGCGATCCATATGCCTTGTGAAATCAACGACAATACCGCTGTCTGAAAGAGACTGGCCCAGCAGGCCGGTGCCCGCACCTCTTGCAGTTACAGGAATCTTTTTCGCCAAGCCATATTGGCAGATCTGGGAGACATCACTGTCGTCTGCAGGGTAAGCGACCGCTGCAGGAGTGATCTCGTAGTGGCTCGCGTCGACAGAATATATCCGTCTGCTCCATTCATCGTCATGCACCTCGCCTTTTGCAATACGGATCAGTTCTTCAGCTATGCGCATCGCAGTTGGAAATGATTACCCAAATATAACAAATTTGCCTACAACTACAAGATTTGTAGTTAAGATTCGGTTTTTTTTACTATTAAACAGCATAGCCATTATATTATAGTATAATTCACCTAGAGTGGATGGCTCAGACTGACGTTCAAAAGTGCCCAGTCTGTTCTGGCAAGGGCACAATAGAAATCACAGATTCTGATTGTCCTTTTTGCAACGGGACCGGCGAATCCACAAAGGCGGCCGAGAGCTACATGAAATCCCATATCTGCCAATGTGTCTTCCTGGATAGAAAGAATTGTCCTCTTTGCGGGAAGAAATGCCACCATAATACTCCTAACAGGCCGAGAATCTTGATCGCTCCTATGTGAAAAGTTTAATAGCGATCCCCTCTTATTTTGAAACGTTGACGACAATAGCCCAAGCTGACGAAAATACTACTGCGGCATGTATTTTTTGCAATTCCAAGATCCCTTATGGTCAGAGCTTGTGCCCGGAGTGTATGAAAAAGTACAACATCAGACCATTTGACATGGGCAATGACGGCTGTGGATGTGACAAGTAAAGAGAAAAGAATCAGGGGTCAGAGATTGGTATACATAATCATCCGCTAGATCATACAGCCACCACATCTTCATCCCCCATTCAATAATTCATCCGATTCTATGCATTAAACGTTAGGATTATTGACAGCAACGCCCCACTTTGATTCAGTTCCTTCGCAAAGGATACATGACGCGGGAGCCTTCAAGAATTCCGTTTTATCAGTGCGTGACTGGTCCTAAATGCTTGGAGCCATGCCGTGTTCAGTCTCCTCCAAGTAGGGCTCCTTTTTCGAGCAGGGTCTTTCTCAGGACACAGGAGTACAGGATGGAGGGCAAGGTGTGTGTTGTTCTCTGGATGAAGGATCAGGGCCTCAGACTCGAACCCCCTCCCTTGTGTAGATTCCCCAAGACCTCACCATTCCCGGTTAGCCATCTCCTGATAGAATTCTCAGATTGCTTCAGAGACATGTTGGAATGTGACTAGGATGTCCCCCTTTGCAATTACAGTTGAAGACGCATGAACAGGCGGAGCTATTACACTAATTCAGGACTGGGATCAGACTTGCGTTCAAGATTCGTCTTCTAGGAAATCCAAAACGAGAGAAAGACATGGACTCAACAGACAATTTTTTTCTGGCAGCGCTCTGACAATCCTCTATATCAATATCCTTTGAAGTTGCTATTTTTACTTGCTCGAAATGCGCTTCTTGTTGATCCTGTTAATACTATCTTTTTCCTTTTTCTTCTGTTACCAAACCAACTAAATCGGGGAAAATTTCTTCGATCAATTGCTTGGCTTGCTTTTGCTTTGTGGCAGTTATCTCAACGATCACAAGCCCTTCAAGTGGTTGGCCATACAAAACAACAGAGCCGACCGGAGACATGGCGAAAAGCGGAAGAGCAAGAAGGTCTTCTTCACCATCTATGAGCACCCGGACAGGAGGATTCATTTTTAATGCATCTTGAAGAACGCCTATCGATTCTTTTGAAATCTCACCAGCTGCATTTGTGCAACGGAGTTCTTTTGCAGCATATGCGTTTGGAGAGGAATTTCGCTTTGACCTGCGTTCTCTCCCATCAATCACAGCAATATCGGGTGCCATGCCGAAACTGACGAGTCGCTCGGTAGTCGCGTCACCCACTGTGACGACACTCTTGGCATCCTTGAGCATGGATGCTACCTTTTGTCTCGTTACTTGGGTGTCTGGAATCAGAACGCCAAAGGGTTTTTTTAAGATCTGAATATCTTTTTCAGTTAAAGGCATTATTCCTTTTTGGCCTGCTCACTCACTGACGCTGCCGCTGCCTGTTCTTCCTTTTCTGCTTGCTCTTGCGCCTGCATCTCGGCTGCAATGATGCTTATTCTGCCGGCGATCACCTTTGCAGCCTTTGTAAAGGCATGGGATTGAACTGAATCAGGTTCTGACACCACCGTGGGCTTGCCTACGTCACTACCTTCACGAATTTGCGGGTGGAGCGGTATTTCGCCAATGAAGGGAATATTGAACTCGTCGCTTATCTTCTTACCCCCTCCCTTTCCAAAAAGATAGATCTGCTCGCTACAGTGTGGGCATTGGAGATAACTCATATTCTCGACAACGCCGATTATTGGAACGTTAAGCTTGTTGAACATGCCTACGGCCTTCACGGCCACGTTCATTGCAACATCCTGAGGGGTTGTTACAATCAATATACCAGTAATTGGAATCGTCTGAGCGATGGTGAGCGGTGCATCGCCGGTCCCTGGAGGAAGGTCAATAATCAGATAGTCAAGCTCGCCCCAATTGACATCAGTCAAGAATTGCTTTACGATGCCCGAAACGATAGGACCTCTGTAAATACCAGCCTGCTGTGACTGCTCGTAGAAAAAGCCCATGGATATTACCTTGACGCCTTCTGCGACAGGAGGCTGGATCTTGTTGTTAACCACTTCAGGAGATGCTTTTAGCCCAAGCATTAAAGGAACGCTCGGTCCGTAAATATCAGCGTCAAGCAAGCCCACCTTGGCGCCAGTCCTTGCTAGTGCAAGCGCGAGATTAACCGAGACGGTCGTCTTGCCCACTCCTCCCTTGCCGCTTGCAACTGCTATGATATTCTTGACGCCAGGCAAGAGCTCATCCATTGAGAGTGCTCTTCCCTCCATTACACGTGCGGTAACCTTGAGCGCAAGATCCTTAACACCAAGGCCGGCCATTGCAGACCGGACATCCCGCTCAATATCGCTATTGAACGGACAAGCAGGAGTTGTGAGCTCCAGAGTAAATGCCACTTTACCATCATTTATGGTCAAGTCCTTTATCATTCCCATTGACACAATGTCCTTGTGCAGCTCCGGATCCACTACTTTTTTCAGCGAGCTGAGAACTTGATCAACGGTTACCATTGAGAAAAAATTTACCCCCACCGTATTTAAATCATCGTATTATTGAACAAGAAAGGTTAGGCGGGGAAGATTTTTCTCACGTCTTGGAATCTTTTCCGCAATGTCACTATGCTTATATCTCCGGCAACTGCGACCTGCGCCTGGCTCACATTCTCATCTCCTCGGAGACAGGCAGCATATAGTACTGCAACCGCAAGAGCGTTTGGATCCTTCCCATGTGATATGGGGTCGCTCTTTATTTTTGACAGCATTTCAAGTGCAGTCCTGTAGGTCTTTTCACCCACCTTGGCCTTATTCGCAATCCTGGCCAGATACTTGTTTGAATCGATTACAGGCAGCTGGAGTTCCAAATTTTGCACTAGCAGTCGATAGCATTTGCCTGCAAATATTGCGTCAGTATTAGCAGCCACAGATATTTCTTCAAGCGTGCGCGGCACTGATAGATCACGGCACGCCGCATAAACCGCAGCAACTATCAGCGCGCGTATTGATCTCCCCTTGATTATCTTTTTGTCCAGCGCCTTTCTGTAATTATATGCAGCCTTTTCAATGAGAGTATCGCTCAATGACAGCTTGTCCTTTATTGTGCTCAATATAGCAAACGCGTTCTTAAGGTTTCGATGATAGCTGCGGTTGTTACTTGAGATCTTGTTCCATCGGCGCATCCTCTGCACTTTGCTCCTCTGGTCTGCGCTGATAGCGACACCGTTTGCGTCTACATTAGAATATGATATGAATGTCGAGAGTCCCATGTCGTGAAAGGCGAGTGAAGAGGGCATTCCTGTCCTACTCTTACTTTCAATGTCTTCGCCAGAGTATGACCTCCATTCTGGCCCCATCGATTCGATGTTGTCGCGGACTACCATTCCGCACGAAGAACAGATGGCTTCGCTCGTCTCTGAGTCAAAAATTATCGAAGTACTATCGCAAAGTTCGCATTTGTCCGTCTGTTCTGAGGCAACTTTATAGCTCATATTATGAGGGCAAATGACGGGACTTCATTTAAGACCCATGTCTACATCGTAAGCTTTAGTGTTACACTGTACTGCAAGTTGCTACATAAGAGTGTAGTATAACACAGCGCCGTGCTCCTTAAACGTGATAAGCCTGTCAGAGTAACGTGCCAGTGCTAGAAGATGCGCGGACCTCGATCACGCGCTCGTTTAGGTTCGAGAATGATGTTCTGAGAGTGCTTGACGAGGAAGCAGAAAGGATGGGGATTTCAGTGAATGCGCTGGTCGGAATCGTGCTTCGCAGGTATGCCGAGTTCACTCGATACCTGTCAAAGATAGACATGGTTGTCGTAAACCGCGAAGTGCTGACTAATCTTATGGAGGAACTAGACGAGGATCATCTATATGAAATTGGATCCAAGCTAGGGGAGACGGTGTTGGCGGACACAGTCATGTTCTGGCAGAAAGAGATGACCGAAAGCACTGTGTTAGAATACATCGAAAAGGTGATCTGTAGGTATGGCCATATGGGAACATATGACGAGAAACAGATGCCCGGTGGCAGCATGGTAATGGTTATCCGACACAGGCTGGGTAAGAAGGGGTCGCGGTTTTTGGAAGGCTATTTGCGTTCAGGGTTAAAAAGCACCCTCAATATCAGCGCCTCGTTCGAGTCTACGGATTCATCGGTCAAGTGCGAGCTCCCTCCCAGGAGATGAAAGACCCCTTATAAAGCAAAAGTTCATAATGACCTCCCGATCAACTGTGCATGTATTATGTTTGCCATAGTGCACATGAGCGATGTCGTCAGGATTCCTCCGAACAGGCTGACTCACTCACTCAATAATGCGGCCATTCAGATACTCAAGGAGAAATATGAAAGCATGATCAGCCCCGAGGTTGGCTATGTCATCATGATAACCGACGCTGACACCAGCTCTGTAGGTAAGTTGGTGGCAGGCGACGGCGCGACTTACCATAAGGTGACATTCAAGGCGCTCACATTCTATCCCAAGCTCCAAGAAATAGTCGAAGGCGAGGTGGTTGAGATTACCGACTTTGGAGCATTTGTGAGAATAGGACCTACAGACGCGCTTTTGCACCTTTCGCAGATTACTGACGACTACCTAAAGAGCGACGTCAAGCAGGGAGTTATTGTCGCCAATCAGACCGCAAGATCTCTGAAGATAGGATCAAAGCTCCGTGCAAGGATAACTGCAGTGAGCCTTGGGAAGGGTGCAGGCATGGGCAAGATAGGAATTACTTGCAGGCAACCGTTCCTTGGGGCAGTGGAATGGATCGCAGAAGAGATCAAGAGGGCGCAAGGCGGCGGTGAAAAGGACAAACAGGGAGGAGGGGCAGCAGAGAAAGGCTCAGCTCCAAAGGAAAAGAAAGGAGGAGACAAGAAGTAGTTGGCCAAAGAAAAGGCTTGCAGAAAGTGCAAGACAGTAACCACCGGCAAAGTCTGCCCAAATTGCAAGTCGACAGATCTTAGCCCGGACTGGTCAGGCATCATATTGATCTTCGATCCAGCCAAGTCGCAGGTTGCCAAGACGCTTGACATTACCACGCCCAACAAGTACGCATTGAAGGTTTCTTAGATTGGAACAGCAGGATCTGCAAACATTTCTCAACATCAGGGAAATGCTTGCAAACTTTCTGCAAGAAGACGTTGGTACGGGTGACATAACCAGCAACAACATCATCCCGGCAGACCTCGAGGCCAAGGCAGAGATTATCTGCAAAGCTAGATCTGCCGTCGTTTGCGGCTTGGAAGAGGCTGCAATTCTCTTTGATATGTGCGGCTGCACCACCAGAGTTTTGCTCAGAGATGGTGCCAGAATCAAAAAGGGCAAGGTCGTGATGAAAATTTCAGGCAAGGCCAGAGACATCTTAAAGGCAGAAAGGGTGGCGCTCAACATGATCATGAGAATGAGCGGAATAGCTACAGAAACAAGACGGATGGCAGATCTTGCCAGAGGTGTAACAATATTGGCAACGCGCAAGACAGCTCCCGGTCTGCGTTATTTTGATAAAAAGGCAGTTGTTGCAGGAGGTGGCGGTGCTCACAGGATGCGGCTTGATGATATGATATTGATAAAAGACAACCACATTGCACTTATGGATGAAGATTCGACGAAATGTGTCAGGCTTGCCAAACAGAAAAGCGGTGTGTCAATCAAGGTCGAGTGCGAAGCGAGAAACTTGAAAGAGGCGCTTGCAGCCATTTCTGCAGGGGCGGACATCATTATGCTTGACAACTTTACTCCGCTGCAAGCCTCCAAGGCGATAAAGCAGATAACAAGGATGGGTCTGCGCAAGAAAGTAAAAATAGAAATTTCGGGGGGCGTCAACACAAGAAACATCAGACAATATGCACGGGCCAAACCGGATTTTATTTCCCTTGGGTATATCACACACTCGCCAAGAGCAGTGGACTTTAGCCTAGAGATTACGAAATAGATAGCATACGATCTATTGCAAGCCTTGCCTTGGCTGCGACGTCCTTTGGAACCGTCACCTCATAGATGTCATGCGCAAGTGAGTTGTAGACCTTTTCCAGTGTGATCTGTTTCATGTATTTACATACCGCATCGCGCTTGATCGGGATAAACTGCTTGTCAGGGTTGTCCTTCTGCATGCGGTATAGTATGCCAGTTTCGGTCGCTACTACAAACTGCTTTGCATCCGACGCTTTAGCATGTTTCATCATTCCTTCTGTAGACAAGATGTGTCCAGTCTTTGCAAGATCGCCCTTTGACATATGATACATCGTTGAAGAAGTGCAGCTACATTCTGGGTGGACCAAAAAGTCCGCATTCTTGAAAGTTGCAAGCATCTTGTTAATATCCTCTGCCTTTATGCCTGCATGCACGTGGCATTCGCCGGGCCAGATGTACATGTTTTTCCGATTTGTCACTTCTGCAACGTACGACCCTAGGAACAAATCCGGCAAGAACAAAATTTCTCTATCCTTTGGTATGCTGTTTACAACCTTGACCGCGTTTGAAGAGGTGCAGCAATAATCAGACAGCGCCTTGACTGCTGCAGAAGTATTGACATAGCTTACCACAACAGCATCAGGGTGCTCAGCCTTCCAATCCCGAAGCTCATTCTCATTGATGGTGGACGCAAGCGAACATCCTGCCTCCAGATCAGGAAGCAAGACCTTCTTTTCCGGGCATAGGATGGAGGCCGTCTCAGCCATAAAGTGGACACCACAGAATACTATAATGTCTGCGTCTGTCGCGGCTGCCGTCTTTGAAAGCATGAGTGAATCGCCTATAAAGTCAGCTACGTCCTGAACTTCTGGCAGCTGGTAGTTGTGCGCCAGAACCACTGCATTCTTCTTCTCCTTTAGCGTACGGATCTGACGTCTGTAGTCAAGGTCTAGCATCGTCATGGCTTTTGATAAACAATGGATGATATAGATCCTCTACATTTAAAGTAGTACAATCTAGGACAGCGCTGCCTGAGAAGTTAAGATTGCAGGCAATACTTGCCACAATTGCAACCAGGGCTGCCGCGTCCATACAAATATAAATATTCAAGCACCAATCACGGCTGAAGATTAATGCCAACACACGGATCGCTTACAAAGGCCGGGAAGGTAAGGGGCCAGACACCAAAAATCCAGGGAAAGCCGCGGTTAAGTCCTATCGCGAGATTGCGCAACAAGGACAATTTTGTCAAGCGCTTTGAGAAAAAGAGGCTGCCCGGACAGAGAAAGCCTGAACGCCGCGGCGGCAGAAGGTAAAAATCCTTCTCCTAACCTCCTTCTTTTATCGTTATATGCCAGAGAGAAAGGTCGGTCTACTGGGCTGTGGCACCATTGGAAGTCAGCTTGCTTTGGCAGTGGATTCACAGAAAGTGCCAAACGCTTCGATTGTGGCGCTCTTTGATATATATGAAAACAGCACCCAGAATCTGAAAAACAAGCTGAAGACAAATCCAACAGCGTATTCTGATTTTGGAGATTTCCTATCATCTGGTGCAGATATTGTAGTCGAGGCTGCTTCTCAAGAAGCGGTAAGAGCATTTGGCAAGACAGTACTAGAGGCAGGTAAAGACCTCATGATAATGAGCGTCGGGGCACTTGCAGACAACAGTCTTCTTGAAGAGCTGTTGCAGAGCTCGTCAATGAAAGGGGGCAGGATTTATGTGCCTACAGGAGCAATAGCAGGAATAGACGCGATAAGAAGCGTCAAACATCTCCTTGAATCTGTTACACTTACCACTACGAAAAACCCAAAGGCACTGGCAGGAGCCCCTTTTTTTGAGACGAACAAGGTAAAGCTTGACAATATCGCAGAGAGTACAGTTATTTATGAAGGAACTGCAGTAGATGCAGTTAAGGCATTTCCTGCAAACGTAAATGTAGCGGCAGTGCTCAGCCTCGCAGGAATTGGAGTCGAAAAGACAAGAGTAAGGATAGTAGCAGACCCGCAGGCAACTACCAACCAGCATGAAATCGTTGCCAAGGGCAGTTTTGGAGAAATCAGGATAACAGTTAACAATGTGCCAAGCCCCGGAAACCCAAAGACCAGTTTCCTCGCAGTGCTTTCAGCCATAGAATGTCTCCGATCGATCTGCGATCATGGCATGAGGATAGGTTCGTAGGCATACCGCTTCTTAATTTATATAGGGTTCGCACGTGCCAGTGCATACGTATGAGTTACGGAAGAAGAAACGACAATTTCGGTCCGAAGCCAGTTGAAGCTGGCAAGGAATACGACGTACAGATCACGGAAATCAGCCGCAAAGGCGACGGTATTGCAAGGATACAAGGATTTGTTATCTTTGTGAAGGACGGCAAGGTAGGTCAGAGCGCAAAGATCCGCATCAGTCAGATCGGACCAAGGTTCGCTACTGCCGAGCTTGTCGACAGTTCAACATCGGCAAGTACAACATCGGCAACTACAAGCGCGACGCCAACAAGTTAAGTTACTGCGTTCTGACAGAAATGTTCGCAGTACTTCTTTTTATTATTCCCACCATTCATAAGTTTCAGTTTTAAGAACTTGCTTTTGATGAGTTTCAATTCGTCCAAGTGCACAGCAAGCATTCAGAATACAAAAGATGGCAGCCATAAGGCGCTAGAAAAAAGATTCTAAACTTTTGCCTCCGGAAACATCCACAGAAGTAGCTGCATTTTCACGTATAATGATGAGTATTGCCAACGTCTTTACTAGCGGTTTGCTTCAATCCCAAAGGAATTTTTATCCGATTCTCCAATCTTCAATCGCTGCCGGATGCGCAACAACATCATTGCCATAGTGGCCATTTCCTTCATTACTGTAGGCGCACTATGGGGAATTGGCAGGTTATTGAATCCGCCTCCTCAGGAGAGGCTTCCTGTGGAGGATATTCTCCTGATAGCCCAGAGGAGCAGCTTCAACGAGACCAACCCCGACATACTTGTAAAAGTCAACCAGCCGATGAAGCTTATTGTGCGAAACGACGATGTTGTGACTCACGATCTGAGGATTGATGAACCGGAGAGCGGCGGAATAACGCCCATAAACACGGCACCACTTCGTGGCGGCCAGGATTTTCCCACAGCCATAGTGACTACAAAGCCAGGTACGTACGAATACTATTGTTGGTACCACCCCGAGATGCGTGGCAAAATAATTGCGCAATAAAATAGTGCCAATACAGTATTGACACTTTGTGCAGATCGCTTGTCGCTGCATTCGACGAGTGCTCCATTGTGGAAATGTTGGCCAGGAACTCAATACTGTGGTGGAAGAAACTTGAGTGGTTCCATGTCTGGTGGGACTGCAAGTCGATCTCCTTGCTTAATTGAGGGTGGTACGGATCACAAACAGATTTCAGACCGCGTCGTTCAAAGAGCGCCGGGCACCTTGACGATGGTCAAGACGTCCTCGTCTTCAAGCCTGTGATCGAGACCGACCTTTTGTCCTGCAAATTTTACGCTCTTGCCCCATACTAGTCCATAGCGGAAGTTCTTGACCATGTTGCGGTGAATCTTGTTGCACACATCCTGCACAGTAGATCCGCGCTTCATTATCATGGGCTCCTTGTAATCGGTTTCGCCTCCTTTTGGCTTCATGTAGATCCTGATAAAGTCAAGCCTTTGGTACAATGCTTCTTTTAGCGCGTCGATGTTGATGTTTGCATCAGCAGATATTGGGATAAAGTTGTTCCCTATTTTTGCTTGAACCTCTTGTACAAAACCTTTGTTCACCAAATCTATTTTGTTCAGTACAGTTAGCGATGGCACGTAAACGCGGTTACCGTTAAGCACATCGGTCAGCTGCTCATCCGTCAGGTCGGGTTCCCGGATTATGATACGCCCATTGTGTATGCCGTAAAGCCTAACGATTTCTTTGACAAGGCGTTCAGAGACCTTGATCGGAACCTGCGCGTGAACAGAAACACCTCCTATAGAGGTTTTCTCGATTACCACGTCGGGTCGCTTTTGGTCTACCTTGATGCCTGCCTCAGAGAGCTCCCTCTTCAAAATTTCTAGGTGGTGTGGTTGAAAAACATCAAGAACTATCAAGACAAGATCTGCGTTTCTTGCCACCGAAAGCACTCTCCTTCCAAATCCTTTGCCGCTTGATGCACCTTCAATGATGCCGGGGAGGTCCAACACTTGGATACGCGCGCCACGGTATTCCATCATCCCCGGAACGGCCGTTAGAGTCGTAAAATGGTAAGAAGCTATTTTTGACTTTGCATTAGTTAGCCTATTCAAGAGAGTGGACTTGCCCACGCTTGGTAGTCCGATCAACACTATTGTTGCATCACCCGCCTTTCTTACGTCAAACCCGATGTTTTCGCCACCAGTATGAACCGTCCTACCGTGGATGTTTTGCTCCTGTTCGCGCTTGAGCTTTGCAATCTTTGCTTTCAGAAGCCCGATGTGGAATTCGGTAGCCTTATTTATCTGGGTCCGATGTATCTGGTCCTGTATTTCCTTAATCTTCTCAGGAATACCCAAAGGCTATCATATGGATATGTAAGACAAAGTGATAAAAACATTCAGTCGCCTCCACTTGTATGCTTTCGGAGACGAGTGTTCACGTATCTCTGACTAATGATCACTATTCCATGCAGACGGAAGTCATGACGCTATGTCTCACCATCTCGACAGATGCCCATTGTTTGGAGGTCAAACCCGCTTGTCCTCTCTGTTGGGCGAAGGCTTTTTTTCACGTGAGCACACTCTAGATACATTGCCGTGAATCAACCAGGTTCGTCGCCCTTTTCCTGTTGTTGTATCCTGATTCTAGGATAAGTCCTATTGTTTCTGTACCTTTCTAAAACTGCAGCTTAGAATTCGCCTGCTTACTTGGCCTTGCTTCCCCGTCAATTCTACCATCCCATATTCATCCAGAACCGCATGGAGTTAGTTTTCATCGACTCCAGTACAACATCTAGATGCACCTGCAGGGAGGACTTGTCCATGCCTTGTCTCCAGGAGACATGTCAGCTTGCTTGTCGGGATAGCAAATTTCTAATGTATTCGTCAACCCTCTTAAGCATACGGTCATTACCGTCAAATATTTCCTGTAGTCTTGGGTCACTATATTGAATGTCAACAAATTCGATGGTGTCGTCTTTCGCAAAATACTTGTACTTGAAGGTCGCTTTGGTCAACTTACCATCTTTGAGCTTGAAATCAAGAGAGATTTGTCCGTAAACGTAAGTTGGCGGCATAGTGCAATTCTCTACTTGATGCGCAGGTATTGAGCTTTCGTTTGCCATTTCCTCTATGCGTCACAACACTTGCCTCATTGGCCTGTTTCTTTCTTTTTTCTCTCCTTTGTTATCTTGATGAAAAATATCGATGCCCCGACCACTATCCCTGCTGCCAATGAACCATACATTGTTAGCACCGTAGGATCTTGAAGCACCTCTATCGCTTCTCTTCCGGTGCTCATGCAATTCATCCGTAGACATTCTCGACCCAATGTTGGCTTGTCGCTGCATTCTTCCTCCTCCTCCTCCTCCTCCATCCCCAGTTCAATGCACTCTTGCAGGACTGCAGGAGCTAGTGATGATTGTGTCTTTGGTTGGAGTAATGAGCTATCAAGAGCAAGCAAGGTCAAGGAGGTAGTCTCCACATTGGTTTCGCTATCCGGAGTCATATCTGATACATAATGTGTATAAACTCCGCCAGTCTTTCTGTCCTGCATCTTTCCCAGTATTATTTCTCTTGCTTGCTCCATTACTTCGGTTTCCCCTGCGCCAATCAGATCATTTGCAATCTGCCATAACGCCACTTTGTAGGTGCTGTACCGATTACCATCTGCCGCATATGCGGTATCTCGAAATCCTATTCCATCAAACATTTGAAGTGCCACCTGGTAGCATTCGGCACTCTGCTGATACTCCCCAATCTTGTAGTAGTGAATGGCTCTCAAGAACGCAATATCCGCATAATCAGCACATTGCAGTTCGCTGTCACCGGCAAAATCTGTAGACCAGATCTTGCCAGTTATTTGCTTGTTTACAGGTGCTTGAAAGGACGTATTGTCTTTTCCCAGGATTGTACCATAGGCTGATCTGATCTTGGTATGATCTGCAAGATACTTCGAAATCGAATTCGTGATATTCTTGGAAATGGCGGGGGCATAATCTCTTAGAACTAGAGCTGCCAGTTCATTATCAGACCACAACCAGAACTTATCAATATGCTCGTTTTCCCTTACCAGCCCCAAGGAATAGTCGTACTGTGCAGCTATATAATGACGCGCTAAAGGAATATCAAAGACATCAGAGGACTGTCCGGCTCCTTGGGCTGGCGGAAGAAGCACTGGATAAAACAGCACAACTATGCAAATTAGTGAAAGGAAGTGAAGAAATGAACTATGCAATTGCGGATAATAGGATCCAATATGATACTAATGAAGATTCACTCCGGGTTAACAACATGTGTGTCGTTCTGCAGATTTCTGGTTCTCCCTCAGATACATTTCTTCGCTCGCTGCGTCGCATTTTTCTTCCATGGGATCAGAAGTTAGCGCTCAAAATCTACACCGTTCGTCGGTTGCGAATCTCTCCCATCGCAGCATATGCCTAAAGTAATCCTGTTCCCATAGTGCTAGTCAAAAGCCGTTGGTTGACACATCTAAAGTTGCGTTTATATTTTGTACATTATTGAGTCTGTCCGGGCTCCGGTGGTGTAGTCCGGTTAAGCATTTCGCCCTCTCAAGGCGGAGATCCCGGGTTCAAATCCCGGCCGGAGCACTTTTGCTTTACTTGGGCAAATGCCCAGATCCACGACAAGTGCACATTGAAGCTGCATATAATTCAAGTCGCTAGTAGGAGGGGTTGTGATCGTCATAGATAACTGCGCCAGCTCAATTCGCAGTGGTTGACGATTGTCTGTGCACGTATTAAGCGGGTTTGATTGAGTACAGATTTGCAAGAGTATGAAGAAACACGTGATCAAGATATATTGAGACTAAGAGGCTCTTGTGTGGTATACAAAATTTGACGCCGCCCCAGCAACCATTATTAATGATAGGTTTTCGGCCGTACATGTTCGAGTACTACCCTGATGCGCAATGCGAAACACAAGTCGATGCCGATTCTAGAAGGGCAAACAACTATCGCATCGTGTGGATACCATCACGATGCCAAGGAATGCACAGCAGATTTCAAGTCAAATGAATGTCTTTCTGTCAAATGGGTATTTCCGTTGTTTATCCTGCTTCCCGCCCCTCAATAAGTGTGAGTTGTGCTCCACCTTCCCGCATGACAGAGGCATCTTCATCGCCTGTACTGACCCACACGAAAATCAATCTGACTCCCCATGCAGAATAATGACAATTCTCGTTAGCATGATAACCGCGATATGAGCATGGGTCCTGTTTGATGGTCTCTTAAGAGGCGCAAGATTCGGCAGTCCGGTAAATTCTCTTCATTTTCTCTGCCCATTCACACGGGGCAGATAATAGGGGGACTGTTACGTCGTCATCATCTTGCAGCCTACGATAGAGAAACAGAGCGGCTAAAAAACCGTTATCTTTATTCTATGATATGGACGCTATGGAAGCCAGCTTTGCATTTTGGGCAAGCCGAGTGAACCCCCATGCAGTCGAGACAAAAATCTGCCGCGGCCAGAAACTCGGCCTCGTCGCCTCGGTAAAAGCAATTTTCGCAAAAGCGTTTTGCCAAGCTTGAACGATGCAGCACTTCGCGTGCCAATTTAACTTTTTCCATCCTTTTTCTTCTTCTTCTTATTATTATTGTTCTTCTTCTTGACTGGCTTTTGCTTAATTGTCTGCATGACCTTGTCGCGGATCTTGTTCATATTGGCTTTTGGCGTCGTCGACAAGCAGAGTATCCCATTGTTAAGAGGAAAAGTCATGAGCGTGACCTTTTCGTGCTCGGTTATGCTGTAACGCACCTTACCAAGCCGCCCGCTGTATGACTCTAACGTAGTGAGGTTCCAAAGCGACTGAATATACATCTGTTGTTCCTCAGTTTCGTTGAGTAGAGGCCGGACTCCCTGCTGGAAGCCGCCTTCGATAACCTCCCCCCTGCTGTTGACTATTCCAACAAAACGTATGTTGCGGTCAAGCTTGATAATTTTGTCGCAAAGGTTGCTCTGCATATGTGTATATATGGTAATTGTTCGTGGGAATATAAAACGTTACAGTCCAGGCTGCTTTCCTCGTCATTGCCATCATTCTGCAATCCTTGTTTCCATGGAATGTCCCTCTCTGATATGAGCAGAATAGTGCAGATGCACCAGCTCGTTGATGTCTGCGTCCGTAAAGTATTTTGTTGAATACCTTGCAAGCACAGTCTTACAATCAGAGCAATAGATCTCCTTGAAAGTCAACGTTTTGATTATCCCGATTCTGATTATTCATTGTTTTGGCGATAATACTTATTTTCTATAAAGCGCATTTTCGATGCTTTGTAGTAGATAACTTCGCCCCTCCGCTCTATCACGGCCACCACCGCCTCCTTTCCCATCTTTTCTATCTGGTCAATTGCTTCCGCAAGATCCTTTGCCGTCATGTTGGTGCCCTCGTTTATCCCAAAAACCACATATTTTGCTGGCTTTTTTTCGTATTCGCCTCGCTCGTAGACACGAAAGTCGTTTCCAAATCCAAATCCTTCCTTTGCAACATAGCCCCTGCTGCGAAGATCGCGGTAGATTAGGAACTTGGTCATGATGTTCTTGTCATACTTTAGTTGCAGTTCAAACAATGAATGGAACGCCAAGTCGGGCTTGTTCTTGAGCACAAGTCGTTGTGTGTGCATCAGATAAAGCGCCTCGTACGGCTTGAGCACATAATGGTCTTCCTTTTCACCAAATCCCTTTGTGCGGAGCTCGTCCTGAAAGCGCGTCTCGTCAACGACTATCTTACCGCCGGCCGCAAGGCGCGCCTCTACTATCTGCGGCGACGCCTCGGCCTCGCCGGTTTTGCTGTCAGAAAATGGCGGCGCGCCGGCCGGAGCTGACGACATAACGATTAAATCACAGCAAACTTCCACATTTAAGTATTCAAATTTAGGGATTGAAATGAAAGGAGTTAATTACCGTGAGACTCGCGGGATGCCGTACGTAAGACGAGAATATATTGCAGGCAAACCCCAAATCAAGATTGCAAGGTTTTCCTCTGGACAGGCTAGCAACAATTACGACTACAAGCTGGAATTGCTTGCAACCGAAAAGCTGCAGATAAGGCACAACGCCTTAGAAGCAGCCAGGCTAGCTGCCAATAAGAGAATGGCCACCGCTGGAGAAATGTCCTTCTTCTCGATGCTCAGAGTATACCCACACGTAGTCCTCAGGGAGAACAAGATGATCGCCACAGCAGGTGCGGACCGTCTTCAGGAAGGCATGAGGCGCGCTTTTGGAAAGGCAACCGGCCTTGCGGCGAGGGTCGTGCCAGGGCAGGTTCTGTTGGAAGCTCATGTGACCGCAGCGAATCTGAAGCTCGCAAAGGAAGGGTTCAAGGTTGCCTCTAGCAAGCTTGGATGCCCGACTACAGTTAGAGTGACTCCACTAAAAGAACAAGTATTGGTTGCCGAAGAAGACTAGATTTTCGCAACCAAGTTCTTGATATTTTCTGAATTGCATACGTCAGATCTGCCGCCAATACTCTTGCAGATCAACGCTACAATGTTGTCTATTTCCGCCCTCATTGCCTGCCCTACTGGCGAGCTAGGATTGCCAAGCTCATCTCTCACTTTGGCATGATCCATTCCTTCGAGGATCTGAGGGCTATATCCGGATCCGACTTGCATGAATTGGCCATCAATGAGCAGAAACGGTATTATCTGATCTGGGTTGAAGGTATCTAAAATTTCATAGTCCTTTTCTTCGAGCTCTTGTAGTGGTTCGAAATTCCTGTCTGCTGTTTCACGCCCGATAAATTCTATAAAGTCGCTCTCATATCTTGCGCGGGCAAAGCTCACAGTTGGAATATTCAGGTATTTCTCATCATGTCCCGCACTGGTGGTTTCAACTAGGCCATCCCACCTCCCAAATTTGCTAAGGGCTTCCACTATGGCCCATCGCTCTGCAGCGCAGAATGGGCAAAAGCCGGATCCCATGAAAAACACAAGCGACTTGCCACTGGCCCTTTTTAGGGGTTCATTTGTAACATGCATAAACTTGCCTAGCACCTTTTTCGGGATAAAGCTGCTCACGGACGCAATTCTTGTAGCCTATTTTATTAAAATGTTCTGAATCCTACAGGGACAGGACTATCCCATGGATATAACGGGACAATGACGCAACATCAGATTCCAGCGGATGGTGAACAGTCCAGTCCACGTTCCCTGGCAACTCAATACATTATCGAATTACTTTTGAGACTGAAAGAGGATAATGGAAGATATCATCATTTGGTAATTACAGACTTTCTTCCCCACTGTGTTCTATAATAGTGAAGAAAGATCGTGGCCAGGAGGCTAGAGCAGACAATTGTAAAGAAAGGTACCAAGAGATTGTAAGGGTATTCTCGGTAATGCATTTGTGTGGCTGAATGGCCAGAAACGATCGCTTCCGCAAAATTGAATGATGATACAAGTGCGGAAAGGAAAATAGTCACAATAACTACCGCAAAAACACCAAGCGATGACCTAGAAACCTCGATCATTCGTTAAATTCGTCCACCAGATACACTATTAAGCAATAATCATAAAAAAGCGTGCAAGTTGTAAACTATCAGACAATTTTCAAATCGCGATTATCAAATTATCGACTGTTGTCTGAGCTACTAGGTCAATAGTCTGGTTTTTAGAATTCAATGTGTAACGCTGGACACATTCTCCCCACCTACACTCATGCTAGAATGTGAGATGACACAATACTGTGAACCCGCAGACGTGATGCCTACAACGGTTTCTGTGCCGATGTAGTTTGAAGTGGCTATTCAGACTCCAGTATCGATGCGGATACACGCGTATCAAGTATGCGAATTACGTCTCCAAAAGTACATCTTTTCGAAAAATCAATCTTGCTTGTTCCAGATTCGTGGTGCGGAACACATCAATTGTTGTTAGCAAGCAATCATCAAGTAGAAATTGTTCACAAGTCTTAGTTGAAAATAAAGAAAAGGTGGTTGTGCAGGGCACAACGAGAGAGACCCTTGTCGTTACGGAATCGATCTGCTGTAGAGTTTTCCTTCCAGTGCTAGCTTGTACATTTCGGCTACATGTGGATTCTTTGCAGGTTTCTCTGCTTGGAGCTCAACTAACCTGGCATATACTCTGACGACGTATGCTAGCGCGCCCATAAATGCCAAAACAACTCCCATGTTGAACACCCAGTGGTTTGGAACAGAGAATATCTCTTCCACGAACCAGAAATGCCACAACTCATTCACACCGATCGCGAACATTGGCGCCAGGTATCCAATGATCGTCATCTTCAATCCAGTGTTGATAGAGTTGCCCGGACCCCTTAAACTGGGTACTTTTCGGTCGTAGAGAGCCACCATGCCCCACCCAAGTGGCAGAGCTATGAAGTGACTGTACAGCCACCAGTGTGCCGGAGTAAATGCGCTATCTCTGATTGCAGTCTGATGCAATGATCCATCTACAAAATTGTCGACTTCTACTGATAGTGCCACAGACGCGAGCACCACAAAGAAGACGAAAATTTTCTTCAGTCTTTGAATTTCCACTTCCTTTGGAATTAACGTAGGCATTTGTGCCATAGCCGGGCGTAGTGATTGATATGCATCTATTAAATGTAACCCTTTTCTGAAAATCCCTTACTGATATATCCTCTATAGATCACAAAGGTTTATACTGTCCATTTTCGGCGACTTTGACTGAGAAGAAAAATACGAAGGCTCATGCCAGTTACCGTAAATAATACTGTAACTTCGTTTCAGTTAGTAGTAATCATAGACCGGATAGACTGTTCATAAAGGGAAGTGAATCAAACGCGCCAGAAAATTCGCATTTGATACATCACATACGTGCTGAAGAGGCCACATCGTTTCTGACTTTCAGGGTCTTGTAGTGTTGAGAATAAAAAAACGGCGAGTCCTTCAGATATCCCTCATAAAGGTTGGTTGCGTCATTTACAAAACTTCCTCGCCAAGGTCTGGCATTGTGACATAGTGCACGTGATGCGGTTCATCAGACAAATTAGGGCAGAGTGATTCAGGAGCGCATTGTTGATGGGTCAGGACTAGCCATAAAATGTCTTGTCGATCGGCTTGGGCATGGCGTATGTAATGTTTTTCCTAATCGACTCGTACCATTCCTCGACATCCTTTGTGATGGATGGCCTAACCAGCCTTATCGCCTTTGAAAAGTCCGCATTGGAGACGACGTCAGATTTTCCTTGCATCGCGTTCACTGCAGCCTCCCTGCAGAGTGCCACCAGATCTGCACCACTGAAGTTTTTCGTCGACTGAGCGATGCTTGCAAGGTCGACATCGTTGCCAAGAGGCATCGCCTGTGTGATTATACGCAATATCTCCTGTCTTGCCTTCTCATCCGGCGGACCAACGTAGATAATAAGATCCAGCCTACCCGGTCTGAGCAGCGATGTGTCGATCAGGTCTGGCCTGTTGGTTATTCCAATGACTACAACGCCGGCGCTGCCAGAATCGTCCATCTCTGTCAATATTTGGCTGAGCACACGTTCGTTGCCCGACATGTCTTCTTCCTGTCCTCTTGGACGCGCAAGTGAGTCAAGCTCATCAAAGACTACGATGCATGGCGAGGACGCCTTTGCCTTCCTGAAAATCTCGCGGATCGCCTTTTCAGATTCTCCGACCCATTTGCTCAGCACTTCTGGTCCGCGCACGACAATTATGTTGGCGTTGCTCTCGGTGGCAAGTGCCTTTGCCAACAGTGTCTTTCCTGTTCCCGGCGGACCGTAGAGCAGCGCGCCCCGGGGAGGTTTAATACCCATCTTGGAGAACTTCTCGGGCTCCTTTATCGCAGTAATTAGATTGTCGTGGAGAGTACGCTTGGCCTCATATAGTCCGCCAACATCGTTCCACTTAACACGTGCGACTTCAACATAGAACTCCCTCATCGCAGTTGGAACGATCTCTTTCATGCCTTCCTTGAAGTCACGGTTTGTGATCACCATTCCCTCGAGGATCTCTGGCGATATCTTGTCACCTTCAAGATCTATTTCCGGCAAGTATCGCCTCAATGCCTTCATAGCAGCCTCTCTGCAAAGTGCTTTGATGTCGGCACCGGTATACCCATGGAGCTCGGCTGCCAGGTCTTGGAGGTCGATATCCTCTGATAGCGGCATGCCGCGTGTGTGGATTTGAAGAATCTCCAGTCGGCCCTCGGCGTTTGGAACGCCTATTTCTATTTCTCTATCGAACCTACCGGGCCTTCTGAGTGCAGGATCTAGGCTTTCTGGCCTATTGGTGGCGCCAAGTACTATAACTTGGCCGCGATCCGACATGCCATCCATGAGTGCGAGGAGTTGTGCCACTACACGCTTTTCGACATCCCCGAACGCCTCTTCCCTCTTTGGAGCGATAGCATCGATTTCGTCTATGAATATTATGCTAGGCGACGACTCACGCGCTTCTTTGAAGATGTCACGAAGCCGAGCTTCAGTCTCACCGTAGTACTTGTTCATAATCTCGGGGCCATTTATTATGAAAAAGTTTGCCTCGGATTCTGAAGCAAGAGCCTTTGCAATGAGCGTCTTTCCACAGCCGGGAGACCCATACATCAGTATTCCGCTGTGCGGTTCTATCCCCAATCTGGCAAAAACCTCAGGATGGCGCATTGGGAGCTCGACTATTTCTCGCAAGCGCTTTATCTGCTCTTTCATACCACCGATCTCTTCATAAGTCACCCGTGGTTTTCTGTCGCTAGTGGTCTCGGCCATGATGGTCAGCTTGGTCGGTCTCTCGATCCTAGCTATGGTCTTTGGAGTAACCCTTTCGACCCTGAAATCCATCTGGTTTCCAAGAATGACGACAGAAATCTCGTCGCCTTCAGTCACAGGATAGCCCTTAAGCCGGTTCTTTACAAAGTCACAAAATTCCTTGTCTACAGTTATGCCACTTTCCGCCAGTGGCATCAATGTCACACTCTTTGCCTGCTTGCATTCGATCTTCTTGACGCTGAGCAGGTCGTTCAGCCCGACGCCTGCGTTCTTTCTCGTCTGACCATCAATTCGAATAATGTCGGTTTCCTTTTCTTCTTCATCTGCAGGCCATGCTGTTACTCCAGTGCTTCGCTTGCCTGCAATCTCTATTACCTCGCCAGATTGAATGCCCAGCTGATCCATGTACCTAGAGTCAATCCTTGCCCGCCGCTTGCCAACATCCCGATGTCTTGCTTCAGCAACTCTGAGCTGAATGGGTGCGGATTGATCGCCCCCTGTGCGGGCCTTTTTCAAATCCTAGCCTCCGGCAATCTCTCACTTCATCTTGACGGACTGCCTGCTGATATTCATTACTTCTATTTCGCCGACGCCTTCGACGTTCTTGATAGATTCTTCAAGTTTGTCCATTTGACCTTCTGCGTCTTCGAGCAAAAAGTCGCCCACTAGTGCCTTTAATCCAAAAGCAATTGGCTCCAAAGCGTGCCCCTTCATCTCCATGCCTGCTGGAAGGGAGGTCTTGATTGCCTCAACCACAGTATCAAGATTGGACTCTGCGTCTGCTGGCATTACTCTTATCCTAGCTACTAGCCGCGCCATGTCTATGGACCCTCGAAGCCACACCCTACGCACTTGTAGGGTCTTGCAAATTCACGGCACGATTGGCAGCGCCACATAAGGACATAACCACAGCTTGGACAGTAATACTTGACACATTCATCGTTAGGCATAATTGGCCTGTTGCATGAGGTGCAGACCGGCAACTGTAACGGCTTGGACATATATGAGCTGTCTTAAGGCTAACCGAATTTATATCTTGCTTAGCTGTCTCCTATAAGGCGCCTTATCTCGTTGCCAAGGATGGCTTTTGCCATGCGTGCGGCAGTCTTTGCGCCGAGAATCTTGGAAACAGCGGCGGAATGAAAATCAAAGTCGCCGCTTTTAGACGCTTCTTCAATTTTTTCCGGGGTCACTGCGGAGAACAGGTCGTCTATGGCCTTGTTGTCAAGCCGTTCCAGAAACCTGCGTGCAAGCGACATCTTTTCAAATTCTGATTCAAACATCGCCATCCAGTTCCTCTGATAATGTTCAAGAAGGCGATTGTCATTTTCCTTTGCAGATTCTGCTAATGCCCGTCCCGCAAGGATGCCACCCATGCCACAAGTATAGATCCCACCTGCAGTAGTGGGTTTGCTCTGCCCAGCTGCGTCCCCCACTATGATCGTTGTCCCATCTGGCGAAATGAAATCTTTCAATGGTCCCCTAACCCATATTGGCGCGAACACCTTGCGCACGATAGAGCACTTGCCCTTGCTGTCGATGTATGATTGGAGTGCGCTTGCCGCATTGATGCCCCTTCCTGCCACACCGACCTTTCCTCTGCCTTGTGCAGTAGGGATTATCCATGCAAAGAAACCGGGATAACGCATGTTGTCAAAGACCACTTCTATGGTGTCGCGTTCTATCCATTGAGCATAGACTTCATACTGAGCCGACTGCAAGACGCCTTCTCTGTTCCTGCCGATTATTGAAGCCACACCCCTGGCGTCTACGAAATACCTGCAGAAGAGTTCTCCTTCGGATGTCTTGACCAAATAGTGACCGCGGCTATCTTTGGAGAAGGATCGCATTGCGCACTTGACCTTTATCTCCGCGCCCAACTTTTGTGCCTGAAACGCGATCTGTTTGTCAAGTGCGCGTCTATCAAGTACCATTACATTTTGCTTTTCTGCACTTATTTCAAAGCCGTTATTTGGAGAGAGGATCCTAGCTCTTGCGATCCTTGTATTTTCGATTGCATTTATGTCCGGTACTACTCCTAGTTTCTGGATGCCTGAGACGCTCACGAGTCCTCCGCAATGCTCTGGCGTCCCAATTTCGGAATCCTCCTCAAGCACCGCGACTGACAAACCACCTGCCGCTGCTTCCCGCGCCGCAAGCAAGCCGGAAATGCTTCCACCAGCCACGATCACATCATAGTCGGGCATCTTGCAAAAGACCAGCAATGTATTTTTCACTCTGTTAATTAAACCATGGCTGAGATACCAGTGAATTTCAAGCAGGTCATGGTGGTCCGAAAAGACCTTGGCATGGGTACGGGCAAGATAGCGGCGCAAGTGGCGCATGCAGCCGTTATGGGTGCAGAAAGAACAAGGACGTACAAACGTGAATGGTTTGATTCATGGTTTGAAAGCGGCCAAGCAAAGGTTGTGGTCAAGGTGCAGAGCATGGAGGAACTGATAGAAGTAAGAAGGCGTGCTGAAAGCCTCAAGCTGCCGGTAGTGCAGGTGCAAGACAGTGGGCTTACGCAGATACCGCCGGGAACCACAACTTGCATTGGAATTGGTCCTGCGCCTGTAGACCTTGTCGACAAAGTTACAAGGGACCTTAAGCTCCTCTAGTTCCTAATCAGGAGCAAGATGCCAACAATTATCATGGCAGTTGCTATGCCTTGAAAGAAGCTAATTGATTCTCCAAGTGCTAGTGCTGCAACTACTATTCCGAATATTGGTGTCATCGAAAACACAGACATTGTCTTTACAGTGCCTATTCGCTTGATTCCATGAAGAAAGAACAAAAGGGCACCACCAAATCCTGAAACCGACATGCCTGCTATGATGAGCCAGAGAGTAGGCTCGATGCCGGCTATTGCAGGCCACTTGCCAGCGACAAGCGCAATCATCAGCAGGGCAAGACCGCCCACAAGCGACTTGACCATAGCTATCTTGGCCGGGTCAACGTTTGATGTCAGACGCCTGCTCACATTGTTATCGATTGCCCACATGAACATCGAAAGAAGAATCAGGATATTGCCTTCGCTGAACTCTATTATCGCGTCTGACAGATTCAGATCAGTGGTGGCTATGAAAAGTCCAATTACAACTAGAACCACTGCCACGATCCCGAGCCTGCCGTGCGGCCTTTCGCCAAAAAATACCGCCGCCAATATCAAGGTAAATACGATTTCGCCGTTTGCGATTATAGCGGCGTCAGAAGCTTGTGTTTGCTCCAGTCCATAGAGCAAGAGTATTGGTGCTGCTATGGCCCCAAAGATCGTTATTATTGCTAGGCGATAATAGTCAAGTCTTGTGTCTAGTCTGAAGGACGCCTTTGCAAACGGCATCAGACCCAGTCCGGCAATCGTATAAACCACTGCCGATAATGCAAGTGGATCTACTGTGTCAAGGGGGATTTTTGCAAGAGTGAAAACTGAGCCAAAGAGCGCGGAGGAGACTAAGATCGAAACGTACCCTCCCACCACATGTCGCCTGCCACTCACTGCGCCTTCTCTCGACAAACTAACAAAATACGTCGGCAATGATATTTCTGCCTACTCAAATGATAATGATGATGGCACTAGAGATATATGGTGGAAAATAGGCACTTTCTCTCGTGTCTAGCTCCTCTCGCAGCAGATCGGGCTCGTCATCAAAAAAGATCATTGTTTATGCGATAATCGGAATAATTGCTGTAGCTGCCGTTTCTGTGTCTGTTTTCGCGCGCCCTTCTCCGACTCAACCTCAGGTTGGAGGAAATAGCAATAGCAACAATGACGCAGAGGCACGAGAAGCGTTCGAGCAGATGTGGTGTGGCAAGGATGCTATGGCGAATTCGAATGGATACATTACAGAATTTGTGCTACCGCAGGAATGCGAAATGCCTGTTGGTATTGCAGTTGACGGCGACGAGGTCTGGTATGTATCATCAAAACAGGGACTTCTTGGAAGCTACAATATATCTGAAGGCAGATTTGAAGAATTCAAGATTCCGGTGTGGCCTTCGCTTGACATGCCGTTTACTGCACTGTCATCATGGTCGTCCTCTTGGTCGGTTAAGCCCGACGGCAAAGGCAACATCTGGTTCACTGACGAGAAGAACGATGCCCTTTGGAGATTTAACAAGGCTTCGGAATCATTTGAGATATTCCCGGTTCCTGCCAGATACCCTTCGGCAATGGATTTTGACTCAAATGGCAACATCTGGTTCATCGGCATAAATTCAAAGTCGCTCTTTTTTGGAAATGTCGCAGAAATGAAGAATGGCACTTCTGACGGCATCACTGAAATCCCATTGCCCATGGACGCCTTTTCAGGAATCGACCCTCGCATTATAACTGCGGGAATGATGGTTGTAGACAATGAAAGGAATGATGTGTGGCTCTCGCTTCTTGCCTTCCAGCGTAAAGGCCAGCTGTTCCAGTATGACATGGATTCAAACGAGATTGTGAGGACAGTGGACCTCCCTGCAGACCTAAGCTCACCCGTAGGAGGAGCAATCGACAATCTCGGCAACATTTGGGTCGGTGATCATGGAACCAACATATTCTTTAGATACAGCCCCGCAACCGATGAGCTCACCGAGTTCACAACGTCAGTAGCCTCACCAAGGATTTTTGGAAGAGATACCACGCCTGCCACTGCTCATACATGGCCATACTGGCTCCAAAGAGCAGAGGATGGTTCTATCTGGTTCAATCAGCATACCGGTAACAAGATCGCACGCTTTGACCCTGAAACACGCGCCTTGACAGAGTATTGGATACCGACGCAGAATCCAAACTGGGCAGCATGTCCGCCCAATGCGTCCAGCTGTGGCATTGCAAATGCCATGCAGTTCGCTACAGCACAGAATGGCCAGGTGTGGTTCTCTGAATGGACTGAAAACAAGATAGCTCGACTAGATGCTGCAAAGCAGGTTCCAATCGCAATCTCTGCAACTGATGAAATAACCGTTGCAAGAGGCAATAGCGCAGAAATCAGAGTCACGATTAGCGCGCCTGCCGAGTTTAATGGTCGAATGATTGCATCCAGCACTTTTACTCCGAACGGCATGCTTGGTAATTCAACGGGAATATTCAGCGAAGAATCAGTGTCTTTGTCAGGAGGGTCGAAACAGATTTCCTTCACGTTCACACCTGCGCGAGACGTTTCGCCGGGACAATACGTAATCATGGTTGGCGCAGAAAATGACGAAATATCACAACTAAAGGCTGTCATGGTCAATATAGTGTAATCTCAGAGCTGCTCTGGATTTGTGCCAGTGATCTCGAATCTGAGTAGGTAGCGCGTACTCCGGCTGTGTTGCGGGCGGTGCCCTTTCGCTTGGAAGAAGGATGACGATACGGCATTCCCTGATCACAAAGTACCGAGTCGTGCAGACCTTGGCAAGTGCAGATATTTGAAGGCACAGAAGTCGCATAGATGAGTGTGCGGCTGCTAAGAACATTTGTGATCAAGCTGTCAAAAAGATTCGCGAGTGGCTTCGGTGAAAAATCATGGTTCTTGGTTATCGCACCAACGTCTCATTCGGCCCCGTGAATGATCTCCATCGAGCAGAACCTGCTAAAGAGACTTCGCCTACGGAGAGGTCGATAGTGCCATAGAAAGGGCTCAATATCCGTCCAAGATGACTACCCCGGGCATCTCGTCACCGGCAAGATAGCGAAGTGTGGCCCCGCCGCCTGTGGACACATGGCTCACTTCGTTCTCTGCCACTCCTGATTTCTTCATCGCTTCCAACGTATCACCGCCGCCAATGAGAGTCTTGCTACCGCGCCAGAATGCAAGGGCCATGCTCTTGGCAATATTTACAGTCCCGTTCGCAAACGCCCTTATCTCAAAAAGCCCCATAGGACCATTCCAAAAGATGGTTCCCCCGCGATTGCCACCCACTTCGGCTGAATACCGCTCAATAGTTTCGCTACCAATGTCATAGCCGGCCATATTCTCCGGAATGTCTCCCCTGACCATTGTGATCGAATTGTCACTTGGAGAGGTGGCACAGACATGATCAGAGGGTAGCATTATCTTGTCGCCGTATGTTGAGAGAGCCTTGGTAACCCATGGTAGGCGTTCCTCATCAATGAGCGATTTGCCAGTCTTCACTCCCTTTGCCTTAAGAAATGTGTAGGCGGCCGCGCCACCAATGATAATTTTGTCGGCTTTTGGCAGCAAGTGCTCCAGCGCGCCGATCTTGTCCTTAATCTTGACTCCACCCACAACAAGAGTAAATGGCTTTTTTGGGTTGTCTCTTATCATGGAGAGGTACTCTACTTCCTTGCTCAGATTAAACCCTGCGAGCCGGGTATCGAACAGCCACGCGGCGCCGTATGTTGAGGAGTGTTTTCTGTGGGAAGTGCTAAACGCGTCATTAACGTAAATGTCTCCAAGTGCCGCAAGCTTTTTGCTGAATTCGGGATCATTCAGCTCCTCTTCTTTGTGAAAGCGAAGATTTTCAAGAAGGAGTACCTCACCCTTGCTCATCTTTTGAATTTGATCCTCAACTTCAAGTCCGATACAGTCGGCTGCGAATCGTACATGCGAGGATCTGCCCAAGATTTCTGCAAGACGCTTTGCGACCGGGGCAAGCGAGTACTGCTTGTCAGGACCGTCAGGTCTGCCGAGGTGTGAAGCCAGTATAACCTTCGATCCGCGCTTTGTAAGGTATTCGATGGTTGGAATTGACATGCGTATTCTATAGTCTTCGCCAACAGATCCGTTGTTTACAGAAACATTGAAGTCGACTCTTACGAGCACCCTTTTGCCATCAAACTCAGAGTCAGAAAGGTCGGTAAGCGTTCTAAGGGCCAACTGAACGGTTGGTAATCTGAAGGGGCCTAATTTATCTTTACTATTGTTTTTGGGTGCATGTTTTTGACAATGAGCCATTTCATAAACAACTTTTGACCACAGGGTCACCATGCGATCAAGCTCGACCAGAGTTCAAGACATTCCGTAAATAGCAATCGCAGCGTTCCTCTCTCCAGCTGATTTCGCAGTTATGCAATCAGCAATTCGAACCCATAGCAATTCTTGTACCATATAGTGGTCGCATGCCCTGCGTACAGGTTTATAACCTGTTTAGCAGTCCGGCCATAATTTCAAATCGACCCCAATAATGGACTGCACAAATTTTTGGTGTCTGACGGTAAATACAGCGCATATGAGGTGATCAGCATCGGCATGACATGAAATCAATGCATGACCAAGACGTACGTCTGAGGGGAGACTACAGTCGCTATTACCTTCGGACATCAAATAATAGACAGCTTTCAGCTGATGTCATCAACAATACTCTGTGTCTCCACAGTAGACTATCTACGAATCTCAGGGTCGAACGTGAACAAGCCAGACACAGTACAGGTCCGGGTCTAGGGCATTTGAGCCGTTCTCACACACACCATTTCATTTTCTCGCTATGTATTTAGATAGGATATGGTTTGATTTGTATACATTTGAGTCCCCCCTCATCAAACTCTCCAGGCTCCTTTTGCTTGAATCTCCTTAGATGCAATTGCATTTTCATCCCCTCTGACGGCAAATTAATCTATGGCAGAAATCGAACTATTGGAGAAAGTACATTCTGAAGGTGATGTGAAGCGTGAAATATCCCATACGCAACCTCATGTATGAAAAGATAAGGCAGGCAGGCAACATTACTGACGCTGATCTTGTCAAAGAATTGGCAAAAGATGGGATCACACTTGCCGATTCCGACTTTAACAAGACCCTCTTGGATCTTGAAATATACGGACTCGTAAGGGTCTCGTGGGTAACAAAGGACAAGCGCAGGATTGAGTTAGTATCTGATTTAGATACTGCCAGCTAGTTGATAAGCGATATTGGAAGTGGATAGTAGAATAGCGCGTCAAGCGCCAAGGCTACAAATATCACTATAAGATATGGCGCTGTCGCCTTGTAGGCCTTCCATGCAAATTCCGGTGTAGGGTTCTTGCTCAACTTGTAGTGGTATAGAAGCATAAGCCCGCCGGATGCTATGGCGACGGCGGTATATAAGACACCGAATCCAAATAGCGAAAGCATGACAGAATATGGCAGGAGTATCGCAGTATTGAGAAGAATATAGCCTGCGGTCTTTTGGTTTCCTATCATGACGGGGAGCATCGGCACCCTGACGCTTGCATACTCTTCCCTGGCTCTTATGGCAAGGCACCAAAAGTGTGGGGGAGTCCACATGAAGACAAGCCAGCCCACCAGAAATCCGAGCAAATCCACGGTTCCTGTGGCTGTAGCCCACCCGGCCATGGAAGCTGCACTACCAGCAAAGCCCCCAATTACAATGTTTGAGGCATTGCTGCGCTTTAGCCATGCGGTATAGATGATCACGTAAAAGAATATCCCAAGTGCGATCATGCCTGTTGCGACAGGGTTGAGTGTGAACCATGCAATCACCAAGGACAGTATGCTGATTCCAATACCATATGCCAGCACATTTTTCGGAGCAAGCCTACCGGCAGGTATCGGGCGATTGGATGTTCGCTCCATTACCTTGTCAATGTCGCGGTCATAGTAGTGATTTAGCGCGCTTGCGCCCATTGACGCCAGTGAACCGGCAAGAGTGAGAAAACCGAGCTGCCAGGCAGTCACATCCCAGGCAACATCAGGCGTTGCGTCAAAACGGGTAGCAGCAAGAAGCGAGGCAACCGCGGTTATCACAAGGACGACCACTATTCGTGGCTTCGAAACTTCGACATAATCGCGTGCGGTCACAGTACTGCCTCTTGAAGAGACAGTCCGCTTTGCTTGAATTTAATTTATTCGTTCATTACCCATCAGGCAATGAAATGTTTCAGGTTGGCTACCTGCAACTTGAAAAATGTCATCATCTTACGCTTTAGCAACGCATGTTCAGCGACTGATAGCCCGCAATTGCACGCGACACCCTTATCGATGGAGTGAGCCTCGGCAACGACAGATATCTTGGCCATCCTTTCACGTGCCTGTGCAAAGTCATATTGCTTTATCCTGTGAGTATATTCGAGCATGTCTATCAGGTTGACCGTCATAAGCCAAGCGTCCCACACGGTATCGCTCTCGCTCACTTCGAATAAATCTGCAACAGACACGGCTAAAGCTTGTATTATGGGGTTTTTAAGGCGCGATATCAGCTATTTTAGATTTGCAGTCAGCAGCTCCATTCCTACATCCTGACATAGGCGGAGAGCGACGTCTGCTACTGCAGGGCATCAAGCATTTCAATCATTGGCGGAAGCTTGTTGTATTCTGTTCTGCATGATTATTTTTCCAACCTAATCAGGATATTCTTCGTAGAAAGTCCAGATCCGTGAGGATCTGTCCCAATGCCGCAGCTAGCTGGTAGCCGCTGTGGCTGCCACGACCACCCTCTCGCATTCTAGCCCATCCCGTCACTAACGGGTGTAGTGTATCTGTATGGCATTCTATGGAATTGAAAATATGTTCTCATCTTGACCTTTCAGCCACAGGTGGCAACATCCATCCGTCGTCCAGTTCAAAAGCAACAGAGCATGATAAAAAGCATGTTTTCCCATCATCTTAATGCCAGAACACAAAGATTCCGAAGTCTACACGCTCGAAGGCAAGAGGATAGGCAGGATAAAGGAAAGCAATACCGACTATTTCATCACGGTCAAGCGGGGTCTGGTAACGGACGAGGAGTTCAAGATTCCAACGTCGGCGATTTCTGCCGTTGAGAATGATGGCAATCCCAATATAGTGAGGTTAAGTCTTAAGGAAGATCAGCTAAAGCACGGCTTCGAATTTACTAAGGGCAGACCCAATTCGGATTTTATGCACGGGATTGCAGAGTCGGAGCCCAAGATCCCGGGAGGAAGACAGGTCATACGGTATGAGCCTACGCAGGATGCAGAAACCACTCGTCCTACCACGAAGCTGCCGGCTCCCGTTTCTGAATACCTGTGCGACATGTGCAACGAAAAGTTTGGCAATCCTCAAGGTCTGCAAGAGCACAGGGCAGAACGACACAAGGCTCCGACAGGCATCTAAAGCTAGAAAGGATTAAGTATGCCAAACAAACCCCAGATACTCGTAACAATATGACTGACTGGGACCTTCTGACCCCCGGGATAGGTCTTACATCCATTGGAATTGTTGGCGTAGGGATTTCCCTTTCTGGTATAGCCAAGACCTTTATCGATGGGATGCATGCTGTTTCGCTCCTGACTATGTTTATAGGCATGATCTTCCTTGCATCCGGGCTGTTCAAGGATGGTTTCCCATCTAGCGGCAGGGCAAAGTCTGCTACTTTTATCACACTTGGCTTTCTAGTAACATTTGGCTTTGCGGCTGCAGTAACGGTAAGCACCCAGGTTCCGAGCATTTTCGCCTATATCGGCCTCATGCTGATAATCTCGATTCCTGCAACAGTGCTGGCGGTGGCCTCTTTTAAGCAGATTCCTTACCTCAAGGCACTTGCAGTCATCTTCATCGGTGCATCAGTCGTCGGTGGCACCACGTTCTACGCATTTGGACTAGTAACACCAAGACCCCCCGCTCCAGTAGAAGAGGGGGAAGGAAACCAGACAGGCGGTGCTCAAGAGCCATCAGAAGCTCCAACCAATATTGTAAATGCATCGATACTCGCAGGATCATCTGCACCTAACAACCCGTCTTACGAACCCGACCCGCTCGTTGTCAATAAGGGAGACGGAGTGCAATGGGTCAACGAGGATAATGTACCGCACACGGTAACAAGCAAGGAAAAGGGAGTGTTTGATTCATCACTCATCAATGCAGGTGCAACTTGGCTGCTGAATACGGCCAATCTAGACCCCGCAGAATACCCATACTATTGCTTTGTCCACCCTCATATGGAAGGAACGTTGGTAGTTTCCGACGACGGCGCTACCGCCTCGACTAATTCCAACAGTGCAACCGCCCCTTCCGAGAATTCCACTGCTCCAGAAGGTCAGCCGCAACAACAAACCTCCAACGGATCCTCATCAACAGGCAATGAGACAGCGAGTGTTCCTCCTGCGAGTGGAAGTGGCGGCAGCGGAGCAACGGTCACAGGAGTATCAATAGTAGTTGGAGCATCAGTTCCAACAAACGGCAAGTATTATGATCCCGAAACGGTAGAAACGACCGTTGGCAGCATGGTGACTTGGATCAATGACGACAGCCTACCTCACACAGTAACTTCTGGCGTAGTGGAGAACAACAGCCCAAAGCCAGACGGCAGATTTGATTCCAGCATCATGAACGCAGGTCAGAGCTTTTCATTTGTGTTTGACGCCGCGGGAGAGTACCCGTACTATTGTATGGTACACCCATGGATGACTGGCTCAGTCACAGTCAACTAGCAAGCTTGAATTCCACTCTCAAAGTGCATCAGGATAGTCGCGCTTGCAGAGAGAAGATCATACTGGCGGATTGATGGAATTTGAGACGGCGTTAGACACTACCACTCAAGCCAGAGATACAACGCTCCAGGTGCAAGATACAGATTCCAGCAATTCGACACCGTTCTCTCACATGCAGGAGAAGGACCGTGGCAGGTCGTCGTGGACATTTCCCCAGGAGCAAGCGGATGATGTTCGATAACGGCATGGCGAAGATGTAATGCATATACCTGATGCACGTACTTTGGCACCGAGAGCATTCGGAAATGACGATTTTTCTGAATCATGCGACAAAGCAAATATTCTCCTCTCGTCAGTTAGAGATATGGATAAAAAACGTACAAGATATGTGTTGACTGGAATTATCCGAGGACCTTGACAATGAGTCAAACTGCCACCATTTCTCTTACCGCGAAACAGGTTGAACAACTCACCAAAATTGCACGAGACGCCCTTCCAAACGAATCATGCGCGTTCCTTCTTGGAGAAAGCAACGCTACTACTACCACAACAACAACGGTAGCAGAAATCCTGCCTATGCGAAACGTCGATGAGTCCGAACTGTCGTTCAGCATGGAGCCCCAGGAGGTACTGCATGCGTATGAACTTGCAGAGAAGAAGGGACTGCAGGTCATCGGCATATTCCATTCGCATCCGGGTAAGCCATCGCCGTCACGCACGGACGAAAAGTTCATGGAGATAAACCCGGTGGTGTGGTTGATCTATTCTACTACGGAGGGCCGGCTCAAGGCATACATGTATGACAGCGACCTAAGTGAGGTCGTGATAAAGGTTATCACGGAGTGAGCCGGTCCGCGTCTCTTGGATACAGAACCACTTCGCGCACATTCTGAGACCCTGTTAGCACCATCATTAGCCTGTCGTAGCCAAGCCCCCACCCAGAGTGTGGAGGCATTCCCCAGTCGAAGGCCTTGAGGTGCTCTTCAAAGCTTGTGGGATTGAGTCCCTGCTCTATGAGTCGATTCCTGAGTTTGGCAGGATCGTGCAGACGTCTGCCACCAGACACCAGCTCAAGGTAGCCGTATTGCAGGTCAAACGACTTGGACAGTTTGGTGTTTTCCTCCTTTTCGTGGATGTAGAATGGCTTTAGCTTCAGTGGCCAGTCCATGATGAAATAGAACCCTCGGTGTATTTCACCAAGCTTGCGCAGTGCGGCATCTGACAGGTCGTCTCCAAACTGGAGCTTTTCGCCTTCCTTTGCCAGCTCTTCAAGGCACTGCTCATAGGTCAGTCGGTCTATCTTGGAAATCGAGATCTCTTTCCCACCAGCAAGTTGCAGGTCATCCCTGTGCTTTTCCCGAAAGACATCTGAGACATTTTTCACCACTCTTTCGACAATGTCCATCACGTCTTCGTAATCCATAAACGCCGCTTCGATGTCCACGCTGGTAAATTCACTCAGGTGCCTCACTGTGTGCGAATTTTCCGCTCTGAAATAGGGCCCAATTTCAAAGATACGGTCAAGGCCAAGCGTCAGCTGCTCCTTGTACAGCTGAGGGCTCTGCGCGAGGTAAGCTTTTCGCTTGCCAAAGTAATCAAATCCAAAAAGGTTGGCGCCACCCTCGCTTGCGCTTCCAATCAACTTTGGCGTATTCACCTCAATAAAGCCTTCCTTGCGAAGGGTATCCCTGATCACTTCAAGGCCGACAGACCGGAGCCTAAAAATGGCAGCAACTTTTGGCGTTCTTAGATCTAGTGCGCGAGAATCAAGCCTCTTGTCTATCGCTGATTCGACGCGGCCTGTCGGGTCAATAGGTAGCGGATGAACTGCCCTTGTAAGTACTGTAAATTCGACTGCCTTGAGCTCCACAGGGAAATCCTTTGCTCTGCTCTTTTGCACAACTCCGGCCACCACGACTGCACTTTGTCGGGGAACCTGTGTGGCATCCTTGACACTATCACCTGTGACTATCACCTGACACGCCCCCGTTACGTCCCTGATCGTGACAAACGCTAGCTTGCCAATATCGCGCACATCCTCTATCCATCCACCCACTCTCACCTGCTGCCCGATCAGCGTGTCGTCCAGCTGGCGCGCATAGTGCGTCCTCTTGATGTCTAGAATTACCATTCTTGGTACCCCTTTCCTCTACCTGTTTTCAAATTCAATGAGCAGATCAATGTTTCTGACTGCCTTGGCGATCTTCACAACCTTTTCTATATTAACCCGCGCCTTTTTGGCATCGCCTGCAGCCACGACCTTGGTCAGCTTACTTCCGTCAGGCATCCAGAAAAGGTTGACCGATAGCACCTTGAGAGGGCTGAGCAAGCCTTCGACAAAGCCCCTCTCGGATGCCTCTGATTCGACAAACCACACCTTTTGCCCAAACTCGCTTTCGACCTTGTCTGCGAGGGTCGAATCGCTTCTGAGTGCAACAACGTCAGGGCTCCGCAGTACAAGCACAAAGTCGTCGTCTACCTGCGCGCCCCGTAGTAGGGTGAATTTGTCAACCTGTTGATCCTTTTCTGCAATTCGAGCTAGTTTGATGGCGGCCTTTACATCGTCATGTGTGATGACTCCTGATTCGAGTTTTGATTCACACCTTGTGCAGAGCACGCCGGACTTGGCATCGAAAGGGCAGATTAGAGACTTCAATGATTATAAACCTGCATTATTCAATTTTTGGGTTATATAACAGCTCTGAAAAATGCCAGAACCCTCTTATTGCACGCAGAAGATTTTTTGGTCGTTTGCCAAAACTTGTGCTAACTGGGCTCAACGCGCACTATGCTACTGAAAGAGGCAAGGTAAGAGCCGTAGACGGAATCAACATCGAGCTTGCGGCAGGCGAATCGCTTGGGATAGTAGGCGAATCGGCATGTGGCAAGAGCACAGTCGGAGCGTCCTTGATGAGGTCCCTCCAGCCTCCCGGTAAAGTTGAAGCTGGCAGCATAGTACTTGACGGGCGCGACCTGCTGAAAATGCCGGACTCTGAATTCAATAGTAAGATAAGGTGGAAGAAGGTGGCGATGGTCTTTCAGGGCGCCATGAATGTCCTTGACCCCGTCTATACGGTTGAAAGCCAGCTGCGCGAGCTCCTCAGGGAGCACGGTTTTGAAGGGGACATTGAAGCCAAGATAGCAGATTCTCTCAAGCAGGTCGGTCTTGACAGGTCCGTCGGCAAGCGCTATCCGCACGAGCTTTCAGGTGGCATGAAGCAGCGCGTAGTGATTGCCATGTCTTTGCTGCTAGATCCTGACCTTCTCATAGCAGATGAGCCCACTACTGCACTTGATGTGCTCGTACAAGCACAGATAATCGACCTGCTAAAGAAATTGCAGAAGGAAAAAGGCATAACAGTGGTACTTATCACCCATGACCTTGCACTTGTAGCTCAGATAGCCAACAAAGTCGCGATAATGTACGCAGGTCAATTCGTAGAAGTGGCGTCCACGGAAGACATCTACAAAGACCCCAAACACCCATACACTCAGGCACTAATTGCCGCAGTTCCGCGCCTGAGATCGAAGGAAAAAAAGATTCACTTTGTAAAGGGCAGTCCTCCGTCGTTGCTCAACCCGCCGTCCGGTTGCAGATTCTATGCCAGATGTCCAAAGGCGATGGACATTTGCAAGAAAGATCCACCAGAATTCAAGACAAATACGGGCTATGTCCGGTGCTGGCTGTACGACAAGGCTCAACCTTAAAAAGACCTTTCCGTGAACTGAAACAAAGTTTACTTGTCAGCGTCATCGTCATCTTCAATACTTGCTCATTTTCCGTTCCCCCAGATTCGCGAAAGGCAAAAGAAGGTGCTTGTAGAAATTGAGTCGGCGCTCAAGTCAGGCTATAAGCACATCTTCCTTGAAGCTCCTACAGGCTTTGGCAAGACCCCTGTTGCCATAACGCTTGCCCGCTACCTTGGAAGCTCACATATATGCACTGCGACAAAGGACCTGCAGACCCAGTATCGGCGCGACTTTCCATTCGTCGTCGAAGTAAAAGGTCGGGGCAACTTTCCCTGCATCGTCAAGGAAGACATGGGTCTCGATGAAAGCTGCGACTATGGTCCCTGCGTGAAAGACGACTCGTACGACTGCATCTACAAGACTCGGATGATGGACTACCGCGTAGATGGCGAGGGGACAATGCGAGAGCTTGTGAGGCTCGACCCATTTATCGAACGGAAATACATTGAAAAGATGCGGAGCAAGTCAAAGATAGTCGAATTGCAGTGGCGCCCTTGTCACTATTTCCACCAAAAGTGGATAGGCGCAAGATCTAGCCACACCGTCTACAACTATCGCTACTTCTTGTCAGATGTTTTCTATGCCGGCACTGCCCAGAAGAGAAACATTCTGGTGCTGGACGAAGCGCATCAGCTGGAATCAGAAATCGGAGATTTTCGGAGCATCACAATTCGAAGGAACATGTTCCCATTTTTGAAGATCAAGATGCCAGAATCTGGCGTTGACAATATTGAAACTTGGCTAGATTTTTGCATTGAGTTAAAGGAAAAGCTCTATGATTTTGCCCAGAAGGCAGAAGGAATTATCGAGCGCAGCAACCAAAAGGTAACAGTCGAGCCATACACAGAAAGGAACCTGATTGACGCGCTGGAGCGGGAAGCCCACCTGAACGCAGTCATTGACGACATCAGAGCTAACAAGGACAACTGGATAGTTTCGGGTGTCCAGCGCGATCAATCATCAAACCAGCTGGCCAGGGTTACGCTTACACCTCTCGATGTTTCAGGCTACGTTGGATCGATACTTGACAAGGGTTCTGTAGCGCTCTTCATGAGCGCGACGATCTTGAGCAAGGAATACCTCTGCAAGACAGCAGGGCTTGAATTGGACAAGGTGAAATTCATCAGGATAGAAGAATCAGACTTTCCCGTGAAAAATAGGGAAATTCACATGAAGAACGTCGCATGGCTCAGCGCCAAGACGATGAACGAGAGCATGCCCAAGATCATCGAGGAGGTCGACAAGATCATGTCAAAGCACAGGACAGACAAGGGAATAATTCATACAACATCATATTTCCAGCTTCAAAAGATCAAAGAAAGCATCAGCAAGGAAAATGCAGATAGGTTAATTGAGACAGGATCAAAGTTGGACAGGAGCGAGGTACTTGAGAGGCATTATACCAGCAAGAAGCCAACAGTACTGATATCTCCATCACTCCACTTGGGAGTAGACCTGAAGGATGACCTTTCGCGGTTCCAGATCATAGTTAAGGTCCCATACCCTGATCTCACAGACAAAAAGATCGCTGCGATGAAAGAACGCGACCCGAAGTGGTATACATGGAATACAGTGCTCAGGCTGGTGCAAGCATATGGCAGGAGTATTAGGAGCAAAGACGACTATGCAACAACTTACATACTTGATAGCAGCATTTCCTACCTCCTGAAAAGCTCACAGGATCTTGTGCCAAAGTGGTTTACTGAAGCAATAGTGCAGCGGTCATAGAACGTTTTTATCCCCAGTGACCAACAAGAAGGTTGGAAATTGTCCGGGGACAAGACACCGGCGGCCACCGGCAAGGCTTCAGGATATACAATATTCGGAATCAACTCAAGCATCATGGCAACGCTGGTGCTGATTGCCCCGATTATCTATACGCTAGTCGTCTATTCCGATTCCTTCAGCCTATCATGGAACCAGGGCAGGGGAGGATTTCTGTTTGCAATGGCGTTCATAGCTGCTGAGCTTGTTGGCCTCAGATATCCAATAAGCAGGACAAGATTCCTGATTGTGGTAGGATTGGCGGCTCTGACTATTGCGTATTTTGTATCTCTTCCAATAGGGCTTGAAAAATACATACGCGAAGGAGCAGACTACTACCCGGTTTCTCTGGAAGACAGCTGGGTATGGATGTGGGACTTTGTCATAATGTCAGTATTTGTCGGAAGCTCGCTTGTCGTCCTCTTCGGCAGAAAATGGTACAAGATAGCGCCAGCCGGTGCAATATATCTGGCAGGCAGCGCAGTGATACTTGCGCTCGATGCATTCTTTCCGTTTGACACTTTAGGTCCACTTCAGGTCATAGTTCCACTATACCTGATAATAGACACAGGAGTCATCAACTTTATCGACGATTATGTGATAAATGTGGGACCCGAAAATCCTGCCAACCCGGCAGACCCAGCCACCCTAAGAAGCGGCAACTTCTTGATACTCAATGGGCTGCATGGCCCCTTTGCCCTCAGAGTATTCTGGCCTTCTGCAGGCGTGCACAGCATGATAATCTATACGCTTGTTATGCTCGCTTTCTTGCTCAAGATGGAGATCCCGCTAAAGAGAAAGCTGATCTACTTTGCAATCGGCACGTTTGGAACAGTCGGGGTGAACATCATCAGGATAACTTCTCTTTCACTCTACGCGCTTGTGGTGACTACAAATGTCTCGGAATGGGAAGCGTTCCATTCTGTGGCGGGCGAGATAATGTTCCTGCCCTGGCTTGGCATTTATCTTGGAATAGTCATGTTTGTGGAGAGCAAAAGGCTAAAGAGGGAGCGAGAAGAGGCAAACGCGGCCCCTGCCGCTACCACTACAGGTGCGAGCCCATAAAGTCCAACATCGTATTCTGACCTTCGCTGCTCTGTAGGTCCGAGACTCGGATACCAAGCCGCCTAACCTTCATTGGTCCCGCTCCTCTCATTGCTTCATCAAGCACAGATTTTGCAGTCTGATGCAGTTGTTCGAAACTAGTCGAGTGTACCTTGAGGCTTCTGGACCTAGTAAGATTTTCCAAGTTGTTCAGTATCAAGAGTACTCCCACATTCTTGAATGACATCTTTTTGCTTTCTGTCGCTTTGAAGACCGACTTGCACAGCTCTTGGAGCTCACGCTCCATTTCTTCAGCGCTGTCCGCATCGGTCTTAAGCGTCGTAATCCGCATTATTTGTTGCCGGTCGCCGGATTCAATTACGGGTTCTTCGTCAAGGCCTTTCGCTGCATTGTGCATGTAGACCGCAGCCTTCTTACCAAACTCTTCTATCAACCGGTAAAGATCAAAGCGTGCGAGGTCGCCTATCGTCCTGATCCCAAGCTCTCCTAACCTCTCGCTTGTCTTGGGGCCTATCCCCGGGATCCTAGCCACATCCATGCCAGCAACAGATTCAGCTGCATTAGAAGGGTCGATTATAGTCAAGCCATCAGGTTTTTGCATGTCCGACGCCATTTTTGCAAGCATCTTGTTTGGGGCAACCCCGATTGAGCATGTCAGGCTTGTCTGCCTTTTCACATCATTTTTTATCTCGCGTGCAAGGGTCGCGGCGACATCAAAGCTTTCTGATCTATTTGACACATCAAGATAGCATTCATCGATACCCACGCATTCGAATTTGTCGGCATACCAGCTGATGATGGACATCGCTGATCCAGATATTTGCGAATAGTAGGCAGGTTCAAGGGGTAGAAACACTGCATCTTGAACGGCAGCGAGCTTTGATTTTGCAACTCTGATCGGCATGCCTGACTTAACCCCAAATTTTCTCGCGACATAGTTAGCAGTGCTGACGACCCCACTGTCTTCGGTTCTGCCAGAGAAGACACACACAACCAGAGGTTTGGTCTTCAGTTCTGGTCTGCGAAGCTCTTCACACTGGGCAAAAAAGTAATCAAAGTCAATGTGCATTATGATCCTTGAAGCGTTGCTGCTGCCTGACCCTCCAACGATCATGTTGATCGTTCTTCCTGTACTCGCTTAAGCTTTTCTACTTCCATTATTGTCTGTCGTTTAGAGTGTCCTGTAGGAATAGGAGCTACGTATCCCGAGAATGATGACCCTTGTCTCAATTTAGAGGGAATTAGAATGCGGTATAGTATCATGCTCATTGTCGTGATTTGGCAGTATCGTAGGCAGTCATAGCGCATATCGTGACTAGAGGATTGATCTCCATTGACTTAGTGCAACATTCGTTACTTATCGTTCCAAATGTCAGACAATCGAATTCGTAATTGTCAAGCTTGATGGTGAAAGGCGCCCCGAACGGATTTGTACTTGCTTCACTTTGCAATAGTCGCTCAACACCATCAGAAGGATAAAAGTGAAATCCTGCTCATGGCCGAATAAGAGTATTCATTGTATTTCCTCCTCAACAGGCATCTTGTCACTCGCATCAGCGATCCTTACCTCTGGCCACAGATAGGAATAGCTCGATGATTCCTGCGTTCTGTGTTAGATTCATAATGATCAAAGACTACTGACACTAGTTAAATAGCCATCCTGCGCACACACAGGCCATGACCTCTGCGGCTGATGATGACTATCCTGTAGTACCAGGACAAGACGGCATCAAGCTAAAGACTGAAAAGATGGTTGCAGACAGGTTGTACCACTGCATCTACGACGACAAAGTATTCCTGTTTTATAAAGACGAAGAGGGGTTGCTCCACTGTTACGAAGTCTCAGACCCAGACGCAGTGAGGGAAATTGCATCAAATCCTTCTCAGGTAGAGAGCATACTCAAGAAATATTCCGGTCAAACAGATTCCCAGTAAAAGGGCTCATAAACGTTATATTCCAGCGTGCAGAATACTCTCGCACCATGTCTACAAACACTGCAAATGCCGCAAATACCAACATAGCTAGATCTAGCAAGCCAAGCAACGAGATATTTATCGGGAAAAAACCGCTCATGGCCTACGTCACCGCAACACTGGTCCAGTTGGCAAATGAACCAACAGTGGTGATCAAGGCGAGAGGAAAGAGCATCACAAGAGCGGTAGACGTGGCCCAGATCATTGTAAAGCGAATGGACCCGCTAGGATACAAGATCGGACCGATCAAGCTGGGCTCCGAGACCGTGCAGTCGGAGGACGGCAAAACAAGAAGCGTCTCAACGATTGACGTCCCGATTTCTCGTGCAAGTTAATGGCAAAACAGCAAATCTGCTGTCTTGCTAGGCACTAGAATTTTTCTTGTAAAAATTACATCGATTGTAGTATGAACATTATTCCATAGTATGCCAGTATCGCCGTAAGCCCCACAATCAGGAGGGGATAATATTTGGACTCGAGAACCGAATTCCCCTTTGCCGCTAGATAGGCCGTGCCCATGAGCCATGCATAGTCCATCCATATGTGCGTACCAAATAGCAAGATTATTCCAGGCACAAATCCAAACGCTGTGTACGAATCGGTTACTAGCTTGAGCCCTATCGTAAACCACCAGATGAGAAAGAAAGGATTGAGCGCAGAAAGCGCAGCCCCCACTACAAGCGGGCTTTTGTTATTGGTTATTGCAGGGGCAGTGACGGTATTCTTTCTCCTGACTACGTCAGCAATCTGGAGACAGGCAAATCCAAGTATTCCTACTCCCCCAATTACCCCTATCGCGCCCGCATACTGAACCGCTGCTGAAGAAGTGAAAAGCCCTGCCGCGAGGGCGACTATGAGGGGCAGCTCCACTGCTGCATGCCCGCATGCGACCTTTAGGCCAGCTCGTGTTCCCTGTTTCGTACCGTAGAGCAGATTTGCGAAAAAGAGAGGCCCTGGTGCAAATACACCCGATGCAGAGATGGCTACAACCTGCACCCCAAAATCGAACAGCTCCATGTATAGTATGCTCTAGCAACGGAGCCCTCGTGAAAAGTGTTTTTGTCTGCAGCACAGAATCGCTTAATAGAACGGACGTCGCAAACACGGAACAATATATGGTGGATACAATTCGCACCATTAGGCTTTTGGGCAAATGGTCTGCCAACAGAGCGATGGGAAGAAGGCGGCCGATTATCGCAGTGTTCAGCATGACACACTACTGCAATTTCTACTGCCCGATGTGTCCATTTGGAGACGCCGACAAAGAAGGTCAGATGAGGCTCGTGCGCACGAGAGATCTCACCACCGAACAGTGGAAGGCGGTATTTGACAAAGTATCAAGGCACTGCGTCTGGTCAATAATAGAAGGCGGAGAACCCACCAGCAGGCCTGACTTTATGGAGCTTGTAAAGTATCTTTACAATCTTAGAATGCCGATAACGCTAATCAGCAACTGCTCACTGCTTCACACCATTGATCTAGATGAGCTAAGGAAATACATCCAGTTTGTAACATGCAGCATCGACTCGACCTATGAAGAACCCTACTGCAGAGTGCGTGGAGTCACACCGCAGATGTTCAAGAGGGTTATTGACAATGTTCGCCTGCTGACAGAGCACCAAGTGCCCCACTATTTCAACAGCGTAATAACGAAATACAACGCGCAGGAATTCATCGATCAGACCTATTTTGAAAGGGCGAGAGAGCTTGGCGTAAACGCTGTCTCGCTCACGTTTGTTGAGGATCGTTCAGATGTCAACTATTCTCTCCTGCCCGATAGGAAGACCATGGAGCAGGTGAGCGAAAGCGTTCTTGATTACATGAAAAAGCCAGATGCCGTTCCAATCATGATCCCGCCGGAATATTTCCAGCAAGTAATAGATCATGGCAGAACTCTGTTTGACGAATGCGGAGTGTGGAAGAGCGTCTTTGTCAATGGTGACGGCACAGTCATGGTTCCCTGCTGGAAGTTCAACTCTCCGGAGAATGTGTACAGCCTGCTTGAGAAGAGCGTGGACGAGATATGGGATGCCCCCCAGTGGGATATTGCAAGGACGTGCCACGAGTGCAAGGTGCTTGGCTGCATTTGGTACTCCTCGCAGCCAGTAACTACGTTTGCAAGGAACTATATGCGCGGTCTTGGCAAGATAATCGGTCAAAAGAGGCCAGAGCTTGCCGAAGCTGTTCCTTAGCTTTCAGTGATTGAAGCAAAAGAGAACTTATTCTCCTTGCATCATGGGAAGGGTGTTTGTCTCGCTATAGCTTTTCCCGATCAGTCATGACATCATCAAAGATTACTGCGTAAAACAGAAGAGCAATTCAGAAAAAGGTTGGACCAGCGTCCGAATTGAAGAGCGGGCAATACTCTGATAACTAGTACTGGACATTACCAAGAAGATCCCTCCTAAAGGACACGCGAACAAGAGCCTGAAGATTATAGATGAACCCAAATGAGAGCGCATGGCGTCGCATATGATCCTCACGGGGCCTAGGCAGAAAAAAATGCAAGTTCATGTTTTTGGCAATTAGGATGCAGGGGAAGAGGACATTCACCATCGGCGATAAAAGATGCTCTTGATTTTCGTTCGAAAGCAGGTTCATTGGTTGCTCGTATCAAGAAAGTCCAAGGGACGGATCTCCCAACCGAATTAAAGGGTGCGATAAACCATGCACTGAAATAGATCTGTACTAAATTCCCTAAAGACAATTTCCTAAAGAAAGAAATAACCTGTAAATACCAAAGCTTGAAGTATGTGCTGAAGTATGATGTACGGCGGAGGCATCGATGGGCTTTCGACACAACGACCCGCGTGCCAGGTAGCTGGATGTTTTGAGCCGGCATCTGTGTATGTGGTGATAAAAGAGAGCGATGTCAACGCGCTAGGCCTTGATTCATCTGAAAAGCAGGTGGTTGGAATGGAAAAGGAATGTCTGGCCGACATTAACGCGTTCAAGCTGATATTATATCTCTGCGCGCGTCACGACTATGACCTGAAATACCTGCTAAAAGGTAACGAACTAGAGATAGCAAAAAGGCGCCACTTGGTTCTCAGGGAAACAACAGAGTAGATATATTAATCAGGATTTGATGCCCATTACATAATGGGGAGAAAGGTCAAGGTTGCCGTGGCTGGCGTCGGTAATTGCGCGTCGGCCCTTGTTCAAGGCACTCGCTATTATCGCAACAATTCAGAAGCACGCAAGCCAGACAACGACTGGATCGGTCTGACGGCGTATAGTATCGGAGGCATCGAACCTTCAGACATTGAGTTTGTCGCGGCATTTGATGTTGCAGACACGAAGGTCGGCAAGGACCTGTCTGAGGCGATCTTTGCCAAGCCAAACAACACCGTTAGGATAGTCAAAGAGATGGACAAGATGGATGTCAAGGTCATGAAAGGCGAAGTGCACGACGGAATTGGCCGGCACCTTTCTCAAAAGGTCAAGATAGCGGACACTCCAGCAGTCAATGTCGCGCAGGTGCTTAAAGATACCGGCGCGGAGATGCTCCTCAGCTATTTGCCGGTGGGCAGCAGGCGCGGCACACAATATTATGCCGAAGCCGCGCTTGAAGCAGGCTGCGGATTTATCAATGCCATACCGGTTTTCATCGCATCCACTCCAAAGTGGCAGCAGGCCTTTGCAGGCAAGGGCTTGCCATGTGCTGGAGACGACGTTATGAGCCAACTTGGCGCCACCGTGGTCCACAAAACACTAGTGAAGTTGTTTGTTGACAGAGGCGTCAAGATCGACCAGACCTATCAGCTGAACATCGGAGGTGACATGGACTTTTACAACATGCTCGACGAGGAGCGTCTGGAAGACAAGAGAATAAGCAAGACAAGCGCAGTTGCGGCTATGGCTCCATACGAAATCCCGATGCGCATCGGCCCGTCTGACTTTGTTTCGTTCCTTGAAAACGACAAGGTGTGCTATATCTCAATAAAGGGCGAATACTTTGGCGGGATCCCTGTCGAGCTTGACCTCAAGCTAAAGGTCGTAGACGCTTACAACAGTGCGGGTGTAATGATTGACGCCGTCAGGGCCACAAAAATAGCAATAGACAGAGGCATTTCTGGACCGCTTGAGAGCATTTCGGCGTATTGTTTCAAACATCCTCCCGTACAGATGCCATATTCGGTAGCTAAAGCAAACTTCTTGGAGTTTGTGGAAGGAAAGCGCGAACGCTAGTGAGATTAAAAAAAATTCACCAAAAGGAGCTGGATCGGACGCTACAACACATAATTAGCCCCTGCGGAAACTCAACTCGATAGCTATCGATTGGTTCATATCAAAAAGCTCGAAGTGTACGGGTTCAAATCCTTTGGATTCAAGAACACCATTGTGCATTTTGAGAAAGGACTAGTAGCTGTCACTGGCCCAAATGGCTCAGGCAAGTCCAACATCCTTGACGCCATCATGTTTGCAATAGGAGAGAACAGCCCGAAAGCTCTCAGGGTGGACAAGTTTCAATCTCTCTTCCACGATAGCCAAAATAGCACTCACAGGCTCATAAGAGTCAGCCTAACGTTTGACAACCTCGACAGAGGTATCCCTATTGACGAAGATACGGTGACCCTAACTCGAGAAATGGAGGGCCAGAATGGCGAGAGCCAATATTCTCTCAACGGCAAGAAAGTGAGCAAGGCTGCCATAATGGAGCTCCTCGAGGTAGTTCTTGCAGCCCCGAACAAGCTGAATATTGTGCAACAAGGCATGATCACAAGGATATCTGAGCTGAACGCTGAAGAGCGCAGGAAGATTATCGAAGATATTGTTGGGCTTTCATACTTTGACGAGAAAAAGGCAGAAGCAATGAAGCAGCTTGACGAGGCCGATAGGAGGCTCGAAGTGGCATTTGCAAGGATGGGCGAGATCCGAAAGCGCATAGACGAACTTGAAGTAGAGAGAAACGACCAGTTGAGGTATGAGCAGATCGGGTCTGAACTAAAGCGATTCAAGGCGATCCAGATTTCGAATAATATCCGAACCATTAGACACAAGCTGGCTACCAGCAGTCAGATCTTGGAGGCCAACAACCAAAAATCATCCCAACTATCAAAGCAGATCGAGGAGCTCAGGCAGGAAATTGAACAGCTGGAAACCGAGAAGACCAAGTTTATGCAGGAAGTTGACGCAGCCAACAGAGCAAAGGCTCAGGTTGCAAGCAGAATATCTGCCATCGTCCACGATTCGGAACGCACAAAGGCTATGCTAGCCGAGTCTGAACGCAGGATAGCGGAAATAGAGAGAAGGCTACCGGCAATAGACGGCGGCAAACAGATCATTTTCCAGAGGATTGAAGGCGCTCGCACAGAAACAGAGAGGCTCAAAGCGACCGTCGAGCAGAAAAGGGCGGCGATAGGAGAACTCAGGAAACAGCTTGATGCGATTGACGAACAGATTGAAACCATAACTGCCAGAATCGCGAAATATGCTGCTTTCCGAAACAGGCTGGAAAAGAGACATGCAAAGATGTCATCCCTTAAAGGACAGATCGAACTGGCGGCGGCGAGGATTCAGGAAAAGGCCAACACCGTTGCTTACAAGAAGAGTTCCAACGAGACGGCAATTAGCGCTCTGAAATCGGAAATTGAGTCTTCGAAAAGTACGATAAAAGAACTTGAGTTATCGCTTGAATCCCACCAGAAAAAGCTTCAGGATACAACTAGGCTCCTTGCCGAGCTTGCAGAGTCAAAGGCAATACTAGAGAAGGAGCTTGCAGGTTCTGCAAGCCTTCTAATCAGGGCGGAGAGCCTGGCCACCAAATTCGAAGAGAGGGCAAGCGCGGCCAAGAACGCCATGAGCGAGGATTTTGCCATAGCAGAGATAATGAAAGAGAAAGACAAGTTCCGTGTCAAAGGTCTTGTACATGAGCTCATAAAATGGGATAAGGCCTACGAGCGACCGGTCTTGGCCGCAGGTTCTGAATGGATGAAGGCGTTTGTAGTCGAGGATGTCAACTCTATGATCCTCATAGCAGCTTATGCGAAGGAGCGTAAGTTGCCACGCCTGCGGATCATACCTCTTGACGTGGTTAACAGATTCAAAGAAAAACGCGATTTTCCGGACGATGATGTAAACGTGATTGGCAGGTTATCTGACTTTGTGCAGTCTCAATACCGAAAGCTGCCAGAATTTCTATTCTCAGATACACTTCTTGTTAGAAACTCGTCTAGTGCGTTCATGTTGGCAAGACAGGGATACAGAACCGTGTCGGCAGAAGGTGAGCTGATTGAACCAGCAGGAGGCTCGATGGCACTTGACTTTGGAGGCAAGATAACAGATATGACAAAGGCCATACTGTTTGGGGATTCTGTCGAAGAACTCCGAGAAATGCTTGCCAAGCTATCAAAGACAGTAGAGAAAAAGAATGCCGCGATGCAAGAGCTTGCGGAGCGCATTGGCGCCAACGAGGCCGAAAAGGTCAGGCTCGATCTTAGCATAGGCAATATCGAGAGCAGGATCCCCTCGGAGCAGGCAAGCATGAGTGCGAAGGAAAGGTCGATGTTGCAGTTGGTAGCAGACAATCAGGTTCTGCAATCCCAGGCAGATACGTTGGCGGAAGAGCTTGCAAGGTACGCAAGAAGGCTGGAGCTATTAATCCCTGCGACAGAGCGGATGGCAGCCAAGCTAAAGAGCATTGGCGATGAACCATCAAGCAAGAGCGAGCTTGCTGCGAAAAATGTCGAGCGCAATCAGATAATCAAGGCCATTGACACTGCAAACATTGAGCTTGGGCAAGCAACTTCTATTCTTGGAGGACTTGAGGGCAGACTTGAGTTAGATACTCGTCAGCTGAGCGAAATGGACGCTGAAAAGGAGCGGCTTGCGCTGGAGCTACAGCAGAAAAAGCACCTGGTCGAAGAACTACGAATAAAGTCCCAATCACTGGAGACAGAGCTCAAGACCCTGAGAGACCAAGAACAGCAAATAATTGATTCTTCGGGTAGTGCATACAGCGTCCTCCAAGAGTACGAGCGCAAGATAAAGGCACTTTCAGAGAACGAGAGAAAATTATCGAAAGAGAATAACATAATCGAGCGAGAGTCTGCACTGCTCCGGAAGGATGTCGCAGACCTGACGGAGCAGGAGGCAAGACAGGTAAACGACCTAGTCTGGCTTGGCTACAAGAACCTGCTGGAAGAGATGGACGTTGGATTGGCCATCAAAGAGCTTTCTGACGAATACGAAGATGTTAAGTCAAGGATCAATCTCAGGGCAGACGAGGCATACGTACAGGTAATCGACGGCTACAGAGGCATGTCCACGCGCCGCAACCAGCTTGAAAGCGAGCGTAATTCCATCGTCTCATTCATTTCCGAAATCGTAAAGGAGAAGGAAAAGGTCTTCATGGAAGCTTTCCAGAAGGTTGACTCTGATATCAGGAGTACTTTTGAGAAGATGACTGGCGGCGAAGCGTGGATGGAGATAGAGAATCCTGCAGACATTTTCTCAAGTGGTGTGATGCTCCTAGTACGCTTCCCAAACAAGACTGTGGCTCGGGAGTCCACGGCCCTCTCCGGCGGAGAGAAGACGATCGCTGCAACGGTATTCTTGCTCGCGCTCCAATCTCTAAAGCCATCGCCGTTCTACCTGATGGATGAGGTTGATGCACACCTTGATGCCCAGAATACAGAACGCCTGTCAAAGGTGCTGCTTGAGCGCTCAAAGGATAACCAGATAATCATGGTGACGCTCAAAGACTCAACCGTGGCAAAGGCTGCACTCATTTACGGAGTTTACCCTAAAGAGGGTGCTTCACAGGTTGTGAAATACAAGAACCCGTCTCAGGTCCCACTTGCGCAGATAAGCGAAAACAAGCTGTAAATACGTAAAGGCATCTATCATCTATGTGGTGGCAATGATCAACCTCCAGCAACCAAAGAGGTTGCTGACGCTGTCGCTTGCGGCCATTGCGTCAATAGCAGTCGTTGAAGTTATTGGCGGTATTTTGAGCAACAGCATATCGCTTGTTAGCGACGCGGTCCACATGTTCACTGACGTGATGGCGATCGGCCTGAGCCTCTTTGCGATAACAATGGCTGCAAAGAGCCATTCAGGAGCCATGACGTTTGGTTACCACAGGGCAGAAGTCTTGGCCGCGCTGGCGAACGGAGTATTATTGGCCGCCATCTCCGTATGGGTTCTATACGAAGCTGCCTTGCGGGTCATGTCACCCCGGATTATTGAGCCACCACTGATGCTTGCGGTCGCCGGGGTCGGCCTAGCAGCAAACATACTGGTTATGCTGCTTCTCAAGCGGCACACGGCCGAAAGCATCAACATCCAGAGCGCCTTTGTGCACGTCATCTATGACACCGTATCTTCTGTAGCGGTGATCGTCACAGGATTCATCGCGCTGTATACCGGGATCACCATAGTTGATCCACTAGTTGCTTTCCTCATCGCAGGACTTGTAGCCAGGAGTGCGTATGGTATCGTAAGGACAAGCACCCACATCTTGCTTGAGGGTGCCCCCAGAGAACTGGACATGCAGCAAGTCGTTACCGCGATCAGGCAACTAGACGGAGTGGTTGACGTCCACGACCTCCATATATGGACTATATCTACAGGAATGAATGCCCTTAGTGGACATGTTGTGGTTCGAGACCAGATGTTGAGCCAGTCGAACAAGCTAATAAACGAGATAAATGCGGTGCTCGCTGAGCGCTACAATATCACACACACCACAATACAATTGGAGAGCGAGCAGCAGGTGTCATTCAAGCGTACAGCAAAAGTCTAAAGTTCATCGATGTGAAACTTTGACATGCAGCCGGTGCATTCGTAGATCTCGTCACCAACAGGGCCAGACACGTTAAACTTGACAATGGTGGTACACTTTGGGCAACGTCCGTCTACCCTTCTGGTGTTTCTAGCCGGCCGGGCAAGAGTTTTTCTCCTTCTACTACCCATATACGGGAAAAGAACATCTTTACCGTTTTATAAATGAAGGTTCAGTTATTATTATATTGCATTGGCTGCAAGGGAATTGCCAGCCGTGATCTTACCCGAGGAATGCTCTGCAAAGGTTGATGGAGAAGCATGCCATCTTGCTCCAGAGTACGTAGTGTCAGTCAGGTCGAATGAGGGCGAGGAGTACATGCTCGCGGTCGTGTGCAGCGACCACAAGATGGGCATCGAAGCTAGGCTAGTTGCGATGCAAAAAGAGAACAAGATTCCTCAAGGGAGGATTCACTTCCAGCCTGTAAAGGCAGTAGTCACTGACTGTGTCGCAGGAATGAACGAAGACTATGTTGATCTAGAATTGAAGAGAGGCATCAAGTCTGACAGAAAGATAGTCTAGGTAGACTCTTTGTCACTGTCTTTGTTGTCATCACTATTGTTGTTGTCTTCGACAGTCCAAGGAAACCATCTTCCGATTATCTTTGCCCAATCAATTCTCAGCGAAAAGTAAATGACGACTCCAAGCGCGGCAATACTCGCCACTCCAATTATTATCAGTGTTACCGGGTCGGTAGTATCTTTAAGCATGCTGTCTACAAATGGCTTGCCGAGAAAGATGGAGCCCCATACAATCGCCTCATTCAACACTAACTTGCCAGCAAATGTAGCCGTAGCAAATTTCCAAGGGTTGTATTTTGCAAGCCCAAGCGGGACATAGACGAGATCGTCTGGTATAGGAGTTGCGGCGGCGATAAACGCCCCAGGCCATCCGTACCGCCCCACGAGGTTCTGAAGAGGACGCATTCTATTTTTTGTCTGGTCGCTCAGCATCTTGCGACCATAGTAACTGATGAAGAATATTATCGTCTTTGCTGCGACGGTGCCCGCGGCGCTGACGATCGCAATGATGTGAGGATCGAAGTTACTATTGAACGACGCCGTTATGAGGAGCGGAAAGTATGGAATCGGGATGAACGGGATGAGGCTCCCCAAGAAGCTAATTATCAAAATGCCAAGATATCCAAGGCCGGTATCAAATGGGAAGAGGTCTTCAAGGGTCACCAATTAGTATGCCCTTGCAAATATCGCCGCCTTCTTACTTTCCAGTCCACAGTAGATACACTTGTCAGGCTTTTCGCTCTGGTCAAACGGCAGCACCCTAATGTCGGCTCCCGTGTCATCTTTTATCTTGTCCTCGCATTCTTCTCTTCCGCACCAACCGGCTAGGACAAAGCCACCCTTGCCCTCGATTACTGATTTGAATTCGCTGTACCCGGTCGGCCGGAAAATATTCTGCTTCAGAAATTCTCTTGCTCTTGAGAATAGGCTTTCCTGTATGATTTCAAGAAGCGTGTTTACACTGTCCACCAGGTTTGCACGGTCTCCCAATTTCTTTTCTCTGTTATCACGTCTTACGAATTCCACCTGTCCCCTTTCTATCTCCCTTGACCCTATGTTTATGCGGAGCGGGATTCCTTTCATCTCCCATTCATTGAACTTCCATCCCGACGTGTATTCGTCGCGGCCATCCATGTGTGCCCTGATTCCCGCGATTTTCAATTCGGATTCTATTTCGGCTGCTTTCTCTTTCACAATCTGCGCATCCTTGTCCTTGTGTATAGGTACAATTATCACCTGTATTGGCGCGATCTTGGGAGGAAGTACGAGACCCTTGTCATCTCCATGAACCATTATCAAGGCGCCTATGAGGCGCCAGGATACGCCCCAGGATGTCTGCCATGCAAAGTGCTCTTTGGTGTCTTTGCCGAGATACTTGATTTCAAAAGGCTTTGAAAAGTTCTGTGCCAGATGGTGTGATGTTCCCATCTGGAGCGCTTTGCCATCTGCCATCAAACCTTCAAGAGTCATGGTATATTTTGCACCAACAAACTTTTCACTGTCGCTCTTAAATCCTGTGATGGCAGGCACTGCGAGGTAATTCTCTATCAGGTCTTTGTAAATGTCGAGTATCATCATGACTTCTTTTTCGGCTTCTTCCTCTGTGGCATGGACGGTGTGACCTTCCTGCCAAAGAAACTCAGAAGTTCTGATGAAGGGTTTGGTTGCCTTTATCTCGGCTCGCAGCGCAGTGTTCCAGAAATTGATCTTTAGTGGAAGATCGCGATAGCTTGTTATCCACTTTCCAAATATCGAATACGCTATTGTTTCAGAGGTTGGCCGCAACGCTAGCCTTTCGCCCAAGTCATTGTTGCCGGCCTTTGTGACCCAGAATACCTCTGGCGTAAACCCTGCAAAGTGGTCCTCCTCCTTTGAAAGAAGGCTTTCAGGTATCAGAACAGGCAAAAAACCATTCTGATGGCCTGTCTCCTTGAACCGCTTATCCAGAATGTCCCTTATAGACTCCCAGATTGCATATCCATACGGCCTCAGGACAATGAATCCCTTGACAGGAGCATAGTCTGCAAGACCTGCCTTGAGAACTACTTGTGCGTACCATTCGCTAAAGTTTTCGCTTTTTTTCACATCTATTCCGGGTGAACTCACGCTTGGAGATTGCACAACGAGTAGGATTTATGAAGTTTATTGTAGAGAGCGATAGGGCGAGGCCCAGAGATTGTCTCTCTTGTTCGGCCGAGAGCTCGCCCAATTCCCTCGGTTATGACGTGCACGCCTGCCCACTGCAAGCTGCCTGATACAAGATTTGATGCGGTTTCTTCCGCCCTGTCTATCTCAAGGAATGCGCCTTTTAGGATTTTGAGAACTACACCTGTCCAGTTACGATCATAGCGGAAACCAGCTTGATGAAATCGGCTTTTTGTCCGCAGAGGTCAAGGAACGTGATAAAGACTCTGGTGCACAAGACGACAGCAACAAAATGTACCAGCTGCCTTCGGTCATAAAACCGGCTCTCAAAGGGTAGAGACTCAGCTAGCCGCCCTGCTAGGACCTTCGTTTAACGGTGTAACGGGTCGAGTATTTTGGTCCTGTTGTTCCGGATTTTGGTCGGTGCACAAGACGAGCATTTCAAGAGTCAGAACAGTCCTAGAGGTTGCCTCGGGATGTTCGTTGTTAACTGATTGTGTTTGATTGAAGATATCATGAGGCTTTTTCCCTGATCGACCAGATGGCTACCAGTTCTGTTCTCATGTGGGACTTCCCTTCAAATAAGGGATACGATATCAAATCCAGAGCGTTAATGAGGGCAAATGTCATGGCATGATCCCCTAAATTTCTCAAATGTCCAAACTCGCTCTTGCTTGCGTCTGTTGAAAAAATGAATTGAAAACAATGAAGGATATGATGAACCAAGATTTCTGATTAAAGCTTCAATATATCCAGTGACAGCGGGTGAAAAAATTGTTGCAACAAACTCGTGTCCTACATTTCACATCATATTTGACACTACTATTCGGTCGAGCAGTTCAGAGACCTTGAAATTGCAGTCCGCCGTCAAGCATAGTCTGAAAACCCATCAGCCACTACCCAGCAAAACGGCTACAGCGCCTCGCCCTTGCAGTAAACCTTGCCAGAAATGCGGCTGTGGAAGTTTGAACATACATAACACTGCAGGAATCCGATTTCTTGCTTCAGTACAGGGCAATCAACTGACTCGAGTTTCATTCGCTTAAGCATCTTTGGGCTCACGCCTTTTATCTTCAGCTTGCCCTTTTCATCCATCATACCAGAGTTCTGGAGCTCTGCTTTGGCTTCAGCGGTCATCTTGATTGATTTTTCTACCTGTTTGATTGGAACCTGGAACTTGACGCCATCTGGGAGCGCTTCGCTCATGCAGCAAGAACCTGTACAACAGTAGTATATGACCCTTTGGGCAGAATCATGTAAAATCCGTAATTCTCGTCTGGCTCTTAAGTGTGCGCCAAAGACGGCTCTCCCGCGCAACCTCCTGTCTTGATAAGGACATTCCTTCGCATGCAAATGACAGGGCCCTCTCGAAAGTCTCAAATTTTTGTGAAGGATTTCTCAGGGCTTCGCGTACGCCCTCCCTCACCTGCCAGACTCCAAGGGGAATGACATACTCTGGGTGTATCTCGCGGAGCACAAGCGCTGCCCCCTTTTTCTTCCGCCGCGCAAGGTGTTCGGATACAGCAAGTCTAGCGGCAAAGTACGCTCCTGCTATTGTCGGGTAGTGGTTAAGCCCTCTTGCATCTTCATAATCAGAGGCCGTAGCGATCTGTCCGTTGCCCGAAAACCAGGATTCGACCATCTCAAAACTCCAAGTGTCGTCCGGTATCAGCACCACGGAATACTTGTTGGCAAGGTGCGAATATTGCGTTACTTCAAATAGATCAATTGAAGGGTTATTCACCTCGTTTTCCCTGATCATTCGCGCAGAAATGATATCGTCTGTCGCGGAAATACTCCATCTTGTCGGGACGAGCCTACGGCTCCTTTTTAGCCCAAGCATCCCAACGCTGAGCACTTTGTGGATCTTACTAACCTCTACACCTCGACGGTACAGTTCCATTATGGCGTCTGTGGCCTTCAGGTCATTATCATAAAAAGCCGCTTCAATTCGCTGATCGGCCGAAAGGGAAGACGCTTTGAACGTCTTGAGAGGGGCTGCAGGCCCAAATGGCGCGGCCTCCGAATTGAGCCGCATCTCCTTTTCAAGGTCGAGATCGGCAAGTGGTTTCCTTTCAAATGTCGCCTCGCTTTCAGCGGGACGCTCTGACATTGCGAGCTCTTGAATATTTTCGAGGTACCTCCCCCCGTTATCGTTTACATTCATCGTGAACGTGCCCCGTACAAGGGACAGTCTATAGTTTGCGATCTCCTCTATGCTCTTGCCGGTCCATGATTCTGTCCTTTCAAGAATTGATGTGTCTCCATGAAGCGGTGGAATCATGGGTCCTAGGCGGACTTTTGGGTATCCATATCTCCCCACGAATACTGAAGGAGGGCTGGAGCCATCGATTGCGTCGAGCGCAAGCTTCGCAGAGTTGGACTTCAGGTACTGTATCCAGTTCTGCTCTAGCTTTTTCTTTATGTCGGCCGGCGTCGACAACAGAGGATAGCTGTGTCGGAGGTACGATTTATAGGATTAGATAGGAAGTGCAATCTTGCACCTTCTTGCAAGCGAAATCGATGAGAATATCATTTTTCAGCGAGAGATATCCTATGGTTCTTCATTTCTTTCTCTCGGAGTTGCGCCTTTTACCAAGTCAGTCTTGTCGCTTGTTGTGAGGTCATAGATAGGTTCAGGCGGAGGAGCAGATACCGGACTAGCATCAGTGTCACCGCTTTCGCGCACTACCTCATACCTCCTTGCGCTTTTTTCATCCATTGAGCTCCAACTTGCGCGACAAGAGATAAGAAAGTTATACATTGTACATAGTTATACGGCCGGTGGCAGTCCATATCCCCTCTTTTGCACACCGTTTTCTTTGAATTGTCTTGCCGTCTAGAGAGTCAAGATCGTGTAGGCAAAAGCGCGGCAAGGTTTGTTTGCTGTCATATTGCCATCATAGCATGTTGATGTGATGTCGCGTTGATACCTTGGAGGTCCAGCTGAAGATTATGTCTGTCCCAACTCCCAGTATTGTCAGCACTGCGATCCCCTGCTATTTCCGCGCAGTATCACGGTCCGCCTGAAGCTCGTCCCGAACGGCACACATAGAAGAGCCAAGAAGAATCACATCCATGACAAGAATGAAAGAAAGGGCAGGTTCATGAAAAACCGGGCAGTATTTGTGGGTTTACAGGATATGACTATCAGGACGCTGTACTTGCGAGAGGGCCGATTGAATCGGAATGCCCTGCCTCACCACCTGCACACCATGATGTGCAAGCAATGATACTTGACGAAAGCGCAGAAAAGATGCGCTTTGGAATTTCATTGGTGTTGTTGTCTCTCACACTGTGGATTTACTCGGATCCTGCATTGCTGTCGACTGTGCCTCCAGCTTCCATTCATGAAATATTCGAGATGATAGTTGCCATCGCGGTCTTGTTGCACTCTTTCATCGCCATTCCTTGGAGGTCCAGAACGTGGTCGGAATAAAGGCGATGTTGCTCCAAAATTTGACATGGCAACAATAGGAGGACATCATATTTAACAAATTGACACCACAGCAGCATAATGGAAAAATACAGCACGTCCAGATCGTTTTAGACAGATCAAAGTGTCCCAAAATTGGCATTTCGTTTGCATTTGTAGAATGCCGTCCGAAGCAGGTATTTTGGATTCTTGTGCTTAAGAGGACTAATGGTCCTGAGCGCGACAACTTTCTGAGCCAGCACCAGGTACAAAAGGTGGTTTTGACGGAATATCGAGATAAGATGTACCGAACCTGTGTATGTCGCAAGAAGAGCGCGAGATCCAAGAGTTTGATAGAGGCGAGGAAACGGCGGCGCAAGATAGAGAACACAGAACAGAGATTAGCATACAGAGCCGCAGATCTCCTAGCGGCAAGGACAGTCAAAAGCCAACAATTGAGCGAGGGAGTGAAGAGAGGAAGTGAAGCAAAAGTAGGAACCCCAAGACCAAGAAGAGCAATTGTTGGCCTACTCATAATTCTTCATGGGACAGACCTGCCTAGCGGCCGTTTGTTTGCACTGAAGAGAGGTAGAAATCATAGGCATCTATCGAACGCATCAGTAGCAAATCTGACGATTTTTATGCCATCAGGAACGACTAATGACCAAACCTTAATAGCATTAGCAGATCACCGTTGACTTTGTCGTTGCCCCACAGCACAGAGATGGAATCAGTGGACAAGGCGATACTTGCTTCGATTTATTGCAGCATGCTTGATCCTTCGGTCGCGGCCTACGACAGGATCAAGACAAGAGTACCATTGAGTCGAGAGTTCTTTGATGCAAGGGTCAGCCACCTTGTCAAGATGGGCCTCGTGGAAAAATCGGATCCAAGCAAGCTCACCTTCATCGGGCGGGACGCACTCAAGGTCGTACTGGTTGGAGGAGTATTTGATCTAATCCATCCCGGTCACATCCACACGCTCAAAGCTGCAAAGGCAGAGGGCGATGTGTTAGTGGTAGTAGTTGCAAGACAATCGACCGCACAAAAGATCAAGAAGGACAGAAAGATCTACCACGATGAAAACCTGCGCAAGGAGTTGGTGTCTTCACTCAACTTCGTCGATCTAGTCTTGATAGGAAGAGAGGGCACTCTCTACGATACGGTCGAATATGTCAAGCCAAACGTCATAGCTCTTGGATATGACCAAGCACATAGCGAGAAGGAAGTGGCAGAGAACTGCAAAAAGCGCAATCTCAACGTGCACGTCATACGCCTGTCAACTCCGATACCTGGTTCGAAGAGCAGCACGATAAAGCAAGAGCTAGGCGATTCTATCTACGGCATCTGATGCTGGCTCAGCTGTACCTGCACTTTGACTCGGTCGCCGTTCTTGATATCGGCTTTTTGCTTGATAGATTCTGGCGCGATCACTTCAAGCATAGTGTCGTCATAGTGCGTGCGTTCCAGCACAAGTACTGCGGCGTTTTCGACAATGCCGTCGTTTATCGTCGCTCGGTAGCACTTGACCCATCCGTATGTTCTGGTGCCGTCACTAAAGCCATCCAGAAAAATTGACGAGTGCTTACCAAGTTCGCGCCGTGCGTTCATGAATATTGGATCGGAGAGTTGGACATTCAACGTACCCGGGTACGGCTCATATCCTAGCTTTTCACGGAATTGCCTCCTGTAGCCTTCGAGAGACATGTAATATGCCCCTTCTCCCATGCCGGATACAACACGTCCTTCAAAATTGATGAATGATGGCGCAGACTCGAGCGCAGATTTGAGTGAAGAGAAAAGAGTCTGGATCTCTGAATAACCTTTGTCCGTCACCCGGACTGCAAACTTCTGACCTCTTTTTGTGCGTTCGATATAGCCGGAATTCTCAAGGTCGAGCAAGTGTTTTGAAGCGGTCTGCTGGGACCTCTCAATCCCTTTGCCAAGCTCGGTAGTTGTGACTTGGACAAAATTATGCCGCGCCCCCTTTGAAAGAAGGGCCGCTAGAGTCAGTATGTGTTGAAGTTTGATCTTGGGCATTAGCGCTAGTTGCTGATCCCAATGTCTCCGAATGTTCTGACGCGGATATCTGCCGGCTTTTTCAGCTCAGTGGTCCTGTGACCGACGATATATTCAATGCCTGCCTTATCGGCAGCATCTACGAGTCTCTGGGTTACAATCCCATCTATCACTAGCAGCTTCGCGCCTTCAGCGCTGTCAAGCCTCTTTATCACTTCAGATACAGGCACTTTTAGCAGCGTGTTCATAGAGCCATCGAGTACTACTGCTTCGAGCGTTTCATTAATCTGGGGAAAGACACCCCTCACGGCGCTCAGTATCTCAGGCTTATCTTCTGCCAGTACCTCCTTCGACGGCTGCGGCGGCGTTGCGGGCTCTTGTGGAGGCGGTGTGCGGTACTCTTCCCGCGGCTCTCGCTCCCTGTCCCTACGGTGCCTCTTATCACCTCTGTCACGATCGCGATCCCGATCTCGTTCGTGAGACACGTGAACCTGTTGTTGTGGGACTTCTGTTGGAGAGAGTGCATCCTTCAAAATCTCTGACAGCTCTATTGGTGTGCATTCTTCAACCTCTTTTCCAGGTGGCGCCCTCAGAACCTTGTCGATCTTGACAACGCCGTGTAGTTCCTTAAGTATGAGGTCCCCGGCTCTGTCACCATCAAGAAATGCCACTACACGTTTGCCATCCGTGAGCTTTGTCACTGACTCGTCAATGCGTGCTCCTTCAATCGCAATCGCATTGTCAAAGCCTGCTCGAAGCAAGTTAATGACATCAGCCCTTCCCTCAACAAGTATTATCCAATCAGAATCATAAACTCCAGTGCCACACGCCAACTGAGCCTTTCCAAAGCTTGTAAGCTTTCCAGGTTTGCTCGCGTCGTATACATCTTTGAGCATCTCCTCCCCTTCACTTATTGTCTTTGTCGCCCAGTCCTGAACGATCTTTTTGGCGCGGTCGACAATCACCTTCTTCTTTATTGCGCGTATATCGTCGATCCCCACAAGGTTGAACTTTGCTTGGAAGGGTCCGACCTTGTCAATGCTCTCGATGGCAGCTGCAATAAGAGCAGCGGTAGAGATGTCTGTGCTCATCGGTATCAAGGCGTCGCCCTTTGCCATGTTGCCCTTTGTGTCAACGTTTACTTCGATTCTTCCAACCTTGGATACCTTTTGTAGTTCGTTTAAGTTCATTTCTGGCCCGAGTAGACCTTCGGTCTGTCCAAAAATAGCACCGATAATATCGGCCTTCTCGACCAAACCATCAACTTCAAATTTTAATTTGACATGATATTTTACGATACCTGTACTAGGCAATTTCTTTCATAACCTCGTAGTTTTTTGGTATGTGAAACATTTTTCCTTGCTTGAATATAAGTGCTTTGTGAAGTATGAGAATTTGATAAATTATGTGTAAAAATACAGATCTTTGCGGCTGCCCGTTATGCCTGACAAACGCGGCGCATAGATCACAAGGTCTTCAACATGTCTCACTTTACCATTTGTTATCCTTGCAAGTGCTCGTTTGTAAGAAAGACTGACGCTGTGTCTGCGCGACTGGAGCTGAGACAATAGCCTGCTTGTCAGATACTTTCCAGTCCTGTCCATGTCAAGCAGCAGGATCATCTTCTTGTTTCTTGCATCGTGGCTGTCGAGAAAGTCTGCTATTCCCTTAAAGTGATGGAAGACCGCAGGATTGCCGGTAAATCCGACCATTGATAGTGCTTCGGCATCGCGCTTACCTTCAACTACAATGACGGATCCTTTCTCTGATTCTTCGTTGAGCATGCCAATAAAATTGCGCAGACGTTCGACAGTTTCGTCATCATTGGCATTGAATTGGTAGCCCATCGGCCGGCTCTTACTGCGTAAATGTGAGATTTAACATTTTGCCCTCACATTGAATAAATAGGAACAGGCTCAAGGGGATGATGTCAGCAATTGTCCAAGATACTATCCATACAGAACATTTCTTGTGAGACCCTAGGTGCTCTTGAGCAACTCTTCAGATCGGATGGGTTTGAAATAGAGACAATCAATGCCCAACAGGGTGGAACGGTGCCGGCCACATCAAAAGGCTACGCGGCAGTCGTTGTCCTCGGCGGGCCGATGGCGGTCTATGATAACCTTTCATATCTTCAGAAGGAACAGGATCTGATCAAGGATTCAATAAAGAACAACACACCAGTACTTGGCATATGCCTCGGATCTCAGCTAATCGCGCAGGCAGCTGGCGGCAAGGTGTACAAGGGAGGAAAGAAGGAGATAGGATTGAGTTCTGTCTACATAACCCCGGCTAGCTCCAACGATATTTTCAGGGGCGTGACCGACAAGACCATTAGAGTTTTTCAATGGCATGGTGACACGTACGATCTACCGTCAAATGCGAAAATGCTTGCATATTCTGATCTTTATCCACAAGCATTCAGGATAGGCTCTGCCGTCGGGGTCCAGTTCCACCTAGAAGTCGACAAGCCGATGATTGAATCATGGATCAGGGAATACAACGCTGAGATAGAAGCGGAACAGATAGAACCGGCAAACTTACTACCATCCCCGAATGACTTGGAAGAGTTGTCTGCAAGATGCAGAACAGTTTACAATAATTTCACGCGGGTTCTCAAGAGCTAGTCGCACAAGATTTTTGGTGTTGCATTGTGTTGCTCCTATCGTATCAACTAGTGGAGGTATGATGCACTGCTGAGTTGCAGTCTGATCAAAACAACGCCGCTTCTTCACCGCGAAAATATAGGCGAGTTTGCGTAGCTGTAAGCGGTTGTCAGAGGGTGGCCCCTTTAGCCGCTGCGGATCAAAAAGAATTGAACTGATGATGTCGGCAGTGACGCAAAATTCCCAGGTAAAATAAGTTTCAATCTTGAGGTAACTATATAGGAAGCTGAACTGGCTTTTTTCTTCACTATGGCCAATGAGAAGGTCCAGAAAATCTTTAATGACGTTTATTCGACCAAGGAAAAAGTAATCACTGAAGAACTCGCTAAACAGGTTTTGACTGAATATGGTGTAAAGGTTCCCCGGTATGCGCTTGTAAAAAGCGCGGATGAAGCCGCCAAGGAGGCCCAGGCAGTCGGCTACCCACTCGTAGCCAAGATAGTTTCCCCCCAAATCCTGCACAAGACCGACGTAAAGGGCGTCAAGGTCGGCTTGAAAGACGAGTCCGCAGTCAAAGAAGCGTTCAACGACATGCATGGCAGGCTGAGTTCACAGTACAACGTCAAGGGTGTGCTCCTTGAAAAGATGGCTGCACCCGGCGGCATCGAACTTATCGTAGGCCTGCAAAACGATCCGCAGTTTGGCCCGGTCATCATGGCAGGTATCGGCGGCATCTATACCGAGGTCTTCAAAGACGTTTCATTTAGAGTGTTGCCAATAACAAAGGAAGATGCTATCAGCATGATCGAGGACCTGAAGGGTAACAAGATCCTGAAGGGCTTCCGCGGGATGCCACCGGTCAATATGGACATGCTTGCGGATGCACTTGTCAACATCGGCAAATTTGGAACAGACATGGCTCCATTTTACGAGAGCATTGACTTTAACCCTGTGATATTCTATGAAAATGACTATGTTGTGGTCGATGCAAAAATCTTGCTGAGGGAGAAGCCAGAGCCGGAGATCATATCAAAGGCCCAGCCAGATTCGCAATATATGGACCTATTTTTCAATGCAAAGTCAATTGCTCTCATTGGTGCTTCTCCAGAGCCAGGCAAAGTTGGGAATTCAGTGCTTGAGAGTATGGTCAAGCACGATTACAAGGGAAAGGTATTCCCTGTCAACGCAAAAGGATATCCAGAGATCATGGGCATCAAGGCCTACAAGAGCCTTGACGATATCTCTGACAAGATCGATTTGGTCGTGGTGACTGTCGATCTGAAATTTGTTCCAGATCTGCTAAAGTCAGCTGCAAAGAAAGACATACACAACTTTGTCATAATTTCCGGCGGTGGCAAGGAGCTTGGTGGTGAGCGTGCCGCGATTGAAGCACAGATCAAAGAATTGTCAAAGCAGTTAAGGATCAGGATCATTGGCCCCAACTGCATCGGCATGTTCAACGGAGAGAACCGCCTTGACTGTGCGTTCCAAGGACATGCCAGGATGATCCGGCCCAAGAATGGCAATGTTGCTTTCCTGTCCCAGAGCGGAACGGTCGGAATCGCATTCATGGAAAGTTCAGACACGTTTGGCATGAGCAAGATGATATCATATGGCAACAGGTCAGACGTGGACGAAGCAGACATGATTTGGTATCTTTCGGAAGATCCGCAGACCAATGTTATCGGTCTTTATGTCGAGGGTCTCGGTGATGGACGCAAGTTCATGAACACCGCCAAGAGAGTAATTAAGGAGAGAAACAAGCCAATAGTGGTTTTCAAGAACGGCAGGACTGTAAGAGGAGCCAAGCAGGCCGCATCGCACACAGGGTCACTTGGCGGCTCATACGGAGTAGTCAAAGGCGCACTTGATCAAGCAGGAATCATCTCAGTTGACAACTATGAAGAATTGACCGCGGCCCTCAAAGCCCTTGCATGGCAACCTGTTCCAAATGGCGGCAGAGTGGCAATGGTCACAAATGGAGCGGGTCCCATCATCAACGCGATTGACCACTTTGAAAGGCTTGGTTTATCGGTGGCAGAGCTAACTGAGCAGAGTAAGAAAGCACTCAAGGATCACTATCCACCAACATATGTCATCCAAAGCGGCAACCCTGCTGACATTACTGGCTCCGCAAACGCTGACGACTACCGCTTTGCCATACAGACCTTCCTGGACGACCCCAATGTAGACATCATCATGCCATGGTTTGTCTTCCAAGACGATCCACTTGAGGAAAGCATAGTCGACGTACTGGCTGCGTTCCAGAAACAGAAGAAGAAACCGATCTTAATCGGAGCTATGGGCGGGCCCTTCACGAGAAAGATATCGCAGCGCATCGAAGACGCAAACGTCCCGGTTTACTTCTCTGTCACAGAGTGGGTAACCGCTGCGGGTGCTTTGGCAAAGTGGGCAAAGGTTAGTGGAAAGGCCAAGTAACAACACCCCTCTCCCCCCCCCTTTCCTTTTGATTTAAATTAGCATTTGCGTCCATGTTTGTTGTTGCACGATCGGACTTCAGAGACCCGGCGGGCCTTTGGATTTCTTTTCATCTGTGTATCGATAGCTGTAAGTGGCGGCTCAATCATTAGCGAGATAGTATACCTAAACAATCTTCCTGTTTACTATTATGCAATAGTCTGGCTTGGAAGTTTCGGTGCAGTATTCGGAGCTGGCTCTGCCAAGTTGCGCAAAGTTGCGCCATTGATACGAGGAAGGATGAAAACGAGCGTTGAGTGGTCGACTGGCGCGAAGGCGGTCAACGGAATATGCTGGGCAGGCCCATTTGCGGCAATTGCAGCCTTTCCATCACTATATCCATACCTTATTCTGCTTGGCATCGGGCTGGGTAACCTATCGACTTGGTTTTTCATAAGGAACTACAGCGGAGCAAACAATCGCGAGCAGTTGTTGGTTGCAATCATCTCGCTTGTAGCAATACCCACGGCCGTGGTCATTGACAGTTCAATCTTTGCAACAAACCAGGACATTGCAGTAATGCTTTCCCGGATACTGATCGCGATTGCATATGCAACAGGGGGCGTCTACGCCTTGTCAAGGAAGGCAGAACCAGCTCACGAAAGAATTCAGACCTAGTCTCGGCAAACGAGCGAAAAATCGGGTATCTATTGCGATGAGCTCAGATGCTCATCATAGGTCATTATTCAGCTATCATTTGTCCTGAGGATTGCTTACAATCTTTTGGCAACATCATGAACACAGGTTGTTATACACACCGTCCTGATTTTCTCTTTGCTCCCTCACGCATCGGTTGTTGCTTGATAGTACTATCCTAGTACCAACTTTGCGAAAGGTACCATTCTTTGACTGAAATGAGTTTTCAAAAACGCTTCCAAGTCAGCCACCAGTTGACAATAAGAAAAGATGATAGGCCACCTCTGCTTTTCCAATATCAAGTATCGTCGCAGAATTATTTCTGGTTGATGTCTCAGGACATCATATTCTGCGATGCTCGATATTGCTGCAACTCCCATTCTGCTGCCAGCATCATCTTGATTCCCCATCCCCTCCTGCCAATGAAATGAAAATGGGTTTTCCATTCTACAAGTGAATGTTAAGAAAGAGCGCCAGGGGATCGGCACAGCCCTTTTCAGTATCGTTCTCACCATGTCAAGGATGCCGATAATTCCTTTCTGTTCTAAGAGATATGAAATAAAGCGGGCCCGGTGG
>JBIQJB010000031.1:0-22545 GCA_044507735.1 Nitrosopumilales archaeon
CCTATAGAATATAGATAAGAGTAACGTGGCTACAAAGTGCTATCATTGCAAGATAATTGGATTGACCAATGTCAAGCAGGAAGCACTTACTCAGGAATACGACAACCTGCAGCACTATCTTCAGACCAGAGAAGATAAGGGGCCGTATTCAGCCATCAAGCAGCAGGCAGACAGGTTCTACAAGACAATCAAAACTGGCAAGAAATACCCCCTCTCAATACGCAACGACTTGCTGAAGATAGAAAAGAACTCCAACACAATTGCTCAATACTGGTGTAGAATACCAGTAAAGGCGATCAGAGGCGGGATATGGGTTGGTATCAAACCATACGAACCGATACCAAGCGATGCAAAAATCTGCGAATCCAAACTCTACTTCAAAAACAAGAAGTGGTGGTTGGACATCGTCGTGACAAAGGACGTTCCTGAGAATACTGAATACCAGAACGTGTTGGCAATCGACATGGGAATCAAGCACATAGCCTGTTCTGTGGACATGGCTAGTGGCAAGACTGTTTTCTATGGCAACGACCTGAACCGTGTCAGAGGGCACTACTTCTGGTTGAGAAGAAAATTAGGCATGAAGAAAGCAATAGACACCATCAAAAAGATAGGTGACCGTGAGAAGAGGATCGTCAACGACATAATACACAAGATAAGCAGAGACATTGTCAATCAAGCAGTCGAAACAAACGCTGTGATAATACTCGGCAACATCAAGTATCTGAGAAAGAGGCGACAGAAGCAATACAGGAGAAGGATGGCAAGGCTACTAGCTGGCTTTCCATACTACAAGCTGATGCAATACATTCGGTACAAGGCGGCACTTGCAGGCATCAAGGTAATCGAGGTATCGGAAGCGTGGACTAGCCAGACTTGCCACATGTGTGGTGAAAGAGGTCAACGAAAGACGCAAGGATTGTTTGAGTGCAACTGCTGTGGTGTACGAGAAGACGCAGACAGAAACGCTGCTTTCAACATCGCCAAACGAGGCTTGGGGTATTGCTCCAAGCTAGGGGTAGTTGTGAACCTGCCCGTAACCGTTGCTAGGGTAGACAGGAACCCGATGATGACAATGGAGGCTATCGGTCTATGACCGATAGTAGTTCACCATTTGTAGTGGATGAAGAATTTCTCACCGACATGTGGCTCCATACTTTTGAAGGAACGCCACTGGACACGTATGAGAACAAGTACTTTTGGGAAGTAAGAGTGATAACATCAACAGAATTTGGGCAGAGAGGGTTTCATTATTGGGTGGATGCAGATTCTGGCGAGTTTCTTAAAGAACTACAAGACTGAATGGCGTAAAGGCTGGAAAAGGCTCAAGAGCAGCTGGCTGCTTCTATCTCAAACGTAGATTCCAAAACAATAAGCATGGCGCCATTGGATTTCACTCGGAAGCAAGAAAAATCATTCTGGCCGGACAATTTCGTGAGGGTAGATTTCTTTCTTAACGTGCCTGGAATTGTCGTCGCTGTCTACTTCTCTGTACAATGCGAATCCAGCCGGGGAATCTTTGCTATGTTATTGTCATTCTATGCGCACAAGGCTTGCCAGTATCTTGTCTGATGGTATCTTTTGCTCGACGCCTGCAGCAATCGCCGCAAGGTTCCTGATCTCAAATGCCATCAGCTTGATGGATGCGAGAAGGTTTGCAACCGTAAAGACAGTGCGGTACGAGTTCATTATGCGCCTGAGCGACTCTTTCTCAAATGCCGCCTCGAGTTGCATTATGGCATCGATGTCGTTTGCAGCGCTGCGGGGGATCAGCTCCTTGTATGCGGTGCCTGCTAGCTCGCCAATCGCCTCCTGTATCTTTTCTGTGTTTATCATGCGCTGGAGCACGTCTTTTGAAACCTTGCCGGTGGTGACTATCAAGTCGCTCACTTCTGCAGGGCTCAGACCCCAGAACTTGCCGCGGAGGACTGCAAGTACATTGTATGCATCAACGTCGACCGAGACAACCTTGGTCGTGTCCTGAAGCTTGGATTCAAAGGCTACTGCCCTGTCAAGCGACTTGTAAAAGGCATGATCAAGAAAAGTGTCAAACACACGCACGTCGCCCTTTTCCTTGTATGCTTGGGCGGCCTTGCGGGCGTCTTCGCCAAATTCGCTTCCTGCAAGTGAGTTGATTGCTTCGTCAAAATCCTTGGCCACTAGAGCCTTGACGACCAGATCTCTGCGTCCCACCAGCTCTTCTGCCCTCAAGTTTACTTTTGGCAGCAGCTCTTCATAGGTCCTGCCCAGGGCCTTACCCTTCAGGATGATCTTCAAGTTCCATGTGATGTATCTGACAAAATAGGCGCTGAGTATTGCCGAGCCGTTTGCGATGTTGACTATTTTTGCGTGCTGGTTGACAAGGTGTTCACGCAGCGCCGACTCGACCTTTTCCGCAGTATATGGCTTGGTTAGTTTTGCAAGAGCGTCAAGATAAACAGTGTTTTTCATTCTGGTAACGAGCTCGTCCACATCTCTGGACTCTGCCAGAGTCTGGAACTCGGTCCTGGATAGCATCTTGCCTCTCAGGCTGTGGGCAAGAACGGTACCGAATATCTTGTTTGGCAGGCTGACCTTGTTAGTGTTCAAGCTGCACTCAGTTCCTCTGGTACTTTATAAAAACTATCCTTAATCTTCTACAGATGGTATCAACCCCTTCTTGAACCTTTGGCTACGTTTTGCCCCATCCATCTCTTCTTCTTGCAGCTATTATGCTGCTGGACAACGCTATCGAAACTCCAGCAGTGACTATTGACAGAGAACCAGCAAATTCCGGTATTGCGGTGGTGCCTACAATCTCTATTGTGTCTGCCCTTTCATGTGGCATTGATATAGAGATCGAGGTGAGGTTCTCGTTGACTGGATTGCCGTAATAGCGCGGACTATAATCGATGTCATACACACGGTGCTGTCCATCAAGAAACACACTGTATGGTCCGCCCAGCATCTCTTTTGGAAATGTGACTGTAAATTCAGCTGCTTTATAGTGAAATTTGGCGAGAAGACCACTGGACTTGTCCAGTGGATGAATCGCTGCAGTATTTTTAAAAAGCTGGATGTATACCAAGTGTAGGATGAAGCGACGTCTGTGGCGCTCGCTGACATTGCACAGGAACCAAGCTGAGTAGTGCGGTCGCCGACAATACAGCGACAGGGCGAGTGACATGGTTAGAAGTAGCCCAACCAGGTCTGAGGCTATATGTCTCAGATAGGGGTCGAGCGGCATCCTGTAATTCCTCCGCAAGGGAGAATAGACAGGGAAACCAGTGAACCGACCCAGAACTGCTGCTAGGGTAGACAGGAACCCGATGATGACAGCAGAGGCTATCGGTCTATGACCGATAGTAGTTCACAGGCACGCTCGATTTAGCCGCGGAGCCTCACCTCGACCCTTGCGTCGAAAAAAGCCCCTGTATTGTTTTGAAAAATTCCAAGTGGGAATCAGCTACAGCGAGAAAGACCGTTAATGGATCTTGACTGTTGATTGTTTAACTACTGAAAACAGCATTATACTTAAAGGCTTTAACTATAAAGATAATGAGTTTAAATAGCATAGAGCGCTAATAGTTAAGGATGACATTAGTTATCAAAAGCATCAATGGTATTTCATACTATTACTACCAAGATAGGGTAAAGACTACCGGCAAAGGAAGGGCTAGAACTATAAGCACCTTTGTAGGCAGGACTGACCTTAATCCCCAGGATCTTGCTGCAGCACAAAGAATTGCTTTGGACAGGCATATTGTCAAATTGTTCAAGGCTGCATCTCTGATCAAAGATCAAGGATATCATTTTGAAACATGGCAATATACTCAAGAGGATCTAGATGCTTTCGAATTCGTGAAGGTAATCTATCAGATAGTCAAGAATCAGATCCAGCAAGATGAATTGATGGAATACGAAAAGATGTTCTATAATAGGTATGTCTATGGGACCACCGCCATAGAAGGAAATATGTTAAGTGAGCAGGAAACTGCCAAAGTACTTGAAACTGGTCTGACAGTGGAAAATAGACCTCTGTCTGATACTATTGCGGTAGCAAACTACAATGATGTAAAGAAATTCATGAAGGATTACTCTGCAGGTGTATCTGAGAATATGATAAAGACGGTTCACACCATTTTGATGAAAGGAATGAAGGGTGATGATGGATTACCTATACCGCTTGGTGAATACAGAAAGAATCGTTCAAGGATCCACGGACTAGGTTATACTCCACCGCCTCCAGAAGCTATTTCAGAACATATGAGGTACTTGCTTGCCGAATATGATGATCGTATTAGGAGAAAAGTGCATCCTGTAGAGGCTGCGGTAATCTTCCATCAAAAACTTGAAGAGATACACCCATTCAAGGACGGGAATGGTCGCACTGGACGGGAGATACTAAACTTCATGCTGCAGAAGGCCGGGTATCCGCCGATTTACATAACACCTAAGGAGCGTAAGAACTATATCGATGCTTTAGAGCAAGGCAATAGTCAAAACTATTCTCCTCTTATGACTTTTGTAGCGACTAGGATGGCTGCTACGCTATGGTATATGTTCTCGCGAACAAAGATATTCGACGTTGCAACTGAGGCTCTATCTAAAGTCGCTGCCAGTCCAAATGAGCACGGCATAAAGAAAGTATTAGAGCGACTGGCAAACTATCATTCGTCGCCTGATCTTCCTTAAATGGTCAGATACTATTCCCTCCAGCCCAAAATCCTCTGGACTCTAATAACGTAAAAGTCTCCCAATGAAACCAGCAGGTATTTTGGTTGGCGGCTAGATAGTATTCCCGACTGCTTGCTCCCATCCCAAGTACTGGTGATAATAGGCATTGTGGCAGGCGCATCAATAGTAGTATCTATTCTCTATCTCCAGCCTGGTATTGGAATTTTTGGACAGAATGAGCGCTATGCAAAGGTCACTATCGAAGGTCTACGGCAAACATACGCGATTGGCGAGCCAATGGATTTCCTGGTTAGAGTCGAAGGCTATGGCTGTGATTGGGGTTTTCCACATGTCTATGTTAAGAGGCTATCTTTTTCATCAGCTAGCGATAGCGACCAAACAATAGAAGAGATCGTTTGGTTGAGGGTTGGTGAGATCCGCACCTTCCCAGCAGGTACATCATGCAATCCAACCAATATTCATCAAGCTAGGCATATTGGCGATGTGGAAAAATACAACAATGATGTACAGGAGCAACTAAGAATCCAAGGTAGCGTGCCCATTGTCATAGATAGAGAGGGAAGGTATGCAATACATGTGGAAGGCGGCAATGTACGCGGCGAACCCTTCGTCCAAGAATTTGAAGTAAAATAACAAAAGGCTCAAAAGCCGTAGCTTGCCTACATATGTGATGTGGGCCGGCGTTCTTCTGCTCTGATAGTTGTTCTCGTATTTGCTGTTTTGTTTTCTTTGTTGTATGGCGCTGCTACCTACACTCCTGATGTGGTACCTCAACCAAGAATTACGCAAGAGCAGGCTATAGAAATGGTTCGACAAGACCTAGAAGCGAATGGGCTGGGGCCAATAAGAGGAATAATGGCATTCCGGGACATCGACGATTTTGAGAATAGAGGCTATATTTCATACTCGGAATTTCAAGATGGAGAGTATAGGGTGCCCTTAGCATATTCAAACGCAGGTGGCTCTGCTGTAACCATATGGTCGGAAGACAGCTTTGGTGGTGATGATGGTATCGTTCAAGATTGTTCAACATCGCCTGATGCGTTTGTCTGTATTGTTAGCTGTTTTTCAGAGGGGCAACTATTCTGGATCATAGACATGTCTTCAGAATACTACGCTGTAGATGCCGTCAGTGGTGAAATCATTTTTTCCCAGAGTCGTCAGCAGCAAATGATCCAGAACAATTCAGAGGTCGCAAAGTGTTTCCGTGTGTAGCAGATCCACCGGAGAAAGCTGGGTGTGGGTAGAATAGGACGCTATGAAAATGGAGATGGGGGTAACGAAACAGATAGAGAAATTGAAGTTGATAGAGTACGGAATTTTTTGCTGCGTAATATCTACAGGAAAGAAGGACAAATGCGATCATGCTAGTGGGTTATCGCGAAAAGACAGGAGAGAAGCTGGCCTGCCTATTAGCGCATGCCGCTAAATTGCACTACGGTAAACTCCTTTTGAATCGTGCTGTCTCCATAAGATACGATGACCTTGTAGTTTCCACCTTGAGGAATGGTGATTTCTTGTCCGAATCCCATCCGTGATAACGTCCATGTTTCGTTTATGTCTCTGATAGCCGGGTCACATAAAACCAGCGTGATGATGTCAGAGTTATGATGAATCAAAGTGCCATTCTCACTGAGTATCCTCAGCTTCGGAAAACCACAAACGATGTCATGCCCTTGTGCTTTGACTACAAAGTCTATCTTTTCATTCGTCAGGTATATTTCCTTCATGCCGTCTATTTCTAACTTGAGAAACCTATATTCTGCCAGCGGGCGTACCGGAGTACTGAACAAAGATGCAAAAAGAACCACAAAGCCTATTCCTATTGCCAGACCTGCGGCAACAGGGGCAGCGATGTATGACAAGGTAGCAAGATCATGCCTTTGGATCTTATCTTTTAATTTTTCGAATCAAGCCGTTAGATGTGGGTCTAGATGCGTTTCATTACCCGTTTATCCCCCAAACGATGCATCAATTCCCATTCTGAGCTCTTGATATACTGGTATGTGACACCAAGATGGTGAGGCGGGTGTAAGACAGGAAGCTTAACGGAGGCCAATGGGTGTAGGCAGTAAGCACCGCGATATCAAGATGCCCTCTGTTGGATGCTGGTATAGAGTCGCTTGGACAAAAAGTAAAAAGAATCCATAGCGTGTCTGGTACATGTGGGCTGGCACTCTAGCGTCCTCCTGTCTATCCTTACCTTCGCTATCTTGTTTTCATTACTGTATGCATCCTACCAAGCGAACTATATTCCGCCACATAATCCAAATACAATACCTACTGAACCAAGAATAACACCGGCCCAAGCCATTGATATTGTCGAGATGGGCTATAGACGGGCAGTACCAGACTTTCAGGAGGCATACCTGCATGTCCAGTACTACAACTTTTCACGGGATCTGGTAGATGATAATGAGTATCAACTATACTTGAGCTCTATACGCCCGGGCTGGAAGCTGTCAGACGTAAAGACAAAGCCAGAACTACTAAGCCTGACTCCAGTCTTTGTACATGCCAATGGTACCATGTACATGGTTGATGCAAAAGATGGGAAATTTGAAAAAGTTTGCGATCAGCCTTCTCCAGAATGTCCGCTAGGCAGTTTTGCAGAACTTGCCAGAAACAGGCTAGTGTATGAAGTTGGAGCTATCGTCGTGGGCAAGGAAGACCACTATGATATCCACCACTTGGTCGACGCAGAGACTGGCAGGGTGGTATTTTCCACGCCGCTTGTTGTGCAAGGACCAACAGTTCCAGCATCCGTTCTTGAAAATAGGCATACAATACGGGAGCTGAACCAGCTGATAGAGAATCCAAATCATGATGGTATCTCGATCGAAATTGTAGAGAACTCGTCAGAGGTTGCTCAAGATGTCGGGGGCATCAACAACAAGGGATACAGACCCGCTCATGCGTCTGGGATGTTGTCCAATGCCACTGTACAGGTTGTATGGTTCAACAATGATGGCGTGAACCATACTGTTACTTCTGACACTGGGTTCGCAGATTTGCTTGGATGAGAATTCGACTCAGGAATTATTGAGCCAGGCAAGTCATTTGAATTTGTATTTACAGAGCCGGGCTATTGCGGCTATCATTGCAAGATACATCCCTGGATGAAGGGGGAATTGGATATTATGGAGAATTCTGTATAAAGGCAGATCTGCTGAGCGAATCAATCGGGACGCTATCGCTCAACAAGCTGGGCGTAGTCATGGGAAGGCTGGATGTGTGCAAGAGATGTGCTTGAGTAGCGTGGACATGATAAACAAAGGTACCAGTTGCAGACGCGTTTGTGCAAAAAAGGAGAATAGTGTGGATGTGGTGAAGAGATGATATGCTGCGTAAGGTGGCTGTCCTGTCTCTTGGTCTGTGGATTCTTTTTTCCATCCAAGTGGCAGAAGCAAAGTGTCTACTACTGGACGATAGTGGTGATTGTATGGATGGAGGAAAGGCCTCTGGTGTTGAACAGTCGTCCGAGACTGGTGTTGATGCCATCTCTATGCTATCATTGCCATTTGCAGCAGCATCCGCAGTAGCTATTGGAACAATCGTATACTTTAGGTGGAAATCGTCGCCCTAATCCTCAAAGAGCGAGGATATTGCCTTTGAGATCCTTCTAGAGAAGGCCAGAATTGCAAAGTGAAGGCCAAAGCCGATGCCCGCGCTGATGCCAATGTTTACGCCCATCTGGTAAAGCCCGATAAAGAGGCCAAGAGAGGGCAGGGTAAGGATTAGTGCCATTGCAGTGCTGACCCACGTTCCCTTGATGAGAATATCTGGCGGGAGCTTGTCGAGTCGCTGACTTTCAAACTTGAGCGGGGGCTTGCCCATCAAAATTTTTTTAAATTGCAAGCAATATTAATTATAACGCGTTAAATCACTTAACGAATATTATCACAAATCAAAGAAATCATGCTAGAAATCAGATTGAAGAAATTTTTGCAATCAAATCAACAAAAAGCAAAAATTCTAGGCGTGTTTTGCCACAGTTGTCGACCATCCGCGATGATTAATTACACAAACATGCCTATAAGATTGCAATAATATTTAACAACAAGCCTTCATTTAATAGGATAAGCAAAATTTTTGTCGTTCCAATAAACTTAATTAGATAGTTTGCCATTGTATAGGAGATGCAAGTCTCGACGTCTGTTCCTCATGTTGAGGAAAGCAAGCTGGACGAAAGGCTGGAAATGCTGATAGATCAATTTGAGCGCGACGTTGCCCCGTACGACAGATGGTCAAGGATATCGATGATCGCCACCTCTGCTGGAGTGATTTCATCCGTGGTCCTTCCGCTCCTGTTGCTCGAGCCTGCTGTTGCCCTGTATGCCACGGTGGCAGGCATTGCAGCAAGCATTGGTCTGACAAAGCTGCCAATTCTGTACGCAGACCACAAAAAACACGAAATTTCCAGAGAAAAATACAAGCCTGTTACAGGGGTTTGCATGTGCGATCTCTACCAATACAGGACCCACCTTCACAAGATGCAGAATGCAAGCAATCCTGCAGAGCGAATCAGACACTCAAAGCTTGCAAGCTACTACAAGCACCAGATGGGATTGTAAGAAGGCTTAAATTGATTCCGGTTCACCCCTTTTTTTGTTGTCCGGAGGCGACGAGCGAAAAAAGGTCACGGTAGGCAGGGTTTATGCCGTAAGCACGATTTTGGCCGTGATAATAGCCATTCCTGCCGTAGTGGTCACCGTAGTGATGCACTATGTCATCAAGACTGACTTTTTCGTGACTCTGACTGCAGGGCTGATAACGCTCTTTATCGCGATGGGTTTTGGCTACAAGCTGTCCAAAAAGTTCGCCAGGATTCCCGGCAGCGACCAGCAATCTAGCACATGAAACGGATCTGCTGCGCCGCTGAGCTGAAATATGCGTGATGCGAAATCGCACCGTGAACCTAAAGCACATCGCCTTGCAGCTCTGCACATGCACATGGATCGAGATAATGACGGGCGCAGGAATTACGCTGTACATGATATACGTGGGCAACCACATGCTTGCGACAATCACCGTTGGAGCATTTGCACCGCTCATCCTATTCCATTTCGCTGTGGACCGCATGCCAAAGAGCAACGTTGAATGGCGGCGCCACCATCAGCAGAATACCCGGAAAATAAGGCTCCGCGTCTAGAACACCAGCTCGTCAATTGAGAGCGTTCTGGCGCAGTACCTGCACTTGAGCACCACTTTTTCCTTGTCAATGACATCAATTTTTGACCTGATCTCTTCGCCGCTATTTGTGATGCATTTCAGGTTGGGGCACTTGAAGATCCCGACAATAGAATCCGGCAGCTGGATCTTCCGCTTCTCTACCAGCTTGTAGTCCCGGATGATGTTGATGGTCGCGCGTGGAGCAATGAGCGCCAGCTTGTTGGTCTCGCTGGTTTCAAGAAACCTGTTCTCCACCTTGATGATGTCCTTCTTGCCATGCTTGCTGCTGGGCACGTTCAGCGCGACTGTGATTACATTTCCCTCCTTGCCCGTTATGCTCAGCGCCCGCAGAACAAAGAGCGCCTTGCCTGCTTCGATGTGATCTATGACAGTGCCGTCCTTTATCCTGCGCACGAGAAGCTGGCTCGTGTCAGACATTGGACTGTTGCGGTGCTGCTAACTATATCAGCATATCGTTTGCGATAAGATGTTGCACAAATTGGCATCTCCTGGCGATCTGCTGTTCCCAACCTTGATGGCAGTTTCGAAGTCGTCCTGATCCGTGTGGCAGAATTTCTCTTTGAGCTACCGCGCAAACACGAGCGCCCCTGTACACCCGCACTGCCGCCAGTATTTGCTGTGCATATGCAGTGGACCGCGAAAACAGCTGGACCCCAAAGATGACTATGCTGCTGTTGGCGGGCTGTCTATCGGTAGCGATGAAAATCTGGTTGCAGGGCACGCGTCCGTCCGCCAAAACGGGCCTGCTAAAGAGACTATCTCTATCGAAGAATCAACGATACGTTGATTATTCTGTGGCGTTTAATAGTCTGCATGGGACTGTTCAGGCGCTGGAAGCCGAAGGGCAAGATGTACAGCCTGAAATGCACACAGTGCGGCGAAGGCTTTCTGTCCAGCTATCCACTGGAAGCGCCCATCTGCGGCAAGTGCCTGCAGAAGGCCAAGTCCCTCGACTCGACCATTGATCACGACAAGACCTGCATCAAGTGCGGCACACAGGGCGTGATCTATGGCAAGGAATACTGCTACTCATGCTATTTTGGCTTCAACAAGAAAGAGCAGTAGTAGCCGCCACAGGTTTTTGTTGGTCAACGAGGGATATTGTAATATGACGATCTGCACCGGCTGGCGGCATCTGATTCCAGGTCCGCCACGCGATGGCCCCGGCGAAAATCGCACCGGATACCAATAGAGTCTGACGACTGCTCCATCACGAAAAATTTACTATTTGGTCAGCAGAGGTTGTCCGGACGGCATTAATCTCTCAAAGGGGAGAGCAGCGGCACCGGCGGATTGCGCAGTGCCGCCAAGGGAGAAAGGGATGCTCGGGAAAAGCTTTCCATTTCTCTCCCCTTTGTCTTACCGCCTACCCAATTTGACTTAAGGAACGCGCTGATTTTTGTCATTTCCTACCACAACGTGGCTCTTAATGGTAATTGGAACCTGTATTTGGGGAATGTCGAATTTTTCCACGGAAGGGTGTGGGGGTGGACAAGCTTTTCACCCAAAAGTAAAGGTGTAGATCCGGAAACCCTGCCCGACGACATCAATTACCAGCTGGTGGTTGCCATATCCGTCATGCGTCACAAGATTGTATAGCCTCTGGCCGTCTATTGTAACCTCTCCACCCTCTGACACGTCAGTTCCCTTGGAGCCGGCTGCGAGATCCTTGCCGTCCTCTGAAATGTACAGTTTACCTGTGCCGCCTGCGACGATATTAACCACCTTGGCAGAGTAGGATAGGACTATTTTACCGGCCTGACCCTGCAGCTCCATGCTGTCGGGCCGGTTTTTCCACTGGCCTTCAAGGTATATCCTGTCTGGCGCGATCGCTGTGTCATTGTGGATGGTGTACGTTACCACTTGCTCTGGATGGAAGCCCTCCGGATTTCCAAGCTTGGCTCTTGCAAATTGGTAGCCAAAGTACAATTCGGGTGTCCCTATCCGCCGGAAGTCGACACTCTGTGCATTTTCAGGATTGCTGATCGATCCGTCAAAGCTCAAGTTGCTCCCCATGAACGAGGCGCGCTCTGACAGGAGCGACTGGATCACTTTTTCAGTTTCGGCGTATGCGCCTTCACCGATGTGATCGTATCTGATGTAGCCTTCGTTGTCGATCAGATATTTCCGCGGCCAGTACCTGTTCTCGTATGCCTTCCATGTACCCTTGTCGTTGTCCTGCACCACCGGATATTTTATTTCAAATTTTTCTACCGCTGCCTTGACGTTGTTGTAGTCTTTTTCAAACTCGAATTCCGGTGTGTGCACGCCTACTATGACCAGGCCGTCGTCTGCATATTTTTCATACCACGCGTTAAGGTACGGGATGGTTCTGATGCAGTTGATACAGCTGTAGGTCCAGAAATCTACTAGCACGATCTTGCCCCTCAGATCAGCAAGTGTGATTGGATCTGTGTTGATGTAACCGGAGACCTGTGTAAGCTCTGGTGCCAGCTTGAACTGCGACTTGTCTATCTCTAGAGTCCCGTTCTGCGTAATAGCAGCGGGTACGAAATTTTCCTGTTGGTCAGACGCGGCCTTGTTGAGCATGGGACTGTTGAAATAGACGCCAAATCCTGCAATCAGCACGACGACCCCGATTCCGACTACCAGCGCGCTCAGGTTGTCAGTATTCATCCCAGACCTCTCTCCAAGTTGATTATCTCGTTCGCAAGCGGAAAGTTACCGATTATGCTGAGCTGATTGGTGAGCACCAGTATGCCCAGCACGATCAGGATTGCGCCCATCACTGGATTGAAGTACTTGAGATGCTTGGCCATCCTTTTGATTACCCTGGTCGACTGCGAAAAGAATGCGCCGGTTATCAGGAAGGGCACTCCGAGTCCGAGCGAGTATGCAAGCAGCGAGTTGTAAGCCGCGCCTGGTGCAGTTGCCGCAAGTGTTAGCGTAGTGCCAAGTATCGGTCCAACGCAGGGAGTCCAGCCTGAAGCAAACGCCGCGCCAAACACAAACGACGTGATGTACGTGGTCTTGAAACGCGGCAGGTTTGTCATTCTCTTTTCAAAGTTGAGCAACCGGACCTTTGTCGACAAGATCAGGTAGGCGCCAAACGCGATTATCACAGCGCCGCCTGCTGTCTGCAAGGTGGCCTGAAAGCTGGTGCCGACACTGACAAGAAAGCTGTTCAGTATCACGCCCAGCACGGCGAACACGAGCGAAAAGCCCAGTACGAAATAGACAGTATTAAGAAAGATGTTGAGCCTTATGGATTTTTTCACCGTTACAGAAGAGCCGCTGGCCACCTGGCTCTGTCCTTGAATCTCGGTCATGGTAGTGCCAGAAAGGTACGATACGAAAGCCGGGATTATCGGTAGGACACATGGCGAAAAGAACGATCCCGCCCCTGCTAGCGCAGACACCAATATGCTAGCTTCGACCAATTCAAGCGGCAGCTTCAAATTTTCGCTTAAATCCTTTTTTCCAGATCCGCACCAGATTCATTGATGGCCGTCAGGCAGCCCTTTCCTTCTTGAATCCCTCTGGCCAGACCGTCACTTTCAGAAGGGCAATCAGGCCCACAAGCTCGGCAATGTGTATCCCGACAAAATACGGCAAAAGCTCTTCTGAATACAGCGGTGCCATCGCAAAGTAGGCATAAACGGCGATCATGTTATGGAGTATCAGCATGCCTGCAAACACCATCAGGCCAACTGTGAACGTTGCCCCTGTCTTGCTGTATATCCTGCTGTACACGGACATCAGGGCTACCAGTATGGCCACGTTTGCCATACTAACAATGGCACTGACGTCCATGAGCATTGCCATAAGGACGGGCGGCCGAAATTGGCTTATTTACTTTTTTCCAGATTTCTTTCTGTCAATCGCGGCTCTGACTTCGTTGAACGACTCGATGTTGGCCTCAAGATAGTTTGAGATGAAATAGAGGACGCCGTACTTTTCGCCGGTCCTTGTTACCATGTTGTTCCTCTCAAGGACGCTTATGTGGTGCTGGACTGCCTTGTAGTCTATGCCGAGAGCCTCGGCGAGCTGGTTCGTGTTGCGCGGCTGCTCCTTGAGAAGGTCGATTATCCTTATCCTGTTCTCTCCCCCACGCGAGCCTGCAAAGAGGTACCACAGCAGGCGCCTTGCGTCGGGGTCTGGCATGTCATCCTGCCTAGGGAATAGTTTGAAATTTAAACTTGCATACCGCATCCCTTATATCCCCGACCAGTCTCCCATTATGTACAAGACAAAAGTTTCGGCACGGTAGATTTGTCAAAAGAAAACCAACCTTTTCATCTCTTCCGTGGCTTTTGTGAATACAACAACAACAACAAAAGTGTGTGAAAGAAAGCAAAATGGCAAAAACATTTGAAGAATTAGGATTGAGTGCACAACTAACAAGAGCACTCTCCGAAAATGGATTTGAGGCGCCGTTCCCTATACAAGAGGCAGCTATACCGCTTGTTTTGGAAGGTAAAGATGTCATAGGACAGGCGCACACAGGAACCGGCAAGACGGCGGCATTTGGACTGCCGATATTGCAAAAGATCAAGGCAGACGGGCCGGTACAGGCCCTGATACTTGCGCCGACAAGGGAACTTTCGGTGCAGGTGACAACCGAGATCAACAGGTTCGCAAAGTACACAGGAGTCAAGACCGTCGCAATCTATGGCGGCCAAAGCATGAACGTACAGCTTGACAAGCTCCAGCGCGGGGCCCAGATAGTGGTCGCGACACCCGGCAGGCTTATCGACCACATAAAGCAGGGTTCGATAATCCTCGACGATGTCAAGTTCGTCGTGCTCGACGAAGCAGACAGGATGCTAGACATGGGCTTCATTGACGACATCAAGTTCATCCTGTTCTACGTGAACGAGGATCGCCAGACATGTCTGTTCTCTGCAACAATGCCTCCGGAAATCTTGCGGCTGGCAGAGGAATACATGAAGCGCGACGAAATTGAGCATGTCAAGCTCAACGAAGAAGAAGTCACGCTTGAAACAATCGACCAGTCATATCTGGTGGTTGAAGAGCGCGAAAAGTTCAGGCACCTGGTCAACTTTATCAAGCAGAACAATGGAAACAAGAGCCAGACAATAGTATTCGCTGCTACAAAGCAGCGCGCAGACAGGGTCGCATACCAGTTAAGGCGCGAAGGCCTCAATGCAGTCGCAATCCACGGCGACCTGTCGCAAAGGCAGCGCGACAACGCGATGGGCAAGTTCAGGAAAGGAACAGAAGACATCCTGGTTGCGACAGACATTGCAGCAAGGGGAATCGATGTCCCGTCAGTCGGAAACGTCATCAACTACGACATTCCAGACGACCCCAACGTGTACTTCCACAGGATCGGCAGGACCGCGAGGGCCGGCGCAGAGGGCAGGGCGATATCTCTTGTCTCAAATGACAGGATCGCAGACTTTGACCGCATCCTTGCACAGACCCATCTCCCGATACGCAAGCTCAATGACGAAATGGGAATCGTTGTGCCGGTAGTCGCGCAGCGTCAGCCGCAGATGTATGGCGGCGGATCCAGAAGGCGCGGCGGCTACGGCGGCGGTGGCGGCGGCAGACGCTTTGGCAGCGGCGGTCGCGGATACCGCGGTGGCGGTGGGAGCGGTGGCGGCGGATACGGAGGAAGGCGCGGCGGCCACAGGAGCTTTGGCGGTGGCGGCTATCGTGGTGGCGGAGGCAGACACTACGGCGGCAACCGCGGCTACTACGGCGGGAGCGGCTCCAGCTATTAAGCGGGCACACCATTTTTAAAGCCCGCTCACTTTCCTATTTTTTGATGTCTTTTGGCGTCGACACTCTCGGAGGCTTGACCGAGAAGCTAAAGCAATTGGTTAACGATACTCAGGGCCTCTACGAGTCATTCATTGACGCTAACCAGCTCTACAAGCAGGGCAAGCTTGGAGATAAGGAGTTCTTTTCCAGGATAGGCGAATACCTGGTTGCGACGTCTGCGATGAACTTTCTGGCCGTCCGCGTCATCCTGGAGCTAAAGACTGCCTTGGAGAAGGGCACATCGGTCAAGAGCCCAACAGGCGGCAGCTCGTACCCATCAATGCCCCAGGCAGGCTTTGGCATCGGAGGCTTTGTAGGCGCAGGCGGCACCGCTGGGCCCTCCGCAGGGGCAGGGGGCGGCGAGTATGTGCTTCCGTCTCCTCCGGATCCACAGCAGCAGGAACTGCCGTCGTTCAAGCCGGTGGACATTGAGCTCCCAAAGAAAAGCTCGACCAAGAACTGCATCATTTGCGGCGCTTCCATTCCTGCGCAGGCCAAGTTCTGCAGCAAGTGCGGCAGGTCGCAATAATTAATAGCCACTCTCGGTCATCCTTTTCGTGATGGCAAAGGCGTTCAATGGCAGGTCAGCCACCGACGAGTACATGTCTACCCACTCGCTTACCTTCTCCACCCCCGAGATGACTCTGCGAAAGTTTGCACTGTGGCTTGGCGAGCCAGTAAGCCTTCCCGGCGGAGAGCGGGGGCCGCGCCTCATGCTGTATCTTGAGGAAAAGAACGAAAGGAAAGCATCTGAGCTCATGCCCGATGTCGATGACTCTTTCAAGCCTACGGGGGCAGTGACTGAAATGTACCGCGGGCTTCCTTCGGCGCCCACCGATCAGACGTCTCCACCGCAGCTGACTCCGCTAGATAGGGAGACTCTGGAGCCGGAGCAAAAGTTCTGCATCAGCTGCGGCAACAGGCTCAAGGCAAATGCCAAGTTCTGCACAAAATGCGGAAGCGCCCAGGGCTAGCCCTTTTGTTTCTCTTTCATCTTCAGGTAGCATTCGTTGCACACAGTCTTTGAGAACAGGAAGTTGATCGAGTAGAATCTTACCCTGCCGCAGGACTCACACGTGCGCATACATCTGTGTCTCTGATTGTAGGCCCAAGAATAAATAGTGTGTCGCGCTGATAGTCTCGGTGAAGCTGGTCATTACCGGCAACCCTGGAGTCGGCAAGCACACAAGTGCCAAGCTGATTGCGGAGAAAACCGGCGCGGAGATAGTCGACATAAACAGGGTTGCAATCGACAACGGGGCCATTGCAGAAAAGACAGAGCTGGGCCTCGAAGTCGACGTGAAAAAGTTACGAAGGCTGCTTGCAAAGATGCTCAAAGGAAAAAAAGATCAAATTGTCGTTGGGCACCTTGCGCCCTATGTGCTAAAGCCTGCTGGAATAAGCATGGTCGCCGTGCTGAGGAGATCGCCATACGAGCTTGAAAAGACACTTGAGAAGAGGGGATACGACCATCACAAGGTCAATGAGAACTTGGCAAGCGAGACACTCGGCGTGTCGCTCTACGATTCGATAAAGACCTTTGGCAAACGCAAGGTCGTCGAGTTCGACACCACTGACAAGACGCCGGAGCAGACAGCGGATGAAATACTGCGCGCTATGCGCAAAAGGCCAAAGGCAGCCGGCAACATCGACTGGCTTGCAATGGTCTCTGAAAAAGACGACCTGAAAAGGTTCTTTGAATACTGAGGCGTTGTGCTCTTACACGCACAATTAGTTTGCAAAGCTTGCTTGTGTCAATGAGGAAGCATTTGCATGGCCTCTATTGCCCAACGACTCTGATATGGTAGTTGTAGTAAGCACTTCCCACGTCAGTGTGGTAGCCAGCCCAGATAGCCTGCACGTCGAGAATATAGTCGCCTTCATCCAAGTCTATCACAAACTTGGTGCTGTTCAGCTTCTGAGCAACCATTTCCTGCTTTGGTGTGAAAATACGGTCCTCTTCCAATTCACTTGCTAGCACCCTGTAGAGTTGGCTTGGCTGCAAGTATCCGGCGACTCTTACAGAGACCTCCGAGCCTTTCTCTACTATAGCTAGGTCTTGGGGCATGCGAAAGTAGGTGTCGGTGCATCCATTGGCAAAACAAAAACTACCTTTCTCTCCGCTGTATTGCTTCCCGTCAACTATGAGAAACATGTTGGGTGGTTTCGTATGCAATGAATTTGAAGAAAGGCTGTATTCTGCCAATGCAATCGCTACAATGAAAATGACACCAAGAACCAAGCCTGCAATTACTGGCGCTGTCGTGCCGCTACCGCTCAAACATGTGCTGGTCATTTGCCGCTATTCATTAGCCTTTGGCTATTGCATCAACCTCTCGATTTCTGCAGTTATTTGCCTCTCCAGATCTTCTATCTTGATTTGCTGGACCATTTTCCGTTCTAGAGTCTGCCTTGATGTGGCCGTCCTTGTCGATGTCGAGTTTTACTGTGCTCTCTGCATCAATCCCTTCTTTGCTGTACTCACACCGGATCGCACTGGAACACTGATTTTTCGGGGTCTTGCAGCCATTTACTGCCTCGATTTAAAAATTCGTATATATACTGCTAGAAAGCTAACTGTCACTCAATGGCTGCAGTTGTTACCCGCAAATTTGGAGAGGAGACGTTCCAGTTCCTTGGAAAAAAGGTCTCCGTAGAAACTTCGGATAATAGAGTTTACAATGCAACTCTTGCTGGAATTGACGAAAGACTTGACATTGTGCTTGACAGCGTCGAAGGTCACGGCATAACAAAAATGATAATCAACGGCGCATTTGTCAAGGAGATAAGGCTGATGGAAAAGCCGTTCGACTTTAAGGCGCTTGCAGATAGGCTGTCAAGAGTCTTCCCTGGACTGGTAAAGATCCGCGAAGACGTCGGCGCGATAATCGTCATGGACAAGATAAAGGTGACCCAGTTCGGCGTGGAAGAAGGCACGGGCCTCGTGGCAGACAGGGTAAAATCCATCTTTGACGAGTTCATGAAGGAGACAAAGAGGTAGGGTTGTGTTCGAGGTCCGGTACTCGGATCTGGCGGCCCGCATAGGGAGGCTTGAGACGCCCCACGGAGTCGTCGAGACTCCTGCTTTTGTACCTGTCGTGCACCCTGTAAGGCAGACTGTCAGCACCCAGTTTTTGAAAAAGATGGGCTTTCAAATCGTCATCACCAATGCATACATCACGCTCAGGCACTACGGCGACGAAGCGAGAAAGCGCGGCATACACGACATCATTGGCTACGACGGCGCGGTCATGACTGATTCTGGCGGCTACCAGGTGCTGGAATATGGCTCGGTAGAAGTAGAGCCGGCCACGATGGCACAGTTTGAAAAGGACATCAGAAGCGACATACCGATCCCGCTTGACAAGCCCACCGGTTACGGCCTTGACTATGAACGTGCCAAACAATACGTCGCAATTACGCTCAAGAACTCGAAAGAAACCCTAGACGTTGTAGGCGACACAGACGCAATATGGGTTGCTCCCGTGCAGGGCGCCGAGCACACCGACCTTGTCGAGTACTCTGCAAGGGAGCTCGACAGGATGGGGTTCAAGCTGATGGCGCTTGGCAGCCCCGTCGAGCTGATGGAAGCGTACGAATTTGCAACGCTTGCTCGCATGATAGTCGCCGCCAAGAAGGTGATCCCAAGCAAGCCCGTCCACCTGTTTGGCGCCGGCCACCCGCTCACCATTCCACTTGCAGTCGCACTTGGCTGCGACATGTTTGACTCGGCCTCCTACATGCTATATGCAAAAGACGGCAGGTACATGACTCCAAACGGCACTGTCAGGCTGGAAGAACTTGCATACCTGCCGTGCCAGTGTCCTGTGTGCTCCTCCTGCAGCCTGCAGGAGCTGCGCGGGATGCAGGGGGATGAGCGCACCGTCGAGGTGGCAAAGCACAACCTGCACGTGCTCAAGGCCGAAGTCGACCTGGTCAAGCAGGCCATAATGGATGGCAGGCTGTGGGAATACGTGATGCAAAAGGCCAGGGCCCATCCGAAATTGATGGAAGCCGTACAGCTCTTCAAGGACATCGAGATGCTTGAGGCAGGCACTCCTCTCTTCAAACAAAAGGCGATCTTTTTCTACGAGCCAATAGACCAATACAGGCCGGAGGCCAAGAGGTTCCGAAGAGCGGTGGATGCATTCAAGTCAAGCAAGAGAAAGCTCGTGCTCTGCCCAGAGGGAGAGCTCCATCCGTTTTACGCCACCCGAATCTACAGGGAAGTCGTGAAGAGGTTCCCTGACGCGCAGGTGTGCAGTTACAGCCCTTTCCTTGGGATAATCCCTGCCGAAATATCGGATGTCTTTCCGGCGTCACACAACCTTGCGCCGCGGTCAGGCCAGAGGGTGGGGGACTATCCGACCTTTACAGAATCTCTGGCAAAGTTTGCAAGCAGATTTGAAGAAGTTGTCATAGTGGCCAACGACTTCATGAGGGAAGCAGCAGCGGCATCAGCAGTCGCCGGGGCGGGGGCCACAGGGCTAAATGCCCGTCTGGTCAATGACATTTCAGAGCTTTGACTACGCAGGATGCAATAAGGCTGCAGAAAGAAATTGCGGAAAAGGTGGTCGTGCGCGACGAGCTTGGGTTTGAGAGTGTCCGCCGGGTCTGCGGAGTAGATGTTGCATACGACGGCGACATCGCATACTGTTCGGCAGTTGTGATAGAAATAAAAGGAGAAGGAGAAGGCGGAGAACAAAAAGCAAAAGACAGAGGGTCGGCGGCAGCGGTAGTAGTAGACTCGGCCGACCTGCAAACACACATCAAGTTTCCATACATTCCGGGGCTATTGATGCTGAGAGAAGCCGAGCCAGTCATCAGCACGCTTGCGCTGCTCAAGAAAGGCTATGACCTGTTGATGGTCGATGGCCACGGGCGGCTGCACCCAAGGAAATGCGGCCTTGCCTGCTACCTTGGAGTCACGCTTGACAAGCCGACGATTGGGGTTGCAAAGAGCCGGCTCTGCGGAACAGTACGGCCGGACTGTTACGTGGAGATGAAAGGAGAGGTCCTTGGCTATCTAATCAACGACAAGACCTACGTCAGCGTCGGCCACAAGGTAAGCCTGGAAACCGCTATAGCAATCGTGAAAAGGCTCGGGATAGAGCCGCTTCGCCTGGCCGACATCAACTCTAAAGCGCAAAAAAGGAGAGGAAAAGGGCTCAAGCGCTGACTGTCATTGGCTGCTCTTCTGCCGTCGTGACCCTCTCGAGCTCGGGCTCTTCGGCTGGTATCAAATTCTTGACCTTGCCCTTCTGCCTGTGTTCGTAATACATGTAGTCACACATATGTTGGTCAGATAATACACAGCATGAAAGATAAGCCTTTTTCGTGATGCGAAAACTGATGATGAAAATAAAAATGAAAAAGGAAGGAATTTTTTCTTTCCTTCGGACTTAACCTTCTTCCCAGCCCTTGCTGAACACACCGTTCTTGTGCAGCGGGACTGGCTGTCCTGGAGTGTATTGCATTGGCCTCATCCAGAAGATAGCGTGTGTTGGGCATACGCCTACACAAGCACCGTCTGAAATGCATCTCTCTGGATAAAAGACGAATGCCTTACCCCTCTTCCAGCCTTCTACTGGTTTTACCCTGAGAACGTCCGGGCCGAGGGCAGTGCAAATCTCTACACAGAGCGCACAGCCAATGCATCTTTGCTCATCGACGTCTGGAAGTATAGCAATTGGCATCTAAATTCACTTACACGTCAGTATTGTTCGAAACTATTTAAACCCTATGGGTACGGCAAAACGCTGTTATAACAACACAACAACCAAGCTGCGAGCAAGCCAAACGCTGCGCTAATTGCAGGATAAAATAAAGGAAAAAGAGAAAAGAAAATTTCTTACTTGTTCATGCGGAGAACGTCGACTTGGCCACTGTGCAGCCAGTCCTTGAGCTCTTCATGAGTTGGCTTGGCATCGTGCTTGCCTTGCAAGTGAAGATGCAGAAGGACATAGTTAACCTGATTTAGCAATGGCTTGTTTTGTTCGTCGCCCTTGCGAGCCTTTTCCTTCAAGTCAGCTGGTACAGTTCTCCACCAGTCATCAAATTTCCTAACCATAACACCAGAGTGAAAACCGAACTTAATAAGCCTTTTGGGATTTTTCAAACGGTGTTATATCGGCAAGATTACAATGGATTCAGATGCAGATTAGAAGTATTATATGATTGGAGTAGAACAAAAAAAGCTTGATGCCTTTTGCGATTCAGGACCTGCAGAGCGCCTACAAAGCTTATCTCCAGTTTATGGATCGCAGGCCACCAGCGCATCACGCACGCTACATCTTTCCGTTCTTCACGGGGTCGTATTTCACCTACCGCAAGGTGGATGTGAAGAGGGTGGTGGCGATCGCCCGGTCAGTTTCCGAAAGCCCGACTTATGTCGATGTGGGCTGCGGCTATGGAGACTTTCTTGAGAAGGTGCGAAAATATCTGCCAAACGCGGAAGGAATCGAAAAGGAAGGAGGCATCTTTTACGCATTCAATGTGGTCAAGCCGGACCACATCAGACTCATGCCAGTCGAAGGGCTTTCAGTGCCTGTAGACGTCGCATTTGTCGGCTGGATGGAGCCGGGGCAGGACTTTCGCAGGTTTGTTGCAAAGCATGCCCGGTGCGTCATCACCACATTCGACGCAGGCGGCCAGTGCGGGATAAACGGTGGCTGCGAGTATGAAGAGTTTGGCTATGAACGGATCGCCTGGTGGAGGACGCCATCGTGGATCGACGTCAACACGGAACTCATGAACCGCTACTATACGCCTTCACTTGACGACAAAAGGAAGGAGGAGCTTGCACGCCTCCGAGGCGCACACAACTTTTGGTACGTGTATGCAAGGCCTGAGTTTGCCGGCAGAGTGAAGTCTGGCCTCAGGTCGCATCTTGACAGGGGAGAAGACCCGGAAGACCGGTTTGAT
>JBIQJB010000005.1:0-34198 GCA_044507735.1 Nitrosopumilales archaeon
AGTTCCATGAAAGGGCTGCTGGAACGTTCAACGAGGAGCTGGCCAAGGGCAGCGCACCGCCGCCACATGCACACTAGCGATCATAACTCTCGCCCCGCGCACACTTGCACGTGCAGTTTGATGCTATCCCCCACTAAGTTCGTCTTGGAAAATAGGAAGACGAATACACACAAAAAGGAACCGAATAGAAAGGCTGTTACGGAGGCCTCTAGTGGGCTGCTGCAGGTTCGCTATCAGATTAAGAATTGTGCCACACTCTCCCATTTGTCGATCTCTGCTTGGGCGTTCAGTCTCTCCGAAGCACAATCCGAACAATGATGGCGTCAGCATTCTCACAATATTGGTGTTGTCTACATTGGTATGATAATGCCAGCAATTGCAAGAAGCTGCAGCGGCTGAATACGCACTTAGATGCCTCTCTGTAGGCTTAAGCCTGTGTGTGTATGTGTGTGCCTTTGCCCTATTTCTCTTAAATTTGATCTACTGAGCCAGCGATCAATTTTTCCCACGAGATGGTGCCATATTACTATCATTGCATATTGCAAGTAGCTTTATGGTATCAATAGTTAATTGCTGTAGCACATCCGACCATGCTTGAGAAATTAAGCAGTTTGGTGTGATATGCATATGCAACAATAACTGAGATCCCAGCGGATGATCTGGTCGTAGGCCAATGATCATGCCTGCCTGATAGTGTCAATAGTTAAGAGCAAAATATGCCCACTCTATGTTTGTGATTTGGTCAGAAGAAGATACGATCAACTGAGTTGGCTGGCTTCAAGTTCAAATGGCGAGATAAGCAGGTTAAGCATTATTGTAAAGGATCTGAAGGAGAGACTAGAATCAATCGAGAAAGACCAGCACGACTTGCTGGATAAAGTGAATTCCATAGAAGCAGAGCTTCATCCACACAAACGAGGCAGAAGAAAATCTTCGAAATATGCATGCGACATGTGTTCTGCAAGATTCAAGGATTCGAAGCACCTTCAGAGCCATCGCAAGGGCGTTCACGGGGCGCCTTACAACATTTAGGCCTTTGTCTGCATTGTCAACAGCGCGATATATGCTTGTATAAGCACAGGAGTGGAGCTTCGACGAACCACAACTCCTGCTGCATGCCGGGGCCTCTCTGATAGAGGCCCTTATCAACTAGAATGAAGTGCCTAGAGTAGTCATGGTAGAAGATGATGAAAGGATAAAGACGATGCTTCAGATACTCAAAGCATGTAGAGATGGTAGCACGAAAGTGGAACTTGCAAGAAGGCTTGGACTCTCAAGCTCAATACTAAGAAAGATGACAGCGGAGCTGACAGACAAGCGATTTCTCATGCATGTCGGCTCCGGACTTTACATGACTACCGACGAGGGATACAAATTCATGGCAGAATCAGAAACTGCACGAACCGATCAGGGAATGCACGCCAAGAAGGAGTAGCCACTGAAATTAGGTTCAAAACCATCTACAACAGGCGCAGATTTGGTTAATCGGAAACTGTGCGGATCTATTTTGGATTGATGAGACTGCCTATACCGAGGTCTTTGTACATCACCATCGTGTTTTTCCTTTCGCGCGGTAGAGCAGAAAATACAGCAGAGCTCTGGCGAATTTCGGATGACTCTACAATTTCATGGCCGACCCTGTGACATTGGTTTTACGGTTGGCTTCTGGGAGTTACCTCGCGCTTCGACAATGACGCGGTACGATGCAGAATATGAAGATCAGTTTGCAAAGGACTCCTTTGGAGATTCACATATCATCTTATCTGCTACGTCATATTAGATGAAAAAATTACAAGACCGGATTGTGTTGCATTTCCGGTCTACTTTGTGACTCGGGATCTTGATGTGGACAAAAGCCCTGTATTTTTTCTCTTCTTGTTATTTCCGTAGGGTCTTCAGTGCAGTTGCCCATGAAACGACTTGGTCCAACATGGTATTGACCGATTTTTCTTGGTATGGGGCAGGTTTGAAGACACTGAAGTCCTCAAAGTCTGTAAAGAGTGAAAGCTGCACCTGAGCACGTACGGTAGCCACCTGCATTTCTGCCATCACCAAGCGCAGCTGTTCAACGGCACGTACGCCTCCTGCACTGCCATAGCCAACGAAACCAGCAACCTTGTTGTTCCACTCTTTGTAAAGGAAGTCAATGGCGTTCTTGAGCGCTCCGGGTATCCCGTGGTTGTACTCTGGCGTCACGAATACAAACGCATCAAAGGAATCGATTTTTGCCGCCCATTTTTTCGTATGTTCTTTGGAGTATACGCCTCGTGATGGCGGAACTGGCTCGTCCAGCAACGGTAGGCCATACTCTTTGATATCCACATACTCAAACTCAGCGTCGGCACGCCTCTTCGCAATATCAAAAACCCATTTTGCTACTGCCTCTCCGTTTCTTCCCGGCCGGGTGCTCCCAAGGATGATGGCAATTCTTAGCACCTACTATGTCTCCTCCTATCACTGTTGTTGGATAGTCCAATCTGAGCCGATTGCATTACTAAAAATAAGACCGATCACATGATATTAAAGGAGAACAATTTCGGGTTCCGTCAAGCCTTTCATCGCGAATTTTGCAGCATCACTGTTCAAACGATCAATGACTTTACAGTATCCCGTACCTGGAATTTTGACAACGGCCTTCTCTTCGCCAGATACCGGATGGCGCAAAGAGATCTCTGCTCTCAGACTCTCTTGCTTTCAATATCTGCAACTGTTGAATTGTCTTCACTAGATTTCTGACCCGGTTCTTGCCATGTTGAATCAATTTTCTATCTCTGTGTGCAAGAACTGGGATTGCGGTTTGTTTTCGCTGACATTACAGATATTAGCCCGTACACGTCATCTGCACAAGGACAATTGAAAAAGGCGCTTTTGATAGTCGACAGGGGGAGCAGGGAGCCTGATGTGCGGCAGGAACTGGAGGAGATCTGTTCGCTCGTCAAGAGCCGCGCGGGCTACGATTTTGCAGAGTATTGCTTCCTTGAAGTGCTACCTCCATTCATAAAGGATGGCATCGCCAAGTGTATAGCAAGTGGCGCCGATTTCATCACTGTGATGCCTTATTTCCTCTATCCTGGCATGAAGCTCAAAGACACCGTCAAACATAGCGCCAGAATTGCAAGAGATCAGAGGACGAAGTTAGCGATTACGAAGCCCCTCGCCTATCATCCAATGATGGCGCAATTGATAATAGAAAGAATCAGAGATCTGAAGAAGGACAAAGGCATCGATTATCCTGACCACGAATGCGATGTGGTCTTGATAGGACATGGCAGTAGCGACAAGAATGCACGCGACGCATTTATCCATTCCGCAAACGCAATTAGGCCGCACTACCGGAATGTCCACTTTTGCTTTCTGGAGCTAGACCGTCCAAACATAGAGGAAGGAATCGGACAGGCCATCGCCACAAAACCAAGCATAATACTAATGATGCCTTATTTCCTGCACAGGGGTGCGCACATAAAAACAGATGTTGTCAAGGACGTAGAAACCGCACTTGCAAAGTATGATTTCAAGAATGCATTCATGGCTCGTCACCTTGGAGTGGATGAAAAGCTGGTTGATCTGGTCGTGGAGAGAGCAAGAGAGGTGGAGCAGCGGCTTGGCGTCTGAGCACATCGGTACTGCGTCCAGTAGAGCAATGGCGGAGAGAGCATTTGAAATAGAGAAGAGGAGCTTTGAGATAATTGATTCCGAAGTTGGCAAGCACGACTACAACAAGTTGGAGTGGGCGATTGTCAGGCGGGTCATACATGCGACAGCAGACTTCGACTTTGCCGGCAAGGGTAGAATCCTCTTTCACGAAAAAGCAATAGAGTCTGCCCTTGATGCGATAAGAAGAAAATGCACGATTGTTACCGACGTAGACATGGTGCTCGCTGCCATAAACAAGAAATCGGTCGCCGATCTTGGGTTGAGGACTGTGTGCTACATTTCTGACTCCCGTCTTGCAGAAGAGTCGCGCAAGACGGGCAGGACGAGGTCAGAGCTTGCCATGCGCCAGGCGGCTAAGGATATGGAGGGAGGTATTGTGGTCATTGGCAACGCTCCCACCGCACTATACGAAGTGGTCAGCATGATAAAGGAAAGCGTTACAAAGCCTGCTCTTGTTGTAGGAATACCTGTGGGATTTGTCTCTGCTCCAGAATCAAAGGAAGAGCTTTCCAAGATGAGCACCATTCCATTTATCACCAACATTGGGAGAAAAGGTGGAAGCCCTGCTGCTTCTTCTATAGTAAATGCTATCCTCTTGCTGGCAAAGTCGTCGTCATCATCTATGTGAATAGGCAATGCACGCCCGCACTAGCCTGCTGGCAAGCTTGTTGTTAGCGAAATGCAAATGCATGTATGCGGCAAGACCGTTTTCACTTACGATCAAGCCATCTTTTTCTCCTGTTATGCCTATGCCTTTTTTCATAGTGTACGCAAATCTTGCATCTGGTGCCACATCTTCGATCGATGAATAATGGAACTCATGGCCGTGCAAGAGGGCTTTTCCAAAGAGTGGTCCGTTGCATTGAGCTTCTGTATAGTTGAGCGTCGGCCTTCGTGTCATAAGGGTATCTGCATCCACAATTCCCGTCATTCTTCTGGCTCTCTTCTCTCCTAGGTATCCTCTTATCGAACGTGTAAGGTACATGAGACCGCCGCATTCTCCATACACTGGCATTCCGTCGTAAACTGCATTTCTTACCGATTTTATCATCGATCTGTTCTTTTCAAGCTGGTCGGCAAGAACTTCTGGAAAGCCTCCTCCAAGGATAATGCCACTGATGCCTTCTGGCAACTTCTTATCTTGTATGGGACTGAAGAATGCTAGCTCTGCACCGCTTATCCTAAGTGTGTCAAGATTGTCTGCATAGTAAAAGTTGAACGATGCGTCTAGAGCAACAGCAATTTTGACTTTCTTGGGAAGTGTGTGGCTGACTGGCGCATCAGGAAGATCACCTCTGCCGCAAATACGCAAGATCTTGTCAATAGATATGTGGTCAGCAACAGACCTAGCAGCAGCGACTAGTGCTTTCCTCCTTGCTTCTTGTAGCTCGTGGGCAGGTACAAGGCCAAGATGGCGCTCTTCCATCCTCATCTCGCTATTGCGCCTTATGATGCCAAGCACTGGTGCCTTGATCTTGTTGGCAAATGCGTCAGTGATATAGCGTTCATGTCTGTCACTTGCGACATTGTTGACGATTATCCCGGCTATCTTTAGACTCTTGTCAAAATGCAAGAATCCAAGGACCATTGCAGCTATGGACCTGGCGCTCCTGCTCGCATCTACTACGAGTATGACTGGTGCATCAAGGATCTTGGCCACGTGGGCCGTGCTTGCAAAGTCGTTTCTGCCAGACATGCCATCAAACAGCCCCATGACTCCCTCTATTACTGCAACGTCCGCACCTTGACAAGCATTCGTAAAACAGTCGATCACACCTTGCTTTCCCATCATCCACACGTCAAGGTTGCGCGATTGCCTCTTTGTGACAAAGCTATGGTACGAGGGATCGATAAAATCCGGCCCCACTTTGAAGGGCTGGACTTTGAGACCCTTCTTGCTCAGGGCATACATGATTGATATTGCAATAGTTGTCTTGCCTACTCCGCTTGTGACCCCTGCAATGATGATTCGTCGTATGGGCTGCTGCGCCAACGGGAGTAATTGTGGTCTTGACTGCAACTTTAAGTTTTTAGATTGATTTTTATCTTTATGTCGCTACAACCTGACTACAGATGCCTGAAAGAGGTCTCGTCATTGTATACACGGGAAAGGGAAAGGGCAAGACAACTGCAGCTCTGGGCATCGTTTTGCGAGCAGTCGGACATGGCTACAAGGTAGGCATGATCCAGTTCATCAAGGGTGAATGGTATTATGGTGAGCTCACAAGCTCAAAGAGACTCGAGCCGGAATTTGAGATGATAGCAGCCGGTAAAGGATTTGTGGGCATAATCGACGATGACCATCCAATCGAAGACCACCAGAAGGCGGCTGCACACGCAGTTGAGCTCGCAAAGCAAAAACTCGCATCTGGAGCTTACGACATTCTGATACTAGACGAAATAAACTATGCCGCAAAACTGAAGCTAATCTCTGAACAAGACATACTCGACATCATTGCTGCGAAGCCGGAAAGGACGAGCCTTGTGCTGACAGGCAATTATGCACCAGAATCGGTCATAGCAATAGCAGACCTTGTAACAGAAATGAAAGAGATCAAGCACCCATATCAGAAGGGGACCAAGGCTAAGAAGGGCATCGATTTCTAGGACTTGTTTGCCTTCCTCTCAACATTGGCTTCTTGGCTTTGAAGGAAAAGACAACAAGAGGAGAAGAATAGCAGGGACAAGGAAAAGGAATACGACATTGGTCGAGTGGCTGCAACAACTAAGAGTTCTGGAATCTTGCTTCTTTAGTCTGGAGACGCTGCCAAGAATATATCAGGGGCAGTCAAATCAGAAGGGAAATCTAAGAGCAAGGGCAAGTGAAAAGCAAAAGAGTATGACTGCTGGAAAGATGAGAAAAAATAACCCTGATGGAGCTGCGCGGCAGGGGCAGGAGGGCAACCCTGCATCCTGTGTTGGAGAGATTCCTGAAAACAGATAACACAATTTCGGCGGATTGTGTCGGTGTGATCCACTATCTAGAACATAGACGTTGATGGGAACAAAGCATAGCTGGCCAACAGGGGCAGCACACTTGACTATCGCGGCAAAGGAACTGCCTCTGCCACGTGCTCTTGTAGCAACCTTAAAGTATGCCATTTGCTCGGTGTAACGTAACACTCAGAAAATGACTGCCACGGACGAAGTTCAGCGACTTCCAGAGGAGGGAGAGATTGTCATCGCTACTGTCAAGGAGGTCACTGGTCATGGCGCATACGTCACGCTGGACGAATACAACAACATGACAGGCTTTTTGCATATCTCAGAGATTGCGACTGGTTGGATCAGAAACGTTGAACGCTACGTCAGACCAAAGCAAAAAGCAGTCCTCAAGGTCATCAGGGTCAACAAGACCAGAGGAGAAGTCGACACTTCGCTCAAGCAGGTCTCCGGTGAGGAACGCAAGTCCAAGCTGATAGAAGTAAAGAAGAATGAAAAGGCGACTGCATTCATGGAGTTTATCAAATCCAAGCTGAGTCTTACAAATGAGCAGGTCGCCGAAATAGAAGAAAAGATACTTCAGAAATACGATTACATTTACGATGCCTTTGAAGCAGTTGCAAGGAAAGGGCCAGAAGCCATACAAAACATCGATCTTGCTCCAGAAGTCAAAGCCGCGATCCAAGAAGAAAGCAACAAGATCCAAGTGCCACAGGTAGAAGTCAGAGGAATAATGGAAATCTCTTCCAAAAAACCAGATGGCATTGAGATAATCAAGAATATCCTTGCAGGCGCGGAGACCAGTAAGGGGGGCGCAACGACCACCGTGACATACGTTGGTGCGCCGAGATACAGAATTGTAGTGACTGCCGAGAACTTCAAGGTTGCTGAAAAGTCAATGAACAACGCAGTCGAGAAGATCCGTTCTGCCATCGAAAAGCAGCATGGATCCTTTAACTTTATACGGGAAGAGTCGAAAAAGTCTCACCAGGCTGGTTAGGCAAAGTGAAGCATCTTCTGCGCAAGTGCCCTGCTTGCAGTACTTATACGATGAAGCAAGAATGTCCAAAATGCAAGGCTGCCACAACGGATCCGCATCCGCCAAAATATTCGCCTGATGACAAGTATGCTCGATACAGGATAGCAGACAGGTATGCAGATAGTCCCTGACAAGGATTATAAGTAAACTTACACGCATTGAATGCGGATGCGTTTTGCAATAGCGGGTGCAGGCGTCGCTGGAAGCTATCTTGGTAGCATGCTTCAAAAGCGTGGTCATGATGTAGAAATTTTCGAGGCTTCCAAGAAAGAAAACCATTGGCCCGTCTGCGCGTGGGGCGCATCAAAGTATATGCTTGAAAAGTTTTCAAAACAAGCAGGGCTTGACTTTGCAAGCTACGTCTTCCACATCGGTCAACGGCTAAGAATGGAGCTGCCAAATGACAACAGGGAGTATCTTGACCTCAAGGGCTTGGTGACATACGACAAACACCGATGGGAAAACGATCTGCGGAAAGATGTTAAGATAAGGTTTGGTTTCAAGGTAACACGAGAATCATTTCCATTCGGCGAGTATGATTACGTGCTCGATTGCACTGGCCTGCACAGGACGCTTTTGCCAAGATCAAGTGAAGACTTCTTGATACCTGCGTATGAATATCTGCTAGAGGGTGTAAAGGGAATTGATGAGTTTTACGTAATTGGCTACAAAGGTGCCAAGGGGTACTTCTGGTATTTTCCTCTTGATAACTCCAGAGGATATATGGGAGCAGGGGACGTACAGAAAAAGTACTTTGGTGTTCAAGAATTTTTCAGAGAGCATCCTGAAGCAAAGATAGTGAAAAAGATCGGAAGGCCGATCAGGCTCGCTCCGCCCAAACGTATGGAGCCTTTTTTCGATGGCAAAATAATAGGCGTCGGTGAGTCGATAGGGTGTGTTTTTCCGATGCTGGGCGAAGGTATAATCCCTTCGCTTATTTGCTGCGATATTTTCTTAGATGTCCTTGACAGGAGCTCGGGAAAGAATTTTGACATCAAGCTTTACCGGAAAAGGGTGCTTGACCGGTTCGATTATTATGATGACGTTTATCGTATAGTCCGGCTAAAGATGGATGGCAAGCTGAGCACAATCAGACATATGAAGCTCATGATGAGCATGTACCACAACATGAAAAAAGAGGAAAAACGCTTCGGGTTTGAAGTCAGCCTAGACAAGATGACACGACTGGTAAACGCTTTATAGCGAGCATAGGTGCAGAAAATCTCATTGAATAAGAAAAGCCCGCAAGAGTCCAAGACAGAAATGACAATAATGATGCTGCCTTCGGATGCTAACCCTGAGGGCAATGTTTTCGGGGGTGTGATAATGAAACACGTGGACCTCGCGGCAGGGGTAGTAGCTAAGCGGCATGCAAGAAACACAAATTGTGTCACTGCCAGCATTGACAGAATGACTTTTTTGAAGCCAGTCTACATAGGGAATGCCCTGATACTATCTGCCAGAATAAACTATGTCAAGAGATCATCGATGGAAGTTGAAGTGGCGATTGAGTCAGAGAACTTGGATGACGGGACAAGAGTAAGGACAGGTACGGCATTTGTGACGATGGTGGCCCTTGACAAGAATGGCAAACCAACAGAAGTGCCGCAGCTTGACTTGAAAACAGCTGAAGAAAAAAAGCGCTTCCATGAAGGAGAGGCCAGGATGCAGATACGCTTGAAAGAAGCTGGCAAAATCTAAGACTAAGAGAAAAGTGAGCTTCAGAGACAGCTAAATTCTCTACACCACATATATCATTTGCCGTCATTTTCGATACCAATGTTCTCAAAAGAAGCTGAAATGAACCATGGCAAAGAAGCTGGCAATTATGGTTATTGGTTTAGCGAACTTGACTCACTTGGAATTCACCCAAAACGTAAAAACGAGCTAAACGACAGTAGGGAGATAGAAGACCTTGTGGAAAATATGAAACAGACTATGCTACAAGAATATCGAAGCGCCTATGAGTAATTACTCACAATCTTCCAACTCTTCATCGTCAAATCTTCCGCTTTCAGACAGGATATTCTCAACTGGCGGTGAAGATCGGGGTGCTATACTCGCAATATTCGCATTAAGCGTTTGCATTTCGGCAAGTATTTTCTTTAGTACTTCCAACTGCTCCTCCTGAATGTTCGCCTTTTTGACTTTAGTTCTGGAAGGCAATAACTGAGAAAAAGTATGATGCCCTTTTAAATTTGATTGTGGGTAAATTCTCCGCTTTCACAACACAAGTTCTTTGCCAGTGAAAAGCGTGTGATAATCTTGGTATTCGCTTTCTGCGTCTTGCTGAGAACGATCCCAGAATTGATTGCATATCCTCATCCCATAGGATATGACGTTATCAATTACTATATTCCAGTAGTTGAAAATTTTGACGAACACTGGTCGAGTGTAGCAAGCCAATTCCCGTTGTATGTGTTGTTTCTAAATTCTGTGAAACTTGCAACTCACATGCCGGCCCATTCGGTTGTCACAGGAGTGGCAATTGCAATGTTTGGGCTTTTTGGAACGTCATTATTCTATCTTGGAAGGTCGCTATTCAGGCTCGACACGATCCGGAGTCTTTTTTGTGCAATTTTTCCCGTTTTCCATATGGCAGTCCTCAGGACAACATGGGACCTTCATAGAGATATCTTTGCTCTGACTGCAATGTTTTTTGTATTTTCATTGCTTTCCAGAAGCAACGGAAAGAAGCAAATTGTTGCAATTCTAGCACTTGCAATACTTACAGTCGGAGCGGACAGGATGATGGGGGTCCTGTTGTGCATCTCGCTCATTGCACATGCATCTATCACCAAGCGAAAGGAGCCAATCGTTATCGCGGTCTTTGCGACTGGAGTATCTGTTATTCTTGCGCTTGCCAGCTATTCTTATTATGTACCTTCATCAAATGTAGGTGGTAGCAGCATCGAAGTATCCGCAGATAATGCCACCGCGTCTTACAATCCCCAAGACCTGTTGATTCTCTTTGCAGTTGCAAATGGCTTGTTAGTAGCCCCTGCAGTCGTTGGATTTTTCCGAATAAACAACTCTCTGCTACAAGTGCCGCTACTGGCCTCGCTCGTTGGTTCTTTTTCGTGGCTAGCTTTTCCGAGCATGAGTCAACTTGTGGCCGACAGATGGATAATCGTTGCCGGCATCTTTCTGGCAATCTTTGCTAGCTTTGGCATATTGCATGTTATCAAGAACTTGAAACCCCGAACTTCACTTTTTGCCGCCCTCTCTATTCTGATTCCATTTGCAGTAGTTGGTATAGCTTATGCCGTAATGCCATACGATAGCCCGTTTGTGCTATACGGGATCGCTCGACAAAACATTGAGAACTTTAGTCCAGTCACCATGCAATTCAATTCAATCGACATACAAGACAATCCTGAGATTCTGTCAACTATTGAATGGATAAACCAGAATACAGAAGCTGACGCGGTGATTGTGGGTGAAAAGCACTGGCGGGGGTTCATGGAGATCTATCTTCAGGACCAGAGGACATACCGCTTTTCAGAAAATCCGCAAACACTTGCTGAAGCAATTGAAAAACAAGGTAAGGCCGTGTACCTGATAACATATGATAGCAGAATGCAGCCAATGTTTGCCATAGAAGATATTGCTATAAAATAGTGTATTAGTGATTTTGCACAAGTGTTATACGATGTCCGAAAGAAGAGAGAACGGTGTCTTTTTACAGAAAAAGAAATTCTTGGGTAAGACGGCGCTGGCTTGACTTCAGACAGGGTCATACAATTTACCTAGTATTCGCAATGACCTTTCTCAATTTCGTCACCATACAGTATGCACTGCTGATAGACAGAGTTCCTGCACTAAGCTCCGTCTTTCCAAATCTGTGGATATTTGCAATAGTGTTTGTTGGAGCGTATGTACCTCTTGCAATAATCATAGGGTACTGGCACAGAAAGACACAGTGGAAAGTGGAACAGGAGGCGATGTTTAGCGAAAACGTCGTGCAGGCTAGACTGTGGTTGTTCCTGATCCGTCTTGTTCAAGGTAAAGTTTCGGAAAAAGAACAAACAGAGATGCAAGAAATGCTGGAAAAGATCATCAGGAAACTTCCAAAGGACGAAGTTCAGAAAAAGACCGACACGGAAGCTACCTAGGTGACGCCTTCGTATATCCCCATCAGTCTGCTTGCGGCGAACTCGGGCCAGTGCTCTCTTGGAAGACCCTGCAAGGATTTCAATTCGTGATTAATTACTGTCAAGCCGCATGCAAGCGACTCGAGGCCGGTCTTGCTCATTGCATGCAAGAGAACACCATCAACATATTTGATGTCCACATACGTTCGATATCGACTGAGAAAGTCCGGTACTTCTGAATATGGTATTGGATTTGCTTCTCGATCTATGATGTCAAGCTGCATCTCAATGTTGTTGCTCCTTAGATAGCTTAGCACTCTCTGCGCATCGCCTCTAGCTGACTTGATTGTGAATGCCTTGTCACTGGAACCATTACCTGGTCTAAAATGCTCCGTATCGACAGGGTTTGGAACATGGATCATTTCACTTACATATTCTCGAAGATCTCCAGTTGAGCCAATGATAATGTCTGCCTTTCCTTCAGCCTCCCTTCTAAGAGGATCATCGTTCTTGTCTCTCACCTCGGATCCATGATAGTGAAGCACAAGTTTCTTGTCGCGGTATTTCTTTCGCAGTTCCGGTACTATCTTGTAAATAGAATGCACATGTACCACATCATATTTTGAGGCCTCCTTAACAGCGTGTTTCAGGAAGGCCTTACCATCCATGTCAAGCAATGGCTCTTGATAAAATTGGAAAATCTTGAATGGGTCGTATCCTTCCCGCTTCAAGATTTTGACGCTGTGACCCATCCTTCTATGGTATTTGGCAAATATGCAAGCCACTCCTGCTTGATCCCATATGTGTAAGATGTTCATTTCTTATGCCGCTTCGCTTAGCGCCTTGATCGGATTTGTGACATATCGCTTAATGCGCTGGTGCTGTATGCTGCTGAGAAATGAGCGCAACTCTGGATCGTAGGTGCGAACATCTTTACTGAAGTAGCCTTTGAGCATGTAGTAACCGCCTCTTGGATTCTTGATGGAGATGAGACCAATCCTTGCAGCGGAATATAGCTTGCTGTAGCCCAGAGCCTTGAGAGACTTGCCATATGAAATATAGACGCTTTTCTTATAGTTCCTGCCAGTCTTGCGTAGCGTACTTGTCGTCAGATTCTTTAGAACCTTGACCTCGTAGCCCAGTTGCTGGGCCTTTAACACAAGGTATGTTTCAAAACCATAATTTTCAGGATACCTGAAACCGATGCTCTTCCAGAAATCAGCCCTGACAACCCTGCCAGAACCGCGAGGGACGATGCTGCGCTCGCCTTCTATTACGCCAGAACACAATACCATCCTCTTGTTCTCTGCCATTGCGTCAAGCACGGCAGTGAGGTAGTGCGGAGGCAGAATATGATCCGCTCCAAGTATCAAAACATAATCACCGGGGCGGCCAAAGTCGTGTTCTTCAATGCGAGCAAGGCCTCGATTTATCACACCAGCAAGAATTGGGGTGCCATGAACGTTGAAGCCTCTATCGGGCATATCAACAACTTCTGCTCCTGCTGCTGATGCAATACTGGCAGTCATGTCTGTGGAACCATCGTTTACTACTATGACTCTAATTGGACGGCTATGCTGGTTGAAAAGTGCCTCCAAGGTCCTACCGATGAAATTTTCTTCGTTCCTTGCGGGTATAACTACCGCTACTCGCGGGCTCACGTATCAAAAGCTAACTGATTTTATTTACCAATTCCAGAGGATTCTATCATAAAAAAGGTTAGGTGTATCTTTTCTCAAGATCCATATATTTGTCCAAGCCGACAAACTGATTAAAGTCCTTGAATGTGACCATCATCTTGCGTGTCTGCCTTGTCTCTCCTTTCTCCTTCAGCTCTGTTAGCACCTCACGCATAGCATATGTCGCACTGTATAGAGCCGACAGTGGAAATACGGCGATCCTGTAGCCTAGTTTCAACAACTCCTGTGCAGGGATTGTCGGGGTCACCCCATCCTCTATCATGTTGGCTACAAGCGGCGCGTCGATCTCGTCAGCCACCTTTTTCAACTCTTCGATAGACCTTGGCGCTTCGACAAATATCACATCGGCTCCTGCTTTCCTGTACGCCTTGCCGCGTTCAATCGCTTCCTCGAGCCCCTTGGGAGCACGCGCATCGGTCCTTGCAACTATGATAAAGTCCCTGCTCTTTCGCGCCTCGATTGCTGCCTTGAGCTTTGGCAAGTAATCGTCTTTTGGTATGACATCTTTTCCCACCATGTGACCGCATCTCTTGGGCCATACTTGGTCTTCTAGAAATATGCCGGCAGCGCCCGAGCTCTCGAGATCCCGCACTAGACGCCAGACATTGAGCGGGTTGCCATAACCTGTGTCAGCATCAACGAGCACCGGAACACTGACTGCGCGAATTATCCTCCTTGCATTGTCCAGCGTTTCACCTGCGTTGAGGAAGCCAAAATCAGGCATCCCAAGCAATGTAGCAGATGAACCATAGCCCGTCTGAAACATTGCATCAAAGCCTACTTGTTCTGCAATCCGGGCGCTAAGCGCATCAAACACTCCTGGAAGGACGATTATCTTGTTCTTGTCTTCAAGTCGCTCTCTGAGTGAAAGTTCTGTAGTTCTATTGGACATCTGTGGAGTAGGTCGGGATGTGATATTTAATTAGCTTTCCACTGGCCATTCTCCGGGGGTTATCAGCTCAACCAAATTTCCGGCAGGATCTCGAAAGTAAATCGACTTGGCTCTCTCCTTCCATATGACTTCCTTCTCTATTGCGACCCCACTTTTCACCAAGTGTTCTTTCCAGCCATCATAGTCTGCATCTTCAATTTCCAATGCGAAATGTATGCTTGAAGGGGGTGTGGTGGCGCCATGGGTCGGCAGCTGGTCATTATTGACGCTGGTCTTGTCAGGGTTGAATATCAGGAGCATGCTTTTTCCTGCCTTGAGAAACATGAGCTTGCCTTCTTCTTCCTCTGCAATAGGTAATCCCATGATGCCTGAATAGAAATTTCTCATGTTAACGAGGTCTGATGAGTAGATGCACGTTTCGACGACCTTGTTTATCTTCATGACTGTCATTATTGTTATTGCTGTTGTATGGATTATGGCTGCTGAGCGGGTTTGATATCGTAGTTGCCATCAGGATACTTAGTTACGAAAAGTTGGCAACTTCTACACTCGTATTCTTTTACGGGCGGGTCATGCAGGACAGAGCCATTCAGCCAGACCATAATTGCTCCACACGAGGGGCAGTTCATCATATATGTCTATAAGTCTTCAAATACTGTTAATATGTCTTTTTAACGCCCAAACTGCATCTCTGGCCGTCATACTTATCGCAATCCTGTTGCACAATCTGCCCCTCAGTGTACACAAACTGAGGCGCCAACAGCCTTTTCAGTGTGTAGCAAGACAACCATCGTGCAGCCGCAATGGCGGCAATTGCCAAGAATTCTTACATTGCGCCCGCGAGTTAAACTACTGCAAATCACGTTGCATCAGCTGCAGTCCTTCTTGCTTCGTCTATGCCCTCTCTGATTAGCCTGAACGCCTGCTGGGCCATGTCATTTGGGATGTTCTCTATCACGAGATCGTTTCCATCCATCTTTAGGTTGAGCATTATCGTAGAACGGAGAAGGCCCTTGTCCAAGATAATGTTTGTTATGTCAGAATAGCTGAAGTCCACATAGCTCTTTTTCATCCTCATCATCGATGGCCTTCGCAAGATGACCCTCTTGCTGGTAATCGTCACCGACTCAATATTGATTGCCGGTCGGTATTTTTTCTGCTTGATGCCGAAGAGCACCTTTTCGTCCTCGTCTAGCAATGGCAAGACATCGTCTGGCACCTCCATATGCATAACTAGAATGTTGTTCCGCATTAAAATTGGTCGCACAAAAGAGTACTAGAAGAGGCTCACAGTAAGGATATGACTTTTTAGTCCGTCAGTCATCTTTGTTACTATTAGTATTGTTGATATCTGATGGCGAAGGATCCGAAATTGTCAGGCTAGCAAGAAGGGCCGTTGAAACATACCTTCGAGAGTCGACGATAATCAAGCATGACAAAGACGATGGCCTCAGAGCAGGAGTGTTTGTAACACTCAACTATTTGACTAGAAAGAAAGAAGAACATCTGCGGGGTTGCATCGGCTTCCCCCTGCCGGACAAGATGCTCCGTCAGTCTGTGATTGAGGCTGCTATTGCGGCTGCGACAGAAGATCCGCGCTTTCCCCCGGTTGACATCCAAGAACTGGACGACATGATATTCGAAGTGAGTGTATTGACGCCTCCACAAGAGATTAGGGTAAGTCCAGACGAATATCGAAGAGAGATCAAAATAGGTAAAGATGGGCTGATCCTGCGCTGGCGCTTTGGATCCGGGTTGCTGCTCCCACAGGTTCCCATAGAAATGAAATGGAATATCGACCAGTATCTTGCAAACATTTGCTACAAGGCGGGAGCACCTGTTGATGCCTGGAAGGATCGTGCTTCAAAACTCTACAAGTTCCAAGCAATTGTGTTCAAGGAAAGAGAGCCAAGGGGTAAAATCATCCGGCTAGAGCTGTGACAATAATATATAATCAGACTGGATAATTCCCGACGTGGGTGTTGCCTATTTTGCGCCGTATGGGGTTGGCCTAGGACACGCAAGTCGGCTTGTGATGGTTGCTGACCACTTGCGCGGAATCGGGACGAATGTCAGCTTCTCGTCATATGGCGAAGCGGCAAGCTATGTCTCACTCAAGGGCTACAAGTGCGTCACTGTTCCTCCAGTAGAATTCGCATGGAGTATGGAGGGTGGCTTTTCTGTAAAGAATAGTATTGCCAACATACCACTCTGGTTTGCCAATTTGTCCAAGCAAGTGAACCAAGAAACCCGCAACATGACTGCATGCAACCCAGACGTAGTAGTTTCAGATTCTCGTCTGTCTCCACTTGTTGCGGCCAAACTGCTCAAGATCCCGTCGATAGTGGTCCTGAATCAGGTAAAACTCTTGCTGTCTCCACGCCTCCGCGATTTTGCTATCTCGCGTTTCTTTGAAGACATGGTTGCTGAGCTACTTGGAACAATGTGGACCATGGCTGATCGCATTCTGGTCCCGGATCTCCCGCCTCCATATACAATCTCAGCACATAATGTATGGCAAGTCGGCTCCGCGTCCAAGAAACTTGAATATGTTGGATTTGCTTCGCCAAAGCCATATGTGAGCAAAGAGTCCGTCGACAGAGTGGCACAGAATCTTGGGTTTGATAGATCCAAACCAATAGTGTTCGTGCACGTGAGTGGACCGTCGCAGACGCGTCCAGCGCTTATCAGAGTCAGTCTAGATGTCATTGAGCAGCTGGATCCGAAAATCCAGTTTGTAATTTCTGGAGGCAATCCAAAGGGCGAAGGTGAACCTCGGCGACTTGGAGAGTGCAGCTGGTATTATGACTGGTGTCCTGTCCGTGATGAAATATTTGCAATGAGCGACCTCCTGGTATTGAGAGGTGGTCACGTCGCGCTCTCTCAAGCTATACAGTTTGGCAAAGCGGTAGTCACCGTACCGATAGAAAACCATGGGGAACAATTAGGAAATTCCGCAAGAATTGCAGAACTTGGGATGGGCATAATGGTTCATCCAAAGGGCATCAAGCCTGAACAGCTCAAGGATGCCATCTTGCAAGTGCTGGGAGACAATCGTTACAAGGATAGGGCCATCGAGTTGCAGAAGATGGCCGCAAAGCTAGACGGCATTGACAATATTGCGCGCGTTGTCAGATCCTATCTGGCGCATACATAGGCCCATTTCCTTCCGACAACCGCCACTATAACTCGGTCAGCTTCATGCTGATTTCTTGCAGGCAGGGCGCTTATCTCTGCTAGCTTTTCGACAAGCATGCCCGTGGATGCAAACTCTACATCTCGCTCAACATAATCTGATACCTTTGCCGCAAGGATCACCTTGATGTAGAATTTTTCGCCTGGCAGGATGATCTTTATCCCAGTCTCAGCTATCGCACCTATGACATCAGAAAAGTGTCTAGACACTTGTTCTGCTATTGCGATGTTATCGGCTCCCACAATATCAGCTAAACCTGACTCGATTCTTGAATTGTGTGGAGTGCACACGAGGCAAGGGCCCTCAAAGGTTACTCGCTTTGCACCTTGTTTCCTCGCAGCCCTTGCAAGCAATTGCCTGCTTATAGAAGCGGGGGTAAAGACGAGTAGTACTATGCCTGTTCCACCACGAATGATACGAGGCAAAGGGAAATTATGAGGTTATCGGAAAAATAAAATAAGATAAAATGGGCACGTGGCCCTTTGGTTTTTACCAGTGGTGCTTTTCGTCTGGAATCAGACCGATCTGTTCGCGCTCAAAGTATCTTTCCAGCTCTTGCGCCCATCTTTCCTTTGCAGAGCCGCCACCGAGACCCTTTCTTCTCAACCAGAAGGCGATGACGCCTAGCAGGAAGACTGCGAACAGCATGGTTCCGAATATGTAGACCATGACGTCGTAGAAGAGCGGATCCCAATTCGGACCTATCTGCCCAATTAGACTTTGGAAGACCATTATCTTTATGCAAAATGATCCGAAGATATATACATTTTGGTCGGGCCGCTTTTCAGTGAAAAAATAGGATTCCCTGAGGAATGTTCAACTAAAACAAAGAAAAAGTAAAAAGGATGGGGTTGATTAGGCTGAAGCTTGTCTTGCGCCTCTACCCTTGAAGAAGAAGGCTGCTGCAACTCCGCCAAAGATGGCTGCAAGAGCACCGATTACGCCCCATGTTTCCAAACCGCTGAAGTATGGTGTTCCAGAACCTTCAGGGTTGTTTCCATATTGTGTCGATTGTGCACTGGTGACTCTTTCCTTTGCCAGAATCGTTACGTCGTTGCAGTTGGCTCTCTCGATGCCAAGTTCTGCACATCTTTCAAGCTGTTCTGGAGTGGCTGTTCCTCCTCCTGGACTTCCCGAGTACTGCGCGTATACGGCCGGAAAGCCAGTTGCCATCACAGAAAATACCGCTAATGCAGCGATAGCCATTATGATTGGCTTGTTCATATTACTTAACCTCTTCGAATTCTGATATTTAACTTTTTATGAAAGGGCGAGGTCGTTGCCTGATTTGATATCGCATAGCTTCTCGTCAAAACTCCCAGATTGTTTGCACGCATTACGTGCTACCTGGAACTTCTTGAGTCCATCAGGTACCCTGGATTGTCCCGGACCAATTTCGGTTCTCCTTCGGCCAGAAATTGCAGCAATTCTCTGATAGAGTTCAGTTTCCTCACAGAGTATTCTCTATCTAGCCCTCGCTCTCATAGATGTATGGAGCGAGATTCTTTCCATGACTGGCGAGAGGGGAAATTTCCGAAAATCCCATCATATGTTCTAAATGATGCGCCAGATGGGAGAGTAGTGCAATCGGTCCGCCACCCTCTCTCATTCCTATCGGACCTGCAACTCATGGGAGGAGATGCACAGCCATTGCAGAGTTGTGGCTGGTTTGGCGGAGCGTGGTGCAAAGTCTTCCAAGTAGTCAGCGCCAAAGGAGGATTGTAGTTTCACTTGGTTTTCCTCCCTTGAACTTGCAGATATGCAAATAAACATTTAAGACACGTGTATGCATCCAGTGTGGTAAAGATATGGCAAGAATTCACGTTCACACTCATGGCAAATCTCATTCGACCCGCCCTACCTCGAAAAGTCCTCCATCGTGGCTGAATCAGAGTAGGGATCAGGTTTCATCTCTCGTGGTCAAGCTGTCAAAGGATGGTCTGAGCCCAAGCGAAATTGGCATGAAGCTCAGGGACGAGCACGGAATTCCACTTGTCAAGCCCGTAGTGGGCAAGAAACTTACTCAAGTTCTCGCAGAGAACAATATCAGATCAGATATGCCTGAGGACTTGGACAGGCTCGTGAGAAAGGCAGTTGGCCTTCAGAAGCACCTGAAGACACACAACAGCGACCACCGAAACGTGCGCTCGCTAGAGCTCGTAGAGGCCAAGATCCACCGCCTCTCGAAATACTACAAGAACGTGGGGAAGCTTCCTAAGAACTGGAGATACGCCGCAGTAATTGCTCAGCTAGAGTAAGGTACCTCATTGATGAGCAGAAAGCTTGAAGAGGATCTGAAGCCTTTTTGTGAAAAAATAAGATCCGTTGTTGAAAACGATAGCGAGATTGCCGTCATTACGCATCTAGATGCAGATGGTATTACTTCTGGCAGCATAGTTGCAAGCGCACTCGACCGAATGGGTGCTCGCTATTCTGTCAGAGCAGTTTCTGATATGAATCCTTCAGTCATCGAAAGGGTCAAGTCGGAAAATCGTGATTTCCACATTATAACCGACCTTGGCGGTGGTTGGGCATCGGAGTTACGAAAGACCTTTGGAGACAAGTGGCTCATTATAGATCATCATCAGATACCGGAGGAAGAGATTCTCACAGATGACGATGGACAAATATTAAACGCGTGGAAGTACGGGATTGACGGCGGCACCCAAGTTCCTGCAGGAGGAATGGCATACATGGTGGCAAGCACGCTAGATAGGAAGAATCGCGACTTGTCTTGTATTGCAGTTGTTTCTGCCGTTGGCGATAGGCAGGATCAGGGTGATAAGAAATCATTTGTGGGTCTGAACACGGAAATATTAAAGACTGCCCAGTCTCTTGGGCTTGTAAGTGTAGACCTTGACATCATGTTGACAGGTAGAGAAACGCGGCCCATCCACGAGGCACTTGCTTATACATCGTTTCCATATATTGACGGGCTCACCTGGAACAGAGAAGCATGCCATTCGCTCTTGAAAAATGCCGGGATAAGACTGAAGGATGACAGCCGCTGGCGTGTATTGGCCGAACTTTCCCAGGAAGAAAAAAGCGCAGTTCTGGATGCTATAGCCAAATTTGTTGCCACTTCGAGCAAGACCTCGATCAGTGTCATTGATGATTTAATCGGGTATGTCTATACGCTTACTCGAGAAGACAAACGGAGCCAGTTGAGAGATGCCCGCGAGTTCTCGACTATGCTCAATGCCTGCGGTAGAATTGGGAAGGCAGGTGTGGGTATCGCAATATGCATGGGGGATAGAAATGCAATGCTGAGCGCGGGTGAGGAAATAGTGGGGTCATACAGAACCACATTGCGCAACTACATCACTACGATTTTCAATGAAAAGTGGAGGCTGGTAGATGACGGCAGGAACGTGTTTGTAAATGGCGACGGGCTCCTAGCTGAGGACATGCTGGGGGCAGTGTCTTCTCTACTGAGCGGTTCTCCGTCGCTCAGCGGCAGACACCTATTTGTACGGACTCTGGCGACAGACGGCACTTACAAGTTTTCATCGCGCAAGTGTTTGGGCTGCACTTCGCAAGCCAACCTTGGATTGATAATGCGGCACTATGCAGAGCAGTTCAAAGGTGCTGGCGGTGGGCACTCGGCCGCTGCTGGGTGCAGAATTCCCTCATCAGCTCTTGATGACTTTATTGCCAGCCTGAAAACCGCAACAAGTGACCCCAGATTTGCAACGACAACTTGATTTCTCCATATATATCGAGATTCCTTTCCCAAGCAGCGGAGATGCAAGAGCAGCTCTGAAGGCATTAATACCAGATAATATTAACTTCCCAAAAGGTCTGTCGATGAAAATGTTTTCAAAAGGCGCCTCACTCTCAATTGAGCTGACTAGCAAGAATGTCCCTGTAACTACCGTTCTCAATACCCTTGACGAAGTGCTGGAGCACATTTCGGTATCAAGAAAAGTGATGATGACAGGCAATGCTTGACCCCAAACTTTTGAAGGAAAACCCGCAGGTCTTGCGGGATATCCTGAACAAGCGGAATATGCCCGACTTTCCACTTGAAGAGCTTGTAACAGTTGACAAGCGAAGGCGGGAACTGATAGTTGAAACTCAAGAACTGCGACAGAAAAAGAACGTACTTGCCGAAGCTATTGCCCGCAAGAAGAAAACAAAGCAAGACGCGAGTGTTGAGCTTGCCCAAATGAAAGAAGTGAGCATCTACCTCGGCGAAAGTGAAAAAGAGCTGGCAAAGACTGAAGATAGATTCAAGGAACTCATGATGGCGATGCCCAATACGTTGCATGAATCAGTGCCTGTGGGCAAAGATGAAAAGGACAATGTAATAGTTCGTCAGAACGGCACCATCAGAAGGATGGATTTTACTCCCAGGGATCATGTCGACATTGCGACTTCTCTTGATCTTGTCGATCTAGAGCGCGCGGCCAAAGTCTCAGGAGCGCGCTTTTACTTTTTGAAGAACGAGCTAGTGAGGATGAATCAGGCATTAGTGAATTTTGCTATCGACTTCCTCAGTAGTCACGGATACGTTCCGGTCCAGCCACCTTACATGATAAGAAGGGAGCCAATGTCCGGTGCGGTCATCATGGGTGACTTTCAGGATGTCATCTACAAGATAGAAGGAGAGGATCTCTTTATGATAGGCACATCCGAACATGCAATTGCAAGCATGCATATGGGCGAGATTCTTGATGGCAAAAAATTGCCTATAAGGTACGCAGGCTACAGCCCGTGTTTCAGAAAAGAAGCTGGAGCCCATGGAAAGGACATGAAGGGCATATTCCGAGTCCACCAATTTGAAAAGGTGGAGCAATTCGTCTACTGCCGGCCAGAGGACTCGTGGAACGAGCATGAAAGGATGCTTGCACTTTCTGAAGAATTCTTTAACAAGCTTGGGATACCAAACCGAGTTATGTTGCTGAGTTCAGGCGATACCGGTAAGATTTCGGCCAAGACATATGACATCGAGGCATGGATGCCAGGTCAGAACGCATACCGCGAAGTTGTATCCTGCTCAAACTGCATCGACTACCAGGCGCGCAGGCTCGGGATAAGGTTCCGCGATAAGACAAATGAAGATACCCGTCTTGTTCATACGCTCAACAGCACGCTGGTCGCGACAGAACGAACTATGGTGGCGATACTTGAGAACTACCAGACTTCTAGTGGTGCAATCGAAGTGCCAGAAGTACTCCAACAATATATGGGCGGAATAAGAGAGATAAAGACTCGCATTTGACGCATCATATATATTATATATTTTAGCCAGAAAAAGAGAGAAGTTTAATGGCTAAAGGAGCGAAGAAAGGTGGCAGAGTCCGCGACAAATGGCGAGATAAGCAATGGGTAATTGTAAACAAACCCTCCGGCTTTGAGCCGCAGATTCCAGTAAACTATATCCCGGTTACAAACGTTGAGCAGGCAAGAGGTCGCACTATTGAAAACACTCTTCATGACATGATGAAGGGTAACCCAGACCAAAGTATGGATCAGCACCAGATCAAGGTCTTTGTCCAGATCGACAAGATTATAGACGGCACCGCAAATACGATTTTTAAGGGCCACGAATACGCCAAAGAATTCCTCAGGAGCCTCGTCCGAAGGGGAAGCTCTATGATCACGTTCACCCACGACTATACTACTATGGACGGCCATACGTTCAGAGTGGCAGTCATTGCGTTCACCCAAAGGAGAGTCAACTCGTCAAAGAAGCACGAAATCAGATTGGTGGCACACAAGATACTCTCTGAAAGAATACCCCAACTGCCAGTTGACCAGTTCGTCCAAGAGGTCACTACCAGTAAGGGAGAGGACATCCCCAGAGAGACCAACAGCAAGCTGGGAGCAGCCATATTGGAAGAAGCAAAAAGGATAACTGTGATCCGCCACATCGGGATCAAGAAGACTAAGCTTATCTCTACTCCTGAGTCAAGGGCAATTGAAGAGGCCAAGCCAGTCGAAGCTGTCCCGCCGGCTCAATAGCATATAGCTTTTTAGCCGGTATTTTTCCATCTTTTTCAAATGTCTGAAGAGAGCGCGAGGTTTTCTTCTGCAGAGGTCAACCTGCTTCTTCACGGTACAGAAGATGCCAACAAGGTGCTCCAGTCAATACAGAACACTCTTTCAATTCCCTCCGAACGTTTCTCCATTACTCAGTCAGAGGGACACTTCAAGAACAAGATCATGCTGGTCAAGGCGAGCCTTCCAACTCAAGAAGCTGGTGGTCTTGCCCATCGCATAATGTCGCTCTTGAACAGCACTGACAGAGACCGCTTATCAAGCTCGCTTGAAGAATATCTAGACGAAAAAGGCAGCCTTTACCTCAGACTCGACAAACAAAGAATCTGTCAAGGTAAGGTGTCGCTTTCAGAAGCAGACGCTGTCAGGATAAGGTTCAAGCCAGTCAAAAGGTACAGGCCTTCGGGAAATCTGGAGAGCTACAGGGGGCTTTTGACTTCAATCGAATAGACCTTCTTGTGAGCGGAGACTTTGACATCGCGGCGGCAGCGAAGATGCTTTCAATAGGCAGAGTGGGGGTGCCATTCAACAACAAAATCAACAAAGGAATTATCTATAGACTAAGCAAGAAGCCGCAACAGCCTTCAAGGTATCCTTACCTTATTGTATCAGATACGACTGGCGAACTCGCCGATCTTGTGACGATCAACGATTTTTCCAAGTACAAGGAAAAATTAAAGAAAGTGAAGAAAGGAACAGGCATTGAAATTACAATTTCTTCTGCAAGGAAAATGGATGCAGCTGGAGTTGGAAGATGGTTTGAAGATGTCGCCAAGATACATTCCTACTGCTATTCGTCCGGATGTCAATTGATTCTGTCCAGCGGAGCCCGGTCGATGAATGAAATGGTCTCGGGTCCATGCCTCGATGCTATTCTAAGGAAATGCGATATCAGTCCTGAAAGATATTGGCGTGAGATGAACGAATGGATAGAGTCGAAGCTGTCAAAGAGGGTGTATTTACCGGATGCTTAATCGGCGGCCAAAACGGCGGTACCTCCTAATTAGACATACCGGACAGTCCAGCGACATTGTCGTAAATGCAATCTCAAAACGATTTGCTGAGCTTTTTGGATCAATTGCAGCACAGAGAGCCTCGATAAGAGCAGTAAGATCACAAGATAGCACAACAATGGTAATAAGATGCGCGCTGACCCAGTTGGAAAGCGTACTCGTTGCAATTGCACTGACAGAGCCCCCAGTGGTTACGTTGGACATGTCGGGGAGCATCAAGCGGCTAGGGCGCCGGAACTAAGGTTTAAGTTGGTTTTGCATGCTAAGAACCCGGGGGATGAGGTGAGTTTCGCTGCTCCAGACTGAGCAATAGCAATGAAGATCTCGCGACGAACCGACCCAAGAAATTTCTTTCTTAGGCTGCGCATAAAACAATTATTAGCATCTGCCGCGTATGATCGTCAAAATGGAGATAGTTTACGATTATCCTCTATATCGACCGCCATCTGAAGCTAATTCCATGATATTTCAAGTGACTTTGGGTTGTTCTTTTAACAGATGTTCGTTCTGCAACATGTATCGCACAAAAGAGTATGCTGAAAGGCCATGGGATGAAATCAAGGTCGAGATCGACATGGCATCGAAGTTCTACCCTGACACGCGAAGGGTGTTTCTGGCTGACGGCGATGCCCTGAACTTGTCAAAGGATAGAATGATCCAGATACTAGAGTACCTCTATTCCAAGTTTCCCAATCTGGAGCGTGTGTCGTGCTATGCTATGCCTATGAACATCCTGAAAAAGAAGGAAGACGAGTTGAAAGAGTTGAGAGCAGCTGGTCTGAGTATGCTCTACATTGGTATCGAGTCGGGAAGCGATGTCGTGCTACGAAAAGTGACAAAAGGTGCAACCTACAAGACCATAGTTCAGGCATGCCAGAAGGCAAAGGACAGCGGGTATGTGATTTCATGCATGGTGATTCTAGGGCTCGGCGGTAAAACCTACACCAATGAGCACATAACAGACACAGCTCGCGTCTTGAGTGAAACTGCACCGAACTATGTCGGCGTGCTGACACTGCAGCTTGAAGAAGGCATCTACGATGAGTTTATGACGAAATTCGGGGAACCTTTTGTACCTCTAGACGACAACGACGTGCTCGATGAGCTTTATAGACTCGTCTCAAATCTCGAACCTAAAGCGCCAGTAGTGTTCAGAGCAAACCATGCGTCAAATGTTTACTCCATAGGTGGCACTATGCCCCAAGACAAAGACAAAGTGCTGGCGCTCGTCAAGAGCCTGAAGTCGCATCCAGAGATGATCAAGCCAAAATTCCTCCGCAGGTTCTAGTGTGGCTACTCCTCTAATTCGTCATTTCGGGTATGAAACGAATGAACTTGAACTTCTACATCTACTCCATTTCGGCTTATCTCGCTTAGAGTCACGATCTTGATACCATGATCTTTAATCTTGTCCAAAAGCATTTCGAGCTGCCCGATATGATCTTGGTTCACTATGTTCTTGTATTGAAGCATTTCTCTCTCAGCAAAATCCTGTGGATGTAGTGTGACGACGGCAAAGCCATATTGGTTCAAGCTAAGCTCGATTTCTGAAAGCACTTCTTGATGGTCAAGAGTAATCCAAGAGGTGTTGTCTGCATTCAGGTCCCCCATCAGTGCTGTTTCTGGGAACCGATAAAGGCTCTGGTTGCTCCTGCTGTCATACGGTGGGGGATCAAAGGTAACATTTGCACTGATGTATCGAATTCCGGCCTCCCTTGCAGCAGAAAACGTATCTGCGTTTACGACGTTATATGGTGCAATAAGAACTATTGGCCTTGATCCCAATATCCCGACTATTTTCTCATTTGATCTTTGGATCAGGGTAGACTGTTCTTCCTTGTTGAATTCTGTAAGGTCTTCATGGTTCCATCCGTGGTTTGCAACTCCAAGAAGAGGATCACCATTTCGGCTTGTCAAATAATTGACTACGAGTGGATCTTCACCAAAGTAGTTACCAATGATTCCAACTGTCAGACTTGCGTTTCTCTTGTCAAAAACCTCCATTACCTCAAGTTGCACATGGTTGAGAAAGTAATCCTGAATGTCATCGAGCCTAAATGCCACACAATTGCAAGAATGGATTTGTTGATAGGTTGTATCGGGACCTGTTCCCAGCGACAGCGTTAACAGTATGACTACAAAGGCTGCAGCTGCAAGGGCAATTTTCTTCAAACCGGTGAATGACTATGAATCATGAAATAATCTCTTGTGACCAATGCTTCTAGAAAGTGTTTCCATCATTGATGAAATAATTTTAAACAAGGTGTGAGTTCTTCCAATCGCGCAAGGACCATCGATAGAATTATTAGCCTGAAAGCGTATTTCGGCTTTAATGTACAGCGGGGAACTGGAAGTCCAGGCCAAGAGAAAGGCCCTGGCAGTTTTGCAGGACGAAATTACTCGAATTCTGAACTCCTCAAGAGATCTGTCAACGCTTACAGCCTCGCTCATCAAGGGCGATGATAAGGACATCCAGCACTGTCTGGAACGCATGAGAAACACCGAAGAGGAAGTGGAGAACCTTCGCAGAAAGATCACCCGCGAAGTAGCTGAGATCGGTAGCCTCATGGCCAACAGGGAGGACATTCTCAGAACCGCATATGTGATTGATGATATCGCAGGCTATATCAGCGGAGTTGCCTTCAGGCTTGCAAACATGAAGCCCGCTACTCTGAAAAAGGCGTCATTTGACGACGACCTTAAGCAACTCGTCGGGATGGTCGTTGACACGATTTTCAAGCTTAATGAAATGGGCCGGTCGCTTTCAATCAACCCCGCAAACGCAATCGACATTGCGCAGGATGTGCAGAAGCTGGAGCGCCAAGTTGACGCGAAATACCGCGCGGTCATTGTCAAAGCGCTCAATGAAATATCATCAACAAAAGATCTCCTGCTGCTAAAGGACGCGATTGAGGGCATCGAGGGCATGATCGATAAGTGCCAAGAAGCTTCTGACTCATTTACAATATTGGCACTGAGCATGTAAGAAATGATCAATGGAAGGCTGGTAGGCAACAGAATAGTAGTCTGGGATGTACCCGATGCAAGAACCATTTTTGGAAGTGGCTATTACGGCAAGCCCCTTGGTATCCCAAAGCCAAAAGGGTTAGATTTCGATGCGCCGCTTGTACTCGACCTCATTGAGGGTTGCTATCTTGTCGAGAAGAACAAGCTGAAAGTGTCACAGATCGATGGAAAATCCGTGCCATTCGCTGAAATAAAGAGGATATGCAAGAAGCAGTATGCAGATTTTGAAACTCAATATTTTGTATTTCAGAACCTCCGTGACAAGGGCTACATAGTTACTCCGGGCATAAAATTTGGCTGTGACTTTGCAGTCTATGAACAAGGACCGGGGATTGATCATGCGCCATATCTTGTGCAAGTATACAGACCTGTAGACGATCTTACTGCAACAGGTGTAGTGCTTGCAGGTAGGCTCGCAACCACTGTGAAAAAACAATTCATCCTTGCAATCCCGAAAATAAAAGAGAAGAAAGTGGATTACATCGGGTTTGACTGGTGGCGCGCATGACTAGCCGATTGTTGCCTGCACCATCTTTTCTCCCTTTGCAGGCAAATCAAACTTGACAAAGTTCTCCCCCGATATGGTAAGCCGGACAGAATACTTCTCTGAACCTTGCTCAAGCCAACCCTTGTAGCGGATCGAGTTCTTTGCAACGTCAATGATGCTTGGTTTTTTCTCATTCACTTCTTCATAACATGACAGGATCTCGCCAAACTTTACTTCCTGTTGCTTGTTGAACTTGGTCAAATAATAAACAAAGATCGCTGCCTTCTCGTAGTGGTTGGAAGGTTTTTTCTCTGCATAAAACTCGCGAAGTCCTACCTTGCTTTCGTTGGCCTTCAGGTCAACCGGAATGGGATGTATGGTGACTGAGGGCTTTGAGGAATTCTTGCTGCCGCTTGGTTTCTGCTGGGGTGTTTCCTCTACAAATGAGACTTCTTGTTGAATTTGCGGGGGTAATGCAGCTTGTGCTCGTTGCGCGCTCAGCGCAATGCCTTGTTCCAGACCTCTAGTCATGGCCTCCTTTACTGCCATCTTGAAGATTTCTTCGAATTTTTCAAGGTGTTTGTCGACAAAGCTCTCTTTGCCTTCGAGTTCGACTATGCCCTCCCTGACGTTAATTGTAAATCTTGCTTCTGAACCGCTCACTTGCAATATGGCAATAGAGGTTTTTAATTAAGTTGCCGGTCGAAGCATGTTTTCAAAAATTGCAATTAGAGCACAATCGGCTGTCTTAAATATCTCCGCAGCAATAGCATATCGCGATGTTTGTCGTGAAAAAACTTGGCAAGAATGGGACGTGGAGCGCTGTGAGCCTTATCGATGAGAATGGTTCCTTTAGAGGCGAGGCCAAGTTTGAGACACGGAAAGAAGCTGAGCAGTATATGGAAGAGTATGTTGTGAGGATGAAAAGTCGCCACAGGTCTGGAACCAGTGGATACGGAGAGATCAGGGTTTTTGACGAAAGCAAGCAAGAAGGAGAAGAAGAGGTCAAGAAGAAAAAGAAACCGTCTCCAAAGACCAGAAAATCTCGTTGATCGCTTGAAATCACGAATAATGCTAAGAAATAGGTATTACGTAGAGATGCTCTCTACTCGCTTCTAGGTTGTGCCGAAGATTGATGGCCTTGATGGATTGGTGGATTTTTCGATGGTTTTTCTTCGCAATTTTTCAAGAGCACGCAAGAATCCCGCGGAACACACTCTCCGACCGCCAAGCATGTTTGCCACCACAATCTTGTTCGTGCAAATCTTAAGACTGGCCTTCTGAAGCGTATGAAGGGCAATATGAGGGGGCTTTCTAATGTGACAAATGCCTTCATCAGGTTCTGGGTGCAACTGTTCTATTGGGAACAATCAGCCATTTCAGTGATAGAACAGGAAGGCGTCTACGACGATCCCACTATGAGCACAGATGGATGGGAGCAGTGTAAAATATTGCGATCAGTGGATATGCCTGCTTTCTTGCACCTGCAATACATTGCCGAGAAAAGCCATCAAGTTCAGATTATCCGCGAGGGAAATAGCGTAGAGACGTTCTGTCTTAATATTAGGAATAAAGATTGCAGTAAATATATAAATAACATGTTTTCGCGAACCAAAAGAGCTTTAAGGTAGGAACGTCATAATAATAACGTGAATTAGAGATGTTTGTATGCCACACCTGTAAGGGAACGGCGTTAATTCTAGCAGTTGAAAACGATGGCAGGCTGTGCTTTGAGGAATGTCCTGAATGCAACCCACATCCCGACTCGCATAACCTCATTCTTGAAAAATAATGATTGCACATTTTCTGGTTGGATGATTTCATCCTATCATTTTGTCCAACTTGTAAAGATGTTCACTCCTCAAAGCGATGGCGGTTCTTAGTTGTGTTTAGAATCCACTGTGATGGATGCTATTGTCATCATACAGTCATCAGCAGTCAAATCGTTATATTCCATGGCATATGAGTCTCATAAGAGCAGATGACTTTCGAAAAAGTGCGACATGCAGCCCGATTTTGCAAATTTCACCCACATTCATGCCGCTCAGAGACATTCAAATATGACCTTTTTGCGAATCATGCAACAAAACAATTCCACCACAAATTCCTTCTGCGAGCAGGCTTTTCACTGAGATCTTTTTGCCTGCCACTCATCTCTTCGCCGGCAAATAATATTGACTGCCATATTCTACTTTACCCTTTAGGCCGACAACCAATGGGGAATGAAAGCACATGCTAGGAAAAACATCACATGTGTTCCAGCCACATAATATGGGAGCCTGAGACGCTTATTCCTGAATCGCATCTAGATTATTTTAGAGGAGGCAGGATAATTTGCTGCTTGATCCGGTTGGCTAATTTGGTCAATTCTTCTTGCGATGCTACCCTTCGCGCGGGCCACCTGCCATCGGGACTATCATCATGAAAACGTGGCACAATATGGATATGCACATGAGGCACTATTTGATTGGCAGCTATGCCGTTATTCTGACCCACATTAAAGCCGTCGGCCTTGACTGCTGAAACAACGGCCTTGGCAATTGCAGGAACAAGCGAATACAACCTGCCGACTTCGGCTGGAGGCATCTGCAGTAGATTCTCATAGTGCTTTGTCGGCATCACCAGCGTATGCCCTGAGTTTATGGGATACTTATCCATTAGGACCAAAAAATCAGCGTCGCGGTAAACCTGTGCGCCAGGTTCCTCGCCCCCAATGATGGAGCAGAATATGCACGATTTTGTTGACATGTAATACGAACCTGCTTGAACTGATTGCATCTTTATTTTTTGCTATCCTCCGAGTACGAATTTTTAAATACACCAGAGTTCCGACTTTAATTGTACATGGCCGAAACACTTGAGCTTGACAGCTTTGATATCAGTTTCTCTTTCCACTGTCCAAAGTGCGATTATTTGAATGAAGAGGTATCGGCCAGAGATCTTTCCAGTGGCAATGCAGAATGTGGCATGTGCGAGACCATTTTCAAGGTGGAGGGGCTCGATGCCGTCAAGATAACCGCCACTCTTGATGAATAGCCCTCCTTCAAATATGTTAAAATATGCATCCTGAGCCTCGCTAATTGTAATGGAACTGCCAAGCAGAAAGGTGATAGAAGGACCGGCTAGGGCTCCTCACAGAGCAATGTATAAGGCAATGGGCCTGACTAATGACGATCTTAGCGGGCCGATCATAGGCGTATCCTCTACATGTAACGAGGCCACCCCTTGCAATATACACTTGGGCCAGCTGGCGCAGAGTGCAAAGCGTGGAGTAAAGGACGCAGGCTGCACTCCTAGGGAATTCACCGCCATTGCAGTATCTGACGGCATTGCTATGGGTCATGAAGGCATGAAGGCTTCACTTGTGAGCAGAGAAGTGATTGCTGATTCTATAGAAGTAATGGTCCGAGCTCACCAGTACGATGGTGTGGTTGGGATATCCGGCTGTGACAAGAGTCTTCCCGGTACGCTAATGGGGATGGGCAGGCTCAATCTTCCATCCATATTTGTATACGGCGGGACCATAATGCCGGGTGTATGGAATGGTAAACAAGTAACAGTACAAGATGTCTATGAAGCAGTGGGCTCGTACGACGCGGGCAAAATGACATTGCAAGAGTTGCTAAGTCTTGAAGATGTTGCTTGCCCTACAGCCGGTTCATGTGCTGGAATGTATACTGCCAACACGATGGCTTCTATAAGTGAAGCAATCGGTATGTCGCTTCCGGGAAGTGCTTCGCCCCCCGCTGAGAGCGAAAAGAGACACGAAATCTGTTACAATACCGGGAAGGCAATAATGAGCCTGCTTGAAAATAACATCCGTCCACGCGACATAATGACATTTGAAGCGTTTGAAAACGCAATAATGATGGCAAATGCCATCGGAGGTTCAACGAACGCAGTCCTCCACCTGCTTGCAATAGCAAGAGAAGTAGGCGTTAAACTTACGTTGTCTGACTTTGAAAGGATTCGCAAGCGCACACCTCACATAGCCGACATGAGGCCTGGAGGTATGTACGTTATGCTCGACCTTGACAAGGTGGGAGGCGTGCCGGTAATACTGAATAGTCTGCTCAAGAAGGGACTCTTGCATGGCGACGTTATGACTGTCACTGGAAAGACGATGAGGCAGAATCTCGAATCGATGGCCTTCAACTATACACCTGATGCCAAGGTTGTGAAACATCTTGACAACCCCCTCAAGAGCGAAGGCACACTCAAGATTCTGAAGGGTACTCTTGCACCGGACGGGGCGGTTGTAAAGCTGGCGGGGGTCCAGAGCAAGAGATTTGTGGGCAAAGCGCGTGTATTTGACTCAGAAGAAAGGGCCTTTGAGGCGATATCAAAGCGAAAGATCGTGGAGGGCGACGTCGTGGTCATACGATATGAAGGTCCGAAGGGCGGGCCCGGCATGCGTGAAATGCTGGCAGTAACCGCTGCTCTTGTAGGGCAAGGTCTTGGAGAAAAGGTTGCAATGGTCACAGACGGCAGGTTCTCCGGAGCCACAAGAGGGTTCATGATTGGTCATGTAGCACCTGAAGCAATGGTTGGAGGTCCGATAGCACTTGTGAAGGAAGGCGACGAGATTGTGATAGACACAACCAAGAGTAAGATCGACTTGATGGTATCAAAGGCAGAGCTGAAAAAGAGGGCAAAGAGGTGGAAGCCGATAAAGCCGCACTATAAAACTGGTGCACTTGCAAAATACGCATCACTTGTCCAGTCTGCATCCGTGGGTGCAGTGACGCTCCCAGTAAAAGTTTAAATGACATTTGCAGTGCACATAGGCCGACAGGCTAGGAGAACATGAGAAAGGGTGGTTACTTTTGGGCAGTCCGCGGACAACTCGATCAAGATAAGCAAACTAGCCACATCTGAAGATCAATTTGGACTCTTTAAAAAGATCTATTCTTTGTACGATCGGGCATTCATTCTGGAATCACTTATCGGGCCAAAAGAACTGGCCGAGATGTCGGTCATCGGTTTTGATCCCGAGATTACGATTACCTGTGACGCAAGGAAATTCGTTGTTCGGGACAGGAAGGGCAAGGTAATCCAGAGCTCATCGGTTACAGAGCCCCTTGCGCAGCTGAGAGAACTGGTGCCGAGGGTTAACGATGACCGGTTCCGCTACATAGGTGGCGCAGTCGGATACATCAACTACGATGCAGTACGATTCTGGGAGAAACTGCCCGTAAAAGGAAAGAAAAAAAGCACATTCCCTCTACTGGAATTTGGTATCTACAAAGACGGAATACTGTACAATCACAAGGAAAATCAAGCATACTACTTCTTCCTGGAGAACTCGCGCATGGCAGAACTGGAGAAAAAGATCGCAAATATCAAGAATAAGAAACAGCGGTTCTCATATTCCACTCCTCGCAGGAACGTGACAAGACAGAGATTCATCAAAATGGTGAGGAAGGCAAAGCACTATGTCTATGAAGGCGATGTCTTTCAAGTGGTGCTTGCAAAAAGCATTAACTTCAACGTCCGCGGCAGCTTGATCAATCTTTACGAAAGCCTCCGTGAAATCAACCCTTCACCCTACATGTTCCTGCTCAAAATGTCCAGTCGATGCATAATTGGCTCAAGCCCGGAAATGCTAGTCCGCGTTACAAAAGATCAAGTCGAAACATTCCCCATCGCAGGAACTCGCCCCATAGTAGCAGATGAAAAGAGAAACGAAGAGCTGCGTCAAGACCTACTCAACGATGAAAAGGAACTCGCGGAACATACAATGCTGGTAGACTTGGCGAGAAACGATATAGGGAGAGTATGCAAATTTGGCACGGTACGAGTCAATGAGCTGATGACGGTAAAACGCTTTAGCCACGTACAACATATCGTTTCTCATGTGGTCGGAACGTTGCAAGAGGATTATGATTCGTATGATGCCCTAAAGGCAGTATTTCCTGCCGGCACGGTTTCAGGCGCTCCGAAGGTTCGTGCTATGGAAATAATCGACGAGCTTGAACCATCATTGAGAGGTCCGTATGCTGGAGCACTTGGCTACTTTTCCTTCAACGGTTCTGCAGATTTTGCCATTACAATAAGATCCATTTTCATAAATGGCAAAAGGGGATACATTGAGTCAGGAGCTGGCATCGTCATGGATTCTGACCCAGAGCGCGAGTGGGCAGAGACCGA
>JBIQJB010000005.1:34298-95955 GCA_044507735.1 Nitrosopumilales archaeon
CAGGAGCTGGCATCGTCATGGATTCTGACCCAGAGCGCGAGTGGGCAGAGACCGAACATAAGGCAAATGCCATGCTGTCTGCACTCAAGAAGGCGTCACAGTAGCCATTTCAGCTCAATTCTGATACCCGTTTTACCCATCATTATCCTAGACTTTATGCTCGATCACGGCCAAAAAGGCCAAAATGCTGGCCAGGGTCAAAAAAATTGGCCCTAAAAATCATGTTGGTCATATTGCTACGATAATCATGCTATCAATTGGCATAATATAATTATTATATCAATATCATCAGCAATATACGATACATATAGTAATAAACATGCAATTGGTGTTGTAGTAAGAAAATAGTAGTAACGTAGCATGAAAAGAGTCGGGACATTTGACAACTGCATTGATGTTCCTCCAAGCGGGCTTCTCATGCTGCGTGGTTATTCTACAGAGAGCATACTAGAATCAAATTCAAGTGATTCTGGAAAGGAGCTAGGGCGCTGTGTGGAAGATTCTGCAAGCATCCGCTTCGATTGCATATGCTTCAAACAAACGAACCAAGACTGGGAATAGAGAGTGGCACTACCGCTGCCACACTCGGATGACACAGATGCCGTTAACTCTACCATCAGTGGCTAGTCGGGGGCCGGGCAAACATGTTACTTGGGTTGGTATGATATTCGACTGCCAGTGCGGGATCCTTTTGTCTCCCAGTAAGGATGCCAACAACCACATCATCGCGTTTGATGATGCCTTCTTTTCGCAGCTTTCTCACGCCTGCGGGCACGGCCCCAGACGCCATTTCGCAATCAAAGCCGTTCAGCCCGACTATGGACATGCCATCGCTCATCTCCTTATCGCTAACCTGAACAACAACTCCATTTGTAAAGTCCAGTGCGCGTAGTGCCTTGACGATGTTGGCCGGTTTGCCAATCTGTATGGCAGTTGCATGAGTTTTCGGTCGAATGCCCTTCTCATCTAGATGTGCGTAATAGCGATCTACCATTGCCAAGTCCGGCCTCCCCCCATTCCACGTGAGCCGTTTGCCTTCAAACAGGCCGTTGTAGAGTTCATAAAGTGTGTTTGCACCTTCTGCGTTGACTATCGCGAGCCGTGGAACCTTCTTGATCCAACCCCATTCATATAGTTCCATCAAGCACTTACCACAGCTTGAGGTATTGCCTAGCGCACCTCCTGGATACACTATCCAGTCTGGAGGATTCCAATTGAGATGCTCTAGGACTCTATAGACAATGGTTTTTTGCCCTTCAAGACGGAAGGGGTTAACAGAATTGACGGTATAGCCGCCTGTTTCTTCGGCATTCTTGAGCGATGCAGAGAGCGCATCGTCAAAGTTCCCTTGAACTTGAATCACTTGAGCGCCGAATTGGAATGCTTGCCCAAGCTTACCTGGCGCGATTTCGCCCTTTGGAATATAGACGTCGCATTCCATGTTTTCATTGGCGGCATACATTGCGGCTGAGGCAGACGTGTTACCCGTGGATGCGCAGATGATCCTCTTCACTCCGAGCATCTTTGCGTGAGTAACGGCAGTAGACATGCCATTGTCCTTGAACGACCCTGATGGATTGTAGCCCTCAGGCTGGAGCAGGAACGAGTCATGGTTCATCCCGGCATACTCGGCGGCCTTGCTCATCTTGTATGGTTTTGAAAGGCGGCCTTCAGAGCCGTCAAGCGATACCAGCACACGAGCGCACTCTTCGAAGCTTTCAGTATCAATATTTGCAAAATTGATAAGGTCGCGAAAGCGCCACACCCCGCTTTCATTGTATATGTTGCCCCCGTGGTTTCGGCGCTGATAAAACGTTTCAATGAGATCTCGGCTCGGTTTCTTGCTGTACTTTATGTCAAGAAGAGAGCCGCATGAACATCTGTAAATGTCATTATTAATTTCATAAGTCAGGCCGCAGGAAGGATTAATGCACTTTTTTGTGGCATGGGCGTCCATATATATTGAGAAACGCTTGCGATTGTTATTTAGATGTTTTCTAGATGTATTACTTCTTGGCGGCCTTCTCATACATCTTTAGAAGTTGCTGTATGACACCATCCATGTCGTCTTCCCTTACTTCCGGAGTAACCGCATGCTTGAGCAGGTTGCTTACCGTGCTAGAGATTTCCGAGCTCACCTCGTCAAAGCTGTCCATGTCGCTGTAGCTTTGCTGATAAAGCCTTCGCAACCGCATGGCGTACATTTGGGTCTGCTCATTTATAGTGACGCTGTAACTGCGGTTGTTGACCTTTATCTTCTCTTTGATCATCTCTACAAACTAACCCCGGCTTGCAGCCTTTAAAAAACTTGTCTGAGGAATAAGGTTTGCGGTATCCATGAGAGTATTCCACAGAATGTAACCGCAGACCCTTGTTACCATGGTTACTTACGTCCGAAGTACATTGCCGCTTTTAGTTCCCTGTCGTTATGATGACGACTAGGTAATAGTATAGTATGCCGTTCGATAGCAAGTGGGTGAAGCCGCAAGGAGAAAGTGTTGGGCACAGGCTGCTTGAGGGCATCAGGCCTCAAGCACCGCTAAAACCGAGAATAGAAGAAGCGCAGAAAAAGCTGCAATTGCAGATCGCAAAACTGGATTCAATTTCAGCACGAATGCAGGAAAAAGATCAAGTGATCTTCAAGCGCATAGTGCTTGCGATGCAGAGTCACGACACTTCACATGCACGAGTTCTTTCAGGAGAGCTATCGCAAATAAGGAAGATGAACAAGATGGTGACATCTGCAAAACTAGCACTAGAACAGATACAACTTAGGCTGAACACGATAACAGAACTTGGAGACGTAGTTGTAACGCTGAGTCCAGCAATGTCTGTGATAAAGGGATTGCAGGGTGGACTTTCAGGCATGATGCCAGAGGCAGACCAGTCATTTGGCCAGATATCTGAACTGCTTGGAAGCATCATAACAGATTCGGGACAGATACCAACCAACGAGATAGGCACTGTCACTGGCTTCAACGAAGACATGGCAAGGATAATGGAAGAAGCGAGTGCAGTTGTAGAGATGAACATGAAGAACAAGTTCCCAGACCTACCATCTGCAACAGCAAGCACACATGTGAAGAACCTAGAAGCGACAGGCTACTAGCCTGCGTATTTTCTTTTTTTATTTCTCGTTTGCAATTTTTCTGACTTGTTTTTTTATCCTTGAGATTGTCGGATAGCTGTACCCTTTTTCTCTGTATGTTTTTATCATTGCCTTCCAGTTGTTGAGGCGCCACTTTGCCTGGTCAGGACTCAGCAGGTGGGTCTCCCGTTTCACCATACTCTTTCGGCCTGGCATTAAGTAGCCACCACTCTCCGCCGCATGGCGGTTGTACGCAAACCGAAGGCCAAAAAGAATGTCCGAAGGAGAAAGAGAATTCAGGTACATTGCGAGCTCTCTGCTCTGCTCGTCGGCAATCTTTAGCTTGAACACATATTCTTTCATTGGCCTACAAATGCTTGCGACTGCAGGTTAATTAAGTTTATTTCTAAACTCGAGTTTAGAAATATGGTTAGATGATGCCTGTTTTTTTCCCTGCTTTTTCGAAGGCACCAATTGCCTCATCCAGGTGCTCTTGACCGTGCATGGCAGTTAGCGAAACCCTCAGCCGTGCGGAACCCTTCTTTACGGTAGGATACCTTACGGCTTGAGCGAAAACTCCTTGCCATAGCAGCTCTTGCGAGAAATCCATGGCCGCTTTTTCAGATCCTATCAGGACAGGAATAATCTGGCTAGAGGAGCTTCGGAGCACGAACCCAAGTTTCTTTAATGCCTTTGTGAAATAGTCAATATTGCTGTAAAGCACTTCTTGCAGGTTCCCTCTTTTGGCTAGTGGAATTGCTGCCATGGCAGCAGCACACAGATGGGTGGGCAAGGCCGATGTGTAGATAAACTGTCTTGATGTATTGATAAGAAGTTCTCTCAGTGATCTGCTGGTAGCTACATATCCACCAAAGCATCCAAGCCCCTTGCTCATACTGCTTACGTGGACGTCGACATCTACGCCAAATTTGGAAGGAATACCGGAGAAATTTGGACCAAAGAGAAAATCACCATGTGCGTCATCGACGATTGTTATGGCATCATTTTCCTTTGCTATAGCGCATATCTCTGAAAGTCTTGCAGCATCGCCATCCATGCTGTAGATTCCTTCCGTTATCACGATCTTGCGACCTCTGGTCTGACGCATCATTTCATGCAACATGTCGACATTGTTGTGCTCGAACACCCTGATTGTGGCACCGGTCAATCTACAAGCGTCGATTATGCTTGCATGGTTCAGCTCGTCGCTAAAAATTGTGGAGCCTTTGTCGGCGACTGCAGTTACGGCCCCAAGATTTGCACTGTAACCGGTGGGATAGACAAGCGCAGCTTCGGTACGCCTGTGAGCCGCAAGCATACCTTCAAGTTCGATGATTGTTGGATGGTTTCCAGCAATTAACCGAGAGCTGCACTGCGATACCTCGTTAAGCACCTCGATAGTCTTCTCTATGACGCTCTTGTTTCGAGAAAGTCCAAGATAATCATTTGAGCAGAGGTGGATTGTCTCATGACCATCAACCGTTGCGTTCGGGCCATGGACTACAACACTTCTCAATTGCCGGTACAGATCACTTCTTTCAAGAAGGTCGAGCCGATCGTCGACAAAGGCCGTCTTTTCATTATGCTTTGAGTCCAATCTCTCTTATCATCGCAATATCCTTGTTGGGCTCGTTCCCACCGGTTGTGAGATAACCGCCTGTGATTATTCCGTTTGCCCCAGCCTTTAGCGCCAGTCTGTCTTTGTCTTTGAGATGGACCTCGCGCCCTCCTGCGATCTTGAGAATCGTCTTTGGCATAATAAAGCGCCATACTGCAATCGTCTTGATTGCCTCAAGCGGGTCAATCGGGTCAAAACCTGCCATGGGAGTTCCTTCCCTGCCAATTAGAATATTGACCGGAACCTCCTCTGGATGGAGATCAGCAAGAGCGAAAGCCAGCTCCAGTCGCTGCCTCCTGTTCTCGCCCATCCCAATTATCCCTCCGGAGCACAATTCAAGGCCTGCCTCCTTGACTATCTTTGCGGTGTTGACCCTATCCGAAAAGTCATGGGTCTTGCAAATCTTTGAGAAATAGCTCTCTGCAGCCTCGAGGTTGTGATTATAGCGCTTCACTCCCAGGGCCCGAAGCTTGCGGGCCCTGTCAGGAGTCATGAAACCAAGCGACACATTAACTTCAATATCGACTTTTGACTTAATTTCTGAAATGGCCTCGCAGATCTGCTGAAATTCCTTTTCTGGCGGTTCACGGTAGGCGCATACAAGGCAAAAACTGGTCGCGCCAGATTCTTTTGCCTTTTTTGCATTTTCGATCAGGACTTCTTTTGGCAATAGAGGATATTTTGAAATGCCAGTGTCATAGAAAGTGGACTGAGCACAGAACGAACAATCCTCCGGACATCTGCCGGATTTTGCATTTATCAGAGCTTCGACATCTACCGTATCGCCATTAAACGCGCGGGTTATGGTATTCGCGCAATTGGCTAGCGTCATGATATCGTCAGTTGCAAGCAGCCGTTCGGCTTCTTCAAAGGTAATTGAACTTCCACCAAGGACTTTGTTCATGCAACGGGTGATAAATGCTGAATCGGTCACAAAATAAGTCGAGTCGTAAACTGATAATTAAAACTTTGGTTTACAATGGGCCGATTTTTGGCGATATTTCAAAACTCGAATTTAGAAATATTCACTGAAAATCATGCACAAAAGCCATCTATCAATAACTGGCCAAAAAACATCATCCGGGGCCATAGTTTTGCGTGCCGGAATGCCGAAATCTTGCTAGATCATCTTGCCAAGAAAAAAATTGCGATTTTCGTCATTTTTCAATTCTGTGCGGACTGTTCAATAATGGGTCGTTTTTTGAACACAAAGCACCGAAGACCGTTTATTTAACAAACGCTACCCTTTTTAGACATTTTTTTTGACAAGGCTGGAGTTAAGCCAAGTCGTACAGACATTTCCATGAAATACGCGTTTGCCTACCTCCGGGTAAGTACCGAAGAGCAAACGGTACAGAACCAAAAGATGGCTCTGCAAAAATGGGCTCATAACAATAATTACCAGATCCTTGATTTTTTCGAAGATTCTGCAGTCAGCGGAAAGATCCCGGCGACCCAAAGGCGCGGGTTCCAAGAAATGCTAGAGCTGGTGACTATGGCAAGTGTCGATGCTGTCTTGGTGTATGAATTGTCGCGTGTTGGTAGGACTTTTTGGGATACCTTGGATGCAATTAAGGCAATAGAAAAGTATGCGCCGTTGGTATCATGCTCCCCAAAGGAGTCGTTTCTACAGACGACCGATCCAAGCGTCAGGAAACTCATGATCGGAATTCTAACATGGGTCGCAGAGAGAGAGCGCGACATGCTTGTGCAGAGGACCAAGGATGGCATGGTGAGAGCAAGGGCGGCAGGCAAGGGCATTGGCAGGCCCCAAAAGAGGATAGATAAGAATCAGCTTATCACTTTGCTCGCAAGCAACCTCTCAAAGGAAAAGATAGCGAAGAACCTGGGAATCTCAAAGGCGACGCTATATAAAGAATTGAGGCGATTAAGATAGTCGTTCCACCTTTCTCAAAATCTCAAGTTGGACATCCATCAACCTCTCAAGATCTTGCCTGCCAATTGCAAGTGGAGGAATTATCATCATTATGTTGCCAAGAGGTCGGAGGTGCACGCCCCTCTTCAAAGCCTCCTGCACTATGAAGTAGTTAATTCTTTTCTTGTTCCTTAGCACAAGAATGGGCTTGTTGTTGTTCGTTGACAGCTCAATTCCCGCGAGCAGACCCTTGTGCCGGATGTCTCCGACTATTGGCGAATCTGCAAATTCGCGCAGTCTTGAAGCTATGTATCTTGCATTTGCATTGATTTTTTGCACAAGGTTGCTCTTCTTGTAAAGGTCAATGTTTGCCAACGCCGCAGCGCAGCCTACAGGATGACCCGTAAAAGTATGCCCATGATAGAAGTGCTTGTTGTCCGAATATTTGCCAAGGAAAGCACCAAAGATCTGTTCAGTAGTCATTGTCACCGCTAGGGGAAAATAGCCCCCCGTCAACGCTTTACCAAAACAGACAATGTCTGGAGGGGATCTTTGCGCAAGGTATTCGACCATGTTTCCCAACCGGCCAAAGCCAGTTGCGATTTCATCCAAGATTAGCAATACTTCATGATCCCTGCACATCCTTGCGATCTTTTTCTGATAGCCGTCAGGATATATCACCACGCCCCCTGCTATCTGAGCGCCACTCTCCATGACAAGCGCCGCGCAGCGGCTTGACCGCTTTTTGAGAAGATTCTCGGTCTTTTCAAGGCATTGTTCCACGAGGTCTTTCTCATCCTCAAATCCACTTCCATACATGAGAGGGCTAGGAACGCGGTGAACCTTGGTCAACAACGGCCTGTAAGCAGAAAAAAAGTTCTCCACGAACCCAACAGACATGGCTCCGATTGTGTCGCCGTGGTAACCGTGTTCTAGAGAGACAAATTCTGTTTTCTCACTTTTTCCCTTGTTGCGCCAATACTGCAACGCCATCTTCATCGCAGCCTCTATTGCAGTGGAGCCATTATCAGTGTAGAATGCCTTGTCCATGCCCTTTGCCAGACCTGAGAGCTTTTCTGCCAACTGTGCAGAGGGGCCATTGGCAAGACCGAATAGTGTGGAGTGCTGGAGGTTCCTCAGCTGTTCGATCATCGCTTCAACTACCTCATTTGGCCCGTGGCCCCAGACATTGCACCACATGCTCGCTATTCCATCTAGGTATCTCCTGCCCTCGCTATCGACTAAGTAAAATCCTTCGCCTCTCACTATTACGCGGTTATTCCATGCATTCCAGTCGCTCATTTGAGTATACGGGTGCCAAACGAACTGCTTGTCTGCCGTCTTTAGGCTCCTCATCAGTTAAATGCAGGTGTAAGCCATGACTCTAATAATATTTCCATGCGAGGAATCTTTGTCACGGGAACTAACACCGGCGTTGGCAAGACCGCCATAGCAGCGGGCCTTGCATGGGTTCTGAGAAAGCGAGTGGATGTCGGCGTTATGAAGCCGTTTGCAACTGCAAGCAGACCCTTTTCGAGAGAGCACAAGTCCAAGGATGCTGCACTGCTGGCAAGAGCGTCGGGAGTAGACGATCCTGATAGCGAAGTCAACCCGTACTTTTGTTCACTTGCGGCGTCGCCGCTTGTTGCCTCCATGGCGAGGGATAAACCCCCTCCGGATGTCAGAAAAGTCTTGCAAAAACTTCGCGACCTTGGAAAAAAGCACGACTTTGTAGTAGTTGAAGGGATCGGCGGCATAATGGTGCCGCTGACGGACAACGAGTTTGTCGCAGACTTTGCAAAGAGGACAGGCCTGCCCGCGCTCATAATAACAACACCTGTGCTTGGGACGCTAAATCACACGCTGCTCACAGTGATGGCGTGCAGAAAGTTTGGAATAGACATCAAAGGAATAATTGTCAACAAGATGCCGAGAAAACCGAACGTTGTGGAGCAAAGAGTCCCAGAAACGATTGAAAGGCTTGCAGGTGTCCAGGTGCTTGGCTCAGTGCCCTTCACAAGAAGGACAGACTACGTGACCATTGGCAGGATGCTTGAAAAGGCTATCAACCTCGATGCCTTACTAACCATGTAACAGTTTCAGTCCGTGGTTACCCTTTTCCGACAAGAATGCGTTGATGTCGGAGATGATGCGTGAGTAATGCAGGCCCCCGGCCCCAAGGTGGTAATTCTTGTACTCAGTTTGAAGAGGATTTGCGGATATCAGCCAGACGTTTTCACGATTGGGCTGTACAGTTCTTGCCTGCCCTACCTTTTCCTCAAGGTTTCCCCTTACAACTTGAATTACAAGTGACTTGTTCGGGCTTTTGATAAGGACCTTAGATGAAGGAATGACGATGTCCACTTCGACGCCTTGCACATTGATCTTTCTCTCAGATGGCAAGAGTGAAGCAGTGAGCATAAAATGAAGTAGTGCTTCGCACAACGTCGCTTTTGCTATTTCGTCATCTGCTGCTATCTCCCGCAGTTTCTTGGTACATCGGTCCAAGATATCCTTGCAGTATGTCTCGGACATCTTGACATTTGCAGCAATTGCCATTCTGATTTTCTCGCGTCCTATTTCGTTAATGGATGAATACAACACATCTTTAACGTCTGCAGACACAGAAATTGCAAGCAGTATACGTTTATTAAATCTGATTATCAACTATTACTCATACATGGCCAAGGGAATTGCAACGGGTGTACTTGTCGCTTCGCTTGTGCTTTTGATCATATATGGAGCAGACGCCGCAGTTGCATCATCGTCTCCTGACGGGAGAGGATTTCTCCCCTTTGATGAAGCCGTGCGCGGCGGGGGCTTTGGCGGAGGTGCGGTGGTAATGTCCATAATAGCGTTTGTCATCGCACGAAAAGAATATGCCCCGATAGTATCGGCACTTTTGTTTGTAAATGGCGGCCTTATTATTGCAGGAATGTTAGCACTGATCGCCCAGGGTGCACTGGCATCTGAAGACTCGTCAGGTGCAATGCGCACGATTGGGTCGACGATCGGCATGGGTGCAATCCTCATTGCCCTGGGTGGATGGAAAGTAGCACTCGACAAGAGAGCAATTGTTGCAAAGGGTAAAGAGTCTGCCTAAGAACGAAGGGTATTCTGGCTGGTACCTGCAATACAGAGCAAACCTGCTGCCTGCGGGGTGACACACTCAGTAAGAATACGTAATAGAGTGACATCACAAAATCGACAGAGCCAGAACATGGGCGAGAAGACTTCCTCTCTCCAGAGACGAAGCGGGGCGAATCATCATTATTTTCAGCAGAATTCGCCAGCACTGTACCTCAGAACCCACCAGCCACAGGCTTTCCGGCCATGAAAACCGGAAAGCGGGGATTCCCAGAGGACCACTGGGACTGCACAACACCAAATCAATACCGTTGCAAAGACCCACAGCAATCAGATACAAGCCTTGGAACACATGAAGAGAAAAGAACTAGAAGAGATCTGTAGAAGTACAGGCACTCATTGTCTTTGCACTGTAGTCCCGCATCAAACACGGCACCTAGGCACTTGTTATCGTGCAGGAACCTCCAAAAATCCGCTCACGATTCGGCATCCGAAATTATGAACCTAGAAATAGGTACTGATTTCTGTCAGGATAACATTTTATACAAACTAGGCGAGTGATGGTTTACCATATGAAGGCAGTTATTCTGGCAGGCGGTTTTGGGAAGAGATTGAAGCCACTGACGGATCAGAAACCAAAACCCATGATCGAGGTATGTGATGTCCCAATCATTGAATGGCAAGTGAGGTGGTTGAGGAAAGCAGGGATCAGGGATTTCGTCTTGTGCGTAGGATACATGAAAGAACACATATTTGATCACATAGGCAACGGGGATAAATTTGATACAAAGGTTGAATATTCAATCGAAGAAGAACCCCTTGGAACCGGCGGAGCATTGCTCAACGCACGCGATTTGCTCGCAGGGCAGGAATCGTTCCTGATGCTAAATGGCGATATTCTAACAGAGCTAGATCCAACTAAACTCCAAGTCAAAGGAAAGCACACCATAGCGCTGGTGCCGCTTCGCAGCCCATTTGGGATTGTCGAGGTGGATAGCAATTCTCTTGTCAAAGGATTCGTAGAAAAACCCGAAATCCCTGACAGGTGGATTAATGCGGGCGTCTACCATTTTACAAATGAGGTATTCAAATATCTGCCGGAGAATGGCAACGTCGAGATGACGGCTCTGCCTGCGCTGGCGCGCGAGGGAAAGTTACACGCGATAAAGTATCCCAAAGTTTTCTGGCGCTCCATCGATTCGCACAAAGATATTGAAGAAGCTGCCAAGGAGATACAGGCTGCAAAACTTTCATGACTACCCGAGGAATGATAGGCTATAGTCTGGGGCCTCTGCTGTCAATGCATGAGGTTCTCGCATGCGCAAAGATGGCAGACTCTCAAGAAAATGTAGATTCGCTATGGGTTCCAGAGTCGTGGGGCCGAGAGTCATTTTCGACACTTGGTGCAATCTCTCAGGTGACAAAGAGAGTAAGACTCGGCACATCCATAATTAGCATTTACGCAAGGACCCCCGCGACTGTTGCAATGGGCGCCACGACTCTTGACATGCTTTCTGGCAATAGGACAATCATCGGGCTCGGAACGAGTACAGAGGCCATTGTCGAAAACTGGCACGGGTTAAAATTTGAAAAACCAGCCAGTCGGATGAAGGAATACGTAGAATGTCTGAGGCTGATGCTCAGCGGCAAGAGGGTAGAATATAGCGGCAGGATCTTCAAGGTAAACAATTTCAAGATATTGCACCAGCCGCAGAGAGAGCGTGTTCCAATCTTTATGGCAGCCGTCAACAAAAACATGGTGTCGCTCGCCTCTGAAATTGCCGATGGCGTGCTACTTTACTTGCGGCCGATTGCCGAACTGAAAAAGACTGCATCGGAATTGAAGAGAGCTGCGAGAGAGAGGAATTTTGAAATTGCCATGTCATTCATTTGTGCAGTATCTGACAGGGAGCCAGAAAAGGCAAGAGAGCGCGCAGCAAAGACCTTGGCATTCTATGTCTCTGTGGGGAAGTATTATGGCAAGTTCTTGTCCGAAAACGGATTTCAGACTGAAGTTGAGAACATCAGGTCTGCATATGGCACTGGAGGAGCAGATGCTGCGGCAAAATTCGTTCCGGACAATATGTTGGATTCTCTTGCCATCTGTGGCACCAAAGAGGAATGCAGGAAATCGCTGTCAAGATTCCAGGATGCAGGCATAACGCTCCCAATAATGCAAGTGAACCCTGTCGAAGACGCAGAAGGTTCATTTAGGGAAATGTTGTCAACCTTCTAGATTGCGCAGGGTAGCTATCTCTTCTTGGGCGACCTCAAAGTTCGCCAAGGATTCAGGCATGTCTCTGCTAGATCTTGCGAGTAGTCCTGCTGCAGAAATCCTCAAGGAGAATGATAATAATGCTACCAAGATTGATGCTGTACTTCTTTCAAGCTGCACAAACGATCAGTATAGCTCGTCGATTGTTTCCGAAATGCTAGGAATTCGCCCGAAAATCTCTCACAGGATCGACAACCTGTGTAATTCTGGCACAAACGCAGTTGCATCGGCCTTCTCGCTTATTGCTTCAGGATTATGTGACACAGCTCTTGTAGTAGGTGCAGAAAAGGCAGAAAGCCCCGGCAACAAGCTGCTCTGGGACATCACCCGGGGATCGTTCATGTTTCCTGTTCACTGGGCTGCAATATTTGCAAGAGCACACATGAGGCAATACGGTACGACAGAAGAGCAAATGGCAATGGTATCGGTCAAGAATCACAAGAACGCAGCAAGAAATCCGAAGGCTCTTTTCAGCAAAGAGGTTAGCATTGAGGAAGTTATGAATTCAAAAAAGATCGCAGATCCAATAAAGCTCCTGGATTGCGCTGCCCCTTGCGATGGCGCATCTGCATTGCTCTTAGTCTCTGAAGAACAAGCGAAACGAGTGGACAATCCTGTGTGGATAAAGGGCATTGGACAGCAGACAAATTCGGCTAGTTTCGCAAAAGCGACTAGCGATCTTACAACAATTGAATCTGCAAAGCTCGCAGCCAGAGAAGCATATGAAATGTCACAGTCGAGGCCATCACAGATTGACGTCGCAGAGCTGCACGATGCGTTTACAATCATGGAAATAATGGCATACGAAGATTTGGGGTTTGTCGCGAAGGGAGAAGGAGGCAAGTTTGTGGACCAGCAGCAGATCACGATAAACCCTCGAGGGGGTATCATTGGCTGCGGGCATCCAGTGGGAACAACAGGTGTGGCGCAGGTGGCCGAAATTGCATCTCAACTTGCAGGAAAGGCAGGTTCGAGGCAGGCCAAAGGATGCAAGACTGGATTGGTTCACAACCTCGCAGCTGCTGGCTCTTCTGCTACCGTGATAGTCATGAGTGTTTAATGGGGGGATATGTATACAGGAATTCTTTGAATATCTAAAGAAGTCTGAATTCATGCTGCCTGTTTGCACAAAATGCAACTGCAGCGCTTGGCCTCCTTCCAGCTACTGCCCACAATGCAGATCAAAGATATCATTGAAAAAGATAGATACGACAGGAACTCTGCTGGAGTTTTCCCGCTCTCATGTAAGAGGCAATGAGGGCGTTTTTGGTCTGGTCGAAATTTCAGGCATCAGGTTGGTTGGGTCGTTTGGCGACTATGAGCTGAAGGTGGGGATGAAAGTTAAGATGACTAGTTGTGGGCTCCAAAGTGATGGCACGGCGTTCTACCTTTTTGCGCCAGTCGACAGCTGATATTAATATACGTCAAGTATGAGTAATAGTTGCATATGAGCTATGATAGGTTCATTGACGAGAGGCTCCTAACTAGTAGAGATGCGCTCAATAGATTTCAAATCAAGATTAAGATAATCGAAATTGACGAAAATGCTCGCGACTTTTCGCAGCGCTTTGGAAGAAGAGTCCTAGTCAAGAAGGTGCTCCTGACAATCAAGCACACAGAGACAGAAGAGGTAGAAGAGCGCGAGCTTGATGTTGAAGAAATTGAAAAGAGGATAAAGAAAGAGCGCCTATTCAGTTCATCAAACAGATGGCTTTCGTCAACAGATATCAAGAACGGTTATATCGTTGCCAACCGTCATCTCGACCTGCTGGCCGATGCTATCGCTCTTGACATCATTGTCATTTGATATTTCAGAACTCGAGTTTTGAAATGTCATGCTATGGGTCTTTTGATCCACACTCTTATAGTTTCGAACCAGAACGCAGCGCTTCCTGCTATGGCAAAGCCAATTGCATAGATGTTCAAGTCGTTATAATTCAAAAGAACATAGGCGATAAGCATGGTAGTAAAAAAGGCTGCAAAGAATGACAGTCGTGGCACTGCAAGCCCTGCGATGTTTACAAAGGCCTGCAACACTCCGGGTTGAATCTTTTGGACAACATAATACCGCCCGTACTCATCTTGGCTGACAAGGGCGAGCTCGACCAGCTTGTCGATATGGTAGTTTGCAACGCTTGGACTTGAAAAGCTGAGATCGCGCTGCACTTCTCTGACTCCGACCGGCTCTTTCCTTTTCACCATGTACATGTACACCTGGAGTGTCTTTCCTTTCAGCTGGTCTTCAATAGACAGCTTCCTGCGAGCATCATCTGCTGAGGGGGGCTCGATGTCTTTGGTCAAGCTATTTGGTCACCCGATACGCCATTTTATTATAAAACATATCGCAACTCGTCTCCATAAAAAGAATAGCGCCGCTGACCAGACTCGAACTGGTGACCCACTGGTTAACAGCCAGCTGAGCTTCAAAGCAGGATATTGCGCTTCGAATTTGCTCTACCATGCTGAGCTACAGCGGCGCAGTATTACAGCAAATCCGAGCACAAAATAAATCTTTGGGCTTACTGCATACCCTCTTCACGAGAGTATACATAGAGGCCATCCAGAAACACGCGCTGATCCTTGTCCTTTATCCTGGTAGACAGTTCGATATTTGCAGCTGTCTGTGACACGTCTTCCAAGCTCGGACCTTGAACCACCACGTCTTCGCCAACCACGCTGACTTTGGTGGCATCGCCCACAATCTTTGAAGTCCTCGGCGCCCTTTCGCCAAAAAAGTTCTCTACGCTGACTTCTTTTCCCTTTACCTTTACGGATATCGGAAAGTGTGCAAATATTATCTTGAGCTTGTATGTGTAGCCCTTTTCAACTCCCTTTATCATGCTCTCGATTATGCTTCGAGCAGTATTGGTGACTGCAAGATCTTGCTTTCGCTTACCGTAAGGCTTGATTGTAATCTTGTTGCCCTGTACAGTTATCCTGGCTGGCAACTTCGTAAAGTCCTTCTTGACAGTTCCAAGTTTGCCTTTTACAGAAAGTACGTTGCCTTCTTGAGATATCTTGATACTGGCAGGCGCTTCAACTTCTGCCATTATTTCCTGATCAGTAGACGTAGCCAACTAGAACTCCTCCCAATCCTTGCGACACTGCCTCATGATGAGACATTATTCCCTTGCTGGTCGATACAAGCAAAATTCCCATGCTATATGCCGGCAGGAATTGTCGCTCCCAATCAAAGTAGGCATCCTTCTTCACTGAAAAGCGCGGAGTGATTATGCCGCACTTGTTAATCTTTGCCAATAGCTGGATTCTAAACTTGCCCGCCCTGCCATCATCAATCTGTTCGAATTCGCCAATGTAGCGGTGCTTTTGCATCACACGCAATACTTCGCCAGAGAACTTGCTTGCTGGGACAACGATACACTCCCTCTTTCTTCTGGCTTCGTTGTTGTATATTGTTGTAAAGAGGTTTGAAAGAACGTTTAGCGCTGGCACTCCATTTTCACCTACTCGTATTTCACGAATCCGATGCTGTTAGCGACTTCTCTGAAGCACTGCCTGCAAAGCATCAAGTTGTATTTGCGGATGAGACCGTTATATGAACCACACCGTTTGCACCATCTGGTGCCCCTACCGTGCGCGAGCTTCTTTCTTCCAGTGATTTCGTATTCTCTCGGTTTTGGCATAATCTATTATTCGACCTCTACTCCAAATTCTTGCTTGAAGAATGCAATAGCTTCATCTCTATTTATCCTGTGAGTCTTGCCGATCTTGGCACTCTTTCTACTCTTCCTTGCAATCCTATATCCTGGTCTGCTGAGTACGACATTGACATCCATTCCAAAGATTCCGATCTCCGGGTTATACTTTGTGCCGGGAATGTCGATGTGTTCGTGAATCCCGACTGAAATATTGCCAAAATTATCAAATGATGAGGCCCTGAGCACATTTCTTTTCGCCGCAATGATGCGCTTTAGAAATTCTATTGCAGGTTCGCGCCTTAGAGTGACGATGGCCCCTATTGGTTCACCTTTGTGTATGCCAAAGTCTCTCACCGTCTGTTTTGCACCGCGGACTGCTGGTTGCTGGCCAGTAAGCTCAAGCAATGCCTTCTTTGCCTTTTCTACCGGATCTCCTGATTTGCCTACTCCGATATTGATCACGACTTTATCGACGCTTATTTTTTTCATACTTACTTGTTCTAATTGTTGTTGACTCAATCTAGTTCACCTTTATCACTGGTTTGTCCTTTCCGACAACCATAACCATTTCAACGGGAAGTTCAACGGACTTGTTGTCAAACGATACCAATGCCCTCTTTGGCAGCGAGAAGATGCCATCTTGGATGTCTTCGATCTTGCCCACCGCGCCGGCATTTTCGCCCGTAATGATGAGCGCAATCGCGCCCTTTTCAAACGCAAGGTGGTCCCTGACCTGAACCTTGGGCAAATCGATCACACAAGTGTCCCCGACTCTGAGATTTTGATCGCTTATGAGAGTTTTGCCATCATGGAATCCGTATTGGATCTTCTTGCCCTTAATAGTGGTCTTGCTCGTAACCTTTACCAGCTTAACTGCCTTTTCGGAATCATCAATTGAAACAGCAGTCAAGAGCTCCGAATTCTTCGGAGACATGCGAAATGCCTGACCTGTTCCCAGTTCTACCACATCCATCAAGCCTACGGCGAGATTTGGATCATACCTGATAACGCCATCGACTTTTACCTTGCCTGCGTCCAGTATCCTCTCGGCTTCGCGCATTGTGCTGGCTACCTTGAGTACGTCGCGAAGAACCATGCCAAGTGGATACGCACGATGTTTTGGATGAGGACCGGGCTTAACTCTGAGGACGAATTGGCTCTCTTTTCTCCTAATGGCCCAAAACGTTGGAGCCATCTGCCTCTTAACTCGAGTGTCTCCGCCTTTCTTGCCCATTACTTATCGGCACCCTCCTTTGCTACTTTTCTTGATTCCTTTTCTTCCTTCTTTTCGGATGTGTCCGACTTGACACCCTGCAGCCTGTTGGCCCTGTGCTTGTCTTCCAGGTTAAGGCCTGTTATCTTTACATTTGAAGCATGAATTGGAACCTTTACTTGCCCACCGCGGACCTTTTCCCTCTGCATGCCTTCGATATGAAGCGTTCCATTCTCTGTATTTACCTTCTCCACCTTTCCTCCGCGACCCTTGTATGCGCCGCGAACTACCATTACAGAATCGCCCTTCACAACGCGCACAGTTTTCCTTTTGTATTGCTCACGAAGCTCGTCCGCGAGTGGCGCGCCGAGCATTTTATCACGTTGGTGCTTTGCAACGTGGATTAGTTTTGGATTGATGTTTGCCATGATTTTTTTTCACCTAAATTATCATTCCCGCCAAGTTTGCAATTCTTGGCCACTTCTCCGCTGCTTCCGCTGCCACTGGGCCCTTGATGTCCGTCCCTTTGATCTCACCCTCGGGAGTCACAAGGACTGCAGCATTGTCTTCAAATGAGACACGAACGCCATTGAGCCTCCTGATGGGATACTTTTGCCTGACAATTACCGCACCGAAAATTTGTTTTCGCAATTCAGCAGGTCCCTTCTTTACTGTTACCGTGACGAAATCTCCTACTGCAGCAGCTGGCTGTCGAGAGTGTCTTCCCTTATATCTGGTCACCATCGCGATGCGCAGAATCTTTGCACCAGTGTTATCCGCACACACGAGCTCAGCTGTGACTGGCAGGGCCCTGGTAATATATGGGCGGAATTCTTCAACGCCCTTCGCAGAAACTGCTCTTGACTTAGCTCCTGCTGCCATCCTTTGTATTCACCTCTATCACTACAAACGAAACAGTTTTCGAAAGTGGCCTGCATTCCGCGATCTTGACTTCTTCGCCTTCCTTGACATCCACACAAGGTGGCAAGTACGCGTGCACCTTTGATCTGCTTCTCTGATAGCGCTTGTACTTTGGTGCAGGTTTGGGGTATTCTCTTGAGACAACTACCATCTTTGGTGCTTTGGCACTGGATACAATTCCTGTCAACAGCTTTCCTCTCACAGACAGAGTGCCGTGGAATGGGCAGAGATCATCTTCGCATGTTTTTCGCGGAGAGACAACAGATACACCGATATTTCTAACCATAAATCATCACTCTAATTATTCAATCGCGTTATACGATCCTCAGGTCTTCCTATCATTGAGGAACCACTTATAAAGCAAACGCCAGAGCGTGTTTTGATCTCAATCTTTTTAGCTGTTCTTTTTGCAATTCGTATTATCGAAGAATCTGTTGCGGTCCTGATCAATATTGTATTCTTAGTTTCGAATACTATCGAGCCTTTTACTCCTTGCAGAGAAGGATCTGTTGACTCGACTACTTTTGCATCAAGGCCGATGATCTCGTGAACGAGAACATTTGCAGGAGTTGTCATCATTTCCTAGCCTTCCTTTCGTTAAGAAGAGTCATTATGCGAGCAATGTCGCGCTTGAGCCACTTGATGTTGCCTGTTTGCTTCTTGAGCGTTCCCTTAGATTTTTCCAAATTAAGCTTTGCAAGATCAGCTTTCAATTCTGTCAGCTTGTCTGCAAGATCTGCATCGTTCATCTCGCGTAGAGTTTTGAGCTTAAGCCGTGCCATGTTGTTGTCCTCCTTCTGGTTGTTCTACCGTTGTTGCTTCCACACCTGGAGCAGATGATTCCTCCTGTGCTACCGATTCAGATGGTGCAACTTCCTGAGGCTGAGTAGATCCATTCTTTAGCTGAAACTCTTGAGGGAGAGCAGCCTTTGAGGCAATCCTGAGCTGGATTCCCATCAAGCCCATCTTTGTAAGAACTTCAGATGTACCTGTTGTGACAATCTGCCCCGCGATATCGCCACTCTTTGGAACAACTCCAATTGTGTGTTTCTCAAAGTGAGCGCGCTCTGTGCGGAGCTTGCCAGATATTATGACTTCGACACCCAGTGCCCCTGCATTCATAATGGTGTTGAGTGACCACATGGCTGCACGTCTGAACGCTGTTCCACGTTCTATGAGCTGTGCGATTCTGTTGGCCATGATGTGCGGGTTCATCTCAGGTGATGTAACTTCAAGGACTGATATCTGCGGGTTTTGGAGACCAAACTTTTGTTCGATCTTAAACATAAGGTCCTTGATACCAGTTCCTTTCCTGCCAATCACGAGGCCGGGCCTTGTGACAAATACCGTAATTCTTGCACCTACGGGGGTCTTTTGGACTTCAACTCCACCATAACCTGCATCCTTGAGAGATGAAGCAAGGAATTCGTTGAGTTCCATGTTGCGGAAATTATTTCGTATGACGTTCTTGACTGCGCTCATTGTTATTATTCCTCTCCTCTTACTTCCTGGGCCACGAGCTCCACATGAACCAGTATGTCATTCTTAGGGCTTGACCTTCCCATTGCACGCGGTGTGAACCTTTCGAGCTTTGTCCCCTTGTGTACGACAGCGCTGATGATTTTTAGGCGATCCAAGTCCATGCCCTTGTATTCCGCGTTGGATTCGAGGTTGTCCAAAAGTTTCAGAAATTCTCCAGCCGCCTTTTCAGGGTACCTGCCCGCAAAAAATCCGTCGCGGATGTTCGATCTATGTGCCACCTCCATGTTGTAGCGTCTATAAGGGACGGCCTCCTTTCGAGCAATTACATTTTCTAGAAATTCTCGGGCCTTTTCGATCGACATACCCTTTATCGCGACAGCAATCTCGCGTGAATGTTTGTGAGAGATGTCTTTTTCCCTTATTGCAGCACGGACGTGCTTTGTTCTGTCGTAATTCTGGAAAGCATAACCAAACTGTGGCATATCAATCACTTCAATGGAACATACAGGCTTGACCTGGAAGCCCCGACACCGGGTGCGCCATGCTGCACGCGCTTGTTGGTTATCGCATATTCTCCGAGGTAGTGTCCAATCATTTCAGGTTTGATATTTACTTGCGCAAATTCCTTGCCATTGTGAACATGTATCGTGAGACCGACCATATCGGGAAGAATAATCATGTCCCGGGCATGAGTTCGGATGTTGCCTCCTAACTTGCCTTCTCTTGCGAGCTTTACTTTTTCACGCAGTTTCCTCTTATCGTCATTCATGTAAGTGCTGACACGCTTGTCGAGAGATCTGCGTTGCCTTGCATTGAGAAGCGGCAACAAACTCTCTATTGACAGCGACTGTAGCTGTTCAGGAGTATAACCTTTGAACTTGAATTCACGTACCAACTATATCATTCACTCCTTGTTTGATCCACCACTTTTAAATCTAACGAGAAGAAAATCAATTTGCCATTACACCAGTCCCAGTTTGGTCGCGAGTTCTCTTGCACCTTCTGGCGCCTTGAATCTTACAAATGCCTTCTTGCCGCGGATCGTTCTTGTAGTGTTGACTTCAGTTGCTTCTGCTTCATAGAGAATATGGATCGCTGTGATTATCTCTTTCTTGCTGGCATTCTCTGATACAATGAATGCCAACTTGTTTTCTTTCTCTATTTGGTTGAACGTCTTTTCAGTTACATAAGGGGCGACTATTATAGTAGTTGCCTGTTCTGCGGTCATGTCGACTGTCGTCCGTGCGGCTGTCGCTGTCTTCTTTTCGGTTGTTGTTTCTTTGCTCATTTGTTGATCAACTCCATTACCTTGTGCATTGGTGCCTGCAGACTCTTAAGATTCTCAACTGCATTCTGTGAAAATATCGTCAAACGGATCGGCTTTGAACCTGGTACTAGGTCGATCACGCTCAAATCCTTAGCGTGCTTTATATCGACTCCAGGAATTGACTGCGAAAGATTTACCAACTTAGAGTCGTTGCCGACGACGATCAGAGCACTTGTTCCTGACCTGGCTTGTCTGCCCCTGCGTCTTGCAGTACCTGATTTCGCCTTTCGGGTCTTACTGGCTCTTGCAATGTCGTCACCAATACCAAGATCGATCAGAACCTGCTTGAGATCTTTTGTCTTGGTTATCGTTTCAATGTCGCTTGAAACTATGAGTGGAAGTTTCGTCTTGTCTGCTACGATGTGACCGCGCTTCTGCACCAGATCTTTATTCGCAGTTGCAGCAATTGCGGAGCAAAGACCTAGTTGCTTTTCTTTGTAGTTAATCTTTTTGTAGATTATCTTCCACGATTCCGGAGGATGTGCAACTCTGCCGTGTCTGACACCAGCTACGCCAGCGGCTTGGCCCGCCCGAGGAAATCCTTCCCCTCGTGCTCTCGCAATCCTTGCGATGCCAAGACCGGTGTTCCGTGATTCTGCGCTAACCATCTCACCTGCTGCAGGATAGCGACCCTGTCTCTGATACGCGTGGGATGTCAGATTTACATACACTTTGTGGATGACTTCGGGACGATAAGGAGTGTCAAATACCAGCGGTAGCTCGATCTCACCCGCGTCTTTGCCCGTTGTTGCAACGACTTTTGCCTTCATTTTATTCCACGACAACCTCCAATACTTTTGGCTCGAGTACTTTCTTTTGCACGTTGCGTATAGGCTGCCTCATCTTAACGAGACGCTTTGGAACGCCCGGCACAGATCCCCTGACGACGATATAATCGCCCTTGACGAGCCCAAAATGCTTGAATCCGCCTGATGGATTTATTGAATTCTGTCCATCCTTTTCGGTATTTGACATGATAAGTATGCGTTTGTTGTATTCAGTCCTCTGGTGAAATCCTCTCTGACCTTGCCTTGCGACAGTATACATGACAACTGCAGGAGAAATCGGCCCTAATGTTCCTACCGCGCGAACACTCTTCCTTGATTTGTGTTGTTTTCTCTTGATGCCAAACCTAGTGACCGGGCCTTCGACCCCCTTTCCTCTAGTGATGCCAAAGACATCGATATGCTGCCCGACTTGGAAAATGTCGCTCACCTTGACTTCTCTGCCAAGGATGCTCTTTACGTAATCATACTGCGATTTTATGTCTTTGCCGGAAACTGCCATTTCGAAAACAAACGGCGTTTTTTGTGAGAGGCCGATGGAATTTGGAGAGATAGCGACTATTGCCATAATGATACTTGCATTGCCAAGCAAGCCCTCAGCTCTTGCGAACGATTCGTCTGAAGACTTGGCATCAAACTTGCGTGAGAGTTCCTTAGGAAGATCCTTTGCGTAAACGTCAAAAATTGCGTGCTCACCGTAAAGATCCTTCTTGTAGCCACGAATTCCTATCACCCTGACTGGAGGTGTCGCGATCACCGTGGCTGGGTTGAGCAGCTGCTTGCCAAAGTTAGGAGTCTTTTCCCTGTCGTCGATGGTCAGGACGTGAATACCGCCCACTTTGAAACCCGCAAATCCTAAAAGAGAGCTTTTTTCTACTGCCATTTGAGGCCAAGTTCTGATTCTTGCCTCAAGGCTCTTGGCTCTGGCCCTTGGTCTGAAGGCAACACTACCCCTCCTCGGGGCACTATACTTGCGATGACCCATAGATACTGCATGACTCTGCCTGACCCTTTAATAAGTTATTTGAACTTGGATATGAAATGAGCAAATACTCATGTATCTATCCGGGAAACTTGGTTAGAAAGACGAGCGGGCAAGCCGGGTCAGGCTGACTTTGTTTCTACTTTGAGACGGTTGGAACCACAAAGCCATGGTACATGCGTGCAGTTCTCAGTGAGACTTGGAATTCATATGAAAACTTAGGCAGGTATCATTTCAGATTTTACCTCTGTTTATCTGACACCTTCACTCAGCTTTTCAAGAATCAGCTTTTCTCACCATCTTGAAAGAGGCCTAGTCCACAGGATTCTCGGAATTGCATGAAATGCCTGCCCCAATTGTCACATACTGTATCCACCAAAATAACAGGCCCATGTACGTGAATGATAGTACCACCTCATCAGAGAACACCATTCCAAACAGGTGCGATTTTCCTTTCACTTCATTGAATTCTTCAAATTCGCAAATTTCTTCATACCAGAATGTTCGAAGACATTGCCAGTCTGCGATTATTTGACGACCTCTGCAGCCCGAGAAGTTTGGTCAAACCACCTTTTAATACTCGGGGAGCATGCACAAATATCAACAGGATTATGACGACAGCTCCACCATAGGCTCACTCTGTCCTCGCGTGCCCAGTCGTGATTCCAACGCTTCATTTTTCTTGGCCGATATGTTTTAGGCACTGGCAGACGAATGGAGTAGGGCATCGGATCGGAAATCCCAGACAACCGTTTCAAATTCCACCCGGCGTCTGCTGCAATATTCCCTCGACACAAGTTGTGAAAGCGAGCAATCATCTTTCCTATCCCACCTCAGAAGAGGTGCCCAGACTGATGCATACAGGGTTCCATCCGTCATGATTCAAGGTCCTGCCAGAATCATGCGAAGCAGTGTGAAATTTTTTGGCTCATTACAGAGAACTTGCCTTGATACCAAAAATTCGTGGTGTGTTAACCTTTTCGTTTTGGTCTTTGCGGAATAGAGGAATAAGCATGTTGTAGTCACTTTGATATTGACTTCAAGGTCCGGGACAGATGACAAAATTCGTGTTAAGATTTGTAATCGTCTGATTGTATTCTACTTGGAAAATCTAGGTCAAAACCATCTGTTTGTGACAGTTCTATTCCATCTGTTATACTGAGAGTACCAGATCAATTTCATGTTTCTGATGACTGGAGAGTGACAAAAGAATGATCCACATCGGCTTCACACCGTTTTTCCAAACAGGATGAAGCGTGCGGTCACAACTACCTAGGCTTTTCGGATAAGGTGTAAACTTTTGGACGAGCGGCTACCATCAATAGGGGGCGGGGAATCCCATTCAATTTCTATTGGTTTGCTTGTAGTGGCTATCCAGCGTGATAATTGCCATACGGCAAAACGCTATTAAGAATGGCAAGGGTCCCGAGTAATGCCTCTTCCAGCCTAACAGTTTCAGTCGATTGGTTCGGAAACATGTTGATGACAAATTCTTGTTGCTTGATGCTTGCGCCTTCTTTCGCAAGAATGTCATGCACTCCGTACTTTGGTGCACCAAAAACAACCAAGATGTGCTTTGCTCCCTTGGCGCGCTCTATCAGTTTGGTCTCTACATTCTTGAAGTAGCTGCCCCTTCTTGATGTGATCACTATTTCCGCGTTTTCTACGCTTGCGAGTAGCTTGGAAAGCGACGGAACTTCCTTCACTTCATAACCCCAATATTCGGCAATTTCTTCGTCTGAAGCTTCTGTCGCCTTCAAGTTCGGATATGGCGAAATGAACTTGACATTTACCTTTTTGCCTTCGAATCCCTTGCCTGCAAAAGGCACGAGTGCACCAAGACCAACTTCTACGAACAATTGTCCCTTGACCTTGGCTATGACTCCAGTGCGCACGTCCCCAACTTTGACTTTCTTGATGTCTTCCGGTGGCTTATGGTGGGGCGCCTTAATCGGATGCAGGATGCCAGCATATTCAAGCTGTCGCATCCGAGGATAGAGTGCCTTTCGCAGATATTGAGGAGCGTCGAGATAACGCAATACGGTCCTAAGCAAGTCTGGATCTTCGCGCTCAAAGTGTGAGAGGGAGTCGTGGTAGATGTAGATCCTCTTGACTCTAAAGATAGAGCAGGCGCGTGCAAACTGCCCTATTTTGATGCTCTTGTCACGTCTCGTCTGTTCGTCTGAAAGCGATGAATCGGGAATTGCGACCCAGAGATCAGGCATTATTCATTCAACAGCTCTGAAATTGCGCCTTCCAAGATTCCGTTTGATCCAAAGAACGTTGAGCGCAGAATGCCCTTCCTGTCGACAAGTATGCTGGAAGGTGTGCCGCGGAGTGCATATTCTTCAAAAGTCTTGGCAGAATATTCCTTTGATCTTAGGTAGTTCTTTACACGTTCCACCAACACCTGTCTGTCCTTTTCTGAGTAGGATCTAAAGTCGGGTATGTTCGCCTCGATAAAGTCCATGACCTTGCTATCGGTAAGTTGGTCGGACTCTTTCTTCAACATGTCCATTCCAACTGGAAATGGGATCTTGTACGGTAGCTTGTTGCCGTCTCTCAGCTGGCCGTACTGCGCCAGTGCCCTGTAAGTCTCGCCAATCACTTCACCTGTAGTGAGGAGTTTTTCCAGATTGGGAAGGTTGTTCTTGTCAAAATCTTCAAAGGCTGTCGCAACCCCAAGAACGGTGAGTCCTTTGTCCCTATACTTGTTGTAGATATCGATGGCCTCTGGAATCCCGTAGAGGAAGCATCCAGGACAATTGACTTGAAAAACCTCAACCAGGACTACGTTCCCATTTTCGTTATCAATGTTAGTAGGTTTGCCTTGAACCCATGTCGAAATCTGAAGGTTTGGAGCTTTTGCGCCTATTCTTGCAACCATAAATATACTCTGAAACCAGAATGGGATCCTAACCTTAAATTAATTTATTGGAAAAGAGGAAGAAAGGAAGGTCAGGCGCCTCGTTTTGCCATCCTTTCTTTGGCCATTGATGCATATCTCTCGATCTCTTGATCCTCGATCTTGCGCATCGTCCTAGTCTTGTTGTCGATAATGGCCATTTTGAGATGTCGTGTTCCAGTCTTTTCTTCGCTTACCAAGTAGATTGATTCTATCGCAAGGGCAGCTGCCTCGTCCAGGCTCAGATCCCCCTTGTAGTTTTTCTCAAGGAATTCGGTTACCTGATCGCTGCCAGCACCTATTGCCACCGCATCATAGCCAATGTATGTTCCGCTTGGGTCAGTCAGAAATAGTTCAGAACCATTCTTGTCTACGCCTGCCAAAATCAACGCTACACCAAATGGCCTAACGCCGGCATACTGCGTAAACTGCTGAGCCATGTCTGCCAAGTTTTTGGCAACTCCCTCTACGTCAACTGGTTCATCATAGATCAGCCTGTTACTCTGTGCGAAAAAGCGCGCGTGGTCTACCTGTGTGCGCGCATCTGGGATATAGCCTGCTGCTGCAACACCGATGTGATCATCAACCTGAAAGATCTTTTGTGTCACGTTTGATATCTGGAGCTTTCTCGCCTTCTCTTCCACAGCAAGAATAACTCCGTCTTTGCTCTTGATGCCTATTGCAAGTGTTCCGCGTCTGACTGTTTCAATAGCATACTCTACTTGGTAAAGCCTTCCATCTGGCGAAAATACAGTAATTGCTCGATCATAGCCCGCTGCTGCTGGTAACAATTCAATCTACTTTTTTTGTAATGTTCCATTTAAGCCTAACTATGAGGCTCCACTCCAAAGCAACTGCAGGATTGGTATTTAATATCGCCAAGTCACAAAGATTGCTGAATGGTCCAGGAAGAAGTCATATTTTTTGGCCACCCGAATGTCCAATCTTTGCACGGCAAGACTTTAGAGATAACGAAGGACGAGCACTTAACACTAAGAGGAGATTGCATCCTCGGGGTGAGGGCAACCAAAGCTTGTGCGGATCTGAACGAGACATTGAAGCGAAGGCTCTCCACATCCGGCTCGATCGTAAGAGTAGAGATAATGGTCGGCTCGGAATCTTTTGTGATAAAAGGAATGGGAGACGAGCGACTCTCGCTAATGAACCCTCATGATATTGTCATACGCAAGACAAACTTTGTCTGTCCCCGGACACTGTCAATCAGGTGCGACAAGGCCTCTTCGGATGTCCCCCGCAACATGGTCGAGTTACTGCAGGATGATGAAGCAAAAGGCATATTCAGGATTACAGTAGAATGACAATAGAAGCTACTTTTTGGGCTGCTCCTTTGGTACCATCATTTCTGCATATTCTTTCCTTTCCATAGCTCCTGCAAGCGCCGCATTCAATATTTCGAGCGCCGCATATTCCTTGTAGTGATCACGTTTGCAAAGGTTGCAAGCGCCCTTTCCAATAAACGCCGAAGAAAACTTCTTGTCATCAAATATCCCCTTGAGCACTCTGAGCAATCTTGTGGCCGTATCTTCAACTAACTTTGTATGTTTGTCCAAATCGGGAGTGTCATAGTCGAATGCGCGTAGCGTAGGTGCATAGTACTTGAGCACAGCACCTCTTGTTTCCACCATCTTTGTTGCTTCAACCAGTCCGGAGGATTTTAGAGTGTCCAGATGGTGTCTGACAGTAGTGATAGCCTTCTTGTAGCCAGAGCTTCCAAGTGCCTTGGCGACTTCCTCTACAGACATTTGCTTATGGCTCAGGATTTCGAGGATCTTTATCCTGACAGGGTCGTTCAGAGCCTGTGCAGCGGTATGTCCTATTGTTGTTACTCTTTTTATCTTGACGTCCTTTTGGAACAGAATTTCGGCCATCAGGGTAACAAAATCTAGCATCGGATAATAAATGGCAGATATCAGATAGTTTCGCGCTATTTGTTAAACGTTCTTACATACATCGTTAAGTTACTATAACAATACCATTACAATACTGAGCATGCCTTTGTGTGCATTTCTATATGACCAATGGTATCAATATCATAACAATATAACACACATTGCACATATCGCCGACCAGACACCGAAATCAGGCTCTAGGCGCTAGCTCAAGAAGGTACACATGTCAAAACAGGGGAAAAAATCAGTCCAAAATTGAGCTATAACTTGCGACCGCTGATGCGCTCGAAAGCCAGAATGTACCTCCGGCTGAGCTCGTTTACTAGTTCAGGGGAGATTTCTGGAGATTCAGGCTTTTTGCCTTGTTTGGCTAGCTCGTCAACTTGCTTCTTAAAGCCAATTTTGACTAGCCAATCGCGCAATAGTTGCTTGTCGTAACTTTCCTGCATCCTTCCCGGCTGGTAATCAGATTTGAGCCAGAGTCGATATTCGTCAGGACCGAGCGAATCTCCTAGCAAGATGTTACCATTCTTGTCCCTACCGAATTCAAATTTGACATCCGCAATGATAAAACCAGCGCGATCTGCTACTATGCTCATTTTTTCGTAAAGAGATATCGAGGTCCTTTCAAGATAGTCATAGTCTCTGCCAGAAATGATGCCGGAAGAGATCAGTTCTTCTCTGCCTATTGGGACATCATGATCCTCGGATTTTGTCGTTGGGTCAAAGATAGGCCTTGGAAGCCGGGAAGCCAAAACCAACTTGGAATTAGAAGGAAGGTCTTTGCGGTCTTGGTAGCGATCGACAAAGCTCCCATAAAAGTATCCCCGCACTACACACTCGACTGGTATCATTTCAAGCCTCTTGACCTGCATCTTGTCCTTTTCAACCACCTTTACCATGTGGTGAGGCGTCTGAAGAACGTCAAACCAGAACTCTCCAAACCTACAAAGAACTTCGCCTTTTCTCGGGATTGGCGTCGCCATCATTACGTCAAATGCGGATACACGATCTGAAAAGTGAAATAGAATGTCGCCATTGTCTAGCTCGTATATGTCTTTGACCTTTCCCTTGCGGAGGAGTCTCATTGCAGCATTGCCTACCAAGTATGCGATAAAAAGTCTATCTGAAGATTGAAAGACTTTTAACGTCGCTCCAAATCAGCTATATACTATCTTGACGGTCAGCAGTGACCTCCTTGCAATGGAAAAGCCAATTTGTGTGGGCATCATTGGGGGAGGACAGTTGGGCAAGATGATTGCACACGAGGCACGACGCATGTCGCTGAAGATCATTGTCCTTGACCCAACTGAAGGATGTCCCGCCTCTCGAATAGCTGACGAACAGATAGTGGCCGACTTTAAGGATGAATCAGCGATAATGAAATTGGCGGAAAAGTGCGACATTTTGACCTATGAGATCGAGCTTGCAAATTCCACGGCACTCAAGGAACTTGAGGCCAAGAACTACCCTGTCAGGCCAGCACCGGAAACCCTGCGCGTCATACAAAACAAGTACAGGCAGAAATTATTTCTAAAGCAGCACAAGATACCCGTACCGGAATTTGCGCTTGTGCGTTCCGAAGAACACCTTTACGAGCTGTGCGAGCAATTTGGATATCCAGCTATGTTGAAGGCCTGCGAAGATTCGTACGATGGCAGAGGAAACTTTTTGATCACTTCCAAGAACAAGATACACGAAGCGTTCAACTACTTCTCGGGAAGAGAGTGCATGCTAGAGAAGTTTGTCCCGTTTGTCAGAGAGATATCCATAATGGTTGCACGCAATCCCAGCGGTCAGATAGAATCATTCCCGGTCGCTGAAAACATCCACAAGAACAGCATTTTAGACACCACAATAGTGCCAGCCAGAATCAACAAGAGCGTGGAGGCAAGGGCAAAGAAGGTAGCCGAAAAGACGATGGCAGCGCTCCACGATGCAGGGTTATTTGGGATCGAAATGTTTGTAACAAGAAAGGGAGAAGTACTGATTAACGAGATCGCTCCTAGGCCACATAACTCTGGTCACTATACAAATGAAGCATGCTCTGTCTCCCAGTTTGAACAACACTTGCGGGCAGTGCTTGACCTGCCACTATCAAAACCAGAATTGCTTTCACCGGCGGTGATGATTAACATACTTGGTGATGAAAATATGGACGGACCTTATGCGGTAAAGGGCTTGACACAAATGATGGCGGTGCCGGGAGCGAGCCTATACATCTATGGCAAGAAGTTCACTCGGCCTCGGCGCAAACTAGGTCATATCACTGCCACGGGCAGAACAATAAAGCTAGCAATGACCCGTGCCGCAAAGGCTAGAAAGGCAATCGAGCTTATCCCCATGGGGGAAAAACTGTGAGAAAACCTATTAGCGTTGTTGGCATCATTATGGGAAGTGACTCCGACCTTCCGGTAATGAAGGAAGCAAAAGAAGTGCTGGATTCATTTGGAGTACCTAGCGAGATAACAATAGTCTCTGCTCACCGGACGACAAAAAGGATGGTGGAATATGCCAAGGGTGCCAAGAAAAGGGGCCTCAAGGTCATTATCGCAGGGGCTGGGGGCGCAGCCCACCTGCCGGGCATGGTCGCCTCGCTAACTCCATTGCCCGTGATAGGAGTGCCTATCAAGACAAAGAGCCTCGATGGTCTGGATTCTCTCTTGTCAATAGCCCAAATGCCGCCAGGCGTACCGGTTGCCACCGTAGCTATAAACGGTGCCAAGAATGCGGGGATCCTTGCGTGCCAAATAATTGGAACGAGACATCCCGAGATAGCAGGTAAGGTGGAGAAATACAAGCGCGATCTTGAGTCAAGCGTGCTCAAAAAGGCAGGCAAGTTGGAAAAAGAAGGCATGAAGAAGTACCTGAAGGGGCTTGGACAGTAGAATTTATTTGTAAGCGGCAATTTTATAAATTGTCGTGGAACACACACAACATTCTTCCCGTGCTACTGATTCTTACGAAGAACATGGTGGACATGGCGACTCCGAGTCCGTCATTGTTAGAAGGATGGCCGTGCATGAGAGGCTGGCAGAGGAGATGAAGAACAGCGGGGTTGATTGCGTACCGCTCCCGCTCGGTTCGCACAAGCTAGAACGAGAAGAAACCTATTATAGCCACGGATTTGCCCTTTCGCCGAGGGTTGTGACGAACAAAGGTCTGATAGAGGTCAGAGGCAGAAGCGTTGATTTTGTGCAAGTGTTGCAGAGGGTTTGAGTGAATATGCCAAAGCAAGATCCAGCTCCGTTGCCCTATGGATCGCTCCAATATCATCAGGTTCACTATATCGTTAATTGTAAGAGCAAGGAAAATGGAAATTTCCTATCACGATGTGAGCCCATTACAAAGGGTCACCTTGGAAACAAACGTGTTGTTGGTGTGAGGTGGACCGGCGCGGACCATTTTGCCGAGACATTGCAGGCAGATAGGGAACTTACTGAGATGCTGAAGGAGGTCATGCTCCGGGAAGGAGAGATAAGAATAGATCCGATGGATGATCACATTAGGATCTATGGCAAGTGGATCCACGAAGAATCCTTTGCATTCAACCAAACTATGTTGGAAATTGCAGACAGAATAGCAGGTCACATTAAGGCAAGGCTTCGCGCATTGGGCGAAGCTGATTGATTTCTTTTCTACAACAGTATTCACGACTACCGCAAGGAATGAAGTTAACTTTAATAGTCGTGGAAAAGCGCCAACTTTTGTGGAAAAGCAATCACCTTCTCTCAAGTCTGAATTGAAATTTGATGGTAAGACTGTAGTCATCACAGGTAGTGGCACCGGTATCGGGCAGGCAATTGCAAAAAAGTTTGCAGAACACGGGGCAAATATCGTCATTATGGGCAGAAGAAAAGAACCACTAGATCAAACTGCAGATATATTGAAAGAAATAATTTCATCTGTCGGATCTCGGGGAAAGGTTGCAGTTTTTCCAGGTGTGGACGTCTCAGACGAAGCTGGAATCAATTCAATGTTTTCCAGTCTGAAAGATCAATTCGGCAAGGTGGATATTATTGTTAATAACGCCGGTGTTTCCGGCCCTGTCAAGACTTTTACAAACGCTAGCGTCAAGGAGTTCCGCGACGCTGTTGCAATTCACCTAACAGGAACCTTCTGGACTTCTGTGAGTGGATTGAGCGCAATGGAAAAGGGCGGAAAGATAATCACGATTGCCACATTCTTCACCGAAGAGAACCGCTATGAGCAGAGACCATACCGCTTCAGGACGCCCTATACAGCGGCCCAAGGCGCCAAGAATCGCCTGGCAGAGGCGCTTGCATGGGAACTTGCAGAACGTGGCATACGCTCTATTGCAACCAATCCCGGACCTGTTCACTCTGACAGAATTTACAAGACTGTTTACCCAAAGGCTGCTGCGGAATTCCTCAGAGTTGGAGGTTACCCCGGCTTGAGCTCATTAGAAGTTGAGAAGGTTACTGCGGGCGCTCTTCCGGCACTTGGAGAACAAGACGACATTGTTGAAAAGGCATGCAGAGAGGTTGCAGTTGAAATCGCAAGATCACGCGGGCAAGAGTCTGAGGAAGATATCAAGAAGCTCACTGAGACGGTGTCTGGTGCCCTTGCCAAGATGCAGGAGATCGCGGAGAAAATACAGAACAACACGAGCAAGATGATAGTCGATGGAGAATTCCTGACACAGGAGGATGTGGCAGAGATGGTGATGAACCTCTGCGATGAAAAGATAAGCAAGCTGATTAACGGTAGAGTAATTCCCAATGACCGCGTGTTTTACCCAGTCAAGCCGATAGTCGGAACTGCGGTAGAAGGACCGTCACAGCCAGATCTAAATGGCAAGGTCATTATTTTGACGACCAGCTCGTCGGCAAAGAAGGACATCGAGAGGGTCAAACATGTAGCAAGGCTTGCACAGAGCGCTGGCGCAAAGCAAGTGATAGTACTTGCAAATAACAGGAATGACATGCAAGAATACAGAGAATTCCATAGTCACGCAATAAACATGATCGACGAAGAAAGCGTAAGGCGCATCTTTAACACTGCACGGACGAAATTTGGCAAGATTGATTCAGTTATTCACTTCACTGGTGACTATGATTATAACGTGGCATTCAGTGCGCTTTCGAGGAAGCAGTGGGATGAGCTGGTTGACAACTTTATTTACATTCCAGGTCTCATAACCAAAGAAGCCGTAAACGCAATGGCTCCACAAGGGGCACTGGAAGAGCCGGCAAAATACAAAGGGTCCAGTGGGACAGTTGTCATAGTAGGACCCGATTCGCCTGTTGGCAAAAAGATTTCAGGAGTGGTCAGGGCAAGAGCGGACGTATTCAGAGGAGCACTCCGACCATATACTGCAACTGTAAACCAAGAGCTTGGAGATGTGCTAGGCTCCAGCATAAAGCTACACCTTGTTCTTGCAGGCAATAGCGAAGGCACGGAGCCAGATGCCACGAGGCTGCACAATTCCATACTCCACCTTGCTGCCGGAATAGCTCTCAAGAGAAATGAAGCAATATTCTATGTCGACGAAGTAAGGGCATAGAAAGAAGACGGCAATTACAGCTGAAACTCCCATTATGGGAAAAGTCAGACGGACCTTTCAAGTAGTAGAGTCTCGACAAGGATGCACTTTAGAAGTGCCTAGTTGAAATGCAAGACAGCATAGCGGTCCCCAATATTGATGTCACAGGTAATTCTGGTGCATCATCCTCATCGACAATAGATCAGATTTTGCAGCTACCCGCAAGGTCGAGCCTTAAATGGCAATGACCAAGCTTGGTAGCGGCCCAAGATAGAAAACCTAGAAGGAAAGTGGCATCCAGATAGAGCAGGCATTCTCCAACTAGCGCAAAGTGAGCCAGTTTGGGATGAGTTTGAAAGACATGGCTATCAATACTATCCCTACAATCATCAGGGTCAGTCCTAACAATTTCTGCAGGAGTACTTCTTTCGCAGAGCGCGATATCCTTGCTCCAATCTGCGCGCCGGCGAACGCTCCTGCGGATAGTGAAACAGCCTGCAAGTAGTCAGGATTCAGAAGAGCAGCGTGTACAATGACGCCGGCTATTGAAGTCAGCATGAGAGTAAATTGTGACGTAGGAGCGGCCCTATGCATTGTCAATCCAAGCACCAAGAGCATGGATGGCACAAATATTATCCCGCCCCCCACACCAAACATACTTGATATCATGCCGGCTCCAAATGATGCCGCGAATACTCCAGCCCGCAACATAACTGAGCGCCTTTTGGCGGCAGCATCATTCAAGATTGAATTCTTGTATAGTACGTATATGCCAGTAAGGATCAGAATTACTCCAAAGTAGAGTTGAAACGATTCTGCAGAAAGTGATTCTGACAATAATGCGCCCAAGACTGCGCCAGGTATCGCAAAGGCGGCGATTTCCAATCCCAGACGATAGTTGATCCGCTTTTGGCGAGAATACTCCATAGTAGAGGACACACTCGTTGATGCCACTGCTATTAGGCTTGTACTAGCTGTTTGTGCTGGTGGCACCCCCAAGAAAGTGAGGGCAGGAACCATTATTATTCCGCCGCCCACTCCGAGCATCGAACCCAAGGTTCCTGCCCCTAGGCCTACTAGAATGAGAACTACTGCTGCAATGATCGGATCAAGCAACTGTTTTGCATTCCTTATCAGTTCAATCTTATAACACAGGAGGATAAAATTTCTTTGCTACGGTCATATTCTTTCCATTCGTGTGTGTCACGAGATGCAAAAGCGCTGCGATCCTGTGGCCCAGTTGACCTGAAGAATATCCTGCAGAGGCAATTGTAGGGGCTAGCTTTCCCTAATCACATCAATAATCAAATTTCATGTCACGTGTGTTAAAGATTTTCCACAAGAGCTCAGCGCATTCTGACATTCCTTATCTAAGGTGACAGGATTGGTTGTTGAGAGATTTTCGAATTCTACTGGTTCTGCGTCCTCCATCCTCTTTGGAATGGCAAATTGTTATCCGCTTTAGCACTGACGCCTACGCCTGTATTGATGGTTGACGCAGGGTAGGCAGTTGCAATGCAACGTGCAGCAGCAAGAAAAGGTTGTACCAGTAGCCATTAGAAAGCTCACAGAATGTCAGAAGAAGGAGGACCTGACCTACATGGCAGATTCGGGGATGGAAGCGACTTCGCCACGCACATCACGATAGGAGGAATTGAAATAATTCGTGCAGCCACGAACCCAAATTGCTTATGTACAATATGGGACAACAACTGAAACTCATGAAAATAGGCCGCAAAGTGACGATTGTGGCTACATGTGCAGCTGCGGCTGCCTTGGAGATAGGAATATTCATTTTCACCTTCAAGGGCGCAATCCCGCAAGCATGATACAAAACCTGTGACGTTACAAGTGGAAAATCTCGCGCTTCACACCCGAGTTTGCCGGAGCGCTCTTCTCCTTATGGTTTCCTCGACGTTCTAAATATGGATGCGAGTGTATAGATTTTACAAATTGACCCGGGATTCAAGCCTCAATCATAGAGCCGCTAGCAGTCAACAATGCTAGTTTTATTAAGCCCACAGAGCGTCAAGAAACCGAGTTGCGAGTAATCGTTGTTGGTTTTGGAGTAGTAGGACAGAGCTTTGCCAAGTTGCTGCTGTCTCGATCAGCCGATCTCTATAGCCAGTATGGAATCAAGCCGCGCATAGTAGCTTGCGTCGATAACAAAGGTGCTGTAGTAGAGCCTGCAGGGATAGACCTACAGCGGCTTCTTGAGGTAAAGAAAACAAAGGGCACCGTTGGGCCTAATGAGAAGGGGTATGACAGCAAGTTCGACCCATTGCAGATAATTGAAAATGTTGATGCCGAAGTTCTGCTCGAGTGCACTCCAACCAATCTAACAGACGGCGAGCCCGGAACTACTCACATAATCGCAGCCATGAGAACTGGGAAGCATGTAATCAGCGTGAACAAAGGCCCGCTGGCCCTGGCGTTCCCCTCACTCATAGAGCTCGCAAACTACAACGGAGTGATGCTCAGATTTAGCGGTACAGTGGGTGGAGGGACACCCATTCTCGAATTTGCCAAGCGCTGCCTAAAAGGTGACAGGATAACATCCTTCAAAGGTATTCTTAATGGGACTACCAACTATATCTTGAGCAAAATGGCAGAGGGACTGACATACCAAAGCGCGTTGCAAGATGCCGCAGAAAAAGGTTATGCAGAAGCAAACCCATCACTGGATGTAGATGGTTTTGATGCCGCCGCAAAACTAGTCATCATGGCTAATTGGATCATGGGTATGAAGGTCACAATGAAGGACGTGAGGCGCACAGGGATTACAAAGGTATCAGTTACAGATGTGAAGAAAGCGGCGCAGAGAGGAAATGCAATCAAACTTATAGCATCATGCGATAACAGAAAACTGGTCGTTGAGCCGACTGAAGTTTCAAAGTCTGACCCGATCTGTGTAAATGGCACGCTGAACGCAGTGACATTCTCATCAGAACATTCTGGCCAGCAGACGATAATTGGACGCGGCGCTGGCGGAATGGAGACTGCCAGTGCAGTTTTGCGAGACCTTATTGAAATAAGAGATACAACATTCAGCTAACGCGGGATTGCTTTTTTGATAGTGGATTCAAAAAGGGGAATTCGATTATCCAACTGTCCTGAAGTAGCAGGATATCGAAGATCAAGTAGTCAGAGAAGACAAGTACAAAACTAGGCTTTTGCTACACTGGGAGTATGCGGAATGAATGAATGACGGGTCTTGACACGCGCTAGAAACAATGCAAGACGCCATTCAAAGCACCTTTGATAGAGATATCTCTGTTCTGCGGATATTAAGGGCTGAAGTGGGGCTACAACCGTAGAGAAAATTTACTTACAATTAAGGCTAGGTTAATAGTAATAACAAAAGTAGGTATAAATATTACAATCGCCAGTATAATTTCTATATCTTGACTATGCAGATTTTAGCTACTGATGAGCAAAAAAATGAAGGAATCGTAGACGCTGATGAAATCGCGTGTACTCATTGCAAGGTTAAACCTGCAGAAATCTTCCAAATAAATGGGGAGTTCTGCCTTGACTGCTGGCAGGTCATAACGCACACAAATACATGAATGAATGGGCCGTCGGCACACACGCACATGCGCGCTGACAATCAACTGATTCTGAAACCGCCAAATGAGACGCCAGACCTGGATGTTGTTTCAGACCTCTGGCTTATCCCGAGCAGATCGATCAGCTCTCGGAGATTCTTTGTTTGGAAATAGACTGAGCCAGGACCTGTTACTTCTGTTGCAAGACCCTCGCCACCAAGGATGGTAGTTTTCATTCCTCCAACCTTGGTAACGCGATATGCAGCCTGGTCACTCAATGCTACTAGGTGATAGTTGTCAATCATCATTTTTTCTCCAGCTGCAAGTTGCTTGTGCACGATACCCCCATACGCGTTCAAGAACATATCACCCTGACCTGTGGCTTTGAGCATGAAAAACTCACTCCCAAACAGACCCTTTGTGAATCCCTGCCACTGTGTGTCGAGAAGTACGCCGGGTGTTGATGCAACATATGATCCTGACTGTACGATAAAGCCACTTCCTTGTTTGACCTCCACCCGTACAATGTCGCCAATTGGAGGTCCTGTAAGACCAATCGAGCAGTCGCCATGTGCCAGATAGTCATTTACGAAGAAAGATTCGCCGCCGAGGGCAGTAACCTTGATCTTTTTCAAGAAACCCCCGTCACGCGTTCGGGTCTTGATTTCAATGTCGCCTTTCATGTAGACCATTGCGCCTGATTCTGCGGTTATCTTTTCACCAGAGCCCAAATCGACCTCGAGTATCGCCATAGGCTCTTTCAGGATTCGATATTGCATACATAATTATCTACTTTTGAATTATAATAAACCTTAGCGTGATTCTGGAACAAATTAATAGCCTTGCAATGCTGATGATCACGATACTATCTGAGGACCTTTATGCTTTCTAAGAGTGAAACCGCGGACCTTTTGGAGAAGATAAGCTCAACGTGGCCACAGGATGCAGTTCCAAAGGTCAAGAGCATTAAGGTCTGTGAAGTTGAGGAGGGAAAATGCCTTCTAGTTGCGGATGAGAATGTTGTCGCAGTTGAGATGCGGCACAATGATAGTGACATCATCATCCCATTCTTGGCCGTCAGGTCCGAAATTCTGCAGCGCTTCCCGTCCGTAACCGTGGACATGGGTGCCGTGAAGTTTGTGTGCAATGGGGCCAAGGTGATGCGTCCGGGCATCACCAATTTTGATTCATTCAAGAAGGGAGATATTGTCGTTGTTAAGGATCAGACGCACGGGAAAGCGCTTGCAGTAGGCATTGCGCTTGAGGACAGCGAAGTTGCAAAAGCCATGACAAAGGGCTATGTTATAGACAACATGCACTATGTCAGTGATAAAATGTGGGAAGCCTACAAAGAAATCTAGGCGTTACGGAGAGCTATTGTTTCTTCCCGTTGGCCGCTCTTTGAGATCACGAGAATGTCAATCCCGTCGCCGCTTGCCGCATCGCGCTGGACTGCAGACTTGATAGCTCTGATTGCAAGCTCTTTTGCCTTTTCTTCAGTCATGTTTGGCTGGAACTCTGCGTCCATGATGCCTAGAGCCATTTCTGCACCAGTGCCGACTGCCGCATAGTCATCAGGCAAGACAGAGCCTAGCGGATCGAGAGTATAGATCTCGGGCTTGCTGTTTATTCCACCGACAATTACCTGTGTGAGGAGTGGAAAATACCTACGCTCAAACATAATTACAGACATCAGCTTTGCGACAGAGTTTGGAGCAACCTCGCGCCTAGTCTCGAGCTTGCGAATCTTGGCGAGAGCTTCTACCTGCCTTACCAAAACCTGCATGTCTGCGACCATACCTGCACATGCGGCTCCAACATAGTCTGTGACAGAAAAGGTCTTCTTGATGTTCTTGTTTACCACAAAGTTTCCGAATGATACTCTCTTTTCTGCGGCCAAGATAACGCCATTATTGTACGAAATGCCGACTACTGTCGCGCCGGGCATAAATTCAAATGCCATATATCTAACTCGAGTCTCCAGTTAGATTTAGTCGTTTCTATTGTGCGAATCATTCTAACGCTTCAGCACGCTGGCGTCATGGATCCTTATTGCTTCAGCAACAAGCCTGTTCTGTAGTTCCAGAGCCTCCTTGCCTTCGGGGTGTTTTTCCTGAGCGATAGCTTCGGCCACAATGCTAATTACATGCCTCATCAAGAACTCGTCGCCCCTCGATGCTTCTGCCTTGTAGGTGGGATTAGCCTTGTTCACAAATACGATATTGTCTGTAGTAAAGCTGTAACGAGAGTCAGTCTCGTCTTCATACGGTATGACCTTATAACCGATCCTCTTGAGCGCAAAAGTCTTTTTCAGGATAGGCTTCCGGACTGTCCTAGTTCTAATAACTGTGCCATCTGCCTGCGCTTCGTCCACCGTGTTGACCACTTCGCCAGCTATCTCCGGAGCTTCCCCTTCGTCATAGATAATGCCTGATTCTGTGACAGTCTGTTGCTGGCGCATTTGGCCGGTCTTGGACATGCCGGAACTTGCTGTCACAAGTGGGCCGACTTCTTCTTGACGTGAGTGTGCGCGGCCCTTGTGTTTGTCTTCATCTTCTTTTTCGCCTTTGCGCGCTGTCGCTACTCTCTCTTTGACTTCGACCATTTCGTAGCCCTGCACTTCCTCTTCAAGTTCGAGTGTTTCAACCATTGCCTGTCCTAAGACCTTGTCGATTTCGCGATAAATCTTGTTCTCTTCCCTAGTTATCAAGACGTCTTCATACTCCGTCAGGCTTGGGATGACAGTGTCTATCACAAATGTCCGCATTGCCTGGTTGAACTTGGCATACTCTTCGTCTTCGATCAATGCAGACTTGTCCGCAAACCTTGTAGTCAAAGAGTCACACCTGATAAAACCTGTGACGCGATTGAGCTTTGTGTCAAATCCAAAATTGCTTCGTGTCACGATGTGGTTCCCAACCATCACTGCAATTCCTCGTTCTTCATCTGAGAGAGGTCTGCGTGCAATGATAATTTCTCCGACTATTCTTCCTCCGTCGAGGTTGACAGGTATACGATGCCCTTGAATATCCGGAGCCCGGATGGGCTGAGCGCCATCAAAGTTCCATTCCTTGAACTTGTCTGCGGTCTTGATATAGACCTCAAACATCGGTTGTCTCAGTATGGCCAGCTTGCGGATCTCTTTTGTGATCTTGATAACGTCGACGGCAATCTTGGCTCCAGTCATTAACAACTCTGTGCCATCACGCTTAAGCGCCGGCTCCTTTACCTCATCCAGTTTAGCGTTACCCGTGTGCAGCTTTTCCAGAACATCACCATCGATAACTATTGATTTTACAAAGTTGCCGCGCTTTGTTCTGATCTTCATCTTATCAAACGAAGTCAAGAAAGATAACCTGCCGGTGCCATACCTGCCAGTCCTAATTCTTTTCAGCTTTGGAGAAAGTGATTCAACTCTCTTATGGGGTGAGCCCAAAAGCAGGAACTTTTCCATCCCGTTCTGATCCATACCCGCATCATCTTCAACTGCGATAGACCCATTGCCTAGAACCGTGACAAGAACCCTAGTCGCGTCCTCGTCAAACGCGTTCTCTACGAGCTCCTTGACTATTTCCGTAGGCGAAACCCACGTCTTGGTAGCAAACTCTTTGAAAAACGATGGATGGACCTTCAGTTCGGTAGGCATCTTTCCCAAGAGCTGGTATTGCCTACCTTTATTTAATACTTGTTGAGAATATTCTGTGACCTCGCCACCAAACCCAAGTTGCTGCAGAATATGGCCGTTGCATAGCTCAAGCTCCGAAATCTATCAGAGGCTATTGGTGTCCTGCCGCAATCTAGATATTATTTTAGCCTGTTCTGTCTTCTGAATGCAAAAATGTCAGTGCGGTAGAGATTCTAGGACTTTTGAGGCATGTACCCCAATGGGTTGTAATACTTTTGTGGTGTGCACAGGGTGTTTCAAAGACATCGCGGAATGCCAATGCAAGCCTAAGTAGTAGGCTTGTAGCGCAATACTGCGCCTATCTTGCCCAGACTTGCAAGTTGTGAGCCTTCCTCAGTCTTTCCGGAAACGACTTCAAGCCGGGCACCAGTCATTGTGGACAGCTCGTTCAGGTAGTCGACAATATCCTGTTCGATCACATCAATGTCTGTGCCATTACATGAAGGGCATTTCGTATATTCTTGCTTCGTAGCCATTATCTGCGGCCTATCGACTATTTTGGCCTGCAGAGCGCCACATGTCTTGCATTTAAATTCTAACCTGACATAAGTAATATCATCTGTTACCAGCAACATATCGGCTACGCCACTTTCAAGGTTCTTGATTACATCATGTATCCCATAGATCCCAAGCCCCCTGCCGGAGTGGACTTCGCTCATAAACTTCTTTATCAGTTGCTTTTCTTCCATCACGCGGTATTCCTGAAGGATCCCATCCTTCTGTGCCTTCTCGATAAGCTCCCTGACACCTTCGTCGCCAGAATAGGATGAGTCTATGGTGGCGATCACGGCCTTCTGAAGACGATAGTCAAGATATTCTTCCTTCAAGAAATTCTCCTTGGTGGGTCCTGGCCCTCCAACTATGAGGCCCTTGACGCTGTACTGATCAACAAAGATCTGCTTGGCATAATCGGCTACACGGTGATAGTATTCATTAAGCTCATTCTCCCTCAGGCGCTCAAACCTTCTTGCCGACTGACCGCCCTGTCTGTGCTTGCCGGCGACGCCAGAGGTTATTGAGTTAACTGTCTCCCATCGATCTCCAGTCAGGATCCCAAATCCTGCCTCTTGCGTGTCGATAGCGAGTATCCCGATCACCTTGTCGTCCTTCATCATGTCCTTCAGATGATCTGTCCAAAAGTGGTCGTCGCACCGGTACAGGCTAATCTGCACAGGCTTAGGGGGTATTACTGGATATATCTCGATCTTTTCCTTGCCGATTCCTTTGTCGTTTGGAATCGCACCGCAAAAGATTACAAGTCCGTTCTCGGGTGTTTCCTTGAAAAGTTTCAGCTGCTCGATCGTCCTACTTAGTGCGTCTTGCACATGCGTTCTCGTTAGGTCAGATTTGATGTTTGAAGCCGTACCTGACTCGTTTCGTAGTTGTGAAATGACGTCAAATATCGGTCTTCTGGGTGGAATGTAGACGGTGACAAGCTCGGTCCCATGCCCGGAAATACTTGACAGTTGGTTTATCATCTTGGTGAGCTTGTATCTCTTTACCGAGTCCCACTTGCCATCGCCATCGCTTTTTGCCATTTTTTCGTTAACAAGAAAAAATTCGCTCGCACATAATATAAGGCTATCAAGCCTCTGGCTTCGAAACTCCAAGCTTATAAGTGCCGGAGAGGAGAACTGAATTATACTCACCTATGCTACCACGTCTAGAATACATCAAACAGGCCAGAATCAGGCTAGGCATCACTCAGAGAAAACTCGCATCTCTCACAGGTGTCAGCACATCAATGATAAATCAAATCGAGTCTGGCAGATGCAAACCGAGCTACGAGACCGCAAGAAAAATTTTCGAGGTCTTAAGCTCGCTTGAAGGAAAGACCTCCATGAAGGCCGGCGATATTTGTAGCAGACAGCTAATATCTGTTCAAAAGGACGAGAAGATGCACAAGGCGATAGATATCATGCGGGACAACTCGATCAGCCAGATCCCGGTTTTTGACTCCTCGCGAGTGGTAGGCATACTGACCGAAGACGGATTGGCCAAGGTCATGGAGGAAAAGGACGAAAGAGACCTGCGCAATGTACACGTCTTTCAAGTTATGGAGCCTCCGCCACCCTTGGTAGACGTCTCCACTCCAGCAAAGGCATTGATACCGCTTGTGAGGTTTGCAAAATGCATATTGGTGAGCGAGAAGGGCAACGTAATTGGTATAGTAACGATTACGGATACACTCAAATTGGTAGAATAGCGAGACTATTCCTTCAATTTCTCAAGGCCAACGCAACAATCTGCGCACTTCATGCATTCATTACAAAGGCTTACTTCTGTACCTAATGGTAGTGTTGTTCCACATAGTGCGCATTCCTTCCTTGATTGTAGCTGTGCCAACTGGCCTACCATACTCCAAAACACTATTTGAATTCTTCCATACGTGCCTCCTTAAGGAATAATAGGAGCCAAAACCACCCATCTTGCCAGATTTGACAGTTGCAAATGCCGCTTTTGGCATCGTATTTTCGAACAAGGCCTATGTGGCGATGGCTGTTGTGGTGGCGTTTGTGTTCTGGACAGCATTCAACATACTTGACGGGATATTGTTGTTGTCTCCTCTCGCATTTTACTATCCCATACCTGACGATGCAATACCCGGTTTCGCTTTGTCGCACATCACAGCTGCGCTTGTGGGCATTGTGGTCAGCATGAATGTCTACTTGTTCAAGAACATGAAAGCGGGAGGCACCAAGGCATCTTTTCTGACGGGCTCTACCCTCGGAACTGTCTCTAGCATGTGTGCGGGTTGTTCTTCAGTAGGCTTTTACCTAGCGGCGACTTTTGGCACAGCAGGCGTTGCGACTTCAACCTTTCTCTCAAACTACCAGCTACCTTTTAGACTGCTTGCTATAGGCCTTTTGATCTGGGCATATTATTCTGCCCACAGGCGCATAACAAGGTCCTGTTCCTTACAGCCCCCATCGACATCCACTTAACTTTTTATTTAGTACCGTACGCACCACGAACATAATGGATCATGTCATGGCAAGAATAAAGGGAGCGAAGATGGAGGACATCAAGGCCGCCCTGGATGCAAGCGCTGCGGAGAATGCCAATCGAGGCTTGATTCTCAGGCACATCTGGCGCAACGCAGACGATCCAGATGAAATCGTGTTCATTTTTACGGCTACTGATCTTGACGCTGCCAGAAAATACATTGAGCAGGCGCACGAGCAGGTTCTCAAACAAGACCCGGGCGCAGCACTGCCTACAATGCTTTTCCTGAAGGGACAGTGAGCCCATGCTCTTACTATTGTTATATAGCATCTTGAACCAATGATAGTCATGGATTTTGCTAGTCAAGGGCAGGATGCATTCTTTCCGATTTTTACCATAGTATCCAACAACTTTGAAAATGACCTTGATGTTGTGAAGCGCATCTTTTCCGGATTTGAGAGATTCACCCACATTGACCATGGCTTCAGGCTCAGCGAAAGGGCTGAAATGGCAGCTGGCTGGTGGTTCTACGACATCTTTGTGACACAGGATTTTGCTCACAAGATATTCCAACAGCTAATACCCCCGGACGTCCGCAGCAGAAAAAAAGCCACCACCAAAATAATCGACTACTTTCAGAGTCAGCTTCGCAGGTATGGATCAGAAGCAAAAATAAAAATGCACGGCGACATGCCGTTAGCCGCCCCCTGGTGGGCGTGGCTCATGAGGTAAGGCGACCGACGGTTCTCCAATCGCGGCGCATCAAGATGACTACTTGTTGGATTTTTTTGTCCTGCCTTTGCTGCTCTTGCCTCGTTTGCGCCCAAGTCTTGCATTTGCTACCGCGTATGGATTCTTTGCACTTCCTTTTCGCTTTATCTTCTTGACTGCTCTGTCGAACTTCTTTTCACTGACTCCCTTCTTTACGCCTCTTGGCATATCTGCGGTTGCAAAACATCGAATATTAAACGTGCTATAGATTATTACTTTCCATTATTGCGAGCATCACAGTTTAATGATGTGCGTGTTCGTTTGAATTTTAGGAACTCGCTAAATTCGCTCGTTATTTGTATTCTTGCTTCGCTGTAGTTCGATTCTGACGATCCATACCTCTAGAAACATTTTCGATCATCAGAAAACTTCTGCTTGATACCCGGCAGTCCCGCCATCTGCACTACTGATCAAGGGTTCATGTACTCAAGGTCATATTTCCGACATTTCATCCGTAAGCTGAAATTTAATGAAAATGTGAACGTTAGCAAGGATTCAAGTTATTGCGATAGTCATACGATGAAATACTTCGCCACCTGGAACAGATTTTGCAATCAATAGAAACCTCGTCAAAAAAGAGTGCTTCATTGTTGCGTCAGATTTGTCTCTTCTATTTCTGAATTGAAGTACTCGCCACGACCCCCACCCACAAGACCTCACACACACATCCTCGACCTTCGGGATATAGACATTCAACTCTTGTATTTCATCAAGCTAGATCAGTTATAGACATGGCTTCTCTAGATGCATTGAAAGCGTCTTCTGCTTTTTCCAGATTAGAAGTAACACAGAATCTTGTTCTGAGCGCTCAGGTATTCCTGACGCAAATCCGTTTAGAAGCGGCCAATACTGATGTTGTCATCTGTGCTAGCTTGCCAATGCGAGTAATCGTCAAATTTGCTAGATTTGTATTTGCAACAGCTGTGTGCAGAGGGTAAACCGCATCATTGATTCTGTAGAGAATTCAGTCTTGAAACATTACATACTCTTCAATTCATACATACATCAGCATATAGGTGTGCGTCACTGTTTGCCAAATTGAGCGAATGATCTATGCAGACTGCGCATGGTGTGACGAAGATATGCCTTATGGGAGTTACCGGATCATCCGATTTCCCTTTGTAAAGAGAAGAACAAGATGGACAACCTCACGGATGTATCAAATTGTTGATTTTTCTCTCTTGCTCTTATTCTTCTTCCCTCTGCTTTCTTATTTCTTCGCTCTGTCTTAACTGAGTACCTATAGATGCACCGTGAGTATTGGCGTTATGCCTTACCAGATCCTCGTGCAGATAAAACGATGTCCCACACGCTTCGCAGACATATCTTCCCTTGTTTTCAGACATGGTAGGCATCGGATAATATTGAATTTATCAAGTATGGGGTTATCTTATCTGCAATATTTTACCTTTGAACAAAAGATAATCGGAGAGTTGGCCAAGCCAGTCTGGATCGGCCATGGCTCCGGTCATTGTTTCCTCTACTGATAACGCCAGTTCCTACTTGAATTCCTCTTCCAATATCTTGCGCTTCTTGCTTACTTGGAACAGATTGTCTGATCTCTTAAGGGCCTCTTCCCGCGATCGTCTAAACACCATCGACTGGAGTAACAGGTGGTTCTCCGGAATCACCATGCCCGTCTGGTCGTCAGAATAGCCGATCTTTACAGTGTCATCCTGTACCCGCAAGATGTCTTGATGTATGTGCACCATGTTCGTATCACCGTGTGCAAATCCAAGCTCAATCGCCTTTTTCCTCACATCTCCAGTTCCCTTGGCGGAGCTAATTATGGCAACTCCAAATTCGTTTCTGAAACAATCAAGTATTTCATCCTTGGTGGGCGCCTTGTCAAAGCGTACGAACATCTGGTGCAGGTGCATCATGCGAGATGGCACCTTGAAGGCATCTACATAGAGATTTGCGGATGGGATAAAATCTTTCACGTCGTCTTGGTGATGAGGGTTTCTGTCCCACTCAATAGAGTCCTTGACGGGCTTTGTATCTTCAAGGTCTGCCCATCTCCTAATCAGCTCAACATCGTACCGCTTTATACGACTGCCAAACTTTTCAATCAAAGGCTGCATTATGCGCCCCATGCCAGAAACGTTGCAGCTGCCCTGAATCACATAGGTCTTACCTTGAGCCTTGGAGTAGTTCACGCGAGAGTTGTGGATCATGTCTGCAACAGCACGTTCGCCATGGCGATCTTCTCCTCCTTGAAATATCGCCGGCTTGTTCATCGGTTCATACAAGTTCTTCTTGTTATCATATCCTCCTCCTTCCTTTGCCGCGTCAATCACGATATCGCTCTGCATTACAGCCTCCTCCACTGGGCCGGTAACGTTGTAGCCCTTTTCTTTGAAGGCAGGGATCATATTTTTGGGGACGTAGACGTCGAAATGGTTGTCAAGTGCTTCCTTCACCTTTTCGTCCACAGTGTACTTTGCTACTCCAACGAACTGGATCTCCTTGTCCATCGAAAGCGCGCTAGCAAGCCGCCGCCCGATGTTTCCATAGCCATTAACGAATACCCGCACCAAAATCAATCACCCGAACCATGACCAAGTTGCAAATAGATTCCTTGGATTATATAGATTCCTAAATGTCAATCAGAAGTCATATATCAACATCGGTTTGAACAGGAGCCACAATCAACTGGTAAGAGAAGACATATCGCGTTATATCCTATTGGTAAATGTCTTAAACGCGCTTCGTCGACGTATGAAACCAGATGGAAAAGTGTGATATCGTCGAGGGCCCTCGATTACATCATTCTCATCACCAATTCGATAAGTGCACTAGACTTAAATACGGAAAAGTTGTCTAAAATTGTGGAGAGTAATGGAAAGGGGCGGTCATTTTTGGCATCGGTCCGCGTGTTCTAGCTGGTAATCTACTCTCGGGAAGGGGCCTTGGATGAAAATCCTTGTAATTGACAATTATGATTCGTTCGTCTATAACATTGCGCAGATACTGGGAGAGCTTGGCGCAGAACCGGTTGTGATCAGAAATGACAAGATAACGCTAGATGATGTGAAGAGGATGAATCCTGACGGCATTGTAATATCTCCAGGACCCGGGCACCCTGCAGATCGCAAGTATTTTGGCGTATGCACAGATGTCATTAGGGAAATGGGACCAAAGACACCCATACTCGGCGTCTGCCTTGGACACCAGGGCATTGTGCATGCCTTCGGAGGCAAGGTTGTCAACGCAGGAAAGGTCAGGCATGGCAAGACAAGCGAAATACAGTACAGCAGCGTACATGACCGGATCTTTGAGGACGTTGCCAATCCATTCAGGGCTACACGCTACCACTCGCTCGTTGCAGAAAAGAATTCAATTCCTGATTGCCTTGAAGTCACAGCGAGATCTCTCGACGACGGCGAGATAATGGGTATAAAACACAAGCACTACCCAATTGAAGGTGTCCAATTTCATCCAGAGTCTGTTCTCACTGGCGAGGGACGCAAGATACTCAAGAACTTTCTTGCAATGGTGAAAAGATGAGCACTCCGGATCTTCGGCCGGTTACAAAAAAACTAGTAGCCAGAACGAACCTCTCAGCCAATGAGGTCACCGAGACGCTTGATGCGATACTTGCTGGATCTGTGTCTGATGCAGCCATTGCGGCGTTTCTGATCGCTCTAGCAATGAAAGGAGAGACCGCTGAGGAGCTCAGGTCAATTTTGCGTTCTCTCAGAAACCACGCAACCAAAATAACGCCTGATATTCAAGGCCCTCTGATTGACACGTGTGGTACTGGAGGCGACGCGATTAGATCGTTTAATATCAGTACCGCTGCAGCCATAGTTGCTGCCGCTGCAGGCGCCAAGGTCGCAAAACACGGCAACAGATCCATGTCCGGCATATGTGGAAGTGCAGATTTTTTTGAATACATTGGTGTTGACCTTAACACCCCACCTGCAAAGGTGAAATCGTGTATAGAATCCACAGGGATAGGATTCTTGTTTGCGCCAGTGTTCCACCCTTCAATGAAACATGTTGCAAACGCGAGAAAGATCATTGGAGTCAGGACTGTATTCAACATGATTGGCCCTCTGAGCAATCCCTGTACCAACATCTCCGGTCAGGTTATCGGAGTTTTCGAGCCATCGCTTTTGGAGACTTTTGCAGAGGTCTGCCAAGACCATATTAACGAAGCAATGATAGTGCATGCGCATGACGGGTTTGACGAAATTTCCAATACATGCGACAACGATATCCTGTGGGTTTCAGTCGATAGGCGGACGACAAAGAGAATACGCCTTCACCCAAAGATCATGGGCATGCATACAGCCAAACCAGAACAGCTCGTCGTAACCACAAAAGAAGACTCTATCAGAAATACTTTACAGTCAATCTATGGTCAGGCTTCCAAAGAAAAGCAAGATATCGTAGTTCTAAATGCTGCTGCCGCATTAGTGGTAGCCAAGATTGCCCACGATTTTAAAGATGGAGTGGAAATCGCAAATGATGTGATAAAGAGCGGCAAAGCACGAGACAAGCTGTCGCAATTGGTAAGATATTGTGGAGACTTAGAAAAATTAAGAGAGTCAGAGAGAAAGTTTCTCACTGACTAGTCGTCATCATCTTTGGCCTTTGCAGACTTTCTTTTAGGCGCATCTGCATCAATGTCGTCAACGCCTTTTTCATTCACGGTGAATCTGACATCCGAGTATGGGTGATATGGGCTGTCGATTATCTTTGCGATCCTGTCGTTGCCTGCCCTGCGCAAATATACTCTGTAAGTCGATGCATGGCCAATTACGTTTCCGCCTGCAGGCTTGGTCGGGTCCCCAAAGAAGGTGTCTGGCGTAGACTGAACCTGATTGGTAACAATTACAGCTACGTTGTAGATCTCTGCGATTCTCACTAGCTTGTGCATGATGCTGTTGAGTCGCTGCTGCCTGTCTGCAAGGGTTCCCCTTCCTGAAAACTCTGCACGGTGGAGCGAAATTATGCTGTCGATTATTATCATCTTGGCCTTAAAATCATCAATGTACTTGCCCATGGACTTGACTATCAGCTCAAGGTGGCTACTGTTGTATGCCTTGCAAATCGCAACCCTTTTCAAGATTTCTCCGGGGTCAAACCCTCTGGCACGTGCGATTTGGTCAACCCTCTCCGGTCTAAATGTACCTTCTGTGTCAATAAGTATCACCCCGCCGCCGAGCCCGCCTTCTTCTGGCGGCTGCTGGGCAGTCACGCACAGTGTATGGCATATCTGCGACTTACCACTTCCAAATTCTCCGTAAAACTCGGTAATAGCCTGAGTTTCAACGCCGCCGAGCAGCAGCTCGTCAAGAGCTCTCGCTCCAGTGCTGCAGCGCAACAAAGACTTTCTCTTTTCCAGCTCGACATCTGCTGTAGTAAACTCGTTATCAAGAACGCCACTCTCTCTCAGCAGCTTTTGCGCTGCCATGATAAAGGTGGCGGCACTTTCCTTCGATCCACCCAAATCCGTTGCGAGCTCGTCCGCCACTGCGGTAGCCAGCTCCATGACTGAGCTAATTCCTGCCTCCTTCATCTTGCGGGCAGTGGTTGGCCCGATCCCTTCGATGTCTTCTATTTCCAATTCAGTCACACTTTTTGTCGAATCAGCCATTACGCTCTTTCATTTTTAAAGGAAGTATATAATGGATGACGCACTGCAGGGGGAGGGGGAGATGCGCCAGATTGCATATTCCTAAAACATAAAAAAGTGCCTAGGAATTAACCTAGACCACATTTAGCCTTCCTTACTTTCTCTTCTTAGTTGCCTTGCTCTTCTTCTTGGCGCTGGTCTTGACCTTGGCCTTAGCCTTGGCCTTGGCGCTGGTCTTGACCTTGGCCTTAGCCTTGGCAGCTCCGCCCCCACCGCCGCCGATCTTGAACATCTTGGTACCGCAAACGGAGCAGCTACCAGTTGTAGCAGAACGGCCGTTTTTCATTGTGATCTGCTTTTCTCCATTCATTTCCCTCTTTGCTTTGCACTTTACACAGTATCCCGTTGTAGCCATCTAGAACTATGGCTTTTTGCGGTATGATATAAGAATAGCTCTATAGGCGCTCTTTCGAGCACGAAATTGACCCAAAGATGGCCAATTTTGCGTACTAAAATGAAAATTTCATTGTTTACATCATGAAAATGGGGCAATTTTTGAGGCGCGACTAAGCAAAAGCTTGCTCCCGCCGCACCTCTTTGCTGGAAATCGTTGCAGCTTCATGCATCGGCATGTCCCGAAATCGGCATCCGTTGAGAAGGTCAATCCGCCTTCCTGATACGATTTTCGCATGTGGAATGGGTTTCGCAAAACGATTTTCATATGTTGGAAGAGCATCCGCGCAATCTCTACAATTGCTAGATTTTTATATCATTTTCATTTTAAGCGTAATACGTTTGTCAGCAGATAGCAACAATAACCCCGATCTAGAGTCTCTGGGGTGGGAACAACTTGTATCACTGAAACGAAAACTTGCTGGCGAGCTAAAGGATCTCACTGACAAGATAGTCGAGATCGATAAGACCCAGTTGCGCTCAATCACCGACACCATCAGGGAAAGAAGGAGCGTGCTTGAGACTCATACGGAAAGGCTGAAACAAATACGCCAAGAAGTTGACAAACACAACGCTGAGCTTTTGGCCGTAAGCGAAAAAATTTCGCAGTCAAAGAATTTCCTCTCCTTGATGGAGGCTAGGCTACCTGCAGAAAAGGAAGAAGACCTACAGGCTCTTATTAAAGAGAATCAAGCTCTCATAGACTCCAAGGACTACAAGAGTGAGAGGGAGAAGAATGAGATCCTTTCGAGAGTAAAGGAGGCATCAATGAAGATCGAAGCCATTAAGGCCACGAGAACGATAAGAGACCAGCTTTCTCAGCTAACGCAAGAGTCTGCAAAGATCAGTAGCATCATCAGTCAACTGGATCAAGAGCGCGATTCAATCAGGGCAAAAACGGCAGCGATAAACAGTGAGCTTGACAAGTTGTATGATGCAAAGAGAAAGCTGGCTCCTGAGCGAGATCTGCATCTTAGCAAGTATGACGAAATCGCAAAGAGGTTCGACGCAATAAATGCCCGCCTGGACGCAATGTCGGCCATGAGGAAGAGACAGCGCGAAGAATATGGCTATGGCTTGCCGAGTGACGCACTGTTCAAGGTAAAAGAAGAAGCAAGGAAAAAACTTGAATCAGGCTCGAAGCTGAGCTTTGAAGAATTGAAGTTGTTGTATGGTGAAAAAGATTTATAGTTTTCATCTTGCTAACCCGGATTTGTTATTATGTTATGATCAATGATTTTGCTTTTGCCTGCTCGATCGACGGGTCGATCGTTGGCTACTTCACCTATCACAAACAGACTATGCTCATCGTACAGTCTGAGCAGGAGGCAAAGTTAGGCATGAATAATTTTGTAAAAATAGCAGAGCCGTTCATGGAGGCGCTCATTTCCCACGAGTCAATTCATGTCGTTCTAAATGGGCTTGAAAACGTCGAGACATCCGACGCGCTGGATGACGTTGAGGTCATTGTTGAACGTGATGGGATTAAGTTGCAGGTTCCGCTCAACTTTATACACTATGCCAGCGACAATTCAGGCATAGTCTTTCCGGTCTAAAAACAAGAAAAAAAGTGGTGCGTTAGTTAGCGCACACACATATCCTTGATCATATTACTTGATCTCTTCGGTCATATCTCTCTGGCTTATTGCCATCTCGTCAACCCTGACCGTTATCTTGTACCATTTGTCATTGTGTTTGAATATGTGCGCTGACGCTTTTTTGTTACCTGCAGAGCCGTACCCGCCAACTCTTTCGCTTAGCCGGGAGCGCAGCTTGTCCACCTGGTATTGTGCGATCATTAGGTTGCCTAGGATGTTCTCCAGCTCTAGATCTCGGTCCTCGTCAATGTCAGGAACCGGAGCGTTTTTTCTAGTCTGCATTCTCAATGTACATCCTGTTTCCTATCCTGTAGTGAATTTCGTCGATGTAGTACGCGGTATCGACTACTGGGGACGATAGGTTTGCGCCACAGACTGGCACTCCTTCCTCTTTTGTTTCTTCCTCGATCAGAAGACTCATTTGATCATTAGATTAACACATCGAATAATAACGGATAGGATGAATCTTCGCTAAGACCTGATCAAAGGGTAATTACAGTCACAATGTAATAGAGATTTAAAGGTCAGCAGTCAGAAATAGAGATGTAGTCGGTCAGTTTCATATTCCCAGTCTCCTTAATTAGCCTTGACAGTTTTTTTCTTCCGTGAGGTGGCGTGCGGACACCCACAATCATTTGCAAAAATTCTATTTCCTCGATAGTCAGGCCAAGATTTTCAAAGTAAACCTGATTGAATGCAAGTTTCTGCATTATGCGCTCGATAGCGACGAGCCTTCTGTAAACTTGGTCATAGCCTTCTCCAAGTGTGCGGGCAAGGACGGCCTTTTGGATGTTGAACGAGGTGCTTGACACGAGTCTGTCAAACCTCGACGTCACCTCGAACTGGTCGCTAGTTCCTGTATAGCAGACGATGGTTGCAGGGAGAAACCGTAGGCTGTGCGCCCTCTTTGAGTGGTTCTTATCAAGAACAATCACCGAACGTCCAAATGCCAGGATTGCGTTGAGTATCTGGTTTGGCAGGCGTTCGTCGAGTCTATCATCATCAGACTTGATTTCCACAGGGTAGAACTGTATACAATCTATTCTACATCTCTCGCTCCTTGCGAAATTCTCGAGGAGCTGTATGCGCATAATCATGTTATCATAATAGGCATCATCGCTGTGTTCAGGCTCCCTTCTGATTGCAGCTATCAAGAGGTCAAAACTGCGTGAATGTGCTTCTTGGACGATCCTAATATCCTCATTCGTTGGCAAGAAGTTGTTGTTGTTTTTGATGTTACCTGATCTAAGCGCGGCTCAAAAGAGCAGCTTGAGCTCCTTTTCATCCATTCCGCATCCTAGCTTTTACAGCTTCTCTCAATCTAAATCTTATCCTGCTATTTGCAGGCCCTTTTCATGGACCTTGCAAATTCCTGCAGATCAGAGAACAACAGGATTTTCTTACCATGCCACTTGGCGATCCTATCAATGATTGCACTCCCAACAATGACCGCGTCCGCCCCACCCCGAATCATGAACCGAGTGTGTGCAGGAGTGCTTATGCCAAACCCCACGGCAACAGGGATCTTGCCTTCAGCCTCCTTCTTCACTTTTCTAATTGCATTTAGCGTATAATCTTCAAATGACTTGCGCGCTCCTGTAATCCCGTACACTGACACTAAATATAGGAAGCCAGAGCTACTTTTCACAATCTTCTGTAGACGTACTGGAGAGGTGTTGGGCGACGCAAGAAAGACGGTGGCCAAGCCGAGCTTCGAGGCCGTCGCGGTGTATTCCCCGGACTCTTCCACAGGGACGTCTGGCAAAATAAAGCCGTCGATCCCGCTCGCTTTTGCCTGCAACATAAATTTTTCAACGCCCGAGTGCACCAAGATGTTGCAGTAGGTCATTGCCAGTAGTGGCAGCTTGGGATATTTCTTGCGAATGATCTTTGCAAGCCGCAGAGCCTTTCCCGGTGTGATGCCCTGTTCTAGCGCGCTGTGGGATGCCGCTTGGATTGTCGGTCCGTCTGCTATGGGGTCTGAGAATGGGATACCTATCTCGATAATGTCGGCGCCGCCCTTTACCAGCGCATCAATCACTTTGTATGAAGTATCGATATCAGGATAGCCAGCGACCACATAGCAAACAAATGCCTTCTCTCCTCTTTCTGCCAGTTCTGCGAACTTCTCTGAAATTCTATTACTTTGCATTTCTTTTCCTTTTCTTTTTCCCACTTTCATCATGATGTTTGTTCAGATATTCTTGCACCACTTGGACATCCTTATCTCCTCTTCCAGATACCGTAACTACAATGATGTCATTCCTGTCCATCTCTTGTGCAAGTTTCATGGCGTATGAAATAGCATGCGACGGTTCCAGGGCAGGAATTATCCCTTCGAATCTGGAAAGCGCGACAAAACCTTCCACAGCCTCCCTGTCGGTAGAGTCAGCATATATGGTACGTTTTATGTCCTTTAGCATCGCGTGTTCTGGCCCTACGCCGGGGTAGTCTAGTCCTGCAGAAATGCTGTGGGTTTCAGTGACTTGGCCCCATTCGTCCTGCAGAAGATAGGTGAACATTCCATGAAGCACTCCTTCTGAACCAGCGGTAAGTGTCGCAGAGTGCTTGCCTGTCTTGATACCCTGCCCTCCAGCCTCGACACCGTAAAGCCTGACGTCGTCATCGTCAAGGAATGGATAGAACGAACCCATTGCATTGCTTCCTCCACCTACACATGCCACTACGGCATCAGGCAACCTGCCTTCCTTTTCTAGCAATTGTTGTTTTATCTCAAACCCAATTACACTCTGAAAATCACGCACCATCATCGGGTATGGGTGCGGGCCCACAACAGAGCCTATAAGATAATATGTTGTTTTGACGTTTGCGATCCAGTCGCGAATCGCTTCGTTTATCGCGTCCTTCAGGGTTCTGCTACCAGATTCAACAGGATGCACCGTTGCGCCAAGCAACTTCATTCTAAAAACATTCAGATTCTGCCTCTCGACATCCTTTGCACCCATATACACCTCGGCAGGAAGCCCAAGTGCGGCACACGCAAGAGCGGTGCCTACACCATGCTGACCTGCCCCGGTCTCGGCAATTATCCTCTTTTTGCCCATCCTCTTTGCCAAGAGCGCCTGACCAAGAGTGTTGTTAGTCTTGTGTGCACCTCCATGCAAAAGGTCCTCCCGCTTTAGATAAATCCTTGCTCCGCCTACGTGTTCTGTGAGGTTCTTTGCAAAGTAGAGAGGGGTTGGTCTGCCAGCGTACTCTGTTAGATAATAGGATAGTTCCTTTTGAAAGTCAGGGTCTTTCCTGTACTTTTCATAAGCAGCTTCGAGCTCCTCTACTGCAGGAGCCAGAGTCTCGGGTATATACTTGCCCCCATACCTTCCAAACTTGCCGTCGATAGGATAGCTGCTTAGCAAGACCCGTTCTCTAGCAGGCAAAAGGGGGTATTAAGGGATTCGTCTAGTGAGTAGAAATCTCTATGTTTTTATCCCATCGACGACAGCCTTGCGAGAAACACAACCTCGCGCCTGTGTGTCAGCGTCTTCAAAATCTGATCATTCCTTCCAGACAATGTGCAGGCCTCTTCTGAATTGTCATTTGATCTGTGATGCGTGCTAGGAAAAGAATTCTTCATCGATGTTCGATACCGAAATCGGTAAGCACCCGAACTTGTGATTAAATGATGGAATGAAAAAGATATCTGAAACATCATGTATGCATGGCAGAGCTGCTTCGAACCGCCTGTCGGAGAAGATCAATCGCGCGATTACGCGAAGGCTTGGATGATCATCAGAGTGAATAGTAGAGCTCTGCTACCTTGGCACCGATGTCACCAGTCTCCATTATGCTGGTGCCAACCAGAAAAGCGTCTGCACCACACCTTCTGAGATATTGAATATCTTCAGGTTTTGAAATGCCGCTCTCGCTTATTATGAGGCTCTTGCCTTTGTCATGTTCTTTCAAGAGCTTTTCAGTGTTCGAGATATCAACATGCAGGTTGTCAAGATTGCGATTATTGATCCCTATAATACTGTGATTCGCCTGCAACACTTCGGCGAACTCGGCTTCACTGTGAACTTCTACCAATACTTGCAACCCTTTCTTTGTTGCATATTCTGCGAGCTTTTCCAGGCCTTCTTCAGCCAGGTCCTTGTCAAAAACCGCTTTGATGAGCAATATGCAGTCTGCACCTGCCTTCTTTCCAGCGTCGATCTGGACAGTGCTGACGATAATATCTTTCATGAGTAGGGGTACGTTTGCAGTCTTCCTGATCGCTCCTAGGTATTCTATTGAGCCTTCAAAGAGATAGGGCTGTGTCAGAACAGACAAGCCGATTGCGCCTGACTTTACCATCGTTGTTGCTATTTCAATCGGAGATGAGAAGGAGGACTTGTTTCGTATCTTGCCCTTAGAAGGAGAGGAAAACTTTATCTCAGTGATGAGTGGCGCGTGGGCGCACGACATGACCGCCTTCCGAATGCTTATCGCATCATGAGAAAACGAATGCTTTGTTTCGTATGCACCCTCATCTATCGCCTTGAATGAATTATCCACAAGGCGCTTTATGCTAAAGTCAGTTCTAACAAATTTGCTCATGGTTGTGGGTACACTGTGGCTGGTTGGTTCTGCTAGATATTAATTCATTGTTTTTGGACAGCAGAGATTCGATGGACAAGGCACTCGCGGACGCTGGAAGCTGACATGATTCTTAGAATTTCACAACCAAGGCAGCTTCAGTACGGGCTATCCTCCAGAGGTTCGCCTGTGACAGGCACAAGTGCGTGATCGAAACTCAAGATCTCGCGTGCCACTGAGCATCGTGTCGATGTACCATGTTCAGTTAATGATCGTCTTGACGCGACTTGAATCACTTGTCTGTGCAGCCAGGTGCTCTTCAGTAGTTTACCCAGAGACAAAAGCCCGGTTCAAATTGGTTTCAATCTGCGTTTATTGCATGCTAAACGATCGGCCTATCCTGTGTAACAGGAATGCTCCGGGAGCGTCTGCCTATTACATGGAACTATCTGCCCAATGCAGATTTCAAATATTGCATCGGTACTTCTTCAGGTTCTAAACACCTATTCAGGTATATATTGGCGAAGCTGTGTATTTCACGTAGCGCCAATGTCTGAAAGCCCAATCTTTCGTGACAGATCAAAACTATCCCCACGGTACGTCCCCGAAGAGCTGCCACACAGGCAGGCCCAGCTAGAGCAGATAGTGCATGTCTTCTCTGACGCATCAAGCGACCCTGACAAGTTTCCGCTAACCGTTTTGCAGATAGTAGGAGTGGCAGGTATTGGCAAGACATCCACTGTGATTAGATCATCAAAGGTACTTGAAGAACAGTTTGTAAAGAACAGGCTGGTCCTGAAGACGGCATACATAAACCTGAAACTTCAAGGTGGCAACAAGTTTGCAATATACAGGTTCTTGCTGGAGAAGATAGCTCCCGAGTTGCCTGCGCAGGGGCTAAGCGCAGAAGAGATGTTGCGCTACCTGTTGCAGTACCTGCGTGACAACAGCCATTACGCGCTAATCATCATGGATGAAATAGACTACTTGATAAAGACCAGCAAAGACGCGGGCATCATTTATGACCTGACCAGATTGAACGAGTTTGAGCCCGACAAACCATGCAACGTAAAGGGTGTGATCTTCATCGCTAGGAGCACAGAATTTTACAGCAAGCTTGATCCAGCAGAGTTAAGTACTCTTGGGCGCGTCCCAATGGAGTTCCATCAATATACCATTCAGCAGGTCAGCGACATACTGGAAAGCAGGGTGAGACAGGCGTTCAACCCAAAGGCGATAGGAACCGACGTCATTGACAAGGTTTCAAGTATTACCACCTCACCAGAAGTGAACGGCGACGTAAGGTACGCTCTTGATCTCTTGCTGTACGCTGGCAACCTTGCAGAGTCGCAAGGCACAGGGAGGGTCACACTTGACCATGTGCGCAAGGTGCACGGGCAAGTACACCCGTCGATAACTACGGAGGACATTGAGCAGTTGTCAAAGAACCATCTCGTCAGCATGGTGGCTCTTGTTCGCGCATTGAAAGCAAAGAAAAGACCGTATGTCGAGCTTAAAGATGTACGAGCATATGCTTCAGAGCTTGCCGAGCAGATTGGCATGAAGAAGATGGACGTAGAAGACTATCTTGACGATCTAAAGACGAGGCGGCTCGTAGACATCAAGTCGCTGAAAGAAATCGGACTCCACGGAGCTTCGCTCGCAGAATTAGAGCCAGTGCTCATGAACAAGATCAGAGGAGCGACCTAGGATGTTGCCTGATTCAACCAAGGATATCATTGAGACAGGGCTCGGCAGCTTGGGCAAGATCAAGATAATCAAGGCACTTGCAGAAGAAAACAAGTTGGCAACAGTCTACGTGCTCCACAAGAAGACGCACCTAAAGCGCGAAGACATCAAGAACAACCTAGAGGACCTGGTAAAGATAGGATGGGTTACACAGAGCAAGTATGCAAACATGATGTATGGCCTAAATCGAGAGAACAAGCTGCTGAGTCGGCTGATAGAGTTCCTTAACGAAGTCGGTTACACGGATCAGTAGTACCTTTCCCCCACATTAAGAAAGAAGTGCAAGCCCTGAAAAGGAATAAAAAGGTGCTTTTCCAAAGCGTAATGTGCAGTCCAAGTCTGCAAATGAGAGCAAGTTTATTTTCGTTACAGGCGGAGTCATGTCTGGCCTTGGAAAAGGCGTTACCACTGCATCAACCGCTAAGCTTCTCCAGCTTGTGGGCTACAAGGTCTCCTGCGTAAAGATAGACCCGTACGTCAATTATGACGCAGGTACTATGAACCCGGTCGCGCATGGCGAAGTCTTTGTCACTGACGATGGTGGGGAATGTGATATGGACATAGGTAACTATGAACGCTTCATAGATACCGCCATGACTAAGGATCACAACATCACGACAGGCAGGGTGTATATGGATGTCATCAGGGCAGAAAGAGAGGGCAAATATCTGGGCCAGTGTGTGCAGATAATCCCTCACGTTACCGATGCCATAAAGAATATGCTCCGCAAGATTGCAAATGACGAAAAGCTGGACATTCTGGTCGTAGAGTGTGGCGGGACTGTAGGCGACATAGAGAGTCTGCCATTCCTCGAAGCGTTCAGGCAGATGGAGCTGGAGCTAGGGCAATCCAATACGCTGTTTATCCATGTGACACTTGCGCCCGTGCTAGATGTTGTCGGTGAACAAAAAACCAAGCCGACGCAACACAGCGTACAGGAACTGCGCAGGATAGGTATCCAGCCAGACATACTTGCTGTCAGGTGTAAGATGCCACTAAGCGACGATGCTAGGCGCAAGATTTCGCTATTTGCAAGTGTTGAGCAAAAGTGTGTGATTTCATGTCACGACGCTCCTTCTATTTACAAGGTCCCCGAAGTCCTTGAAAGCCAAGGGATGCTCAAGGCAATATCTGAGCGGCTTGCCCTTAAGAAGTCGATCCCGCAGTGGGGTAACTGGAAGGGCATAGCAGAGTCATTTTCAAAATATAGTGGATCCGTTAGGATCGCTGTTGTTGGCAAGTACGTGACTCTGCCGGATAGTTATGTCAGCGTCTATCATGCATTATCGCATGCCGGCGCAGGCATTGGCAAGAAGGTCGACATCCAGTGGATTGATTCTGAGAAATTCGAAAACGGCGGCCAATCCAGCCTTTCCATCCTGAAAGACTTTGATGGCATTCTGGCGCCAGGTGGATTTGGCAAACGCGGAAGCGAGGGTATCATCAGCGCAGCAAACTTTGCAAGGGAGCACAACATCCCTTACCTCGGAATATGCTTCGGATTTCAGCTTGCAATTGTCGCGTTTGCAAGGCACGTTTGCAAACTGACAGACGCAAACTCAACAGAGCTTGACCCTGACACCAAGAATCCGTTGATTGATTTCATGCCAGAACAGCGCAATATACAAGACATGGGTGGAACAATGCGTCTTGGCGCACACGATATCGCTATAACTCCCAAGACAGTTGCAGCGAAGATATACAGCTCGACTGCAATACAGAGAAGGCACAGACATCGCTATGAATTCAACCAAAAGTACCTCGACCTTGTAAACAAGAATGGCCTTGTTCTGTCGGCCCACTCTGATAATGGCAGACGTATGGAGATACTAGAGATACCCGATCACAAATTCTACTTTGCCGTCCAATACCATGCAGAATTTAGCAGCAGGCCGGGCAAGCCTGAGCAGGCGTTTTACGCCTTTGTTAAGGCTGCCGCTAAATCTTAAGTTCATAGATTCTCTGCCGGGCGTCTCTGAGAGACGTCTTTTTCTTGACGTACCCCTGGCTGATAAGGTGACTCAACGATAGTCTAATCGTCCTTTCTGGCAGCATCGTCCTTGTCGCCAAATCTTTTTGGCTTAGCGCGCCTTCGTACTCAAGTGTCTTTAGAATGAGCTTGGCACTTGGCGGCATTTTGAGCATGTCTTCTGCCAGCTTGACTTTTTTTGCCATTAGCGACGCAGCAGATGACGGGTCTCCGGCAAGCCGGACCAGGCGGGCGGCAAATTCATGTCTCCAACATTCGAGCATCTTTTTTATCTGCACCCTGCGGCCGCCGTCAAGGACCACCTCGCAGTGGTAACGACTTGTAATGTCCGTAATCTCTAGCCGGCTATCGTTTGGCACGATAAGCGGCCTGCGTGTGTTGTCAAGAGAGTTTACTGAAACAACAAGAAATACAGGTGCCCTCTGCATAACCATTGGGCCACCGGCAGACATAGAGTATGCCGTTGAGCCGGTTGGTGTCGAGATTATTACGCCATCGCTATTGTCGTGCCATATGTCGGTTCCATCTATCCGAAGGACATGCTCCATAAGAGTAGCGCTCTTGCTTGGGAATACTGCGACATCATTCAGTACAGGATCGACCTGCTTGCCGTCCACCTTGACTGCAAGCCGGAATACGTGATCTACAGAGTAATCGCCGCGCTTGAGCCGTGCAGTTGCGGATTCAAGCTCTCGAACTTCAAGCTGCGCAAGAAAGCCCGTTGAATCTGTTTCGTAGATCCCGAGCACGGGTGCCGAATCTGTTTCGACCTTGTGGAAGTAATCAAGTATTCCCCTGTCGCCTCCCGCCACCATCACAATGTCGACCTCTCGTGCGATCTGGTAGTTGTTCTCCCTGATGATCTCCGTCTTGACGTTCAGGGAATCAAGCGTCTTTTTCACCTTCGAGAGCAAGGCCCCATCACGTGAGTCGACGCCCGAGAGCGCAACTTTCATAATTGCTACACGTGTGTTTGCTCCTAGCCTGATTTAAATCTAAGAGATCTTCTTGAAGCCGACAGTATTGTAAAAGTACGAGGCACTCTCTTCTATCTTCGACTTAGAAGGAATCTTGGCAAGACCAACTTGTCCTGTTTCAAGTGCCGCTCTGACTGCCCCGGCTCCAAAACAAATGGCCCACAGAGGATCCTTTTCCTTAAGATACGCGCAACAAAAAGCAGCGCTCAAGATATCTCCTGCACCAGTGGAATCCGGCGTGTCGATGTCATGCAGCTTGATCCAGTAATGCATTTTCTCGTAGAAGAGATGAATGATCCTGCGCTCGGTGGAAACCACAAACTTGACTCCTCTTGACAGAAGTGCATTCATTCCATCTATCCCTTGAAGGCCCGCAGTCAGCGCGGACATTTCCTGCGAATCAACCTTGATGGCAGTGATGCCTCTAAGGTCTAGATCAAGTCTTTCTGAGAGCGTCACTGGCCCATTCTTTCCTCCATCCACTCGTCGCATATAGCCTTGAGGATCGAGCATTACAAAATCCCTCTTACCCCTGCTTTGCTTTATTGCGTCGAGAACTTCAAGTGGCACCTCATCGAACACAGGACTTGCGAGCCAACAGTCGACATTCATTTCCCGGATTTCACTGGCAGTCAGAGGATCGCACAGAGACTCTAGCACCAACCTTCGCGAATCGCCTTCAGGAACTAGGCTAAATCGCGTAGTGGGGGCATCGACGATCTGCTTTTGGTCGTCTATTGCGAGATCATTCTCCCGAAGCATCTTGTGCCCGACAGGCGAAAAGTCCCTTCCAATCCTAGTTGCCAAACTCACATTAAACCCAAAGCGTCTCGCAGTCAGGCCGCCGTAGCATGCTGGCCCACCTATGCTTTCTGCGGTCTCCCCATCAGCGCTGCGGATGACATCAAGCACAATGTGCGAGGCAATGCCTATCCTCAAATGCAGCCAGAATTATCCAGGCGAATAATAAAAGGGCTTGTTCGCGCAGCTCCAGTAAAAACCGTGTTTTGGGATGGCGGCTTTTTCGGGCTAGCGCTTGCGCCCTTCTACTGAGAGCATGCACGACTGAAGCTATAAGCTTTGTGGACAATTTTTCCTGACAAGCCGCCCGTATTTTCGACACGAAACAATCACAAGATTTAAAGGATGGCTGACGGCCTTATCGAACTATGCCGAAGAAAAGGGC
>JBIQJB010000032.1:0-20596 GCA_044507735.1 Nitrosopumilales archaeon
CATCATGAAAGGATTAAAAACTACTCTTGTGTCCCATCTTTTATTGAGAGAGCAAGATCAGCGGTCCGTGGAATGCCCACGCTGTGGGTTTGAAATGAAGTATATGACCGCATGCCACATGATCTGTACAAACTGTGGCGGTCACATGGACTGCAGCGAAAAAGGTCTGACTTGGGGCTAGAAAGGGCTCTTATCCCAGTTCATCTGAAAGTTGTCGGCGATGTCTACTGCTTTGCCCTTCATTATCTCGATATAGTCATCGTAGGTAGTGGAGAAGCCGCAGTGGCTGCATTTCACCTCCGACATCTCGTCGTTTACCACTGCCTTTTTGCCACACTCTGGGCACTTTGCTTCGAGCACGCAATGGTTACACAGCGCATTGTTAATAAATTGTATCTGCAGTAGAGCTGTCAATTGACAAAGATTGGCGACGCCTACAGGCGACTCCATGGCATGGTGACTGCCAGGCCCACTAACTTTAGCTGGGTAATAGACGGCAAGCTGGCAGGCTGTGGACTTCCCGTTAGCGAGAGCGAGTTCAGGTGGCTGGCCGAACAGGGTATCAAATCCGTAGTCACTGTAAGAGAGGTATCGCTCCCATCCGACTGGTTTGAGGGGAGCGATATCGACTACCTCCATCTGGAAGTCGAGGACTTTGGCGCACCAAACATAGAAGATCTGATACAGGCAGTAGACTTTATCGAGCAGCAGATAAAGAGTGGAAGGCCGGTGATGGTGCACTGCGCAGCGGGCAAGGGCAGGACTGGAACAGTTCTTGCGGCCTACCTTGTAAAAAACCACAATATGACCGCAGAGCAGGCCATTGAAAAGGTGCGGAGCATGAGGCCAGGCTCTGTCCAGTCAGTCACTCAGGAGACTGCGGTGTCTATGTTTGAAAAATACCTAAAGAGCAGCAGTCGAGAGTAGTGGAAGATGCTTATTCAGGAATTGAGTCGATTTCCATCTTGCCACCTGGCGCTTTGATAGGCAGCTTGTGGTCTTTGAATACAAGCGTAATTTCATTACTTCCCTCTTCAACACTCTGCAGCTCTTGACCTTTTACGTTGTTGCATGTAGCAAGATCAACCGAGAGTTCTCCGGACCTGATCTTTATGAACAGATACCTGTTGTCCTTGAAGATTAGCGTGAGCTCGTCTTTGCTCTTTTCAAAGTCAAGTAGCTCCTGACCCTTTATGCCGTCAAACTTGGCCATTTCAGTAGTATAATGAAAAATCAGATCTATTTAGAGTTAGTCAACGATTTCTTGGTCTAGGCTTTCCAAACAGAGCGACAAGAGTTCATTACTCCTTTTCATTATCCAGCTTGGGAACTGCTCGAAAGTAAAGACGTATTGCTGCTGAAAGTTTGGAGGGATAAAGCCACCGTGGGTGATTACCTGCACCACAACGTACTGCTCGTTAACTGTGGCAATCTCTTCTTCCGCAGAAGAATCGATTTCCTCGATAGTATGCCTGTAGAGCACAACTGGCCTGCCAGTCCTGCTGGCCATGATGGATGCTTTGCGCAATCGGTCTCTCAGTCTGCTCAGAACCCAGCTATCGAGCGTCACTTGTTCGTTGGTCAATCAGCGTATCCTCATGAAATATCTATTTATGGTAATATGCCAAGAATTATTGACCCAAAAAACAATTCCTCTTACTTGTGCAGTAGGTTCTAACAATCTCGCCCCCTGCTCCCCTATGTATCCAGACAATAAGAAAGTTGAATATTACATTATAGCAGAAAAATTGCGCGCCAAGTGGTGAAAAAAATTATTCCACGGATATCCGGAATTCCCGGCCATCGATCTCGACAACCTTGTACTGAATGTCAGGTTGCGGCTCTTTCGAGAGCACGACATTTCTCACACGTACGAGAAAAGCCATTTCATCCTTCATAGCATTCAGTTTTGCTATTTCTTCATCATCAAGTCCAGCTATGTGGAGGCTGTCAAGGGTATCCGTTGGATTGTACTGCTTTTCTTTGCGCAGTTGCTGGGAGTTTCTTGCCAAATCTTTCATCAATCCCCTTATTATCAGGGAAGCATCGCGGGAGGTCGAGATGAATACCACTAGGTTTCCTCGTTCAGACGACGAATATCCTTCTGTGGCCTTGTACGCAATATCGACATCGGATGGCGTCAGGTCTACTGTCTTGCCATCATAGGCAAGAGAAAAAGCACCGGACCTGAGCGAATTGAGAAGTGCCAATTTGTCGGTTTTCTCAAAAGCTTCTGCGACCTTGCCAATGTCTGCCTTAACCCGGGGAGCAACATTCTTTCTCACCAGGGTAACTGCAACAGAGATCGGCATCTTGCTCTCAAGCAGCTTTGCTACTTTTTCCAGCTGGGAGTCGGTGGAAATTTCCACCAGCGTATACTGGCCGGCGTTGAGCTGGCCTTTGAGTGATTCAGAGACGCCTTCGATTTCAAGCGACTTTACGCTTGGGCCGCAGATCAAGACCTCACTTATCGGCCAACGTCTCTTGAGCCCCGCGAGGTTCCTCGCTGCATTAGCAAGCGACACGACCTCCTTTATCATGTCAAACGCTGATTCGACCTTCTCGTCGACCAGCTTTTCGTTACGCTGCGGCCAGTCTTCAAGCAACACACTCCTTTTCTTCCCAAAGCACGTCAGGTAAAGGTAGTCAGTAATGAAAGGAGAGAGTGGGTGCAGCATGATGTCAATTTGCATGAGCACATGGCCGATAACCGCATACACGGCAAGGCGCCTGTCCAAGTTCTCGGCGCTGTCGTCCCAGATGATGTTCCTTGTGAGCGGGATATAGGTCTGGCTCAGATGGTTGATTATGAATTCATCTATCGCCCTAGCGCCTTCGTGGAATCGGCAGCGCGCAAACGAATCCGTAACCTGTTTTATCAACCCTTGCATCTTGGACAGCAGCCAGACCTCGGTCGGTCCAAACAAATTCTTGCTCGCGACCCATTCCAGTGTGTGCTTGTTCTGGTCGAACTTGTCAAATTCACTGTTTTGCTTAAAGTAAACATGGAGGTGGTGGAGAGTACTCAATATCTGGTACGGTCTTGTCTTCATCTCGTCAAGGCTAAAGTTCAGCGACTCAATGGGTGATGATTTCCACATGAAATACAGTCTAACAAGGTCTACAGGGTTGTCCGACAGGAGCTTGCGCGCTTCCATCACATTGCCAAGGCTCTTGCTCATCTTGTTGCCCTTTTCGTCAAGCACGTGCCCCTGGAACAGAAAAGACCGGAAAGGCGCTATGCCTGCCTGATTCATGATAACATTTTCTATCAGCAGCGTATATGCCCACCCCCTTGTCTGGTCAATCCCCTCTGTCAGAAAGGTCGCAGGTATCAGGTCGCTGTATTCTTCGTCCGTGAGCGATGCAAAGGGTGCGGCCCCGCTGTTGTGCCAAGTGTCCAGGACAAAGGGTTCTCGCTGCATTGTGGCGCCGCACTTGTCACAGTTAATCTTGATCCTATCGATCCAAGGCCGATGCAGCTCAAAGTCCGGCCCGTCAGGGAGTTCGATCGCCTTTTTCACTATCTCGGCCCTTGAGAAGAGCGCATCCTTGTGGCCGCACTTACCGCATGACCACACAGGAAGCGGTGTGCCCCAGACCCTTTCTCGGGATATGCACCAGGGGTGCTGTTCCCGGATAATTTCCACGAACCTATTTTTTGGTGGCTCAAAAAAGTACTCGACGTTCTGTGCGGCTTGCAAGGGTTTGTCACCCAGTTTTTCGATGATGTAAAAATATTCGCGCCGGGCGAGCCATACGACTTTGTGATGAGAACGCCAGCACGTAGGGTACTGGTGCTTTATTTTTCCCAGCTTGACAGAAGCCCCGGCTTCTTTCATTGCTTGTGTCACCTTCATGTCCGCGTCCCTCACGAATAGACCTTTGAACGCGCCAGCCTTTTCAGTGAAAATTACTCTATCGTCTATCGGAATGAAGATAGGTACGTTCCTCCTTGCTGCGACTTCAAAGTCCTCTTCCCCGTTTGCCGGTGAGAGGTGCACGAGGCCGCTGCCAGTTGCAGTATCAACAAAATCCTCCGCTACAACAAAATGGATTGAGCCGGTTTGTGCTAGCTCTGCAAGCCCAGGTATCAAGTGCAGAAGCGGGTGAACATAGTGCTTGCCGTCAAGCTCGAGGCCTTTGACAGTCTTTTCGACTACATAGTCTTCGACTCGCAGCTCTTTCATCAGTTCAGGCATCCTGTCTGCTCCGACTATCCACCGCTCACCACTGTCGCTATTGTTGATGCGTACATAGTTGTAGTCAGCTTTTGGGTTTGCACCCACCATTTCGTCAGTAACTACCGTAAAGGGCATCGTGGTCCACACAATCAAATACGCATCTTCGTCAGCCAGTTTGACCTTATAGTAGAACGACGGGTCCTCGACAGTTTCATACCCCTGATTGACCTCGGCATTTGAAAGAGAAGTCTGACACGAAGGGCAGTAGGCTACCACTCTGAACCATTCCCTCAGCACTCCACTCTCCCAAGCCTTCTTCAGATACTGCCACTCGCGCTCGATATATGAATCGCGGAATGTCCAGTACGCTTTTTCATAGTTGAATGACATGCCAAGCAGTTTGTCTGCAGCTATCCATTTTTCGTTGTACGAGTGGATTATCCTCTTGCAGGTTTCGACAATTTTTTCAATTCCAACTTTTCCTACGTTTTCGGCCTTGCTACCTGTCAATCCAAGTTCCTTTTCTGCCTGCAATTCCACAGGAAGTCCCTGTGTGTCCCAGCCTGCGCGGAAGATGACTTTCTTTTTCCGCAGCGTATTGAAGCGGTACCACAAATCCTTGATTATCCTGCCACGTAGATGGCCGGCGTGGGGCTCACCGTTCATGGTAGGAGGACCCTCGATGTAGCCCATCAGCTCCTTGCCGGCAAGCTCGTTTTCGAGATACGCCCTCAGATCCAGTTTATCGAGATAACTGCGAACCTCGTTTTCGATCGCCTTGGCGTCGAACTTGGTGTCAAATTCCATCTATGCGAATGTCGATAGCGTGGCCTGTGTTTATATTTTTGGTCAACTTTCAAAAACACACAGTATATGAATCCAACAATCAGTTACTTTTCCATTGACAAACTATCAGGACATGTGCAATGAGGTCCTCCGATTGGACAGATCCATTCGATACGTCGGCCTTGCAGACCATCTTGGCAGCTTGGTTGCCACATCGTATAGGCCCGGCCTCGTTCCTCTTGCAACCAAGGAAGAAACAGAAGAGTATACAAGGCAAGCGATCCAGCGGATGGGGGCCGTCCAGGGCGGAACCAAAGTAGGAAGGCTGGAATACATTGTCGGCAGGTTTTCAAACCTTGTCAGGGCAACGATCCCAGTAGTCTCTTCGAGGCAAGACAAGTTCTACTTGATGCTGTCCATCGATTTTGGCTCTGACCCGATCAAGATGATTGAAAACAAGGTTCTCCCTCAAATTGAAAAGAGCAAGAAATGGCTCTGATTAGACTTGTCAATAGGATTATATTTTCAAATGTAGGCCGATCATCCTGAACAATTTGGCAATTGTACACGATCTCAAGGCAGGCAAAAACCCACCAGAAGAGATCAATGTGGTGATCGAGATCCCAAAAGGTAGCAACATCAAGTATGAAATAGACAAGGAAACTGGAGCACTTTTCGTTGACCGCAAGCTGTTCACCGCAATGTTTTACCCATGCAATTATGGCTTTGTGCCACAAACAAAGGAGAATGATGGTGATCCTGTAGATGTGCTAGTTCTTGGCAACGATGCAGTCATTCCCACGTCGGTAATCCGAGCAACACCGGTCGGGGTGCTTCTCACGGCAGACGAGGAAGGCGAAGACGCAAAGATAGTTGCTGTTCCGGTGGCAAAGATTGACCCGACATTTGCAAACGTCAAGGACATCAATGACGTGCCAGAGCATCTACGCGATCAGATAAAGCACTTCTTCGAGCACTACAAAGAGTTGGAAAAGGGCAAGTACGTCAAAGTAACCGGCTGGGCCAACAAGGATCAAGCCACTAAAAAGATTTCAGAAGCGATGGAAAGATACAGCAAAGAAGGATAAAAAGTGTGGAGAGAGAAAAGGGACTAGAGCGCCTTGAACTGGTCGCTCCAGCGCATGTAGGCCCTTATCATATCAATGCTGACTGAAGGCTTGCGTATCTTCAGTATCTCCTTAAAGTCAAGCATGTTGATCGCTCGGGGATTCGCGCCTGCTTCCATCGCCTTGCCGCTCTCAAACAGCTCATTCACCACGCGCAGTTGGACTGACTGGCAGATGTCCTTGATGTCACTTGCGCTGTAGCCCTCGCTCACCTTTGCAAGCTCTTCAACCCGCAGAGTTCCCTCAACGTTCAGCGGCGCAGTGTACTGAGAGAAAAGGTTGATCCTTGATGCAGTGTCCGGCAGCGTGACGTAAATACGCTTCTGGAACCTGCGCAAAAATCCTGCTTCGAGACTCCAGGGTTTGTTGGTAGCACCGATGACATATAGCTGTGAATCCTTGCTCTTGCCGTTGATGCCGTCCATTTCAGTCAGGAACTGGTTCTTGACGCGCACTTCGCCCCCGACTTCACTATTGCGCGTGCCAAGCAATGAGTCAATTTCATCTATGAACAGCAGCACCGGCACGCCCTCGCTTTCGTTCAGGCTACGTGCCATCTTGAACAACTTAGAGATGTTCTTTTCAGCTTCGCCGAGCCACTTGCTCATCATCGATGCTGCATCGACATTGACAAAATAGCCGTCGATTTCCGCTGCAGCGGCAGCTGCAAGCAAGGTCTTGCCACATCCTGGTGGGCCATACAGAAGTATGCCGCGTGGCCAGCCAAGCGGAAACAGGTCTGCCCTCTTCATGGGATAAACAATAGACTCGCGGATCGCCCTCTTGGCGTCTTCAAGTCCGATTACCTCGTTCCAGCTCACCCGTGGCTTTTCCTTCATGACAAGATCGTCAAAGTCGGCCTTGAGTGTCTCTACGCTGCTGGCTGACTTGCCGCTTCCACTGCCACCAGTCTGTGCAGCAGGCTTTGCGTGCCCATTCGATGGTTCGCGCCTTGAATTGTCAATGTTGGTTGGCACCGGCCTTTCGTCCTCTTCAAGACCGTGTGACATCTGAAGTGCTTTGATTCTGTTCTGGTAGGCATTTGCTCTTTCCATATAGACCTTGTTTAGCTTATAGTCTGGGTAGATCTGGACCAGCTTTACCAGCGCCTCTATCGCGCGCTGGTACGACTGAATCGCCATCCCTCGTGACCCTTGAGAATCAAGCCGTATTGCTTCGGCTGCATACTTGCTAGCGCTATTTTCCAGTTCCTGTGGTGCAAGACTCATGATACAGTTCAAGCCAGAATTGGCTCGGGATTTGAATTACTTGGGTGTAAATCTATCTTGCCTAGCTAACAAAATTATTTGAACCTCCACATCATACAGGTACTGGCGAGGGCTCCTCTTCTTCCTCCTCGCTTTTCGCGCCATTCATCATCTCATCAGCAACCAGCGCAGACGCCTTGCCTGCTCTGACGGCCGCCGTCACTTCTGCAAAGATTGCAGGATCCATCTCTCGCCCGATCTCTGATGCAAGCCCTGTCGAAACCTTGGCAAGGGCGTCGTGCATCTCTTCCAGCGCAGCTTCGGCCGCCGGCATCATTTGCTCAAGATCCCCCCTTATGTCGCTGACTGACGAAGCAGCGCTATCCATTATCATGACAAACTCTTCCAAAAAGCGCGCTGATTCAATCTTTTGAGATATCTCATGGAGGATCATTTCACCGTTCTTCACTAGTTCAAGCACTCTTGTCAGCTCCTGGCAGTCCCCTCTCCCCTGATTTTGGCTGAGCGCATAGCTTATTCGAGACTCAAGCCTTGTGCGAAGCATGCTCATCGCGTAGGCATTGCGCTGCAAGTTTGAAAGCGCAGCGTTCGCTCTCTCCTTTAGGGAACCGCTTTTCTTGAACAATAATACCAAGGCGCGCGTATGGAAAAAATGAGCAAAAACAAGACAGTCAAAAGTTGTTGGCAATTACCACCATAGTGGCTAGCTTGCCTAGCAGGTCCCAGCCAAAGACCATGCTAGGCAAGTTTCTGGGGTATTTCCGGCAGGTCCGGGATGCCGGGGAATTCTTCTTTCATCTTTTGCTCCACCGCAAGCGATGCCTCTTCGATGAGGCGCACTGCTTCTTCGTTTGCCGTCTCAAAGTTTATAGTGTAACCTCCCACTTGGCCCGCGTCAACGAGTATGCCGCTCAATAGCTCCGAAATTATCCCAAGTTCGATCTCCATCTCAGCCACATGCGGGGTCAGCAATGACCGCAGATTCTTGACTACAGACATGGCAGGACTCAGCACAATAACTAGGTCGCCAAAGTCTGATGCCGAAGACAGCCTTGCAATCAGCTTTTCGAGCGCCACCTTCGACAGGAACACCACCCGAGACACCTGCCTCGCCCTCGCGAGCTCCGACGAGAGGACAGTAGAAAACTGGACGTTATTTTCCTTAATTGAATCCACCAGCTTGCGGAACACTTCCTCGTCCTTTGACTTGAGCGATGTATGCAGTTCCTCAAGCCTTGCGATCTGGACTTGGATCTTTTTTTGCACCGCGTCCAGTCGGGGCTTTAGTGGCCCACCCGGTCTTGGTGGCGAAACGCCCTGAACATCATCATTAGCACTTAGTATTGACTCAGACTTGACCCACCTTGAATTCATCATATGACGGTTCTGCATAAAGCATTTGAAATAATACTTGTCGTGTGCCGGAACATTTTGTAACCATGGTAACAGGGATGAGCGGTAACAGCTCGACATTTTTTTGAACTTGGGCGCAATCTATTTGACCAATCCTTTTACCTTCATTTTCTATTTTGGAAAGCCGTGCCTACAGGTTCCAATAATAATAGCAGTAGCAGCGACCTTCCAGGCAGCTTGGAAGAGTTCGGACTTTCAAAGTACGAAGCAAGGGCCTACCTCACAATGATAGGCAAGGGATCGCTTGCTGCTAGCGAGATAGCGTATTATGCCAACCTCCCTCGGACAAAGATCTACCAGACCATAAAAAAGCTGGAGAAAAAAAGACTAGCCGTTATTTCCAGACAAAAACCACTCATTTGCAGCGCAATCCCACCGGAGGAGGCCTTTTCCGAGATCGTGAGCCTACACGAGCGCAGGGTAAAGAACATGAGGAAGATTGTTGAGCAGCTTCAAAAGATAAATGATGAGGGTCAGCGTCCCAAAGGGTCCGAGGAGCGCCGCTACTTCATATTGGATGCTAACTCGGCTCTGGAGAAGATTGGCAATCTGATAGCAAATTCCAGATCATCGATAATTGCCGCACTTGATCAATGGGGCCTGAGGCTGATATCGCAGTGCAGGCCGTCACTTGTCAAGGCTGTAACTTCAGGAGTACACGCCCGCTTTATACTCGATTCACATTGCATAGGCAGCGAGAGCATCTATCAACTGCCAGAAGGAATTGAACTTAGGACAGCAAAAGTGACTTCCAACATCATAATAGTGGATTCATCCCACATGGTTTCTGTTGATAGTAGCAATGGCAGGGCCGCGCTCTTTTCTTCTACTGACTCGTTTGGAGCCCTCCAGTCAAAAAGCTTGGAGGAGACATGGAGCAAGGCAAACGAGATGAAATATCTACTCGATACGGAGCCGGCAATTGCTGCAAAAGCAGTAGAGCTTGCTAGGATAGTGGAGAACGGTCTTCCCGTCCGCATGCTCGAATATGCCGTGGGCAGAGGGGCAGACATGTCTGCGGAATTAGTGCAGGAGATTGATGAAAAGTATGGCATAAAGATGTCAGATATGAGCGCGTCGGAGGTTATGGACCTTGTCGACTCGGCTCTAAAGATAAGCTGTCTTGGAGGGCTAAAACACGACAGGAGTAACAACATCCTGAGCGTCCAGTCAAAGGTGGGCAGCAAGCATGCGCTCCCGTGGGCGCTGGTGCTCGGATCATATTTCAAACGCGCAGGTAAAGAGCCCCGACTCATACAACAGGACAAGAGCCCTCAGCTAGTGCACCTCAGGCTCGCTAGACCGGTTTGACATAAATACCGAGTATGCACTTATGACAAATAGTGCGCGCAATTTCCATAATCGCTATTGTTGCAGTCGCCGTTGCAGCGATTATTGGTGGCGCTCTCTTGTTTGTCACTCCTGTCACCGTGGCAACCGAGCCTTCAAATGATCAACAAGAAATCATTGCAGGCGGCGCCAACCGCACTCTCAGCGGATACAGACAGGTCAATGTCACGCTAAACAACGTTACGATTCTGGCAGACATTGCAGAAACTGGCGAGCAGGTGAATAAGGGGCTGTCTGTAAGGGATACTCTTGACGAACACGAGGGCATGATCTTTGTGTTCAAGACTCCATACCCACACTCGTTCTGGATGAAGAACATGAAGTTCCCCATTGACATTATTTGGATAAACGAATATCACGAGGTGGTTCATGTGGAGCACAGCTTGGAGCCCTGCACAAATGATTTCTTCTGTCCATCATATAGGCCCGAGAGAAACTCACTTTACGTTCTTGAAACTGTGGCCGGTTTTGCACAAAAATACAACGTGACTGAGAACGACTATGTCTACTTCCAGCTTGAAGAATAGCTAGCAACAGGAGGCTCAAGCCCTTGAAAAACAAGTCCAAGACAGCCGGGAGAGCAAGGCCGAAGCCCCTACAGCAGACCAAGAAATCTTGTCGATGATAATTTTTTCGCACCATTCTTCACTCCACGCACATACGCCACAAGTGTCAAAGGCGCACCAGTGGTTTGAAGGCAATCGCATCCCTAGATCTGCGCAGAGAATAGTCATCGCTGCCCGGATGAATCGCCGCAGACTATGGTACAATACATCTATTGAAGGGCCTCTTCCTCATCGGTTTCTGCACTATCGGGCTCCGATTCAACCCTGCTAACATCCTGTTGTAGCTTTTGCACCTTTCTTGCGAACACAAGATAAGTAGTATGTCCTATCATCCTCATCGACGGTCGAGTCATTCCTTCCCTCGCCTCGATGTTGCGGATCATAAGCTCGACACAATCGATGTCGGCATAACCGGCGCGCTTTAATTCGGTAGCCGTCTTTTCAACCTGGTTCATGGTCGGGCAGATGGCAGCGAACGCGCCGCTACCTTTGAGCGCGTCGTGTACTTGGTCCACGACGGTCCAAGGGTCTCCGAGATCGACTATGGCAACATCCGCTTCACGGATTTCAACCCCCTGGTGCGGGTCATGCTGGTGCAGGGTGACGTACTGCGACATGCCGGCCTTCTCCAAGTTGCGCTTGGCGATCTCCATGAACTCTGGGTTGACGTCGAAACTGTAAATGTGTCCATCTGGTTTAACAATGCTTGCCATAAATGTGGCCAGCGCACCGCTCCCTGTGCCCACCTCGAGAACCTTCGACCCGTTCTTGAGGCCGGTCCGAGCAGCGATATAACCCAAGTCTTTTGGATACACAATTTGCGTCTTGCGTTCAGACTTCATGATAAAGTCATGAATCGTAGGCTCGATGAGAAAAATCAGTTTTCCCTCGGTCGTCCTGACGGCCGATCCGTATTCCATGCCGATGGTAGCTGAAATGTCAATTATGCCAAGATGGGTGTGGAGTTTCTTGTCTCGCGTCACCTTGGCAAGCCACTTTTTGCGTGGCGTATGGAAAAGCATCACATATGATCCTTCTTCTATTCTGACCAAGATACGATACAGATAGCTAGCCAAACAAAGGGGATAAAAATCAATCCAAAAGAAGAGGAATATTCCAGTTCCTACTGACACAAGAATTAACTATTGCAGAATAATGCTCACCTGTCATGTCCTGTAGGGGGCTGTGTAGAAAGCATCCAAACTACACGAAGATGAAAAAGATCGATTATTCCAAGGGTATGAAGGTGTGCATCACCTGCGACAGGGCAATATTCATAGGCCTTGAAGATTATCAGTGCCCCTGCTGCAACAAAAACCTGCGTACAAGGCCGCAGTATTACGGCGAAAACAGCAAAGCAGCAAAAGAGTCTATGCTGCGAAGGCATTGATGATATCCCACTGTTACTGTTATTTTACATCCGGTCAAGTGCGGTTATTCCAAGCACGCCGAGCGCGTTTTTCAGTGCAATTCCAAATGCCTTCACCAGCGCAAGTCTAGCCGTCTTTGTTTCAGCATCTGGCTCCTTTAGCACTGGCACTTTCTCGTAAAAAATGTTGAACGTCGTCGCAAGATCGTACGAGTACCGCGCAAGTGACTTGGGCGAGAGCGACCGGGCCGAATCCTCGACTACAAGATCCAGCTTGGCTATTTGTTTTATCAGCATAATTTCAGATTCATTCATCAACCTATCAAAGGCAAAGCCACTCCCGGAAATGTCCTGACCAGACTTTTCCAGTATACGCTGCGACCGTGCATAGGCATATTGAAGATACGGACCGGTGTCGCCCTCAAGGCTCAGAGATTCCTTGATGTCAAACGTGATTATCTTGTCAAGGTCCTGCTTGATCAAATTGTACCGGATTGCTGAAATTGCGATCTCCTCTGCTATGGCATGTAATCTGTCTTCTGCAAACTCGGGGTTGCGGGTCTTGACTTCTTCGTACGCCTTGGCGTGCAAGATATCAAGTACATAATCGGCATTTACATAGATGCCTTTTCTGCCCGACATATGCATGAATTGCCTGTCGCCAATATCGATCCCAAACGTCTTGGCCGTTTCTGAGCTGAGAGTTACTGCCTCATATCCGAGGTGTAAGTACTGCTTATTTTCAGATCCAATCTTTGAGAGCACCTGCGATATTATCCTCTGAAGTCGGGCCTGCCTTGAATCGATTATTGTTATCACCCTTTCTCCTCCGTTGAATCCTTTCTTATCCCCGCGTTCCCCTTCTAGTGAAGTGGCATAAAGAGTCGATCCGTCCCACTGGCTGCTGACAAATTCCACATAGGAGAAAGGATCGTCCACAAGACCAAGCTTCCACGCGGCGTATGGAATATCCTTTGCAATGTAAGTGGCAGTTCCGTCGCTTCTCACCAGCACCTTGTCCTCCTCGTCTTTTGCCTCTATGACCCAGCAGCCCTTGTTCTTACCCTCTTCTGCAAAATGCGTGATCCCATTCTCCTTTAGTAGATCAAATGCCTTGCTCCACAGTTTTGAAACCACAATGTGTGACTCGAAATTCAGCAAGTCATAGCGAGCCTTCATGCGCCAGCAAGTTTTCAGCTGCTCGTTTAGCACGCGCTGGGTAATACGGGCGGCGAAATGCGCAATTTCTGATTTTCCCTCTTCTATTTCTTTGAGCACTAGCTTACGTTTTTCGGCGAGCTGAGCGTCTTTTTCATACAATTCGTTTATCTTGACATATACCTCGTCTCCGCAATAGTGATCAAACTTTTTGCCATCCGGTGGTTCGACTGCAAATCCTGCAAATTTAAAGCCGACCACAATGTCTGCAACCTGGAGGCCAGAATCGTCGACGTAATTGAGCACAGTTGTTTGATGGTTGGTCGCCTTCATGATTCGGTAAAGGGTATCTCCGAGTATCACATTGCGCATGTGTCCGACATGTAGCGCCTTGTTTGGGTTGACGCTTGTGTGTTCGATGACAATGTGCCTGCCCTGGCCAGAATCTGGGTACCCATAGTTTTCAGGGTTATCGAGGACCTGTTTAAGCGTAGCCGGCGAGAACCGCGAGTAATCTGCCTTGAAGTTGATGTGGCCGCCCGCGGGCTCGACAGCTAGAACATGCGTGCCACCGGTGTGCGCCCTTGCCAGATCTGCAAGATCGGCAGCGATCTTTTGTGGTGCTTTTCTTGCATGCTTTGCCAGAAGGAATGCAGCATTGCATGAGAGGTCTCCGAATTCTTTTTGCGGAGGCTCCGACACGTCAAACTGTACAGAAGGGTAACCAGCATCGCGGATGGCCAGCTCAACCAGCTTTCTCACCTCGTTCTGAAGTAGTCTAAACGTCATTTTGATGGCGTCACTCCCAGAAAATTAAATGCGATGTGATCAATGGCTTCTGCAAGCCCCGCGCCCGCCCTTCCCGCTACTACATGAGATGCGCTTTTCTTTACACTTTCCTCTGCATGACCCAGCGCAATGCTGTAGCCAGAGATGTCAAACATTGGCACGTCAGTTTCGCTGTCCCCTATGGCTACAGCATCCTCCGGATCCACTTTGAGCATCTTTAGTGCCTCTTTCAACCCCAGCGCCTTGTCGACACCCTTCTCGTTTATGTGAAAAGCATACTTGCTATCTGACAGGTAGAGGGACAACCCATGCTCGTCTAAAATCTTTTGCCCCTCCTGCAGGTCAAACGTCCTGAGCATGACGACCTCAGTCATCCTCGGAAACACCGGTTTTATCTGGATGCCATCAATGCTCTTTTTCAATATTTCATAGCCTTCCATGCACCTCTCCTTGCTTGCCAGCAGTTTATGTTCTTGTGGAGCAACTGTTATTGCGCCACCGTTCTCGCCGACCGCTATTCTGGTGGTACCCCCAAAGACTGCAAGGACGTATGCTTCGATTGACGATCTGCCAGTCACATAAATTACATTATAGCCCAGCTTCTCAAGATAGCGTAATTTTGAAAGCGCGCCCAGATGTATCATCCCTCCACCGTTTTCCGTAAGAGTGCCGTCGATGTCTATCGCAAAGACCTTGATTGCCAAGCGTTGGAATACTGCTGAATCTGAACATTATAAGTTTGACTACCCCGCTGCCAAGCAGTAGATCAAGATTCTTCTGTCATCTAGTAGGGCGTCAAAACTCCTCTTCACATCCGAATGTACGTACAAATGCGTGCATGCAGCTAATCATGCCGGTTCAAGCAAAACAGTTGCCATGAAAGGATGGAAGTTAATAAGTAGGTTCGGTTCTAAGTTTTTCGACTCCCATAGTTGTGCATCTCTGGCGCTTGTGGTATGCATATAGACAATAGAAAGAGAGGCCAGATCATTACAAATAACAGCTCTGAAAAAATTCAGGGCTTCATCCTGTGACTGCAAACTTTGCGGGCTCTCCTGCCAGAATCCTGTACGGTCTAGACCATGTCCATCGCGACCGAGCTTTTCAGTAAGTCGCGAAAGTCGATGATGTCCCGTGAAGTAATCATCATCGCAGATGCTGCTGTAACAGCAGGTGTCGCCATTTGTGCCACTTCCAACGCAGGTGCGGCAGGGATGGCGCTTCCAGGTGGCTTCGTCTTACCCGCTCCCCTTATCCTCCTGTCAGTCAACGACTTTTGGCGCCTAACATCTATCTTGATCTTGAAGCCATACTGTCCATGATTACTCCATTTGTCAACCTCGACAATATCGCCACTGCCAACCAGCCTGTCACCTTCTGGCGTGACGACTGTAAAGTCGGTCCTGTCGCCGCGCCTAATGGTTGAGACCTTTTCATAGAAATGATGCCAGTCAAGCGGGTTTGTGATTAGCGCTTGGACTGTTAACAAGTCCCCGACTGAGATTTCCTTGATGTAGCTTGACAAGATTTCAATGTTGCATAACTTTGCATACACAGTAATCTAAGGGCAGCCCTAGAATAAATAACTTCTGGAAATAGGTGTTATAATTTGCAATAAGCTTGTACTATTTCTCTAACGTTATGGATAATACAATCGTTATGTTATTTTTGTATAATATTTTGTCATTCATCAGAACTTGGATGCCGGCGGCTCTTATTAGTTGCCTTTGAGTTGATTTGCAGATGCTCGCTTTCTGGGCCACAAGACACACGTTTCAAATCCTCGTCCGAGACCTATTGGCGTGCTTTGTCCTTGCATTTCCGTATTCAGTGCTCTGATCGGTATGGTTCTTTGCCATTACATCATCAGGAAAAACTGTTTGGACAAGATTTCATAGGAAAACTCCAAAAACCACGATGTGATGGGATGATGACATGCCGGGCGTTTGTCACACCAGCAGACATTGTTGTGGGGTTTGAGATGACTTTCTTTCTTCAGTATTCTTGGTTCCTGCGATAATCAAGTCAGACAATGGTTTTATCGAGCGTCAATCTAGATGATTTTTCAGATAATCAGGCTTTTCTGTTGGGATCGTGGAGATATCCAGTTTTCAGTTCAAGATATTTGAATAGTTTGAGCTGAAATTACTAACAGCAGACCCATCGCTAGTTCAATCGCATTTTCTCCAGCCTCACCACTGAACTATTTGGAGCATCTTGTAAATAATCAGTTATCGAGTTGCGCCTGAAGATGATCTACCTTTGATTGGGAAATCTACGACTACGACTGCTGCTGCCATGGTGGCAGCAGCCCTTCTCTCAGGAGCCTCTGTCGTTCCGATGACTGCTTTTGCACTAACGGTAATCGGGACAGACCGTGCAGACACTTTGAAAGGCACAGACAATTCAGACACGATCTATGGTAAGGCAGGTGCTGACAAGATTCACGGATACAGGGGCAACGACATTTTATACGGCGGGCGTGGAGATGACAAGATCTGGGGAGGAAGTGGTAACGACAACATCTATGCATGGCACGGTAACAACTATGTGAGCGGCGGAGAGGGTTCTGACACCATCTACGCGACGGGAGACCCTGAAGCTAACGACAAGGACTACAATGAGCTGAAAGGCTTTGGGGGCGATGACAAATTCATTGTAAGACATTCAGGCGCCACAATCCATGGAGGCACGGGAAATGACAACGTTACCGCAATAGCTGATGCCGGCTTTGGAGGGTTCATCATCTACATGGGTCCCGGAGATGACTATGCAAGTGCTGTTGACAACCAAGCGGACATATTTGGAGGGGACGGCAATGACAGGCTCATCGCAACTGGGGAAGCCGTCCATGAGGTATTTGGCGAAGGCGGCGACGACTGGATACACATCAGCACCGATGTTGGAAGCGTTGCTAAGGGTGGCGATGGAGACGACTATATCCTCAGCACGTTCGAAGGCACGCTGTATGGAGAAGAAGGAGACGACATACTCGAATCAAGAAGCCCGAAAGCATACAATATCATGATTGGAGGGCCGGGCGCTGACGAGTTCAGATGCTATGGCGGATATGATTCGGTAGAGGATTTTGATGAAGATGAAGGCGATACAATATTGGGCACCTGTGAATCAATAAATGGGGAATGAATAGACCTATGGGAGACTCGCCTGACTACGAAAAAATCCGAGTTCAAGCCCATGTGCTTCCACAGTGGAGGAGATAGCGAGGCAGCTGCAACAGCAGCAACAGGCATTTTGGATACTTCCACGCATGCCATACTAGCAAAAGGGTAGCTGCAAACGGCTCCCCTCCTCCTGTGAATGTCCTGAGCAGTATAACAAACAGGAGAGGAGGAGCAGCAGTAGCAGGCATTTGGCTATGCCTCTAATGCTCAGGTGGGAGAAGTACCATTGATGGCATCAGAAACCTTGAGCCCTTTAGGATTGAGAGGACATCACTAGGACACCTTTGGATTTGAAAGGGACGGAAGAAGGAGCAGCCAACCTCTGCATAGCAGGTATTGGCAACTCAATCACTGAGAAAAATTAGATTACCAATATCCAACCTAACCCCACACTCTCCCAGTCCGAGCCGCGGCTTCTGCAAGAGACAGCATCATATTTACAAGAGGTGGCATAGCTTCATGCCTGCTATCCTTTTCTTCAGAGTCTTGGCTTGGGCTTCAGCGTTAGTCATTAGACACCTGGAACTGCCGGGGGATTACCATTCCACAATGGCACATCTTTTCAAGGTGTCTCCAAGTATCATATTTTGCCTTGTCGCTTGATTCGGAAAATCGTTATTTCTGAAGGTTGTCAGCACCAGACAAGGATGTCAAGCGGTCTTCTCACCACAATTCGACTAATTTGAAGCTATTCGACTTCCACACTTTCAACCCTGCGTCTCGCGATTTTTGTCTTTTGAAGTGTCGCGGCTATTGCCTGGAACAGCCTAAATAGGAACGCAATAATTTTCTTCTTGAACGATTCCTTATCCTGTTCCAATCGGTACTTGCGGTATCTCCTGGCCGCTACCGAAGAGTAATCTGATTGCACCGTTCTTTCCTTCGTCCAGCATTTTTATATTCATTGTGTAACTGGCTTCTAATAACCATGGATAATCGAAAGTTAATGCCTTGTGGATGCGTTATGGAATGGGAAGAAGGGATGTTCAAGATATCACTGTGCCTAGCACACGGGCTTCAATACCAGCAAAAAGAAGTAATAGATTACACGCAAAAAATGGAGAGTAACGGGCGTGTCAACGGTCCCTATGGCTAGAGATCATTATGGCTCTTGCTCCCATATCAAGAATGTGCCCAGTGATTCTAAAGCTATTGTTCTTCTGATAACCATAGCAATGTTGTGATCCTGTTCAAAGAGATTGCTTTGCCAGTCACTACGAAGGCTATTACCATCCATTGACCCTTATCGCTTGCTTTCATCCGGGGTTCCTTCATATAGCGCCTCGCGCGTCAATGTAATCGGGGCCCGTCGCCCAGTCAGGATAGGGTGCTGTTCATCGCCTTTTGATAATAAGAGATGAGCACATGCCTCCGGAGCCAGTTGTCGTGGGATCGAAGCCCACCGGGCCCGCCTTTTCCAAATATCGAGTCCGCGCCTTAAAGGCGTAGAAAACACGGAATTACCGGAGGGAATTCAGGGAACCAACAGCAATTGTCGCAAACACAGCAGGAAGAGAAGAAGCAAGGACCTTCTTTCAGACGACGACGTAAGAAGGTGGTACGAAAACCTGTGCCGCAGCAGCAAGCTCAACGCCGACGTGTATTTGAGGAGGCTAAGATTGTTCTGTGAGCAAAGAAAAACAACCCCAAAGCGGCTTGTCACCATCGGCACTGCCAACGCAAAGCAGGTCGAGGACATGCTGCATGACCACGTACAGCAGCTTGAAACACAAGGGTATGCGCCATCGTATATCAAGGGTGTCCTGAAGGCAGTCAAGTCATGGCTTTCGTACAACTACATTGACCTGAAGCGAAAAATCAGGGTGGCAAACGCAGACATGGCAGTCACCTTGCAGGACGAAAGGGTACCAACACGGGAAGAGCTGAAGGGTATACTCAACCATGCTTCGATAAGAGCGAGGGCAAGCGCAGGTTTGATCGCATTTGCCGGGCTGAGGCCGCAGGTGCTGGGAAACGCTTCTGCAAATGATGGACTGACCATCGGAGACATTCCTGACCTAAAGATAGTCGACGATGACAACGGCGGCAAGAAGGCCGTATTTCAGACAGTGCCGGCAATGGTCGTTGTAAGAGCGTCACTTAGCAAGGCAAGGCACCGGTACTTTACATTCCTGACAAGTGAGGGGTGTGAATATCTGGCTGCGTATCTTAACAAACGCATTACTGCGGGAGAGGTTCTCAATGAAAGCTCTGCTGTCATAACCCTGAGCCAAGGATACTTGATGAAGGGAAGAAACAAGGATGTCAGCAAGAAGTTTGTCACCACACCTGCAATCACGAAGGAGGTCCGCGAAGCTATGCTGCCGGTAATCAAGGCTAGGCCGTATGTTCTGAGGGCGTACTTTGACACCCAGCTGCTTTTGGCAGAGAGCCAGAGCAAGATTGCTCATGCATACAGACAGTTCTTCATGGGGCACAAGGGAGACATCGAGGCTAGGTACACCACGAACAAGGGAAGGCTGCCTGATGAATTGCTGACGGACATGAGGAGAGCCTTCAGAGAGTCAGAACCGTTCTTGAGCACGGCTACAGCGGAGGTTCAGGAACAAGACAGAAAACAGCTGCTGCTTGAAATGTGGCGTGAGCAGGCCAAGCTTTACGGCATCGACCCTATGAAGATAAAGATAGAGAAGCAGAGAGAAGACAAGCCTCTTGGCATCGAAGATGAAATGCTTGCGATAAAAGACGCGATTGCAAAGACAAGGGAACTGGATGAAGAGGAAGGAAAGTACGAGAGCAGGATCTTGGCAGACGAAGAAGAGCTTGTCTCCTGTGTCCGGGATGGATGGGACATAGTAAAAGAGCTGAGGAGCGGCAAGGTTCTTGTCAGGAGGAAGGCTTGTCAATTAACAACCTGAGCAGCATCTCTACAGCCTTTTCCTTCTTTTTGTACGCATCTTCAGATATAGCTGATAAAAGTGTGTTTACCAGTTCAAGATAAGGCTCGATAGCGCTGCTTACAACGACATCGACAAATTCATGCTGCAGTGTCTGTAGCGCCTCGTCGACATCTGATGAATAGACGAATATGGTATTGCCAACAACTTCACCTTCCTTCTTTGAATCTGCTTTAGGAGCCCCTATGACCTTAAAGTCGGTCTTTATTCCCGTTCTGGCCTTTAGCCTTTCCAGCTCTTCTTCGAGGATGAGTGAGAAGCCGTTTTGTTCAAGTCTCGGATTCATTGCCAAATGAGAAGTCAAATGCATAAAAGCCGTGAAACCGGCTGAAATTTGGTGCCTGGGAGCATGGTTTTCGCCTTAAATATTTTGGACATGTGTAGTACAGTGCCAGGAAAGACAGATGCCCTGACGTTTGTTTCAAATGCTGGGTTCGGTTCTAGTAAATAAAAGTTTTGATGCGCGGGGGGCGCTGTTAACTTAGCCTCCATCCCTAGCCAGAAATAATGTGAACCGCATCC
>JBIQJB010000033.1:0-20534 GCA_044507735.1 Nitrosopumilales archaeon
AGATGAGTGATCCCGTCCCTTAGGGGTTCGTGGGTTCAAATCCCACCCCCTCCACTAACCCTTTGTTATTCCTCTGGCTGAGGTTTGGCACAAGGTTCAAATTGTTTTCAACGGCAGCATGGTCTTGTACAACAAGATGGCGCGCAAGTCAGCGGTGCTCATCCCCGTCATTGCCGCTTCTGTCATCATAGGTATTCTAGGCATTATGTTCATACCTCCGGAGATCAAGAACAGGGACACGGGCTTTCCAAAGGGGACTGTGAAGATTGACGACGACGTGATAACTGTAGAGATCGCTGAAACTGGTCCAGAAAGACAAAGGTGGATGACATTCAGGCAGGATAGGCTTCCGCTTGACACTGCAATGCTGATAAAACATGACAGATCCGACCTACACGAAGTATGGATGATGAATATCGAGTACAACCTTGATCTTATTTGGTTTGATGAGGACGGGAACGTCGTATATCTAATAAGAGACGCACCTCCATGCGGAAACGTAATCGAGACTGTCAGCTGCACCTACAAGACTACGAAATATGCGCTCTATGTGATGGCAGGTACTTCGGGATTTATTGACGAGCACAATATAACAATAGGATCAAAGATGACCATCATCTCTGTCTAGCTTTATTACAATGTAGTATCAGTACTATTTTTAGTGTTGAAGCTCATTCTTGCAGATCCTCACGCAAGACCACTTTCCAAGACAGAAGTAGCGAGATTGCTTTCACGACCAAACCTCCTCAGGCTCGCATACCTCGACGAGGATGGAAAAAGACCCATCGTCCACCCTGTATGGTATTATTATAGTAAGGGCAAGTTCTTTATTGCAAGCGACATCAACAGCGCGAAAGCAAAGATTCTTCGCAAAAACCACGATGTGTACTTTCTTGTGGATGAAAGTCCAAAAGGTGGACCAACGCAGGGTGTCAGGGGTAGAGGCACCGCGAAAGTGATTGACGATACGAACTATGGCACAAGGGTGACCCGACGTAACGTAAAGAAGTACATGGGTAGCCTGACCAGCAAATCCGCGAAAAGAGTGCTCAAGATGGGCCCAGAATCCTGTGTAATAGAGATAACACCGTCTTACATGGCCACTTGGAAGTTCTAAAAGCTAACCATTTTTTTCAAGTCATCATAAGCCTGCTTTACTTCTTCGATGGCAGCCCCGTCTTCGAGCGTCGTGATGTCGCCTATCTTGTCTCCGCATGCTATTGACTTGAGCAGACGACGCATGATCTTGCCGCTGCGTGTCTTGGGAAGCTTGCTTACGAAATACACTTCGTCTGGCGTAGCTATGGGGCCGAGGGTGCTCCTAATGTGCGACACTATCTCGGTTCGCAGACCATCAGATTTCATGCCCTCTTTTGGTACGAGAAACGCGATAATGCATTCACCCTTTGTGCTATCTGGCTTGCCAGTCACCGCAGCCTCGGCTATGGCCTTGTGCGAGACAAAGGCGCTTTCAAGCTCCATTGTGCCAAGGCGGTGTCCTGCCACCTTAAGAACATCATCCGCTCTGCCTAGGAGCCACATGTATCCATCGTGGTCGACAAGGGCATAATCGCCTGGATAATAATACATACCTTCGAACCTGCTCCAATACGTCTGCCTGTATTTTTCATCATCGCCCCAGAGCGAAAGAAGCATCCCTGGCCATGGCTTTCTCACAACGATGTAGCCCTTTGTGCCGGGTGGGACAGGCTTTCCGCTCTCATCCACTACAACAGCTTCAACTCCGGGCACCGGGAATGTGGCCGAGCCGGGCTTCATAGGGATCGTCTCAATGCCCGTGCACATGCTTAACATTATTCCGCCTGTCTCTGTCTGCCACCATGTGTCAACTATCGGACAGGCCTCTTTGCCTATTGTCTTAAAGTACCACATCCACACTTCGGGGTTTATGGGTTCGCCGACGGTGCCAAGGAGACGGAGCGACGAAAGATCAAAAGAGTTCGGTATGGCATCGCCGTACTTCATGTACATCCTGAGTGCAGTCGGGGTCGTATACAGTATGGTGGCGCCGTACTTCTCAACTATGGCCCAGTATCTGTCGGGCTTTGGAAAGTCTGGTGCACCTTCGTACATTATCTCGGTGACTCCGTGCATGAGTGGCGCATAGACCACGTAACTATGGCCTGTCACCCAGCCAATGTCTGCAGTACAGAAGAAAATGTCCTGCTTGTTGAAATCAAAAACCCATCTTGCAGTTGAATAAAGATGAGTGAGGTAGCCCCCTGTTCCATGCATCACGCCTTTTGGCTTGCCTGTCGTGCCGGAAGTATAGAGAATGTAGAGGGGGTGCGTACTTTCTACCTGCTCTGGTTCGCAATAAGTTCTCGCCCCTTCCATGAGGTCGTGCCACCAAAGATCCTTTGGACCCATCTTGACCTGGTTCGCAGCTCTTTTCAGCACTACCACGTGCTCTACAGAAGGTGTTGATGGAAGTGCTTCGTCAACTACTTTTTTCAACTCGATTAGTTTGCCCTTTCTAAATCCGCCGTCCGCAGTAACGATCACTTTTGATTGGGCGTCATTGACACGATCTACCAGTGCCTGTGACGAAAAACCAGAAAACACGACGGAATGGATCGCGCCCAACCTGGCGCAGGCAAGCATTGAAACGGGCAGCTCAGGTACCATAGGCATGTATATCGTCACCCTGTCGCCTTTTGTTACGCCAAGTCCTTTGAGGACATCGGCGAACTTGTTCACCTGACGGTATAACTGGAAATAAGAAAGTGTCCGGGTCTCTCCGCTTTCGCCCTCCCATATTATGGCGGCCTTGTTCTTGATGTCGGTCGTGATGTGTCTGTCAAGGCAGTTCACTGATGCATTTAACCTGCCTCCTGCAAACCATCTTGCAAATGGCGGCTTCCAGTCAAGAACCTTCTCCCACTCTCTTGACCATATAAGGTTGCGCGCCTCCTCTGCCCAGAACCCTTCCGGGTCCTTCGCGGCCTCTTTTGCAGCTCTTTCAAGCCTGCTTCCGGGCTTGATACTGACCTTTATCTTGCCGCTCTCTTCGTACAACTTTGAAGGGGTAGACAAACGATATAAGAAAATGGAAACTGGCCTTTAAATCATTTGTTTGATTCTTCGCTATGCACGAAAAACCGAAAGTGAATTCATAAGTTTGTTACTAAAAAGTCTGTCGATATATTAAAAATCGAGAAAAATCACTGCTATCATAGTTTGAAGTACAGAAGCAGAACAGAAATAGTTGCAATGATCCTAGAGGCTGCAAACGGCGGAGCCACAAAGACGAAAATTATGTACAAAGCTTTCCTGAGCTATGCACAGCTGAGGGAATACCTGACAGTGCTGATCGAAAACGGCCTGCTTGAATACATGGAAGGGACGCAAACATACAAGACCACTGCAAAGGGCCTGAACTTCCTAAAGATGCACAGCGAGATAGGCGAGCTGCTGCAGACTAGTACGGCCCGAGAACGCTGACCCCTCTTAATTTTTTGAAGCAGAAAAAGAAAAAGTTCAGAATGACCGGACTTCTAGAGTCCAGTCAGTAAAAAATCTATTTTGTGATTACCTGGTTCAGCCAGCTCGTCTCTTGCTCTGAGCCACCGTTGGCCGACACTGGCACTGGCTTCTCTCCCTCATCTTCGGACGGTGTTGCTGATACTTCTTGCGCCGGAGCTACATCCTCATCTCCAAGATGGCTTGTTGAGTCAGCGACAGGCGTCTCTGTTGCAGGAGCTGCTACAGTTGCCGTTGGCGCAGCTGATTCGGTTGTAATGTTTTCAAGTGTGTTTGCTGCCATCTTTGCTCTGACATTGCCGATTTCGGTCCTCTCGTTGTTGATGTGCTCTAGTAGCTCATCCGTCTGCACTTTGATCTGTTGGTAGGTTTCTTCCCTCATTTCGTTGCTCCTAAACTGCAGCTTGGCGTCAAATAGGACGGCCTTGATGTTTCTGGCTTCAGCGTCAAGCTCGGACAGACGCGCGTTCAGCGTGTCGTTGACCTGCTTTTCGCTTGCTTCAAGCTCCGAGAGCTTTTTCTCATATTTTATGTAGACCAACTCTGCATCGTCCTTCATGCCGTCGTTCTCAGCGACAATGTCCTGCAACGCCTTTATCCTCTTTAGCGTCAGTGACTTTTGCCTCAGCAGCCTTTGTGCATCCAGCCTCCATTTCGGAATAAAGAAGACATAGTCTCCTTGGATGACGAGCTGCTCGTACGGCAGTTGCTTCAGTCCGCCAGAGCCTGTGTCGACCCCGACAGTCTCGATCTCACCGTCAATCTCGGTTATTATGCCGACTACCTTTCCGATGTAAGTACCATAGATGTCTTTGACTTGCTTGCCTACGAATCCGAGCTTTTCTTCGCTCATGCGAATCGTTGAGCAATATGGTATAATGACAACGGTGTCAAAATTTGTGCATTATTTAGTAAGAGCATTTTTTGCCTTTTCTTGTTGCGCAGCTTTTTATTTGACGTTGTACCCCGCTATTCATATTGGTGTTTGATAGCGCGGTCTTTCTGGACAGATTTACTGAAGAAGAGAAAGCTGTGCTTAAGGACCACTTCTCGAATGCTGATAGGGCAGTTTTTGCGATAACAACTCCAAGACAAGTGGACAGAGGAGCACTCATGTCGCGCTATTCTAGGACAGACAAGACTATGCGGAGAGTGTTTCTGGACGAATTTGCCAAGAATCCAAACAGAGGAGAAGAGTTCTACAAACGCGTCCTCCTCGAATACGGAGACGACTCCGTAGCGGAGCTGGGCGAAGCGCAGGTGGCAGTAGAGGGAATCTCGAACATTGCCGCCAAAAAGATAGAGGATCGGAGGATCGGTCTCTCATTCCTTGAAAAGTCATCTCGCTATGTTGCATTTGACCAGAAGGTTGACGGACACTACCGTTATGTCAGAGAGGCGGGAATCATGCAGTCCTCTCACGCCGACAGGTACATCGAGGCATGCGATTTGTCTTTTGATACCTACAGCAAGGGGATACAGCCTCTTCAGTCGTTCTTGAAGGAAAGGGAGCCAATAGAGCGGTTCAAATTCCTTGATTCCAGCCTGCAGAAGGATGTGCCCTTTGGACAGCTGAAGGAAGAAATCGACATAAGGGCCGCAGAGCGGGTATACAACGTCACTATTAGGGCAAAGGCCTTTGACCTCTTGCGCGGGCTCTTGCCTGCATCCACGATGACAAATGTTGGAATCACTGGTAACGGCAGGGCCTTTGAATACCTGTTGACGCTCATGTTCGGCTCAAGACTAGGAGAGATTAGGTCAATTGCAGACCAGCTGTTTTGCGAGCTGAATGCAGTTATTCCATCCTTTATCAGGCGTGCAAACGATAGGTACGGACATGCACTGCAGGAATATGTTGCAAAGACTGCGGGTGCGATTAACAGACTTGCGGAGAGTCATCTGTCTGGAGTACCAATAGAAAAAGAACCAGAGCGTGTAAGGCTGGTCGACTTTGAAGACAATTTTCAAGCAGAAGTCAAAGTTGCTTCTGCAATACTCTACGAACATGCGTATGGTCAGTCGCTCAACACGATAAGAAACTATGTCAAGTCTATGACGGGGGAAGAGAGACACAAAATTATTAGAACATATACCGAATTTAGGGCGAACAGACGACACCGACCCGGCAGGGCGTTTGAAATGGTCGATTACACGTTTGAACTGTTCACTAACTTTGGCATATTCCGAGACCTGCACAGGCACAGGGTGCTCACATTGGAACGCCAGCTGCTGTCGACGCGTCACGGTTATGACTTGCCCCAAGAACTGGTTGATGCAGGGCTGGACAAGGATTTCAAGGATTGCATGTATACCACAAAACAGGCATATGAGGCGATTGCAAGGAGGATGCCTGAAGAAGCACAGTATGTCGTAAACTTCGCCTACCGCTACCCATATTTTGTAAAGATGAACCTGAGAGAAGCATGCCATCTGATAGAGTTACGCACAGCGCCGCAAGGCCATCCGGACTACCGCATCGCCTGCCAAAAAATGTATGGCGAAATAAGGCGAGTTCACCCGGTGCTGGCAGAAGGCATAAGGTTTGCCGACATGAACACCTATGAACTCGAAAGACTCGATGCCGAAAAAAAGACGGAGAAGAAGAGACAGCAGATAAGTTAGTCAAATTGACATTGAAAAGAGGATCAGCATGGTAGCACGAAACGGGGGTTGTTGTGCATAACGTGTCTCTAGCAGCTTCTTGTCCCCGGCCAACCAAAGCATGATTGATGCAATGCAGGGTCTCTTTTCTGCCGTTCTGCATACCCTGTCTTCAAATCATCTACGTTTTGGCATCATCACGAGATCTCGACCTTAGTCAGATGTGATGCCACATCGTCAAACTTGAATGCCGCTCAGAATAAGGATTGTTGATCGGCCTGCCCCTATACATGACTGACAGGTCGATTGCCATCCATAGCGACACGCTTCTGCCTGGAAGTGGAATCCGAAAATCGGCTGAGACTGTCATGATTATTTCTGCAATTGAAAGAACTCCCTTTCGCGAAACACAATCCCCATACTGTCTGGTCACTGCCAGCGCCGCCTCTATCGGCTTTTTTAGGTGCGGACGGGATTTCTTTGCTTCTCGAGAGCAGCTGGCAGAAAAACCATACAGCCATTTGTTGGTGATTATAACCAATGAATGGTGATACACGGCGTTATTGACCAATCTTTATATATTACCATTGATTACCATTAGATGGTAATTAAAATGGTCGACAAGACTAACCCTACAACAAGAGACGAATCAAAGACAAGTGACATATATGATACATTGAGGGACAACCTCATCAGGACAGTAGATGAATTTGCAAAGGTCCAGCCCCAGTATTCACAATCCATCTCCAACCTCCAACTGGACTACATCCAGACTACAAAGAACATGATCCAGACGGCGTTCGCTGCTCAAAAGCAGTTTGCAAGTTCGATAAACGTCCCCGCAGTTCCATATGCTGACCTGCTAACAAGGCAGTCAAACGAAATGACAAACAATGCAATTAGGTCCGTTGGTATCAACAACCAGCTGACAATCAACGCGCTGGACGCTGCAAGAGAAAACCTAAAGATCTACAATCGTACAGTCGATGCTGTGACCGACTTTTCCACCAATGTGGCAAAGGCATGGACAACCTTCTTTGCCCAACAGACTCAACAATTTACAAGGCAGTAAGAACCCTCGTCTTCTCTTCTTTTCTTACTTTTTTGGCATAGTTAATAAGTAAGTTGGGAGCCATTATAACTCGTGACTGCGACTGTAACCGAGTATGTGTGCCAAGACTGCGGCACTTTGTTGCGCCACAGCAATCCTAATACTCTGGAAAGCATGAGGGACGTTCACAATCAATTGTGTGTTGTCAAGAGACAAAAGACCATGGCTCAGCAGGTCGCAGCGCCAAAGCCAGCAGCGCCTTCTCCTGCTGCAGCTGCAGCACCAGCTCCAGCGGCGGCTGCTTCTCCGCCACCGGCTATACCTGCCACTCCCAGCACTCCGGCTGCGGGCGGGCCAACCACGATATCTCTATCCGGCACGGGCACAAGCTATGACAAGGTTGACGGCCCAATCGACCCCAAGTTCAAGGAAAAGAGGCAGCCTGTAGGTACATACCAGGGAATCAAGGTATGGGGACCGTACGACGCGCCTGGACAGCTTGGAATATGGGGAGAAAATGTCTGCGTAGACTTTGACATCTGCGTTGCAGACGGTGCCTGCATCGAAGCATGCCCCGTAAATGTCTATGAATGGCTGCAGACTCCTGGGCACCCTGCTTCTGAGAAGAAGGCCTTTATGATCAGGGAGAAGGACTGCATATTCTGCATGGCGTGCGAGAATGTGTGTCCTCCTCAAGCTATAAAGATATTCAAGAAGGGCGGCTAGACAATCAGTTAATATTGCACATTACTTGATTATCGGCGTTGGCCAAATTCTCTGTAGTGGCCACGGGCGGCACATTTGACGAAATCCATATCGGTCATATCGCACTCTTGTCAAAAGCATTTCAGACAGGGGATAGGGTGATAATTGGAGTTTCAAGCGACGAGTTTGCAGCGAGGAGGGGCAAGAGACTCAACCACAGCTACGCTCAGCGCGTTGAAAACCTAAGGAAGATGATAAGAAAAGAGTTTGGCAATGTTGATTATGAAATTTCAATGCTCAATGGAGACTTTGGCCCTGCGGTGACAACCGGTGACGTCGAGGCACTGGTAACGAGTAGTGAGACGCAGATCAAGGGCAAGTTTCTCAACGAGATGCGAACTAGGAATGGCCTAAAGCCTGTGGAAGTAATTACAGTCGAGCTGGTCAAGGCGGAAGACGGCATGCCAATATCATCTACTCGTATCAGAGCTGGTGAAATTGACAACAAGGGCAGGTTGTTAAAACACAGGTAAACAATCTTTGATTATCTGGATTTTATTCGGATCTATCTGCCACACAGTGTGTATCCGGAAACACCGATTGATTATGCTTCGGGAAAAATACTGTCAGGAGTCAAAAACCTGCGAGATGGTCTCGACCCTGACATCCTAGCATACTGGTACAAGCGAATAGAAGACCGGTCGAGAGAAGTTGTGCCTTCGCATCTCAAAGACAAGATCCACTTTGAGCAGGACAGAATATTGTGGATGAAGTTCAAAATGGACGTCTCAAAGAGGGCGGTGCCGTACGTCATGCAGGTGATAGAGGAATACATCCCTATGATGCCCTATTCAACCGGCCTATATTTCAGAAAGGTTCAGGAAATACTAACCGACGAGATGAACAAGGAGCTGCGCTAGTCAAGCACTATTTCTGCAACCGGGCCAGAAAAGTCGCTTGACCGGATCTTTTCCTTGCCCGTTACCACGTCTAGCAAGAGCGACCTGAGTCTGTCGACATTCTCCTTATCTTTCAACAAGACCGCATGCGACGATTTATCCTTTAGCTTTATCACTATTTCATTGCCAACCACTGCGGCAACGCCGTCTACATATACAGTTTCATCTTTCTGTACAGATACAAGGCCTGCCAGCTTTTCCGCTTCGTAGCGGTCTTCGCATTCAAATTTGATGGACTTCATTTCGAAAATGGCTTTTCGTCGTACATGAACCTGTCAACCACATTTCTTGCCTGTTCGCGCCGCTTCTTGAATTCTACTACAAACGGCTTTGCTCCTTTTGCCAAGTCCGCCTTACATTCTCCGCACAAGAGGTTGCCGCTCTTGCATTTCAACATGCGCTCATCAGACTGCTTCTCGGTATCAAAAAAGTAGCGCAGATACCAAAATACTGGGCAACCAAGGGCATTGGCTCCAAGCTGGCGCTGGAGTGCTACAGTCGGCTGGCCTCCAGTGAAGGCAGTGGATACCTTCTTGTCTATCACTTCCGGGTCGTCAGTGGTGAAAATGGCAGTCTCTGGCTTTGACGAGGACATCTTGCCCAGCATGCCTAAGCCCGGCAGGAACTTGCTGTGTATTTGGGCAGGCTTGTAGTAGCCCATCCTGTCTGCTACGTCCCTCGTCATCCTCCAATACGGGTCTTGATCTATTGCGGCTGGTATCAACACGGGCGTAGGCTTACCCTCAATGACAGAAGGAAGAAAGCAAGGAGCCGCCTGAATCGGAGGAAAGCCGATCATACCAATGTTGGTCGAATTTGAAAACCCAAAGACTGCCCTTGCAGTGGAAAATGTTATCCTCTTTGCCACCTCTGTAGCAATTGGGTAAAGGTATTGGATGTGTTTTGTATCGACAATTATCTTTGTTTTTTTAGGGTTGAACCCAATCGCAATGATGTCAAGTATGTTCTCGTAGGTGTAACGCTCTATCTCTTCTCTTGTCCTGTCCTGCCCATAAAGGAACTTCTCGTCATCAGTCAGCTGGAACAGTAGTTTGGCGTCAAACTTGTCCTGTAGGTATTTTGTGAACATCCACGGCATTATGTGGCCCATGTGGACCATGCCTGAGGGCCCTCTTCCAGTGTAAAGATAAAAGTTCTCGCCCTTCTTCTTCTTATCTAATATCCAATCAAAATCGCGGTGTGAGAAAAAGTAACCCAGCTTCAGCATTGGGTGGGTTTCGCCTGTCATCTCCTTAATCTGTTGTAAGAGCTGGGTGGTGATGGGCTGCGTTCCAAACTTTTCGATCAGCTTGCCATAGTCGACTTCGCCTTCCACTTCCCAAGGCGTGACCTTAAAGTCATTATCGCCACTGGCATTGGCATGATCGTTTGGATCCATGTAGGTGCAGCAGCTTGATGTTAAACGTTTAAAAAGTCTTCCACTTTCAGAACTTTAACCAATGAGTGGTAGCGCCCCGGCACTGCACCCGATCGAAAGATCGATACTCAAGGCTCTTGCCAGCACCAACTATTCGAGGACTGAGCAACTTGCTGCAGCCACAGGGCTTTCAATAGATCAGATGCGGCGTGGTATAGAATGGCTCAAGTTCAAGAACCTTGTTTCAATAAATGAGTCTTCTCGCTCCACTGTGCGGCTGGCGTCAGAGGGAAAGGCTGCCGCTGAACATGGGCTACCTGAACGACGGCTAGTAGATGCAGTAAAAGAAGGGAAGACCATGATTAGCGAAGTACTTGCAGCCGGCGCCATAAGAAATGAAGAAGTAAATGCCGCCATCGCAGGTGCAAGGCGCAACCAATGGATACGGATAGAGGAAGGCAGGATGTTTGTAACGGCAGATGCAGAGAAAAAATCTGCGGAAGAGCTCTTGCTTGCAAAACTCGAAAGCGCCGTCGATGTTTCTCAATTAAATCCTGAAGAAAGAAAAGCTCTTGATCAGATCAAGAAGAGGCCAAACTATGTGGAAGTCAGGGAAGAAAAAGAATTTGCAATATCGCTCACAGAGACTGGCAGGATGCTTATTCCATCACTTGACGAAGAGCAGGCAGAGCGCCGGCTTACGCCTGAGATGATTACGTCAGGCAAATGGAGACAGGCTAGGTTTTCCGCGCTTGATGTCGAAGCTCCTGCGCCAGCTGTCTACCCTGGCAGGCGTCACCCCCTTGTCGATATTATTGAAGAGGTAAAGGAGATTTTTGTTGGTCTCGGCTTTTCAGAAATTGATGGCCCAATGGTGCAGTCGGGGTTCTGGAACTTTGATGCACTGTTTACCCCCCAAGATCATCCTGCAAGAGAAATGCAGGACACCTTCTACCTTTCAGGTAGGAGACAGCCAATACCTGCAAGCAAGGATCAGATCGCCCGGATTGCAGGAGTTCATGAGAAAGGCTGGAATAGCAGATGGGATGAAAGTGAAGCAGAGCGTGTTGTCCTGCGGACTCACACCACACCAGTTACATTACAACACTTGGCAAAGTTCAAACCTGAAATTGGCCGATACTTTTCAGTCGGCAGGGTTTTCAGAAATGAAAAAGTCTCCTACAAGCATCTTGTCGAGTTTCATCAAGTCGAAGGAGTAGCCACGGCCCCTAAGGCGTCACTTCGAGACTTGATGGGCTTGCAGAAAGAGTTCTATGCCAAGATGGGGATAAAGAAAGTAAAATTCTGGCCAACATTCTTTCCATACACCGAGCCCTCGCTTCAGAGCATGGTCTACAATGAAACATTGGGAAAGTGGGTCGAGCTTTTTGGGATGGGGATCTTTAGGCCAGAGGTTACCCGGCCACTTGGAATAAGAAATCCTGTGCTTGCATGGGGTGGAGGTCTTGAGAGGATTGCAATGCTCCGTTTTGGCCTGAACGACGTTCGCGACCTTTACGGCAACAAACTCTCGTGGCTCAGGAGCGTGCCAAAATGCCCGTTGTAAACGTAGCTCTTGACAGGCTAAAAAAACTCATCCCTGGCGTAAACGTTAACAAGGCACTTGACATACTGCCGTTCGTTGGACTTGACATTGAAGGCATCGACGATAATGTGATCAGGGTCGAGTACAACCCTAACAGGCCTGACTTTTCTTCAGACTATGGTATTGCGAGAGCGCTCCGCGGCCTGCTGGAGATCGAGACTGGCATCCCGAAATTCAGGATAGCGGGAAAAAGCGGACTCACAGTAAAGGTTGATCCGTCAGTGAAAGAGGCAAGGCCATACATTGTGGCGCTTGTGGCAAGAAACGGCAGGCTTGATGACGCAACAATCAAGCAATTGATTGCAATGCAAGAAGACCTCCATAATGGTATTGGCAGGAGGCGTAAGAAAGCATCCATCGGGATCCACAACCTTGATGCGATCAGGTTCCCTGTGACATACAAGACCATCAGAGGAGACTATGCATTCGAGCCTCTTGGCGAAACATCAAGCCTGTCAATTGACCAGATCCTGAAAGAATCTGAAATTGGTAGACAGTACGGCCACATTCTGTCAGGACTTGACAGGTATCCAATCATCGTTGACAATGATGGTACGGTTCTCTCTTTTCCACCAATAATTAATGGCAGCACCACAAAGTTGGACGAGAAATGCCAAAACCTCTTTGTCGAAGTCACCGCGACTGATCAAAAGGCCGCCGAGGATACACTTGCTATAATCGCAGTCACACTCTACGATGCGGGCTTTGAGATAAGGACAGTCGCCATAAACTCTGGTAAGAAGGTGAAGGTTGATACGCCGCAGATGAAACAAAAGATCATAGTCGCAGATATCGATTATATCAACAACATCCTGGGGTTGGCGCTAGATGCAAAGCATGTGATCAAGAGCCTGAGAAAGAGCCGGATCGACGCAAAATCAGTTGGTAAAAAGATCAGTTGCACCGTTCCTCGTTACAGAACAGACATCCACCATGCGATAGACATCGCAGAAGAAGTTGCGATAGGTTACGGCATATTCAACATGACACCTGTATTTCCACCGTCACCCACTGCGGGACAAAAAAATTCACTTTCGATATACTTTGCAGCGATAAGGGAGTCGCTTACAGGACTTGGCATGCTCGAATCACTCAACTTTTCCCTGACAAGCAGAGGAGTACAGTATGATGCGTTTGGCATCCATGGCCAGAACTTGCTGTCCGTCGATGGATCTAAGAGCATTGAACACGAAATTCTTCGAGACTCGCTGATCCCTTCGCTTCTTCAATCTCTCTCCCGCAACGTGCACGAAGAATACCCGCAAAAGTTGTTCGAAATAGGCAAGACTTTCCAAGATGACTGCGAGGAAACAAGCGAGGGCATGAAGGTAGGTGTAGGAATAAGAGAGAACTGGAAGGTGGCTGCAGTAATAGCTCACTCAGATGCCGACTACACGGAAATAAAGTCGGCAGTACAGGCACTAGCAAGATCCTGCTTTGGCAAGGAGGTCGAGACAAAGGCGGCATCAAACCCAATGTTCCTTGATGGTAGGTGCGGAGACGTTATTATTGATGGAAAGGTGGTAGGCACTGTAGGTGAAATCACTCCTCTTGCCCTCGAGAATTTCAAGCTAAGGGTGCCTGTGACTGCATTTGAGATTGACCTCTCGGGCATCATAAAAGACAAATAGCATGAAAACACAGATAATGTAACCCCGTTAAAGAGCACGCAGAGGACACAACTTGTGGCTAACCTGTGACAGCGTGTGAGTCAGAGGCGGGGCACACATATCATTTTTATAGCCAATGACACGCAAGAACGCCATTAACGATGTCGCAGCAAGATAGTGAGAAGGGATCGTCTGAGAAAAAACCAAAGGCGATTGCATTGTTGTCAGGTGGCCTTGATAGCAGCCTGGCAGTAAGAATGATGTTGGAGCAAGGAGTTGATGTCGAGGCAGTAGCGATCAAGACCCCGTTCTGCGACTTTGACTGTGGCAAAGGTTGCGGCCATAGAGTAAAAGAGGTTGCCGACGAACTCGGAATAAAACTAAAGACTGTGTATTTCGGCGAGGACTATCTCCGTATGTTAAAGAACCCAAAGCACGGCTATGGCTCAGGAATGAACCCTTGCATTGACTGCCGAGGAATGATGTACAATGCTGCAAAAGAACATATGGAAAGGACTGGTGCAGACTTTGTTATTACAGGTGAAGTGTTGTTCCAGCGGCCTATGAGCCAGAACAACCGTGCACTGAATATCATTGAAAAGGAAGCAGGGATGGAAGGAAAGGTTCTGCGTCCTTTATCTGCAAAACACCTTCCTCCAACAGATGCTGAAAAAGCGGGGCTGATAAAACGCGAAAACTTGGGCGACATCAAGGGTAGATCCAGAAAGGGACAGCTTGCACTTGCAAAGCATTTTGGCATAGCCGAACCTCCAAATGCAGCCGGAGGATGCTTGCTAACAGACCCTGCCTTTTCCAAGCGGGTAGAAGATATTATGGAACACTCTGCAGACATCCCCACGCTTAACGATATCGAATTGTTGAAAGTGGGAAGGCACTTTAGGTTGACGCCTGACGCCAAGCTGGTTGTGGGCAGAAACAAGGACGAAAATGAGGTGATAAAGGCGTTGGTTGTGGAGGGCGATGCTGTCATTGAGACCAAAGATCACGTTGGGCCAACCTGCATACTGCGCGGCAAACATGACGACGACCTGGTGGCAAGGGCAGCCGCCATTGCATTGCGGTACTCCGATGCTCCTAAGGACGTGAAATCAATAGTCAGAATAATCATCGATAACAACGAAAGAGAAATCAGTACAATGCCAGCTGATGTCGCTGTAACCGACTCTATGCGTATATAGGCTATCCCTTAACGGCGATTGACATTCACTGCCGATACTATCGAGCTAAAATCAACAATTCGGTGAACGAGATTTGACCAGCACAACTATTGACTACGCTTGACAATCTCAGATGCAATTTAGTCAGATGCAGACACAAAAAACACCAGTTTACCTCAAGGCTCTTACGCTGCGCGATATCAGCGACATAACCGCGATCAAGGAAGATATCAAAAAGCACATGATTCTTATCCTGAGGGTGACTCCGCTTGCGCAAAAGGACGTTGAGGAGCTACGCAAGGTCGTCGAGGAACTATATTCATATGCCCAGTCGGTGGGTGGAGACATTGCAAGACTCGGAGAAGAGCGCATCGTAATTACCCCTCCGGGCGTCAAGATCTGGCGTGGAGCGTACGACCTAAAGTAATTTTACCGCTTCCTGCACGAGCGGGTGCTGCGTCTGTATTCTGAACTGCTTGTTTATCATGCTTGCAAGGTTCTGAGCTTTTGCGCGCTCGCCGTGGTTTACTAGAACGCGGCGGAGCTTTGGTCTGAGCCTGCTTACATACGCCATTAGCTGGTTGTAGTCGCTGTGGCTTGCAAATCCATCTATCTTTTCAATTTGGCACTGGAGGCCTATCATCTCTCCCTTGACCATGATCTGCCTCGCGCCATCCTGAATGGCCCTTCCAGGCGTATCCAGTGCCTGATAGGATGTTAGAATTAATCGGCTGCGCTGGTCGGCTGCTATCTGCTTTAGGTAGTTCACCGATGGCCCGTCGACAAGCATTGAAGAAGGAGCCAAGATTACCGCCGGCTCGTCGCTCTTGAGTGTGTCAGAATCTGCGATCAAGAACTGCGACCCGAACGGGCTTGTTTCTGATTCAAGGACGCGCTGGCGAATCTCTTTTGAAAGGAACTCTGGGTAGGCTTCATAAACTGCTGTTGCTTCTGAAATCGACCTTTCAACGAGCACCTTTGCATCAACGCCCTTCATGAACTGCTCAAGCACAAGGATGAGCTCCTGCGAAATGCCTACTACAGGAACTGGCAAAAGCACATGGCCGCCTGCCGAAACTGTCTTGCTGACTGCACTAGCAAGGCGGGCTTCTGCTTCTTCTCGCGGGCACATGATGTCCTCCTTACCACCAAAAGTGCTTTCTATTATCATTGTCTCAACGCGTGGAAAGTTCCATGAAGCATTTTCGAGGGCAATCGTCTTGCCAAATTTCATGTCGCCTGTGTATACTAGGTTATGGTCACCGTTTCCTATGTGCAGATGTATGGAGGTAGAACCAAGAATGTGACCAGAATTTGACAGCACCAACTTGATGTCGGGAGAAATATCTGTTACAATTCCGTGTGTAAGCGTTATTGTGTGTGCTGCCGCATTTTCGATGTCCTTTTCAGAATAAAGAGCCATATTTCCTGAGCGCTTGACATAGTCCCTCTGAATGAGGCCCATAAGCAAAAGCGTGGGCTCGGTGCAATACACTGGACCTCGGTAGCCATACTTGAAGAGGGCAGGCAGAAACCCGGCATGATCAAGATGTGCATGGGTGAGGACAACTGCATCAATGTCTTCCATTGCAACACCTGCCACATCAAATCGGGGCATTCTGGCAAGCGAATCTCTGGCAGATGGGTTCAATCCACAATCAAGCAGTACTTTGCTCTCCGATGTCGATAGGAGCATGCATGATCTGCCAACTTCCGCAAATCCTCCAAGAGTCATCAGGCTTGCCTCTGCCTGACTGCTCAACTTATCTCTGAATATTTTGTCCCCAACCTCGCGGTAGAACTTTGTTCGCTCTGCCACTGTTTCGGCCAGAATCTTGTACAATGCAACAATGGGTGCCATGTCATGGGGCGCCTTTCTGATGCGCACCTTCCATCCGGTCTTTTCCGCAAGCTCGATATTATCAAAATCCTCGCCGACCTGTGCCAGCATCCATGGCTTTCTTGCAAAGAGCACCGCCTCGCCTAACACCGCGTCAAAGAAAGTTCCTGCGACGCCGACTTCCTTCGGTATCGTTTTTGAAATTATCTTGGTCGACTCCTCTTCTGGTTGTCTTATGGATTCGTCTGTGCGTATGACAATCCTTTTCTTTATGGTGTTGACCATGTTTGATACAAGCTGGCTGTTTTGCATCAGGTAGCTGGGGTTCTTCGAATACAACGCGATCCGTGGACCTTCATATTCTATCTTAGTCAGGCCAGACTCCTGCGGCAGACTCTGCAGTATTACTGCCATGATGTTCTGGCTTGTAGATTCAGGGTAAGACGATTTACGCTGCATGAATGCAATCCTTGTTGAAGTACCAAACTAGCGGCGCAAGCCGAGTTTTAGACTTCCTTCGACATATGCCAGTATTAAATATTTGGCTCGTCCTTTGAACAGGAAACAAAGTTGAAATACTTACCCAGTTCTAGTATATGAGGCGATTCGTTTGGAGGACGATTTGAGTTCAGGTGCCAGCGACTACGGCAGAAGTTCTGGTAGTAATGGAGGTAGAACGTTTGGTGGAAGCAGATTCAGCGGTCCAAGGCCATTCAGGCCGTCGCCTGTACGAGTAGGCGACGAATACGATGTAAAGATCGAATCGCTGAGCAAGAGGGGAGATAGTGGAGTCGCTAGGGTACAGGGTCTTGTGATCTTTGTGGCCGGCACCAATGTAGGTGACAATCTCAAGATAAGAATAACAAAAGTGGGGCGTGGATATGCTACTGCAGATGTTGTGGACGGGGCGGTCGCAACAGCTGCCGAAGGTGCTACGGCTGAAGCATCGATAGCGGGGACCGGAGATATCAGCGATACGGATCCGGGCGCATAGGAATAAGTAAACAAGGCGCGGCTGTACAAGATTTATTATTTCCTACTGTGCAGGTCTCTTTTGATTGGATTCTGCACCAACGCATCTGATGGAATTGCCAAGGAAGATACTCATAGGAGAGGGCGTTGTTTCTCAGGTTGGTTCTCTTATCAGATCGCTTGATGCAGGAGCAACCAAGGTGGCAATTATAACTGGTGAGGTTGTCAAGGCAAGGGCAGGTGGCGAGTGCATCGTGTCGCTTAACAACGCGGGGCTCAAGAGTTCATGGTATGTCGTTAGCAATGCTTCGATGGATACGGTGGCACGACTGCAGGACAAGATAAGTGACACGCCCGATGTCGTCGTCGGGTTTGGCGGCGGCCGCTCGGTGGATGTTGCAAAAATGACTGCGTTCAAGATAGGCCGGCCATTTCTGAGCGTTCCAACATCAGCGTCTCATGACGGGATCTCAAGCCCATTTGTATCGATCAGAGGTACCGACAAGCCACACTCCGTAAAGGCAAATACGCCGATAGGCGTTGTTGCAGACACACATCTTATGTCTCAAGCCCCGCCGAGACTGCTTGCAGGTGGTTGTGGAGATCTGGTAGCAAAGATAACAGCGGTCAAGGATTGGGAGCTTGCCCGTGATGAAAAGGGTGAATACTTTGGAAGCTATGCTGCAAACCTTGCATACATGAGCGCCAAGATTATCCTCGACGAATCTGAGAAACTGAAACGTAAGAATCAGTTTAGCATCCGGACAATAGTGGAAGCTCTAATCAGCGCAGGCGTTGCTGCATGCATTGCTGGCAGCAGCAGACCGTGTTCTGGCGCAGAGCACCTGTTCAGTCACGCAATAGAATACGTTGCCGGCTCCAATTTTGGCCTGCATGGAGAGCGCGTCGGCATAGGGACTATTATGATGGCCAAACTACATGGATTGGACTGGGAAAAGATTGCAGAGACTCTCGAAAATGTCGGCGCTCCAACCAAGGCAAAACAGATCAAGTTGAGTGAGGAACACGTTGTAAAGGCACTGGTGGCTGCACAGTCGCTCAGGCCAGATAGGTATACTATCTTGAGCAAGATCAAGATGGATGCAAAGACTGCGCGCAGGCTAGCCCGGTCTGTTGGAGTGATCTAGTTGGCCTTCTAATGCCTTTTTCGTGGCCTGCTCCCTATGTGCAAAAATCTTTTCGAGCTGCGAATGGACATATCCTTCGAACAGCCTTCCAATCCGTCCATAGTGCAGCTCAAAGTCGATTTTGTCCATGACTTCTGTCTTGTCATCATCTAGCTTGCGGAACCCGTGCACATGCTTCCATACTCTGAATCTACCCGTAAGCATTTCATCGATGTATTCGTATGGTGCGAGTTTGGTGATTTTGGAATGCCACCTGCTTCTAGTCAAGAGTATTCCCGTCAGCCATACTTCAGAGCCCTCATCAAGCTGATGGTGAGTACACCTGACAATCTCAATCTGCATATGCGGAGGCGAAATTACCTGCAAATGGCCTATGTCAGTGTAAAACTCCCACACGGTGTCAATGTCTGCATTAACAGTAAAGCTGTGGTGGAAATTGCGCACATGATTACTGCGCGATGCCGAGAGATATGTGTCTGTCGTCCAGAAATTTGAACGTGGGGAAAGGATGCATCCCTATGGGCTGATATTTAGGGAACGCAGGATGTCACTCTATAATATCCGACTCTCAATTTTTGATTCATCTATCAGGCGAGCATGGTCAAGTGCTGGCGTCTTCTCCTGACATACTATATGCCAAATTCGGTTGAAACGATGAAACTCCGGAGAAAAATATCAGCCTTCAATTGAGCATTGTACAGGACTTCATGTCATTGTTAACGCCGTCTTTTTCTGCGAGTTCTGCAGAGCGAGCGACCCTTCTCGCTCCAAGAACGGAATTCAACACTGTTAAGAAGAATTTACCCTACATCATTACTTGGTTCTGAGAATACATCTGAACCCTATATGGGTCATCCCTGTATCGATCATCTGTGGTTGTCGAGCCGCAGGGCGATATCGCAAACAATAATTCGGAGCGCATATGTGGGAACCGCCTTTCACTACTTTCCTTGGGATCCTGAACTGTGGTAGCCTGGGATCAAAACTCAATTTTGGCGATGTTACCCTTGGATTGACAGAAGCTGTGCAGCAGGTTTTGACCTGATTGGCAGACTCATCTAGATGCGGGACATACCAGTCGGATGTCCACTCCCAAACATTGCCTGCCATATCAAATAGGCCATAGCCGTTCGGATCAAATGAACCAACCGGAGAAGTGCCTTCATATTTATCTATTAACAGATTCTGGTAAGGGAATTCTCCCTGCCAAGTATTGGCCTTTGGTCGGGTAAGCTGCGTGTCCTTATCTCCCCAGGTAAAATCCATTCCATCTAATCCGCCTCTAGCAGCAAACTCCCATTCTGCTTCCGTGGGCAATTCTTTTCCCGCCCATTTCGCGTAGGCTTCGGCGTCCTCATATGCGATGTGAACTACAGGATGGTCATCCAATCCGATGACGTTGCTGCCGGGTCCCTGAGGATGCTTCCAGCTGGCGCCCTTTATCCATTTCCACCAGTTGGCATAGTTTTTCAAATCAACAGGTTCATCTCGTTTTACAAAGACCATGGAACCTGGAACAAGATCCTCTTCCGGGATACCGGGGAAATCGGCGGCACTCACTGGTCTTTCTGCAACCGTCACATAATTTGTTTCAGATACAAAATCACTAAAAGTTCTATTAGTCACCAAATATCTATCGATCCAGAAGCCGTCCACTGTAGCTCTATGTACCGGCTTTTCTTCAGGGTAGAATTTTTCTGAACCCATCATGAAAGTGCCGCCATCGATAAACACCATGTTTTGTTGCTGGTCAGGCATTCCCATCTCACCTTTGGAAATTTCTTATGTATCCAACATGCTGTTCTTTTCTAGGTGCTAGCTGCGGCGGATGCTGACATTTTCGCTATTGCATCGTTCACCGTGAACGTATTTGGCTTCTGAATTGCTGGGAATTCCTTGAAGGTTTCGGCAAACTTTTTGGCCGCAGCGGCGCTGTTAACTTAGCCTCCATCCCTAGCCAGAAATAATGTGAACCGCAT
>JBIQJB010000034.1:0-19276 GCA_044507735.1 Nitrosopumilales archaeon
AGCTAGGACAGTCCTAGCTTTACGCATTACCCTAAGTTAACAGAGCCGCTGCAGGAGACCTGCTATACAACAAGTACGTAAATCAGTCTTCGGCGAGCTATATAGGCGAAAACCCTGTTGAAGACATCTTGCCATTCCTCCTAAATAGGACCTTGGTAATTTTAGTCAATCCTGAAGAATTAGCTGCCGACAAGAGTAATCTTCCAAAGGAAACTGAGGTGGATGGATTTCCAGTAACCGTACAGTACGGAAAGCTCCAAGAGACTTCATGTGTTAGCGGTAGACAGAGTGAATGCAGGCCGCTCGTATCTGGAATATCGGTTGCTGACCAAAGTAAGGTGGCTGAGGGTTCAATAAATACAATGGGATACAAGGCCGTAAGAGCTGGGGATATTGGCTTTGTGATTGCGGGACATACTTCTACAGGCGTCGGAGCAAGTATTGTACAACCACATACTGATAGCACAAAAGTAGTAGGCACTGTAACAGCAGACCCCGGTTCCCCTGATATGGCCTTTGCAAAAGTGAATAGCGGTATCACCATGACTGATGACATCTGCGCAGGGACAACATCTTGTTCAACATATTATGATGCATACAGCAAGACAGCACGTTCGGACCAAGTAGAGGGCACCTTCATAATCAAAGCTGGAGCCTTTGGTGGTAGTGACTGGGGAGAGGTAGATCTTAGATACACAACTAGTCAAGCTGTTAGAGCGTACGTCTGTGGTTGGGCGGGCGGAGATAGTGGATCAACGATATTCCATGAATCCGGCAGTCAATTTCAAGCAAACATATTTGGAATGATGTATTCGGCTTACCAGGGAACCTGCCTCGTGAATTACTATCCCCAAGACTACATACAATCGCAAATAGGAGCAGTCGCTCAATTATCATAGGATAGGGTGATGGGGCGACGCTCCACAACTTTTTTATTCTTATCCGTAATCCGAGTCTCAAGAGGACGGCGGGAATGTTATATTATTTTCAGATGCTCTTCATCATGATTCTTGTCCTAGTCGCACCATTGGCGCTAGTTGCTGACGCATCCGTCAATAGCAGCGATCAAGAAGAAGGCTGGCAAACAGAATATGTCGTAGGGAGATTCTTGAACGCAGACCCGCCAAAAGAGGACAAGATTTTCAAGTTCCAGTACAGAATCATGAATGGGACGGTAGACGAATTTAAAATTGTGCGGGAGTTTGAAGGAGTTGTATTAAGCCAAGGCATTGATATTAAAGTGAACAGCAGCACTAGTAATGCACTATTAGAAATCAAGATTCCCCGGAACTTTCCCTATACTAACAACCCTCCTGAAACACCCTCTAGCATCAATGACTTTATTTTTGTTGCCAAGGGCGGTAGGGTTATAGAAGATACTAAGAATACAACTGAGTGCTTCTTTGTGTTCTCGGTTCCGGTCACAAACAGCATAGAGATGACTCTGGCGAGTTCAATTATACTTGACAAGTCTCCATACCATGGTGACAAAGTTTCTGAGAGCTGCCTATCACAAACAGTGGTTGAAAATGTGCCTACTAAGAAAAATGGCACAATTCGTCCATTATATCAGGTCAGAGCTGGTGTTGCTCCAGAGGACGTATTGTGTCCAGAGGGAATGGAAGTTTTCGTAAGAGCTACCGACGACAAACCATACTGTGTAACACCGCCTTTAGCAGAAAAACTGATTGAACGTGGATGGCAGAGGAAGGAGTAGAAGAAAAAGAGTAGATTCTGTCAACGAGCATGAAATAGTACTGGTCACAACATATCTGCATCCGACGATAACTTGACAGAACTCTTAATACCAAGAAGCATAACCCTTAATTGGGTGTGAAAAAGAGTGCTAAACTATAATCCCGCACCTTCTTGCATTCTTTACCACTCTGTGAACATCTTGAAAATGACAATTGCAACTACAGATCATGCATTGAGGGCGCTGCGGTAGTCTAGCTAGATGCATGGGGAAAAAGAAAAGGTGGGGGGACGAAGCTAGTCTACTATAACGGTACCGACCATGTTAGGATGAATCGCGCAGAAGTAGTTGAATTCGCCCTCATTCTCGAAGGTAAACGAGAACATGCTCTGCGGACCCATGTAGCCCGAGTCGAACACCTGACCTGCATCTGCGTCGCCGAAGGCGCCTGATGTCACTGTGTGCGGATCAAAGTCCTTGTTGAACCATGTCACCGTATCGCCGTTTTCAATCTCGATTGGGTTTGGAGAGTATGCTGTTTCATTCAGGAATGCCGCTCCTGAAGTAACAGTTGCTGCAACCGTTGTTTCGTTCATTATTTCTTCAACTATTGTAGGATCAATTTCTGCGCTATCGACATTGTTCATGGCCTCCGCAGTGTGGACAGTGGCGTATACTGTGTATGACACTATGAAGGGCTCTCCATCAAGCGTTCCTACGGAAAGGCCACTTGCAGTGAATGGGACTGTTGCTGAAAAGACGTCTGGCATCGGAATGTCTGAGTTAATCTGTTCCTGGGTAGTGTAGTTTGGCATGATTATTGCTGGAGCTATCATTGTGCCATTTGGAATTCCTGGAAAGACGAACAGCTCTCCAAAGTCTGGACTAATCGCCGTATCCGCAAATTCATAAGTGTTGAGCGGTGCCACAAAAACCGGCTTCGACGCGGTATACGTCACCCAGCCCGTGTACACAGTTCCGTTAAGGACCGGGGGCAACAGATCGATTATTTGGAAAGGTCCTGCCTCTTCACCTGGAGAAGCCACTGTTCCCTGTAATACTATCGCATCGTCTTGTGCTGCTGATTGCGGTGGGGATATTGGTGGCTCAGCTAGCATCGTCGGACCCATTGTGCCGTTTGATGTGTTGTTGCTGTCAATGGTGTCTTGATCAGTGAGATCTGGTGTCATGGTATCTTCTTCCTGACCTGCCTCGAGTGCTTCCTCTTCAAAAGTTGTCAGCTCACTATCATCGCTAGTCGCATTGGCATTGGATGAATTCGTAGCTTGGCTGGTTGCCAGAACTGCAGGCAAAGATGACTGTGCAGCTATTGCTGCCACCGCAACCATCACCGCAGTCATGCTTACCAGAAATGCTATTCCTGTCTTGCTGTGATCCAATGAAAGATGAAAACATATTGCTTATATATGAAATCAGGAACAAGCGTCAGCAAAGCCTTCCATTATTTTCTACAGAAACTTTTGGCAGGGGGGGGCCTTACACATGATCACTATTTGACAATGATCGTTCCTTTCATGCCTTCCTCTATGTGAATAGTGCAGAGGTATTCGAATACTCCACTTTCTTTGAACGTGTACTGCCAAGCTCGACCACGTTCTATAAAGTCGCTGTCGATAACAGTCGTTGATTCTGAGTCTGATCTATAGGGACCGACAACATTGTGCGGGACATTTGAATCATTGAACCACCTAATGGTTGTTCCGGCGTCAACAATGACTGTCTCTGGCATAAACGTGTTCATTCCTGCGTATACTAGGTTTCGCCGCAATATCTCTTCGTTAAGCCTCTTAGATTCTGATATGCTTGTCACTTGCTGCCTGTCCATATTGACTATGATATTCCATATCTGCTGGTGTGACTGCCCCTTCTTACCTTCAAGGCTGGAAAAATCTGCAGCACCTGAATAATCTTGACCATCAACAACCTGCCAATTAACCGCGATAAGGACTTGGCCGCCGGAGCTGTGGATAGATTCCCCACTTGATGTTCTCAGGAGGGTCGGCTGGACTGCTGCTACAGTCACCGACTTGCCCCTTGCCTGGTCAAGCATTTGCTGCACGCGACTGTCGTTCATAGCAATGTAGAGCGCTTTCTTGGCGGCCTCATTTACGGCATAGATGTATGTATTGTCCTCAGGGGTAGGCTCCTTTATGACAATGATCTGAGAGTCCAGTGTCAAATTGCCTGCAGCTAAAGAGCGAAAGTCTCTGGCATGATCTTCAGGCAGAGAGCGAGTTGCTATCATCACGCCACCGATCGCTAGGAATGCCGATATCAAGCCAATAAGCAAAAGTAGGTCTCTTTTCACATTGATCAAAACGACAACAGGCTATATCTGCCAATCTGACCGTTACTGGGCTGGTGCTTTACACAAGTTCTTTTCTTTATGATCCTGAAAATGCATCTGGCAAAAATCATTATTGCAATCATAGCAATGCCAGCCAGAAAGAGTGTAGCATACCACACACTTGCCTATGGGCTTGTTGTAATCATAATCCTTACGAGGTTTTGCAGAAGATGGTTTTTGTTGTCTTGGCTGTGGCTTCATGTATTAATGCCTCAGGGAGATAAATAAACACGAGTCAACTAGGATACCTCAAAAATTACAAGCGAAGTTGTTGTTGAAGCAGTGACGTTCAACAATCTCAGTTGTCGAGGCTATTATTTAAGCCTTAACTTCGCATCAGTCTGTCCAATGTTTGCGAAGTGAAAAGCCAATGGTTGATGCTGCCCGACCTATCCGGATTATCTTGCTCAAGTGTACGCTATCATAGATCGACGTCTTGCTGAAGAGTTCGGGTATGCAAGTCTCTTCCATCGGACAGACCTTTCATCATATTCGCCAAACGTCTGCTTTTTCCAGAAGGAGTCAAAGCGTGGGATACGATGACAATTCCGCAACCCATCACAGTCTATAGCCATTCACCTTTCACTCCTTGTCATCGAGTCTTCTCTGGATATCGCAGTTGAGATCACTTGCACTGAAATAATGATTAGGCCTGGCAAGGGTTGTCGATATGGTGAGGAGTTACATATGACTCATCAGCTTGTATCTGCCTTGTTTGGAAGTCAGTGGGCATCTCTTTAGTCATGTGTTGGAGGGCAGACTCGTCCTTTGGGTTGCTACTCGACAAATCTCTTCCCATCTGAAGATTTATTTATCTTGCAGCAAAGCTAAGAACCCGATATGGCTGCGGCCAGAGACAAGACACTGATCGAAGTCACCGTAGTAGGCCCTGATAGAAAAGGCGTCGTTGCAGACATCACCAACTTTATCTTCAAGAACGGCGGCAACATTGAAAAGATAAGCCAGAATGTGGCCCGCGGCCTCTTTGGCATGCAGCTAGAAGCATCGTTTGCAGAAATTGATAGAAAGCAACTTGATGCCGGCCTGAAACAGCTGTCAACAAAGCTTGCCATGGAGATTAAGGTTCACTATCAAGAGCCAAATAGGCTGCAGAATATGGCAATCTTCGTCAGCAAAGAACCTCATTGCATAGAAAGATTACTCGAAGCTAGGAAAAAGGGCGAGATAAAGGCAAACATCCCTGTCATAATAGGAAGCGATAATACACTGAAGTCTGTGGCTGATTCGGCAGGAATACCATTCCACGCTGTGGTACATACCGATCAGGCTGAGGCTGAAAACAAGATTCTGCGGCTAATCGACCAGTATAACATTGACTTGATAGTCCTAGCAAGGTACATGCGGATCCTGACCCCAAACTTTGTATGGCGCTATCCTAATAGAATAATCAACATCCATCCGTCCCTGTTGCCTGCGTTCCCCGGCGCGTACGCATATGTACAGGCCTATGAACGTGGTGCCAAGATCGTTGGCTGCACTGCCCATTTTGTGACAGAAGACCTTGATCAAGGGCCAATAATAAGCCAAGAATCGTTCAAGGTATCAAATAACGACACCCTCGAGACTATCAAAAGGAAAGGACAGGAAATGGAGGCGGCAACACTGCTTGAGGCCGTGAGGTTATACCTAGAAAACAAGCTCGAGGTATATTGGGGAAAGGTCTACATCAGGGGCGATGATGGCGCAAAGACCAAAAAGTAGTTAATCTGGCGAGTGTTGTCGTTCATACATAAGATAGATGTCAATATCGGTATTTGGAATGAGCGAACGCGATTTCCAAGCGGCGCTCAAGAAAAAGATCAGACGAGCCATAATCCCAGTCGGCTCGCTAGAGCAGCATGGCATGCATCTTCCGGTGTCGACAGACTCGATCATCGCAGAATATCTTGCACGCATGACCGCAGAAAAGGTGGGAGCTTTTGTCCTGCCGGTGGTATCCTACGGCGTCTCATTCGAGCATAAACCTATGTTTAATGTTTCACTTAGAAATGCCACGCTTTCTAGCATGCTATGCGACATATGTATGTCGCTGGCGGAAGGCAATGTAAAGGAGATAGTGATCCTAAACGGCCACCATGGCAACGTTGGCGCGCTTCAATACATTGCGCAAGATTTGTACGGCAAGCTACCAGAGGACGTGAGCGTTCACACCGTCAATTATTGGCGCATGATAAATGGAGGGTTTGACCATGCCGGGGAAGTTGAAACTTCGCTTGTCCTCGCAATTGCGCCTGCGCTCGTCAGGATGGATCTTGCCGTGCCAAATTCGAAAAAGCTGTCAAAGTCAAAAGCTGCATATGATAGCATCACCAGCGTCCCCTGCTCGTTTCCCAAGATAACGGGGAACGGTGTATGGGGCGACCCGAGAAAAGCTTCAGCTACGAAAGGTGAAAAGCTGATCCAAGAAATCATTGACGGCCTTGCCAAGACCATTCGTGAGCTTGGCTGAAAAGTTTTCGCGTTACTGCAGTTTAACTTTAATATATGCCTACATTACGCTCTACCTGTAGAGGAAGATATATGTCTGTAGATATGGCAGTAAAGGTTCTTGATGAGAGCCTTGGAAAAGTCGTGCTTATCAAATTGAAGGGCGGTAAAGTGATCAGGGGAAACCTCCATGGCTTTGACCAGCACATGAACCTGTTACTCGAAGACTCTGTTGAAATCCTCGAAGAGGGCAAGTCTAACGATCTTGGAACCATTGTCGTAAGAGGAGACAATGTGGTGATAATCTCGCCGCCTCCGAAGTAGTTTCAGAGAGGAGAATTTGAGAAATGACCAAGGGCACTACTTCGATGGGCAAGTTCACTCGCAAAAAGACACACATACGTTGCAGAAGATGCGGACACAATTCATTTCACAAGCGTGGCAAGCAATGCTCAAAGTGCGGCTATCCGGATCCAAAGATGCGCAAGTATTCTTGGATTAAGCGGCAGGTCATCTGATACAAGCGGAAAGCTTTTCTTCCAGCGTTTACAAAGACACCCTATAGAATGTCCGCGGAAATTGCAGTTATTGCAGGCACCTCTGTTGCGGGTGCGATATCCGCTGCTCTCATTGAGAGAATAACTCGCGCTAGATCTGTAGGCAAGAAACCGCCTAGACCGTCATCTAATGCAGCCCGAACTGAGCTGGTTTCCTTGCTGTTTGAGAAGAATCTTGTCGCGGAAGCAATTACCCGCGTTTATGAGGCGTCGCAAGATGGCCGGATAGACAGGCTTGAGCGCGATAGGCTATTGCTGAAGTACAAACAGCAGCTCGATTCGCTCAACCAAAGGATTACGGTGGTCCAGCCGGTTGCTGACTTGGTAGACATGACTGAGCTTAGAAACAACCTTGTATCTCTGATTGAAAACAAGATTTCTGCCCTAGATCAAAAGATTCTGGAGATGAAATCTTCGTCTGGCATTAAACATGTACAACAGAATGATGCGGTCGACGAAAAGGTTCAAAGGATAATTGCCGAGACGTCAAGAGTCCAGCAACCCTCGTCTGTCGAGCAGCAGCCATTCAAGGCAGAGGAAAAGAGCATCGACCAGCTGCAGAATGAGATAATACAGGCTCTCCAGCGACTCGAGCAGGTCGAGATTGACAAGGACTAAACCACTGCTCTCTTGAGTGCTTTTGAGGATACTCGAAATGTCATTGCCAGGATTTCCTCAAGTTTGTCGTCCATTGCAAGTGTCGCTTCTCTTGCTCCCTCACGGCTTTTCTTACCATTGTAGGGAGCGAATCAATTATCATCCATTTCATTATTGCAGCTTTTTCGTGCGAAAGGACTAGTCTTGTATTTTGGAATTGTTGGAATCTGGTGTTGTGGGAAGGCCTGGTCGCTAGTCCACAATACCGGTCTCAGATATTGTGACAATACCAGCGCACAAGAACTTCTCATTCACAACATCTAGAGTCTTGCAGTCTCGGTGGACATCTTCCACCTATCATGAAACGTTCCGCACGGAGCTTTCCCATTGGTTCGCCTTTATCTGTCAACAGGCTCGTAGCCGCGTAGTACTCGTTTGCCCACCCCCACCAAGAAACCAGTGGCAATTGCACCGTGGGTCCCATCGTCGACTATCCTTTCGATCCTGCAGATAGTTTTTCACAGAAAGTTTCTTGCACGCTTTGTCGCATTACCTGATTATTATGTAGAACGATCTTGATGCTGCTTTCAAATAATCCTCTTGCCTTTGCGTATTATCTGACCCTGGCCATAGCCCTTCTGTTAGCTTGATGTGCTGGGGCTGAGCATATGTGTCATATTACCTGTCCTCTGTGAGAGCAGGCTGGGGGCCTTTGTGCTTCGTCAACAAAGTACATGGAAAACATTGATCATGAGAACACGCAAAAAAATGGAGGGGTTGTGTCACTGTTGCTTTTTCTTTGTTCCATCGGTCGTCGGAATCTCCTCCATCATACCTTGCAACGAATTTGTAATATCCAAGAAGCGCTTGCCCTTTTCGGTAGTTTTGTACATCTGTTGCCCCTTGTCTTGTGCCAATAGACCGTTTTCTTCAAGCACAGACAAGTACTCCTTAAGCTGCGCATACGATAGGTAAGCCTTGTACATTATCTTGGTCTTTGTGGCGCCGCCAGTCGCAGACTCTAAGATTCGCGACGCGATTTCGGTCCTGCTTCTATATTTCATTGTTCTTGCCTATTGTATAGTGTTAGCGCTATATAAGAAACCAGTGGGTAATCTACTAGCACTTATTTCATGATTCAAAATACACATATAGAAAAACAAAATAGTGCGTAGATTCCCGGCTAGTTGTTTGGTAGCGCAAATCATTGATGGCAAGGTTGTGTCGGCCGACGTCAAGGAACGCGTAAAGAAAGCAGTACAAGAGCTCAAAGAGCAGGGAGTACAGCCATGCCTTGCAACTGTTCTGGTGGGAGACGACCCTGCATCGGCAACATATGTCAGAAGCAAGCAGAACGACGCAAAAGAAGTCGGAATCGCCACTAGAGACCACAGGCTTGCGGCCACCTTCAAACAGGACGAGCTTGTCGAATTGGTTAGGCTGCTCAACAATGACCCCGAAGTTCACGGGATACTTGTACAGCTCCCGCTGCCAAAGCATATTGAACAGCTAGAAATAATCACAGCCCTGAACCCGCTCAAGGATGTAGACGGCCTGACACCTTACAATGCCGGAATGCTCCAGAATGGGATGGGACTGCTAAAACCATGCACTCCTTCGGGCATTATGGAAATGCTTGACTATTACAAGATAGACATTTCAGGTATGGATGCAGTGGTGGTCAACCGCAGCAACTTGGTAGGCAAGCCACTTGCATTGTTGCTTCTCGAAAAGGACGCCACCGTGACGCTCTGTCATTCAAAGACAAAGGATCTGACTTCAAAGCTGCAAAAGGCTGATCTGGTCGTGACTGCCGTTGGCAATCGCCAGCGCTTTACACTCACCGGCGACATGATAAAGCAGGGCGCAATAGTGATCGATGTAGGCACTGCAAGACTGAACAACAAGCTTGTGGGTGATGCCGACTTTGAATCAGTCAGAGAAAAGGCATCATGGGTCACACCTGTGCCAGGTGGTGTGGGATTGATGACGCGAGCGATGCTTCTGAAAAATACGGTTACTGCGGCCTCCATTGGAAAAGAGATGAGCAAGTAGCTGGTAAGTAGCAAGCAGGACATTAGGCGTAGGATGCTTGAGGAGCGCAACGCCCTTGAAGCTTCTGAGATCACAAGGCGTAGCAATAAGATTCAGGAAATACTGATAAGCTGTAGGGAATTCAAGTCAGCAAAAACGATCGGTGCATACTATGCTTTTGGCTCCGAAGTCAGGACGAACTTGATAATCGAAACAGCCCACTCATTAGGAAAGAAAATCGCACTTCCTAGTGTCGAAGGAGATAGTCTGACATTCTATGAGTTGTCCTCTGAGAAATGTCTGGTAAAGGGGCGGTTTGGAATAATGGAGCCGCTACCGTCCAGTCCTGTTGACAACATTGATTTGCTAGTCGTGCCTGGAGTTGCTTTTGACAGGCATGGAAACAGGTTAGGATACGGCAAGGGCTACTATGACAAATATTTGGCAAAGAATAAGAATACAATATCACTTTGCGCAGGGCTCGCTTATTCGTTCCAACTGTTGGACCGCCTTCCTCGGCGCGAACACGATGTGCGACTCGATGCCATAGCAACTGAGAATGGAATCCAATATACTTAACGCCCTATTGCTCTTCGAGCAATGTCTGTCCTGTAATAATGCCCGTTGTCTCCCCATCGGATCTTTCTGACCGCTGAATACGCGTTGTCTATTGCCTGTCTTGTATCCTTGCCAAGTGCTGTGACTCCAAGGACACGACCTCCGCTTGTGACAACTCTGTTCCGTTGATCGCGAGCAGTACCTGCGTGAAAGATTGTTATGTCTGGGCCAAAGCCAGAATCAAGTCCTTCTATCACACTGCCTTTTTCATAGCTGCCTGGGTATCCCCGTGAGGCCATGACTACGCATACTGCGGTCTGGTTTTTCCATTGTATTGGAGGCATCCTATCCAACCTTCCGTCCACCGCTGCATCGATGTAATCATAAAGATCTGATTCCATCCTCATCATTATTGGCTGGCATTCTGGATCCCCCATCCTTGCGTTGAATTCGAGCACTTTTGGTTCGCCATTCTTGTTCTCTTCTACCATGATACCTGCGTAGAGAAAACCTTTGAAAGGAGTGCCGCGGTTTCTCATGGCGTTTATCGCGGGCTCCATCACTTTTTTGACTATTTTCTCATGGAGGGCGCTGTCAACAACTGGAGCTGGAGAATATGCGCCCATGCCGCCCGTATTAGGGCCTTTATCTCCATCAAAGATTCGCTTGTGATCTTGAGTTGACGCAAGTGGCATTATCGTTTTCCCGTCACACAGAGCAATGAACGATGCCTCCTCTCCAGATAGGCGCTCTTCAACGACTACTTTGTTGCCGGCGCCGCCAAACTCTTTTTTAGTCATGATCCTGTCAACAGCTGCAATGGCTTCATTGGCATTATCGCAGACTACTACACCCTTGCCTGCTGCAAGACCGTCGGCTTTTACGACAAGCGGCCTGTCTTGCCTAGAGATGTACTCGCGCGCCTCTTGCGCATCTGAGAATATCGCGAAATCCGCAGTGGGAATGCCCGCCTCACGCATGAATTCTTTGGCAAATGCCTTGCTGGCTTCGAGCATAGCAGCCTCCTTGGTGGGACCAAAGATGCGGAGTCCTTCACTTTCAAAAGCGTCAACAATGCCGAGCGAAAGGGGCTCTTCAGGACCCACTATTGTAAGCAGATTATTCTTAGCCTTTGCAAATGCCACTAGACCTGCGACATCGTTGGACTTGATATTGACATTTTCAGACGTACCTCCGTTTCCGGGAGCAAAGTACACCTTGTTGACCCGGTTGCTCTGCGAGACCTTCCACCCCAGTGCATGTTCCCGGCCACCCGATCCAATGATAAGAACCTCATCCTTCAAGCCCACGCTGGCAGTAAAGACAATCGGATAATAAATTGTTTGATTATCTTTCTCTTACTTTATTCGCTTGCCCTTTTAAGCGATATAGGTGTCTAACTGGCATGAGCTCAGAAGCCGACAACGGACGCGCCCGGAGGGGCTTGGCATCTGCCAGTGAAGAAACAAGACAAAGAGTAGCGAGAAAGGGCGGCATCGCACCGCACCAAAAAAGAGGACTTGCAGCCGCAAATCCAGAAACTAGAATGAGAGTAGCTAAGGCGGGTGGCGAAGCTAGGGCACAGGACCGGGAAGGGCTATCTGAGGCCGGACGACGAGGAGGCGAGGTAGTCAAGGAGCGCTATGGTTCGGACTTTTACCGGGAGATAGGGGAAAAGGGAGGAGGGGCTGTCAAGGAGCGCTATGGTACCGAATTCTACAGTGAGATCGGCAAGCGAGGAGGCGAGACAGTAAAGCAAGAACGCGGAGCCGAATACTATTCTGCCATAGGTCGAAAAGGCGGAGAGGCTCGGACTGGTGGCGATACTTCAGAAACACATGGTGCAACTAGTGATATACCTTCCAGCACTACTACTCAGACTTCAACCGCGGCCTAGCAGGTTGATGTTATCCTCGGCTATGGCCTGCAAGAACCCTATGTATTCCCCATCCAGAAAATCTATGACTGTAAACTTGTTTTCCGAAATGGCTTTCCTTATGCTTTTTAGGTGATAACATTCGTCCTTGCCCGAAAGGGTGGTAAAGTAATAGTCCTTACATGAGCAAAATCCAAGATGCGGGTCGGCCCAGTATTCATTATCTTTACCAACAACGACCCATAGCTTTTTGCCGCTTGGCAAGAAAAGCATCTGTTTTACGCTACCTGACGTTACTGTTTCATCGATCCTTGACACACTGATTATTTATGTGTCCTGGCTGAATATAAAAAGCGTGAAAGTACGGCCACTCCACCCGCATGCCGCGCTATTACTTGAAGACCATCAAAAGTATGTAGCGGTCACAGACCTCCACATCGGGATTGAGGCTGAGCTTATGGGCAAGGGTGTATCGATGCAGAGCATTGTCACGGATATGGCGGACGAGCTGATACATCTGGTAGAGCGGGAACATGCGAATGGTATCATACTATTAGGCGATATCAAACATTCGGTTAGCTCAATTAGCAAGCAAGAGTGGGATGAAATACCTGCATTTTTTAGACGACTCGCGGCAAAGGCAGATGTTTATTTGATTCCCGGCAATCACGATGGGAACATCGGGCACCTTTTGCCTACCGGCGTGAACTCTGTCAGTGTTAGGGGGATGACCCTCGGAGGAGATACACTGCTTGTGCACGGCCATTCGATGCCATCTGACCTGCGATCAAACGTTGCCCGGATAGTTATGGGCCATATTCATCCAGTATTTGTAAAGAAAGGGAGCCTTTTACACGGGCAGCGAGTCTGGATATACATGCAGGCCCGCAGAGGGGCGCTATTTCCATCTACTGCTGAGGAAGGGGTAGTCGAGATTATCGTAGTGCCTAGCTTTAACCCCCATCTATATGCAACAGGGGAGCATTATTACAAAAAGTCTAATTCCCCCATAATTACAAGGGTGATGCAAGCCGGAGTGGAAAAGTGCATCGTGGCGACGCTTGACGGGTCGGTGGTCGGCGATGCGGCCGTTTTGCAGGACATATTATGATAGCAAGAGACATTTGGGTCGCGCAAGTTTGCAATTATTCCACCCGGTTGCTGAACGTTGCTGCATTCTTTCGCCATTTTTTCCCTGAGAGCAGAGTGGAACTATTTTTTCTGCAACCTGGGTCATCAGGATAGGCTGGGGCCATCACTCCCATGACAGAGAGGCAGAAGATCGCACAACCACTCTTTCAGCTGGGGATTTGAAATTGAATTAGTTGTAGGCATTCCCTGTGGGCGCCTTACCCTGTGATACATACACATGATGATGATTTGAATCGTATCTATTATTGGTTCTCGTTGGAAGGGTCAAGACGGCGCGACTATTCTTTTGTGAATCTGTAGGCGACAGATTTTGGCGGCAAATTCCTGCGCTATCAGAAGACGCTGGCATTTTCGACAACTGTAGTAGCATCCTGATGGCATAATTCACAAACCTGGCATGCGATTTTAGCAGGAAGACATTGCGACTGACGATTTTCTTGACGCTACAACAAGGCATTGTAAAACTGAATTATTTGCGGTAGTATCTCTCCCTTTGGGTTACTTCTTAGATTCCAATAATTATTATAGGGTTTTTCAATTGCATTAGAATCAGCGCCTCGGTAGCTCAGCCTGGTAGAGCGTTACCTTGGTAAGGTAGAGGTCGCGGGTCCGAAAGTGCCTTCAAGAGCACCGGATATCCCGCCCGAGGCTTTTTCCAACATTCTTCAAGACATCTCGGGGTTGAAGTCGTTAGATAGTGCCTCGCCACGATGCGTTCCGTTGGTGGAGGACCAGTACTCGTACAGGGAGTACATGGTCACAGCCTGCAAAGGCGTATTACGCCATCGAAACATCCCAATCGTCTTGGTCGCGTCGCCTCTGACTCGATATAAGTGGGCATTTGAAATCTGATCATTTCGAGGCAACGAGTCATTCTCTGAAATCTCTATTCCAAAAGATGAACAGTACAGGTCATCTGGCGTCATGTTAAACCGGTATGATCCCTCTTGGGTGGTCTTTTATCCGTCGCCTTTTGATTCTATTACTACCGGTGCTATCATCTCAGATTGCTTTAAAGAAGAATGTCCTTCAATTATCGACAACCTTGCCGCGCAATCTATGTGATAGTATTTTCTATTCTTGCCGACAGAAACGATTAGATCGGATACCTTGAATGGCTTATTGCAATGTCTACAGAGACCTTTTTGTTTTCTATGAATAGTGTCAAAAATGCGAATTCGCGACACGCGGCTGGAGTTTCCGATAATTCGCACAGTATTCGAACTTGACATGCTAGCCGAAACGGGCGGCAGGTGACTCATTAGCATTTTGGTGGGTGATAAGATAAGAAAGAACGAAGCTTGTCCGCTATATGCAAATTGGAGATGTATTTTCTGAAAGTATTGGCATAAAATATCGTGATTTAATGGTTCAGCTCGAACATCCGTAGCTTCCGTTCTCAACTATTGATTTCAAGATCTGCGCACACACTTCTTGACGTCGATATCGCGCACAATATCACAATCCGTCCCTGCAACACCTAGCGCGCCGCAAAAAGCCTGAGAGCCTGGTTGACTATGTATTCAAAATTGCTTTTGGCATGTGCAACTGGCTTGAAGGGATCTCGTTTCTGATTATTCTTCGCGACTGAGCCTAGATGAGCATGCGCTTCTCGTGGCTAATGCAATGTTGTTCATGAATGCAACAGATGTCATGCTCCTTCGTGGCCGGGAATAGAGATCCGTCTTCTCTATCGAATCATTTTCCATGCGGGGCCGTGAAAATATCTCTTCTAGCTCGGAAGAGAGTCATAAAGATCATAATTTCAATATCTTCTGCAAACAAATAGCTCACTGTAAGTGAATAGTATCCATTAAAGCTCTCATCTGCACTGGCCAGCGTAATTGCCAATATTTCCATGTACGAGTATTTCTGCAAACTCTCTACCATCCTTGCTTGTACCTGCTCGCTTGCGGATCGCACATTCAACGGCTCTCCGATTCTCTCCTGCTTAAAATCCATGGTAATCAGACTGTCAGAATAGTTGGCGTAGCCATATTCAATAATGCCAAGTATGCTGCCAAGGATGACTAGGCTCACGATGCCACTGATGTAAAAGAACTTTTTGCGGTACCAGTAGTTGAGCGATGAGTTTACTAATTCACGGTATTTCTGCAGCCTAGTGTAGCGCAGAGAAACGAAAAATATTGCAAAAGTGATTGTTACGGCACCTAAGGTGCCAACCCAAGTGTTGTGCAGCACAAAACCCAACAGAATCCGCACGCTGAACAGGACTGCAAACCATGCTATCAGAACAAGGATCTTGTCTTTTCCAAGATTATGTCCCCTTTTCTGCTCTAGCAAGGATGATACTCGTTTTCCTTCTCTTTCTTATTAATCCTGTCATGTTCTGATGCAGTGGCACAACACAACCAATTGCAGGTCTTTGTCCATGCGTTCGCGAGGATATCGCCCTCGATCGGTACTCACCGATAGTAGCTGTATTGATGGATGCGAATAGGGGTTTGCAATTGATGCACCGCTGGCAAAACTTTAAAGTGCATCAGCGAGCACTCCTAGACATCGTGTATTCCACCAAAGAGATCAAGCTCGTTTATTCCTCATCTGATATGCCAAAGCTAAGATCGCCCATGCTGATTTGCGGATTCCCGGGCAGCGGCTATGTGGGCAAGCTGGCAATCGACCACCTTATCCAAGAGCTGCCTGCGAAACACCTTGTAGATATTTACTCTAACTCCTTTCCTCCACAAGTTATGATCAAGGCTGACGGAACAGCCGAGCTGATGAAAAATAGCATCTTTTGGTGGCAGAGTGGCAATGGTGCTAGTGACAGCGGGGACACAGATCTATTGTTGCTCACGGGTGACTCTCAACCGGCAACCCCTGACTCTGAATACTCGCTGGCCGAAGAAGTGCTGAGCATTGCGGGCCAATTTGGAACAAAACAAGTGTTCACCCTCGCAGCATACATCACAGGAGTCTTTGTAGACAAGCCTCGAGTCTTTGGGACTGCGACCGACTTGGAAATGGTGAAGGAATTTGCCTCGCACAATGTTTCAGTGATGGATAGCGGTAGCATCACCGGCATGAACGGTCTTGTCATCGGCATTGCCAAGCTGCACAACATGAAAGGCATGTGCCTGCTTGGAGAGACATCCGGCTATGTGGTTGATGCAAAGGCGTCCAAGGCAGTGCTTGAAACCTTGTTACAAATCATTGGAATAAAGGTTGATATGGAGAACCTTGAAAAACGCGCAAGAGATACCGAGATGCTCATCCATACCATTGAGCAGCAGATGCTCGGGGGTCGGACCGGTGGCAGACCGCTCGAGGGTCCTCAACAGAAGCCGCGGGATTCGACTGGATATATCAGTTAATCAGAGCTTTGTCATCTTACCGAACTTGCCTACGCTGATGCTGTTTTCGCCCTTGAACGTATTGATATAGCCGTTCTCTATTGAGAGCCTGTCACCCGGCTGCACCTTGTTGATGTCATCGCCCCACAACGAAAGCTTGATACTCCCTGTCTCATCTGAAATTATTGCGTCTGCCACCGTGTTAGTGCCTCCTGCCTTCAGGTTGACTGTGCGCGGCTCACCAATACTATCCACCTTAGCGACAACGCTTACGTTTCGCATTCCCGCCTTTAGCTCGCTTATCTTCATGTTTTTTGCTTCATCCATATCTAATAATAAAGGTTAGGATCGGCAAAAAAAGGAGAGGGGCCGAGGAGAGAGGTGACAAGTTCCTCTTATTCCTCGTAGTCCTGTTCGGCTTCTGCCTTGTCAATTACTTTGTAAAAGACAACCTGATGCCCATCGCCAAACGAGTGGAGAAGAACGCCCCTCGTCGGACCTCCGATGATCGCGCTCGCTACAGCTCCCTGAGCAATGTCCATCGGCTCTGACGTGTGAAGGATCTCACCATTTCCTGCGTCAACGATTATCGAATAGGTCCTGTTTTCATCGTCGATTAGGGAAAAGCTGTACACCAAGAAGCCATTTATCGCTCCCAGGTTTCCATTCAGCACTTGGCCCCCATTGGGCGAATCTGCGGCTATTTCAGCAGCTTCGGCGAACGAGATTTCTGCCCCGGACATGATCTGGTCTGTAATATTTACAGAGCCGTCAATTTCAAGCGGCACGAATCCGTCAAGCCTCGTGCCCTGCACTGCTCCTGCATAGGTGTATGCGGTAGCGACCGGCGGCAAAGCTACTTTGTCCACAGCATTGCCGTTGTTGTCATTCCCTCGATCTTCTTCACCCTCTTGCGCCTGGGCCTTGTACGTTAGCCCGCCGGCCGCCAGCACTGCAGCAACTGCAGCCAGCACGACCAAGACATGTATCGATTTGAATCTTGTGTCTGACATAACTCCTCTACGCTAAATATATGACACGAGCTTATTTATGTGTTGCCTTTTATGGCAGGACATAATGACATTTTTGTCATTGTAACTTCACTATGGAAAATTGCCCTGTATCTGCATCTTCCGTTGGTACCAGCTGCTTCACTCCTGTTGGAGGTATCGCATACGTTATGGAGGATTCCACAGAGGTGAAATCTTTAGGCAATTCTAATATCCTCACAACACCCGACTTGGCATACCATGTTGGTACAGGCTTGGCCATCAAGCCGACACTGTAGTCACCATCAGACAACTCTGCAACGCGGAACATTGCAGCATCTTTATACGAAAGTTGAGTTGTCGCCAGTACTCTGTCGTTCACACCAATAGCATAAGCCACATAGACAGATGTGAGCGCGCCCAGAATCATCAGGGCCGTGGTTATCCACATCATTCTCGCGCCCTTGCGACCACTTGGTCCGGCACTGCTACTGCCGCGGCTATCCTCACTAGGGGCAGTGGTAGCAGAGGTCGTAGCATCGACTTCGTGGAGGCGAAAGAGTGTGAGTATGTCCTTTTTCCTTTCCTTGACCAATTCTAACGCCTCATCATTGCCAGAAACCCCACGTCTTGAAGTGATAAGGTTTGCCAACTTTAGATCCGATATGGCAGATAACACATAATCCGATGAATCGTCGGGAAAGCCATCGACGACCTTTGATTTGCTGATTGGGCCAGGAGACTTTAGGAGGATGCGTAGGACTGCCAGCTCGTACTGGTTCATGATCTATGATATCGGATGGTGATATTTATCTATTGACATTTATTTCTGTAGTGTTAGTACTTATTGTCAGTAGAAAGAGACAAATAATACTAGATGTGATAAATTAACGTGGAAGCAGAACCCTCTGCTGATCTGGGCGTACTGGCGAGGACCATCTCATCAAGAGCGGTCGCACAGATACTTGACTTCTTTTTGGATCATAAGGAGTTTGACTATTCGCCGGCAGAAATCGCTAAAAAGACTGGCCTTTCATTCAGAACGATCTTTAGGGAACTGCCCATACTAGAAAAATACCAGCTTATATACAACAGCCGCAAGATCGGCAAGACAAACATGTACAGGTTAAACACCGATTTTAGAGCCGTGTCTCTTCTTGAACAGTTTACCCTTGAAATGGCGCAAGTCCTAGCGGGTCATGACGGGAAGAATGATTATGAAGACAGTAGCCAAGCAGAAATGAACACAGCGGATATTGTAGAATAAAAGACCTCTTTCTCATATGCTTGTCACAGTCGTCTCATGCGCACAGTCTGTGCATACGAGCTTTGTCCCTGCCACGGTCTTTCCTCGTACTTCGTGGACCGTCTTGCTGTGACACTTTGTACACAGCATTGACACAGTTTCTGGTTTTGGCATGTTGGTAAACGCAAATAATAAAGTGCGAAGGAAAAATTTAACCTTTAAAACAGGTAGCGCAACCATGAAATAAGGTTCCGCCGGCAGACCTCCTGACATCCGGCGGACCGTGAGGAGGGGTAGCGAAGCCTGGTCAAACGCGCAGGACTCAAGATCAAAGAGATATGCGCACGGCACATCACATACTTCTCGCGACATGCAGTTATGCGAGATGAGTGATCCCGTCCCTTAGGGGTTCGTGGGTTCAAATCCCACCCCCTCCAC
>JBIQJB010000054.1:0-2796 GCA_044507735.1 Nitrosopumilales archaeon
CCATGCTCAAGTGATCAAAGTGGTTATGCGAGATGAGGACTATGTCTGCGTCGTTCTTGTTATGTTGAGCCGCGGAAAGCTGGTACGGGTCGACATATATCGTCTTGCCGTCAGTAACTATCTTGAATCCATCGTGGCCAAGCCAGTGAAACGTTACGCCATTAAACTCCATAACGAGAAAGCGCGCCAAAATTTATTTAAATCTAATCCTTTTGCAGCGGATTTGGATTTGCGACTATAAGTCTGTCCTTACTCAGTGTAAGCACCAGTACCTCGTTTGCAATGAGTCGCCTGCGCAGGTTGGTGTCTATGGTCGCAACTGCGCACTTGTACTTGGTTGCATAGTCTATGATAGAATCGTCGACGTGGCGAGCCTTTTCCAGCGAAACAGTTCTGAATTTGACCTTTGCAAGTTCTAGCGCAGTCTTTGCTAGCGTCGATCTCTTGGGGCCGGCCTTTTCTGCGAGTCTCTTGAGCTCGTCTTGCACAATGTCTGGAACCAAGAAGTCTAGTCTGCCAAACTGTGACTCTATCCTTCCGACTTGCTTGATCGGTTTTGAGACAAGTACCATCAAAAAGCTGGTGTCGCAGAGGATTTCCATGCTAGACGGCTATTCCTGATCCGATTAGGCGCCAGCGCTCGGCAATTCTTCTGCTGAGAGCGACCCTGCTCTTTGGCATCAGGCACACCGGTTTTTTCAGCTTTACTTCAATCTTGCTATCACGCACGCTTGTCACAGTACCGACGCTTGCGGCCGTTCCGATGTTCAGCCTAATGGGCTCTTTCATCTTTATAGGGTCAACCTTGACCAGCTCAGCCGTACCCACGGCAGTATCAAAGAGGTGAGTCTCTACAGTAACATCATCGGTGGCCTTTGGCAGAGTGCCGGGTTTGCCGATGACAGAGCCTATGAGAGAATCGCTTTTTGTGAACATCGGGTCCAGCTTGGTGCCTATCGCGACAAGGCCTCCCGGTTTGACGACGTCGACGAGGCCGGCGCCTGTGCCAAGTGTGGAAATTTGAGAAGTGATAGGTTCGTATCTGCCCTTCTTGTCATCCAAAAGGCCCGGACGGATCTCAATTTCATCGCCAATGTTGAATGCGCCCTGAACCAGCGCGCCCCCAATGATCCCACCTTTGACCTGCTTGATCGGAGTGCCCGGCTTATTTACATCAAAAGATCTCAGAACATGCATTATCGGTTCGACGTTCTTTGCTCGCTCCGGCGTCTTGATGTTGTTTTCGATAGCTTCAATGAGCGCATCGATATTGAGTTTGTGCTGTGCGGACACAGGTATTATGGGTGCTTTTTCTGCGACACTCCCACTGACAAAATTCTTGATCTGTTTGTAGTTCTCAAGTGCCTCATCGTACTCTGTCAGGTCTGCCTTGTTCTGTACCAGGACAATTTGCTGTATGCCAAGTACTGAAAGTGCAAGAAGGTGCTCCCTTGTCTGTGGTTGTGGCACCTTTTCATTTGCAGCAACCACCAGTATAGCACCATCCATCAGCGCTGCTCCGGAGAGCATGTTTGCCATCAAGCTCTCGTGACCAGGCGAGTCGACGAAACTAACAACGCGGGTTAGCTCACTTTTCCCGCCGCAGTTGTTGCACTTTGGTTGACTGCTATAGCCCTCAGGCGTAGGACACTTGGGACACTTGTAAAATGCGGCGTCCGCATAACCAACCTTGATTGTGATGCCTCTGCGCAACTCTTCGCTATGGGCGCTCGTCCAGACGCCGGTGATGGCTTCTACAAGAGTGGTCTTGCCATGGTCAACATGTCCAGAGGTTCCGATGTTGACGCAGGGCTGGTAGCCATATTCCTTGATGTACCAATCCGGCAGAGTCTCTTTCCAGTGCAATGATATACAGAACTATCGTGAAATTCTCGGGGATATAAGGGTACGGAAAAATTACTACTTTTGCTTTGCCGGCTCGGCTGCTGCCGCGTCTTGGCCTGCACTTTCAGCCTGCTTCTCTGGCAGCGTTCCCTCTACCAGCATGCAGTTCAGCTGGTAGATCTCTTCGGTGACCATGTTGCCTCTGACTAGTTTTCTTACACGAGCCTCGCTCCTGTTACCGACACCAGTTGAAAGTAGGACATATTTCCTGACCCCTCCATGAACGTCAGAGCGCATCGGCGTTCCAGACTTGTCACTTCCGCCGGTTATCTTTAACTTGCCGCCAGCGACACCAATGGTCGAGGCATCGATGATGCTGCCTATTCTAGAACCAAGAAATGGCTGAGCAGCCTTGTCCTTGAGTTCCTGTGCAATCGTCCTGCCCTTTGCGTCTGAAACCACCACTTTGAACTGTGCCAAAGCAAAATTCAGCCGCCTTGAACGCTTAATTAACCTTTGCGTATCCACGTCTCCCACAGGATCTCAGAAGGAACAAAAGCACCTGCTGTAGAGTACCTCCCTTGTTTAGGCTCGTGTTGACGACTGTCAGTACCGAGCAGTTGATCAATATTTTTCATATTGCAGGGCATCTAGCCCCTATACGTTTCCGATTGCGCCCACGCTTTTTTGTACGGACACTAGCAATTGGGGTTCCCACACTATGAGCGCCTTGAAGAGTCAGAGGTAGTCAGGGGAATGAGTATCATTCTATTTCGAGTTTTTCATCCCAGAGATTAGACCTCTGTCGCTTTCCTGAAGTGCGTGAATGCAGAGCCTGCAAAGATCTGTGAAAGAAATAGCATCGGCAAGATTTCTTGGTCTTCTGCAATGGCTGCAGGTTTTCTCGCCAGAAAAATGGTAACCCAGAGCGACTCCTTGCTTAACCAGTGA
>JBIQJB010000006.1:0-68838 GCA_044507735.1 Nitrosopumilales archaeon
CACAAGATTTAAAGGATGGCTGACGGCCTTATCGAACTATGCCGAAGAAAAGGGCGAGCAGAGGCCGATCAAAGGGTGGCAAGGGTAGCTCCGGCGTAGTACATTGTAGCTCGTGCGGCGCTCTGGTTCCACGTGATAAGGCCAAAAAAGTTACCGGAAGAATAACGCTTGTGGAGCCAACGCTTGCGAAGGAATTGCGAGCAGCTGGCGCATACATTCCAATGTCGACAGATGTCAAATTTTACTGTGTCTCATGTGCAGTCCACAGGGGCGTTGTAAAAGTAAGATCTGAGGTCGATAGGCGAACCGCAGGCAAGCTCAGATAGAAGACAGCTTTTTGGCAGTTGCGGCTATACGCTGGATTAGCGTAATGCCTGCAACTATCGACACCATTATCACAGCCCAATAAATGCCTCTATAGAGCATCTCTGATTCGGAAGGCATCATGAGGTGAAGAGGAATCATACCAATTATAGCAAGTATGAGCATTCGTTCGGCACGCTCTCCAATCCCAATACCCTTTAATTCAACTCCTAGTGATTCGGCCCGTGCCCTTGTATAGCTCACAAGAATCGATATCCCCAACGCAACGAGGCACCAGAAAGGCTCCACAAGATTCCCAAAGGCAATACCTGCAAAGATAATGACTTCAGATATCTTATCAAAGGACGAATCCAGGAATGCCCCCTTCTTCGACGCCTGCTTCGTAACTCGCGCCACGCTGCCATCAACGATATCAAAAAAACCGGAGATTAGCAAGAGTACGCTACCTACAACTACTGAAGTATACCAATCAACTTGCAGGAAGTTGGGCGATGCAGAGGCATATACTATTCCTGCCGCTATAGACATCGCCAAGCCAACGCCAGTCCAAAAGTTTGCAGACAAGCCTGTGGAAGCAAAGCTCGTGCCCAGTTTAGTCATTGTAGGCTGGAGAGAATCCCTCAGCTTGTTAAGCAACGATTTTCCAACAGGAATCTTACATAATAATTTATTCGCAGCAGAGAGGCGGAGCAACCTCATGAGCTTTTTCGCCCGCCTTCCTTAAGGCGAATTCGAATTCAGAGTCTCTTTCGTCCGTGTACTGCTACTACTTACCCTGCTCCTGCGGTGCTTCACCTTGGTCCTTCTTCTATCTGTCTCGCATTCGATCTTCTTTTCCATCCGTGCATCATGTCGGTCACAACGTCGTTTCAGTATCTGTAATTAGTTGACGGACTTTGAGAAATCTGGCAGAAAAATTCTTACAAACATTATCGCCCGAGCCATCCAACCAAATTCATTAATACCAAATTTTCAACGATATAGCGAAACCGCGTGCCAGAATGGGACATACGGGCAGTACTAGAAAAACTGGGAGTAGAGTTCCAGGCTGAGGGCAGCAACGCGAAGGTGCAGAGTGCCGCCCCGATAAATGAGGCTACAGAGAAGGACCTTGCGTTCTGCTGGTACGGGGGCGAAAAGGGTGCGTCTTATATCCAGGATTCAAAGGCCGGCGTAATACTATGCAAGAGTGAAATGCAGGGCAGAGTCCATCCTAAAGGTAATAATCAGCTCCTCATATTTACCGAAAATCCTCGGCTTGCGTTCGTACGTACCATGAAGGAAATGCATGGTGAAAAAAGGCTAGAGGGCATATCCCCGAAAGCGACAATATCTGACAAAGCAAAGATTGGGTCAGGATGCTATATCGGCGACTATGTGGTGATTGGTGACAACTGCATCATTGGCGACAATACGGTTATCTACGACAGAGTATCGCTTGTGCAAAACTGCATCATTGGCAAGAACTGCGTCATCCAGTCTGGCGCCACATTGGGCTCTGATGGCTTTGCATTTGAACGCCACGACAATGGAGATTTGGAGAAGTTTCCTCACAAAGGATACGTGAAATTAGGTAATAATGTCGAGATTTACGCCAATTGCTCCGTGGCGCGTGGATCACTTTCAGACACCATAATTGGCGACGGTACAAAACTCGATGCCTTGGTGCACATAGCGCACAATGTAGTTGTCGGTAAGAACTGCGAGCTTACCGCAGGCACAATCATTGGAGGGAGCACTACAATAGGCGACACGACTTGGACGGGTCTCAACTCCACGCTAAAGAACAAGATCAGGGTAGGGAGCAATGTAATAGTAGCTTCAGGCGCATCTGTCATACATGACGTGCCGGATTGTGATATCGTCGCAGGAGTTCCTGCAAGGTCAATAAAACATAAGGTGAACACCGACGAGGTGTTTCTTATGGCTGGCCAGAAAAAGGCTTCAGAGGCTTAAGCGCTCACGGATTCGATTACTTCTTTTGGCATGTCTTCTGAAGTAACCTTCGGGATATTTTCCTGGGGAACCTTTAGTAGCTTAAACTCTTTCCCAAAGCAGAGCTTAGCAACTTCAAAAGCCTCGACCCCCGTGACAGACGTATTGAGCCGGCTCTGGAGAGCTCTGTATTCTGCAAGCCCTCTTATTGCGTTTGATTTCAAGAACATCTTGCTTCTCTGAGACCAGAAGATGTTGATCAGTTCTATCTTGTCGTCTATGACGTCAGAGATGTCATAGTACACCTGTGGCTTGAAGTCTCGGGTAACGGGGATTTCATATGCAAGGATGTTGGGGATGAACCTGCCTGCCTCTATAGTTGCCGCAGCGATCGCCCGGTGGTCATGATGTGTGTCGCCAATCGAATGTGTTAGCACTATGTCTGGATCGGACTTGTTGATGAAAAACTCGATGTGATTGATGAGGTCGTTGTTGAGAGAAACCTTTGTGTCCTCGAAATTGTCTATCCAAAGCCTTTTTGCTCCAATGAATTTCGCGGACTGCGTCAGTTCTTTTGTCCTTTCCTCAGGATTACCCGACGCCGCTCCTCTTGTCAGTGTATACATAAAGATGTTGTGACCCTGCCGGGCTGCCTTTAGCAGCATTCCCCCGCATCCAAGTTCAATGTCATCTGGGTGAGCTCCAATCGCGAGTATGTTCATCACGAACTGTGAACAGCACACTTATTTATCAAGTCCTGAGTCAGTCTCTGTCATATAATAATAGATGATTTCTCGCAGGATCTTGTAGGACCAAAGTCCAGAACATTTGTTTGTGGTTGTCAGGCGATTACTCTTAAATCTATTGAAATCGGTTCCCTCTTATTGAAGATAGTAATAGCAATATTTGCATCCCTACTGTTGGTGATGACGATAATTTTATCCGCAACAAGCTTTGCAAGAGCGCAATCGATCCCGCTTCCGCCTCCGTCACCCGAGAGCAGTGGTGAGGAGATAAAAAGAGCAGAGAACGACAGGACACCTCCGCAGATAGAGATCCTGACTACAGAGCTCACAGCCGGTAAGAACGTCTTTCGCGTAAGAATAACGGATGATTCTAGCCTGCAGGTTAGGGAAGTGAAATACGTCAGCAACGGTCAAATCAAGATCGACGGACTGTTCAGGGACCAAAATAACGTATACAAGGCCTTAGTTGACATACATCCACCGTCAAGAGTCGTAGTGGTCACAGCCAGCGACGTGAATGGCAACATGGCAACCACATTCAAAGAGTACGATGTCAAGGAGTCAAACGACTTCTTCGCTCAGATAATGAACATGTTTTCGCAGATTTCACGATACTTCCAGGACTTGTTGGGCACAATCGTTCCTACATAATATATAGCAGTTGTCAAGTGGCAGCCACTATACAAATTAGTGTATTTTTCTATCCGAACTCATTAATACAAAAATCCCGCCTTGGGATACGGCAACATAAAAAATGTCTACCCTAGTGATGCGTAGAGGAAGGTGCGGATGATAACAGATGGCCGACAAAGGATGGATTTTGTTCTTTTTTGCCATAATGGCTTTGTGGGCTGTCGTGCTCACGTCAACGCTTTACCCGTACGTATATGGTACTGAAATTCTTGTTAACCGTGAAATTGATCTCACGTATTTCACATTGCCCATACTTGGGTTCAACTTGATCTATGTATTCATGCTCATCCTCATATTTGCCCTCTATCTTGGAACGTACGGCAGAGTGAGGAAATACCAGATACGGATGAAAAAGAATGCGACGGAAAGATTCCGGACACAGTCAGAGCTTTGCAGCATAATAATTCCGGCAAGAAACGAAGAGAGCGTAATAAAGAGGACAGTCCTCAACTGCCTGCAACAGACATACCAGAACATCGAGGTAATAGTCGTGGCGCATAACTGTTCTGACAGAACATTTGAAGAGGCAAAGGTCGAAGATCCTAGGGTCAAGGTTTTCAGGTTAGATACAAAAGAGGCTGGAAAGGGCATCGCTCTGAACTTTGCGGTATCAAAATCAACTGGCAACTACATACTGGTACTTGACAGTGACGGAATCTTGACCCGCGATTTTATCGAGAACGCTTTACCACTCTTTGATGAGAACTATGCAGCAGTGCAAGGCAGGTACATTGCAAGCAACAGGAGCTTTAACTTTGTGACTAGGATGCTTGCCCTCGAAGGCGATCTCTGGTCGACACCATTCATGACTATAAGAAGTCACTTTGGACGACGCACTCCACTCGGCGGAACCGGATACATCGTGAGGAAAGACATCTTGACAAAGGTAGGCATGTTTGCAAACCATTTGGTAGATGACTACGAGCTGACATTCAGGCTATTAAGGAACGGGTACCGTATCGCGTTTGCGCCACTGTCTGTTAATTATGACGAAAAGCCGCCCACACTCTCCTTTATGCTGAGACAGAGGGCAAGATGGGGCAAGGGCTTCATTGATCTTCTTAGCACACGAGTTGCAGAAGGCCCCGACATTATTGGCCATATTTACTGGCTCAACCCTCTTGCAGCGATCTGCGGGCTTATCATGCTAATGGTGCCGGCTTTTGCAGCCATCCACTACTTGATCTACGATTACTACCCATACACCTACGCATACATACCACTGAGCGTCTGGTTTGCGTTCACTGGAGTTCTGTTTGCCCTTCAGGCTGCAGTTTTGGTAAGGGAGTACGGGCGGCGCGGATTGGTGTACGCGGCTCAGATACCGGCGCTTACCCCGTTTTCACACTACTGGTTCGTAAGCTTCATGAAAGCGTTCACGATCAAGTCATGGGCAAATACCAAGACGATGCACGGCTTCATGAAGGAAGCGAAGATGGTATCGGATGCATCTTGACTCTAACTCCATACCGCAGAAATATAATGAATACACTTAGGAAACTGGAATGCAGGTAGAAAAGAATGTTGAGATACTAACGATTGCAGGGACTAGGCCCGAAATAATAAAGCTGTCAGAGCTGGTGCGGTTGCTGAACAAGGAACGTGGCAGCAAACATGCCTTGTTGTACACAGGTCAGCACTTCTCAGGCAACATGAAAGACATATTCTTTGACGAGTTGGGCATAAAACCTGATTATGATCTTGGTTGTGACACGTCACAAGTCGATGCACTAAGAGAAAACATGATTCGTTTCATGAAGTCCACAAATCCCGAATATGTTCTGGTATACGGCGACACCAGCTCCAGCATGGCAGCAGCATTGACTGCAAAGGAAATCGGCAGCAAGCTAGTACATATCGAAGCAGGCATAAGGGACTTTGATTTGAATGTCCCCGAGGAAGTCATCAGAATACACATTGATGAGATATCAGATTATCTTTTTGCGCCATCCAAGTTATCCCAGACCTTCCTGGAGTATGAAGGAGTGAGAGGAGAGATTCATGTAACAGGCAACCTGATAGTCGACGTGTGCAGAAAACTATCAAAAGAGGTCGAGCAATTCAGCAGGCGCGCCGAGCTGCCAAGTGAATTCTTGTTGCTGACCATGCACAGGCAGGAAAATGTCGACGACCCGGCGAAGCTGGAGATGCTCAGAAAGCACCTAGAAGAAATAGCAGAATACAAGGTGGTCTTTCCAGTACATCCCCGGACAAGGAATAACCTGCACAAGTATAACATCAGACTGCCAGATAATGTCCTGACCATTGACCCTGTAGGGTATTTGGACTTTCTTTACTTACTGAAGAAATGTAGGCTTGTGTTGACCGATTCCGGAGGGGTGCAGGAAGAGGCGATCATTTTAGGGAAGCCCTGCATAACCCTTCGCCACAGCTCTGCGAGGTGGGAGACGATACTTCTCAAGGCCAACAGGCTATTCCCGCTAGACAGAAAGGATTCGCTCAACACCATCGTCAAAGAGATGCTTCCAACAAAGATAACACACAACCCATATGGTGAGAATGTCGCACAAAAAATGTTTGAGCTGATACACAAGACTATCGCGAGCGAAGGATCTTGACAGAATTTCTTTTAATATTATTTTTCTCTAGCACAGACCTACGAATCAGGTTATCCAGTCCAAACAAGTGGAGATACTGCATTAACTGTTAAATAATTTTTTACTATTCCATTACCGTGAATCATAATTCGATATCCTTGGTGCTAGCCATCAGTCTTCTTGCCACACCATTTTCTATTGCGTTTGCGCAGCAGCAATTGCAGACTCAACTGTTTGGGTGCCAGCGTTATGGCGACTCGACCCATTGCGATCTTCTCCTGAACGACATGAAAGCCTACCAAACGACAGGCAACTCCACGCTGATACACACCCTCACGACAAGAGATACTGTCTTTGTAGATGGCAAGATCGGTCAGGCGGTTGAAATGCGCGGGCAATACAGGGAATCGATAGAAGTGATGAACACGCCCGAGCTCAATCCAACACAATTTTCTATTTCATTTTGGCTCAAGCCTACGGTAATCGAGCCGTACGGACATGTTGTTTCTCACAGCAACAGGGCCCAGACTGCAGGATGGCAGTTTGACACTTTCAGCACAAGCGGTCCGGGCGGGACCCCGGTGTCGGTTCTGCGTTTTGGTATTTTCAATTCAAATGGAACGCTCTTTTCACCTGCGGATATTATGCTTTCACGTGACAAAATGGTACATGTCACTGGAACATTTGACGGCGAGACTCTCAGGATCTATGAGGACGGAATCCTTGCCGGCGAGACAGAGTTCAGGGGAAGTTATGCAGCAGAGCCAGGAGTTCCTCTGCGCGTAGGCTCTGCCGCATATTGCTCCTCGTGCAACAGATGGTCGGGGGTATTGGATGACTTGCGCATGTATAACAGGACCCTGACCGCAGAAGAAGTCGCGCAGCTTGGCAAGATGGGAGATGTTTCTTCAGGCCTGGTTCTTCACTTGAAGTTTGACGGCAACACCCAAGACGCGCTTGGAAGGAATGGAGGCACCAGCACAACAATGCTTGGCAGCATGGCGTTTGCTCCAGACGGCAGGCTATTTTTCACTGAGAAAAATACTGGTGCAATAAGGATAATGACACCCGATCATAGAGTCCTTGATGAACCATTTGCACAGGTGCAGGATGTCTTCGTAAGCTGGGAGCAAGGATTGCTTGGTATTGCAATCGATCCGGACTTTGAGAGTAACCACTATGTCTATGTCTACTATAGCGCCCTGGTCAATACGGAAAATGGCGAGAAGAACAAGGTGGTGAATAGAGTTCTCAGGTTCACTGATAGTGACAACATAGGTACTGACATGAAGGTGCTAATGGATAACATCCCGGCGTCACAAGGTTTCCATTCCGGTGGCGCGATGGCCTTTGGGCCAGATGGCAAACTGTATATCACAGTGGGAGATGCAACAGAACACATCTTTGCTCAGGACCCGTCCATACCGATCGGCAAAGTGCTACGAATAAACAAGGACGGTACGATCCCGGAAGACAACCCGTATGCAAACTTGCCGGTGTACACAGTCGGGCACCGTAACATGTATGGCATCGCATTTGACAACACCTCCGGAACAGGCCTTGTCACAGAAAATGGTGACTTCAGGTATGACGAAATAAACATCATCCAGAAAGGTGGAAACTACGGATTCCCAACGCTGCAGCCGCCGAACCTTCCCCCTGAACGTGGCGATGACGCATCAATCAAACCAATCCGAAGCTACTGGGACACCATAGCACCCACGAACATGATCTATTACACAGGTGACGCAGTGCCTGAACTTAAGGGCATGTTCCTCTTTGGAACTTTTACAGGCGACATTTATGCCCTGAAGCTAAGCGAGGACAACAAAAGAGTAGTGCAGGAGATAAAAGTCGATCTTGACCACTTTCCATTCGTCCCGACAGTAGGCATAGCCCAATCGCCTGATGGCAAGATCTACTACGGAGGATACCAGATATATACACTTGATTCGATTGGCGAGATGAACCAAATGCTCTTCCCCATCTATATTGAAGCGCCTGATGAAGTCAACGTTGCAGAAGTAGGATTGGATGAGGCCAAGAAACAAGTGACTATAGACGCGAAAGTCGACGGAACCATTACACCCGACGCTACATTGACTGCAAGAATCCCAAAAGCCCTCATTGATAATGTTGCATCAGTAGCAAGAAGCGGACAGGGCGGAGGCAACATAGACTTTACGACGGACGATTCAAATGCCAACTTTACCGCAATAACGATCGATCTTGCATCAGCACTTTCTGACAATGATGACCTAAGATTATCCATTATTGGTACAACGACTGTCGTACCCGAGTTTCCATCTGCGACTGTAATTGTTGCTGTAGCAGTTGCAGCAACAATTACAATGACCACATTAAGAATAAGAAAGAAGGGTTTGTAAAAAGAAATCTATTGCGCCGGAACTATGCGATACAGATCACCTGTGTATGTGAGTACGTACAGATAACCATCTGGCCCAGTTTCTATATCACTTATGGCGCCAAAGCCCGTGCCAAACGTAACTGCGTCTGTTTCGTCGCTGTCGTCTGCCACCAAGTCTTCAAGTCCGCTGCCTACAAGTGCAAGACCATCCCTTGTTTCGTTGACAGTAAAGTAGTAGAGGTTACCGTTGTTAAAGTCGCCCACAAAGATGTTATATGCATATGTTCCACCAAGCTTTGTAGAATTCAAGAATTCAATATCGGTTATGCCATGTGCTTCACTCCAGCTGAATACAGGGTCGGAATAGTGTGATCCTTCAAATTGAACCAGATCGTCGACGGTCTTCTCACTTCTTTCTATTGGTCCCATTATCTGCTCCCATCCGCTGTTGAGGCCCGGCTTGACCACGTTTATCTCATCGTAGCCCGTTGGCCCATTTTCCGTGTCCCACAGCACGCCCGTTAACGGATCAAAGTCTATCCCAAAGCTGTTTCGAATTCCGTATGCATAATATTTTGACATGTTTCCGGGCATCGGGTTATCCGCCGCGGCGTTGCCATTGACGTCAACCCTCAGGATTACAGATGTGTCATCTGGCTCACCAGCACCTGCAAAGTTCTGGAGGACTCCATTTCTGTTAAGATCGCCGATAACAGCATACAGCATGCCATCAGGTCCAATCGCCAACTTACCTCCGTCATGGTTGGGGCCGGGTTCTCCAGGAAGATCGAGCAATAGTGTTTCTCCAGTGAGATTGCCATACTTGTCCATATTATACTTGTAAATCCTGTTTCTTACTTCGTCATCAGAAGATTGGGTACAGTAGAGGAAAATCGTCCTTGTCCCATTCCCATTGTCTTGCACAGCCACACCAAGCATTCCTCGTTCGCTGTCGCTTTCAACAGTAGTCTCCAGCACTGGTTCTTCCTGCAGCACGCCATTTGATACAAGGCGTACCATGCCATTTTTCTTTTCAAGGATCAAGATATCGTCAGGGCCGATGAATGTCATGCTAGTAGGAAGATCTAGCCCTTCGATGACTTTTTCGACCTTTAGTCCCGCATCGGAGATCTCTGGCAGATTCTCACTAGGAAGAACCGTGAACGTACCTTCCGCACCGCCATTATTGGCACTACCAATACCATCAGTATTAGTATTGTTGCTCACATTGTTTTGTGCCGGTGCGACTTCGGTGCTGTTCGCGGGTTGTGGAGAAAAGGTGCCGTTGTTCAGTCTCACATAATTCAGCGAAATGGAAGCACCCACCACAATTGCAACAGCGATCATAGAAAAAACTGTCGCACGCATCCTGTCCATTCAGTGTGAATATTCGATTTCTCGTTATTATGTATTCTAGAGAACGATAGGGTAAGCAAAATATTATCCAAACTTCAAAAGAAAATGTATTCGACCTACAGTATTGTCTTACATAATACTTATTATGAAAAAATATGGAAGCGGCGTAATAATGACGCTTGATTCTGCCGCATCCTCCGCCAAGGTTGACAGGCAGTCTTTCTCTCCCTCCCGAGGGAAACGGATAACAATTGATAGCGTGCTTTACGTGCTCAGGATGGCTGATGACCCTGCCGGTGCGACTCTCAACAAGCTAGCCAGAAAAAGATATGGTAACTACAGGGATGCCTCAACGGTGATAAACAAGCTTGTTCACTGTGGAATGATAATCGAACGCATAACCCGGGATGAGCGCCAGATACCCCGGATTTCTTTTAAGATAACGGAGAAAGGTAAGTCTGCCCTGGATGTGTTTGAAGGTTGGCAGAACAATTACTAGTCTGACATCGTACCGACAATGTCGACAGTGTTGCCACCAATGTAGGCAGCTCCGTCATATCGAACTCTACGTGTGTTACTGCCATCGACGACATCATCTGTAGTGCATTCGACATCCACCCTAGCTGGCCCGCTGTATTCTATGAGTATTTTGTCCCCTGCCTGTAGTGTGTGCGGCGTAGTTAGGTTGAATGTCCTGTCAGCATAGGAAGTCGGAAGCGATGTCGCATCGAAAGTTTCGTTAAAGCTCGCAACGATCGCATCTGCAGAATTTCTCACAACTGCCCTTACCATCCCTGATGCAGAACCTGTCTTTCTAAGGCGCACCGTCCACGTTCTGAGCGACTTTCCGATCAAAACAGATGAAGCCCTGACTTCTTCGCCATACCTAGTGTTTGCGCCTGCATAAAGTGGACCGTTTGCCCCTCCAGGGCCCGGCACGTTATAGAACACGGCGCCGCTACCACCGTTACCACCTCCACCCATGCCGCCTCCGGACTTCATGACTCCCACCACATCATGGGTGCTCGCAGTTGCGTATGATGCTCCATCAAATCGAACTCTGCGTGTGTTGGCACCATCTATTTGATCCCTCGTCCACACAGAAAGTTCGATCCTGCCAGAACCGCCGAATTCTATCAGGATACGATCCCCTGACTGTATGACATACGGGGTAGCCAGCGTAAATGTGTGTTCGACAAAAGTGGTTGGAAGTGCAGACGCGTCGACGGTTTCGTTGAAAGTCGCCACAATAGCATCATCAGAGACTCTTCTAACGACTGCCCTTACCAGACCAGAAGCCGTCCCCACCCTCCTCAAGTGTAAACTCCAGCTAGCAAGCGACTTGCCCACTAGGACCGAAGAAGAGTTTGTGGCCTCTTCTCCGTACCGCGTGTTGCCTGTGCCAGAGAGCGGGCCTGTCGCGTCGCCAGGGTACGGTACATTGTAAAATACCTCGCCGGTGCCTCCGCCGCTTCCGCTGCCTCCACTGCCAGACCCAGGTATCCGGATAATTCGCGCAGTAGAAGGTATCCCCGTGTCATTCAGAATATGTATGTAGTAATAGCCGGGTGGCGCAAGGTTAGCATTGAGCGGCGCCTCAACAGTCACACTATTCGAAGTTCTGCTTTGAACATCGAGCATTATACACCTCATGTTGGGATCATAATGGTGCGTCGTGTTGGGCAGCCTTACTAGAGTGGCGCGTGCTATGACTGAAGCGTTCGGTGTCGGGATTGTAATAGAATTCCCATAGTCTCCTACATCCGGCGACCCCGAGATAGTGGGCCGCGTCGCATCAAAGTAGCTTGGCCTAAAAAATTCAGTTCTCAGTTCCCAGGTGTTTCTACTAGGTGTGCTTCCGGCAGTCCACACACTGCCGTCTGGTAAGAGCAATGATACCTGATGGTACACGCGCGGAATGTTGGCTGTCGACAAGCTCGTCCAGCTTTCAGTCTCTGGATCAAACATCTCGGGAACTAGGCGGGGGTTGCTGTTGCCCTGAGCCGCGCCCCCGAAAACGACAACTTTGCCGTCTGGCAGAATGACAGGAGCCAGGTATTTCCGCCCATATTGCAACGAATCAACGGTTCTTATCGAAGGATTGCCCGCGTTAAAATCCAGAATTTGGCATTCAGTGGTGGCGGGCTCTGCAGACCCTGGAGACCCTCCAACTAGTAGTATTTTCCCCTTTTCAGATGAAGTATTTTCAAGTGGAAGGAGCACGCTAGTCCCATAGTGTCTTTGGAATGGGGAGCTGAGTCCGAGAGTAGAAAACGCGCCGGTCGAGCGGTTCCACAGCCTAATGTCGTCTAGCATCCCCGCGACTACAATGTTCCCAGAAGGCATCAGGTGCATCCTGGGGTAGAGAGCAAGGTTTGGCGCGGCGCCGCTGTACGTTTGTTCACCCGCTCCCTCGCACATACCCACCGCCGAAGTGCCTACGGTGTACGAGCTGCCGCCGCTTGGAACCTGGCGGATTGTCCACGTTCTTGAAGAAGAATCATAGATTTCAACCAATTTATTGTGGTCGCCATACTCATCATAGCCCGCTGTAACCATGACATTACCATCTTGCATTGTTATGCAAGTTGGGTACCATCTGCCGTGCCTCATAGAGGCGACTTTGGTAAGCGCTTCTGAAGACCAATCGAACTCGTATGCTGCGTTGAGTCCATGCCATCGACCGTTGCAGTTATCAGCTGCGATGTCATATCGCAAAGTACCGCCAGCTATCAATATGTTGCCATTTGGCAGATGTGTATGCCCGGCGCAAAATAGATCCTCAGGCATTTCAACATTTGACTCCGATCCGGTGACAGTATCAAGAATTCTTGCTTCAAAAGGTCCTGTCTGGTGAGAGGCATGATAGCCAGAACCTGCAAAATAAAATATCTTTCCACTTGGAACCACTGCAGCATGTATCGCCACAGTAGAAGTGTTGTTGCCGGAAACCCACGAGCCTGCACTCTGAGCCTCAACGCCTTTCACAACTGCGGCATTCTTGTTATTTAGAAAGCTGAAACCGGCGAGGCCGCCAAGAAAGAGGGCGCCTGCGCCTGCACCCATCAATTTCAAGAACTCACGCCGAGTTACTGTCACAACAATATCGAACGCATTTGGTATAAAAGAGGTACGAAAACTACTGATCTAGAGTTTGGACCGAGTTCAATTTTTACAATCCGATATTATGTGCGTCAATTTCTATTTTTGACTAACCAATAAATACAAAGTTTGGAACTGTACATCGCCGTGAAGATCCCTCCAGTCATTCTCTCTATTTCTCTTGTCGCAGTTTTAGCGGGTTGTCTAATCATGGCATCTCCTTACCCCATCATCGACAGCATTATTCCAAATCAGATCGGCAACGACAATGAAGTTCAAGCGCAGCAGGCGGAAGCACAGACACTCCCGCTTGTAATTAGAGATCGCTTCACACAAAAACTTATGGCAGGTGATGCCGCTGCCGCGGGATCACGTTTTTTCAAAGTTGACGAAAACTTTGTAGATCCCGAGAACCACTGCGAATTCTGCACTAGAGTGGAATATACACCAGGATCAAGAGGAATTGCCGGGTTTGCCTATCAAGATTTGACAGGGCTTGACCTTTCGAACGCCAAAAAGGCGCAATTCTGGGTAATGGGCGAAGAAGGAGATGAGAAAATCAGGTTCAAGCTTGCAGGCAAGGCCCTAGATAGGATCCAAGACAGAGTTCAGCAGAGGCTTGGACAGTTGTCAGATAGGCTTGCATCAGAGGGGATCTTTACGACAGAGCGTTTTGCGCTGACGACGCAAGAAGTAACCCTTAACGACGTTTGGAAAAAGTATGAGGTTGATCTGACAGGAGTTGACCTAAGAGGGATCACTCATCCTTTTGCTTTTGAGCTCTCAGGGAATGGAAACGAAAGAGAGGTCATATACATCAAAGGCGTTGTGTATGACGACGAGCCTGCTGAAGATCCACTTGCAACAGTTACAGAAGAAGCAGTGGCCGATCCACTAACAGTAGAGGTTATTTCGAATGGCACAGAAGGAGTTGCCCCTGCAATCTTTGAATTTGAAGCCCGTATCGCAGGAGGCACAGAACCTTACTCTATCAGTTGGGACTTTGACGATAACAAACCTAGCCAAGAAGAAGGTCGAAATACTGTGCATACCTTTGAAGAAGCCGGCGAATACAATGTAACGCTCACAGTTACCGACGCAGGGAGCCAGAAGATGTCAAACAGCATCGCAATACACGTAGCAGAATCTGAGACGATTGAAGAAGGAGAGGAGACTGCAGAAGGAGGAGCAAATGACGACACTTTTGTAGCTGCAAACACGACAGATGCGGAAGTGAATTCTCTGCCCTCAGAAGAGACCCCTGACGTGCAGAATACCACAGAAGTTGTATCCTCTGAACCAGAAGGTACAGACGTAAAAGGGCCCGCTGCTAACGAAAACGGTGATTAAAGCGCCCGTGAAAGAGAACAGGGATGCAACTTTTCACTAAATTTTCTTATAATCCAGTACTATACCCCCATCATGGATCGCAGACAGGAGCTAGTTGATTGCGTCAAGTCCCTATATGCAAGGGGTCTTACTACTTCAGTCTCTGGCAATCACAGCGTCAGGATGGATGGCAGTAACAATAGGTGGATGTGGATCACGCCTTCAGGCGTTCCTCGCTACAAGATGCGTCCGGCTGACCTTGTTAAAGTCAATTTGAAGACTGGAAAGGCACTCGGTAAGATCAAGCCGAGTATAGAGCTTGAGATGCACAGGAGCATCTACAATGTCAGGCCAGACATCAACGCAATCGTACATACACACAGTCCGTTCACAATTGGAGTTTCGATTTCATCAAAATTCAGACACGTCATAGAAGAAGCGAAGATAGTGGTCGGTGAGCCCAGGATTATTGCAAACAGTCCTTCCGGCTCAACAAAGCTTGCAGAGGCGGTGTCAGACGAATTCAAAAAAGGCGCGAGGGTAGTGGTGATCAAGAACCATGGAGTTGTCGCAGGAGGCAGCGACATAGAACACTCCCGCGCAATAGTGGAATCTCTCGAGGAATGGGCAAAGATACTAACTGTCGCTCGGGTGTTTGGCGGCCCGTCGGATTGGCTGGAATGACTTGCGTGAACTAGACGCCCAAGATCTGTTTTAAGAGAGCTCGGTAGTCTACCTTTTCCTTCTTACTTCCGGGAGATGGCAGCTCAAAGATGAGCGGAATAGGCCTCTTTGCACGCAGGCTCGTCAGCTGGTAACGGATCTCTTTGCCGATGTCGTCGCTCAGGAGAACCAGTCCGACTCCACTGTTTTCATCCATCTTATTGATTTCGTTAAACGCCTCAGCTGCCGATTCGACTTTGACTCCTTTGACGCCGGCAAGCTGGAAACTCGTAACGAAAACGCGGCTTCCTATAGCGACTATTCGCATTCAGTCCGCCTTTAATTCCAGTCCCTTTTTATTTCTTTAGGAGAATAGGAAACCACTTATACTGTCGCCTGTTAGATTACCGATGAAGAGTTGGCAGGATCAAAACCGGTAATCCTCATGATAATGATAGCTTCGCTTGCATCTGCAGGCCTTGCAGTATTGTTGGCCCTTGCTGTTGGTGACAGCGAGATGCTCATCATTTCTGCCCCGGGCTTTGCTATCGGCGGATTCTTTGCTTTCAAGTATGCCAGATATGACAAGATAAGTGCGCGTGAGGAAGAGCACAGGCGCAATCGAAGAAAGCACAAGCACTAGCCGCCTGCGACAAGGATATAGATCACCACTGCACCAAGGCACGCGAAAAGAACCATCGTCGCTTTCCACATTCCGAAGGTGGCTTTATCACTGATGTCCCACATGCCTCCCCTTATGTTGTTCGGGTTGTACCTTCTCTTGATCTCCTCGTAGCTGTAGACGGTTGAAAAGTCTGCAGGCGGAGTCCACCCCGGAGCACGCTTAGGTGTCCTGTATGCAGTGCCGTCATAGTTCTTCCTAGACTGCTCATTCGATAGTATCTCATAGGCTTCAACTATCTTCATGAACTTTTGCCGCGACTCCTCGGAATTGCCGTTCTTGTCTGGGTGGTATTTAAGCGCTAAATGCCGGAAGGACCTTTTTATTTCCTCCGCGCTAGCGGTTGGGTTGACTTCGAGTATGTCATAGTAGTTCGGCACGTCATACCAAGGGAAGTACAACTAGATAATTATTTTCTTGGCCAGTTCATTGTCTTGCGTGCTCTGCCCTTTCCTTCAGTGCCTTGTTCATCTCTTCAAAACCTTTCTTGATGTCACTGTCGATGCTGTTTCCAAACAATCCTGCGAGCAGACCATCAAACACCTCTCTATGTACAAACTTTGATCTCCTCCCCGCTTGCGGCTGCTCAATGCTGAAAATATGCTCCCCATTCAATAACCAGCTCTTACCCACCCATCGGAGCTCACGCCCGCGCTCCACTCTCGTCACAGTCGGCTCGTACCTTCTTTTCTTGCCTGCGGGTGTCAGTATGTGGATTTCGATCTTGCTACCTTCCTTTGCTTGGCCAATTATGTTGTTGATGAAAGGGTTCCACTCTTTGTACTTGTCAAAGTCAGCGATGATTGCCCAGACTGTTTCAGGGCTAGCATCGATCTCTATCTCTGTGCGGAGCTCCTTCACACAAGCACATTACATTGCATTTTATAATTAGTTTCTGCTCGTGAACTCAATTCTGATTGAATCTCCCTGTCTGAGTGGGATGTCGAGAAAGCTCCCGTCAGTATGCAGCTCGCCATTGACATAAACTTGAGTATCGTAGTTGCTCAGGTCATTTCCTATCCAATAATACAGAAAATGACCTAGTGTGAACTCATGTTGTCTGCTATAGCCCACATGGATGACATTCTGCTCAAGAGTGTGGATAGGCCTTATACAGCTGTCTTCGATACCCACACCAGCTGGGACTCGTGCTGGAAATCCATCTTCGGTCACAGTGATGGGGACTGAAATCTGATAAGGTTGCTGTTCAGGGTTTTCAATGCATTGATAGATAGGATCTTGTGAGCGAAAGTAACCTGTTAGAGCCACGGTGCCAAGCCCCGCACCTATGACTATCGCAGCAAGCGTCCCCATTGAAACCAGCAATCTTTTCCGCTTGTCACGATCTTCAAACACCATCTGCAGATCAGATCGCGTGGCAGATTAGAGGTACCTAATGTAATGGTACGTACGTTGTCAGCTTCTCTGCATTCTGATAGAATGGGATTAGCATACCCGCAGGACCAGTTGTAAGCCAGATGAGTACGCCAGGGACCGCAGCGCAGACAAGGATAGTGAGAATAATCAGCCACACGGCTGTCATCTTTTCAACCATCGATTGAATTCACTAGGATTGCGTTATATAAGTCTTCAAGCGGCTATCCAGCCTTGGCTGATGTGGCATTGAGCATTTGTCTCATCCTTTCCAGCTCCTGCATCAGCTCCTCGTTTTCCTCCTCAAGGACTTTCAACGATGTTATCGCCTCAGCATTCTGCGACCTTAAAAGCTGATAGTCCTTCACGAGCTTTTCATATGATTGCTTTAGCTTGTCGTCTGACGTAGCGGGCGATGGTTGCAACGTAGATTGGGTTGTTGGCAGCGGCGCACTTTTGACCATAGTTTGTAAGCGGGCATTTTCAGTTTTCAGCGCTTCTACCGTCTTTGCAGCTTCCGCGGCTTGTGCCTGGAGCATAGATACTTGTGCAGAATATGACTGGACCTGCGTCTCGAGCTTCGCCGCGTCTTCGAGCATCTTCTGCTTCTCAGCAGAATACCTGCCAACCTCTGCCTTTAGCTGTGCAACAAGCTCCAGATTTGATGGAGTATCGTCCTTGTTGCTTTCAATCAATTCTAAGAGGATTGCGGGCATCATTTCAGAATTGATGTATGCAAACCTCCCAAAGTCAAGAGATAAGGCCCCTTTGGATTTCAAATAGCCTTCGATAGATGGGTCGAGTGAAAACGAACTTGCATTGAACGTAAACAATTTTACTTGCGACAATTTACCGCTCTGTTTGTACCGTTTCCTTAAAAGCATTAGAACGTAAAATTAATTGATACACGCATCTAAAGATGTAGAAGACGACCGCATGGATTTGGGTATGTTCTTATGTCATAGCTGAAGCAAAATAACCCCGTGTGTCAAAATTTAACAACAGGATGAGATTCTGCGAAGAGTAGGGAACTAGGCAATACTGTTTAATATCCCGATACCAGCTTAAGATTTAGTATGCCAGGTGCCTACGTCATGATAAACACGCTACCAGGAATGGAAAAGCCGGTCTTGGAGGAAATAGCACAGATCCCGGGTGTTGTGTCAGTAGAAGGCGTTTATGGCGAAATTGACCTCATAGTGCGGCTTGAGGTTCCAATGGGTAACAGCGTCGGCTTTGTAATCGACAAGATAAGAAAGGTGGCTGGGATAAAGTCGACCAAGACTATATCCACAATTGATGGCGAGAGAAAGAGTGGCACAGGAATGGACTACCTCGGTCCGCCTTCAGACTAGCCGCCGATGCCACTACTGGTAGCCATGAAGCGGCTTATCCTTATGCGCGTTTATTTTTTCTACCAGTTGTTTTTTGTGTTCTGACATGATATGCTTGTTGGCACATCCGTCATGCATTATCCCTTTATCGCAAAATTCGCACGCAGTGACAAAATCAACCTCGCCAAAAGCCTTATTGCAATAGCTGCACTTTTCTGCACCCACATCAAAATCAGAGAGGGGTTTAAGCCACGAGTCTCGCCACAGAAGCGTCATGTGTGCCATATGAGGTGACGCATGTATTTCACTTTTTACATCAGATTTTCCACGATCTCGTACATTTTGGTGTACGACTGCTGCAGGTCCTGCCACTTTTGCAGTCTTGATTTGACCTTCGATAGATCAGCCTTCAACTTGGTGCTGTCCTTTGAGGAGGCCATTTTGGATACGGCAGTCGCTTCCTTCAGATATTGTCGGATGAATTTCTTAGCATACGGATTTTCCTGTATCAGCGCTACAACCAGATCGGGTTCGCTTGTAAGGATGCTTTCTGCAACGAGCGACTGCAGCGCAAACGTAGTGCCAGCCACCTGCTTTAGAGTAGAAACATTTCCGGACGACACTACTTTGGCAAAGACGATGTTTACAAAGTATGTTACCCCAAGCACAGTTGCGACAGAGGTGTCATGAGCTCTTGCAGTAGGCAGCACTCTAACTGTGGAATTTTCGAATATCTCGTGAACCATCCTTATCTCATCATCTTCATTTCTGACCGGCACAAGCAATATCTTCGGTCGCATTTTCTCAGTTGCACCTGGCCCAAACATTGGATGTATGCAAAGCGGTCGGACATTGTCAGTAACCCTCTTCAGTGCGCGGAATGTCTGGTGCTTCACAGATGATATTTCAGAAATGACGGCGCCAGCCTTCATGCTTCTTGCACATTCAGCTATTGTTCTGGGAGCCACCCGTACCGGCACTGAAACGAGAACCAAGTCAGCATCTCTGACGCAGTCGGCGATGCTTCTTGCAATGTGGACATGATCTGAGGCTTTCAACGATTTCCTATTGACATCAAAAGCCGAAACCTGTACGCCGCGGCGTGCAAAATAGGTGGTGAACCAAGAACCCATCTTCCCTGCTGCACCAATGATCGCTACTTGCTGCATCTCAGGCGTTCTCCCCTATCGTTGACGCCATTATATCTAGCCCTTTCCCAAGAACCTCTTCGGGTTGGCAGGCGGATATCCTCACGAACTGTCTATAAGAGTCTCCAAATCCGCTACCCGGTGCAATTGCCACCCCTTTTTCCAACAGCCTTTCTACCAGGGAAATGTCATCTCCCCTTGGCAGCGCGGGGTACACGTACATTGCGCCGTCTGGCTCGACAAATTGAAGTGACATTTGCTTGAGCTTTGAAGACACAAAGTCGAGCCTCTTTTTCATAGTCCTGACATTTTCTGAAGGATCCTGACCAAGGGCGGCAAGTGCTGCATATTGCACGGGTTCAGCGACGCTGGTTATTCCCACCGCTTGCACTTTTGCCATCTTGGTAATGATGTCCTTGCCAGCGACAGCATAGCCGACCCGAAAACCAGTCATCGCGTAGCGCTTCGAAAACGAGGACACCAATATGCTCTTTGCATATCCGTATTCATGTATGCTTGTAAACTTCTTGAAAGTATAGTCGGCATATACTTCGTCGCTTAGCACGTAAAGGTCGTTGTCCTTGGCGATGGATACTATTCTCTCCATCGTTCTTTCGTCCAAAACCTTGCCTGTTGGGTTGTTTGGATAGTTGAGCACAATCATCTTGGTGCTCTGGTTTATCACAGCCTCAAGTTGGCTCAGATCAGGAGTCCATTTGTTCTCAATGGTTGTCCTCAGGGTTCTTGTCCTAGCACCAACAAAGTCCGCACACTCCTTGTATGCAGGCCAGGCCGGCTCGATGGTGATGAGCTCCTGCCCAGGTTTCAAGAGCGAGGTGATTGCGCTGAAAACAGCAAAGCGGCCACCCGGTGTGACTATTATCTGGTCTTCTGGAACATATTCTTTCCTAGCTATTGCTTCGCGGAGTTTTGGGACGCCGCGTGTATCGGTATAATGATACTGCTTTTGCCTGAATGAAGCGATAAGTGACTCGCCGACTGCCTCCGGCGGCGCGTAGTCAGGCTCGCCCACCTCCATGTGGATTATCCTTCTTCCGGATGCTTCAAGCTGCTTGGCTTTCATGAATATTGAAAGGTGCGTCTGCGTCGGCGACTTTTTTTGCTGTCTGTTCTGTGCCTGTAACCTCTCCGATTCTGTCAGCAAGAGATTCAGCAACTGCAGCGCAAATTCTCTGCCCATCCCTATCTCGTCTGCAAGCGTTAGTACCATAGTACGTATTTCGCTTTCGACCTTCTCATCTTTGACGTCAATTCCAAGTCTGTCCTTTATTTCGCCGATCTGTTTTGCCAGTGTCATTCGCTGGTTGACATTACGCATTATCTGGGCCGTTACATCGCGGACCTGATACCGCAGCATTTCCAGATCATCGTTTCTGCCCATCATTATTTCACCGTCACTTGAGCACCGGCGGTATCAGGCCAGCCCGAATGGCGTGGTCGGCCAGAACCATAGAAACTATGCACTCGACAACGGGCGGTGCTCTTGGGACTACGCATGGGTCATGTCTTCCAGGGACTGAAAGGTTGGTCTGTGATTTCTTTACTATATCGAGAGTTTCCTGTGTTTTCGCTATGGAAGCTGCTGGTTTGAAGGCGACCCTGATGACAAGTGGCATACCATTTGAAAGGCCGCCAAGTATCCCGCCAGCATTGTTGGTCTTGGTAACCACCTTGCCATCCTCTATCGCATAAGCATCGTTATTTTCGGAGCCACGCTTCCTGCTGCCAGCAAAGCCAGACCCGAATTCGACTCCCTTCACTGCAGGTATACTAAAGAGCGCCTTTGAAAGATCCGATTCAAGTGATGCAAAAATGGGCTCCCCAAGCCCGACAGGGAGGCTGCTGGTAGTACATTCAACAACACCGCCAAGTGAGTCTCCATCCTTTCTGGCCTGAAGTATTGCATCCCTCATTCTTTCAGCGGCAACTGGATCGGGGCACCGTACGTCGTTGTCGTATCTTTTGGCAATGTTGGCCGATGTGATGTTACCTGCCTTGACATTTCCAATTTCGGTAGTGTAAGCCACAGTTTCAATTCCAAGCGTATTTTTCAAAAGCTTGGCCGCCACAGCTCCGGCCATTACAAGCGTCGCAGTAAGCCTGCCAGAGAACCTGCCTCCGCCGCGATAATCCACGAAGCCGCCATACTTTACCATGGCGGGATAGTCAGCGTGACCCGGTCTCGGGATGTTTCTTATTGCTTCATATGCACGTGAGTCAGAATCTTTATTCCATATCAACATACAGATAGGAGCGCCTGTTGTAAAGCCATTAAAGATACCGGAAATTATCTCGACCTTGTCCTCTTCCTTTCGCTGAGTAGTGACTACTGATTGACCGGGTTTTCTCAAGTCCAATAGACCTTGGATGTCTGATTCGCTCAGAGGTAGGCCTGCAGGACAGCCATCGACTACTATGCCAACACACCTTCCATGGCTCTCTCCAAAGCTCATGGCGACAAAACGCTCGCCTATTATGCTGCCGCCCATATCTCTAGTAGATGCAGGTTTAGTCTGTTCTATATAAAGTGCTTTTGGAGAGTGACCATTATTCCCGGTCTGGAGCAGAAGAGATCTTTGCCCCAAGCTCCTTCATATCCTGAACGAAATTAGGATACGAAACATCTACAGACTCTGAGCCAGCCACGATCGACTTTTCAGTCATCATTGACGCTATGGTAAAAGCCATGAATAACCTGTGATCATTGTAGGCTTCCAATGAAGCACTCCTTAGCGGTTTGGTTGCTGTTATCTTGAGGCCGTCTTGAAATTCTTTGATGCGCGCGCCAAATTTGACCAATTCTTGTGCGATGTTTGCTACTCTGTCTGTCTCTTTTACTCTTGCATGTGCTACTCCGGTTATTGTGACTGGTGTTTTGGCCTTAAGCGCCAATATAGATACGACAGGCAGCAGGTCTGGTGTGTTTCCCAGGTCAAAGTCGCCCCCTTCTAGCTCCTCTGCCCCCTCTACTACAACTTCGCCTTTGTTCACATCCACCTTTAGGCGGCAGCCCATCTCCTTCAGAATGTCGACTATTTGAGAGTCACCCTGTGGCAGCGAAAAATTGAGGCCCTTGATCTTCAGCTTGTCTCCAACAAGGGCCCCTGCCGCCATGATCAGGGCCGCCGTTGAAAAGTCGCTCGGTACGTCAAACTTTGCGCTGCGGTATTTGGAACCCTTAATTTGATATTCCAGCATGTCAGGACTGTGATCCACCGTCACTCCAAAGTGTTTCATGGTTGCAAGTGTTGCGCTGACATACGGCTTGGAGACCAGATTGCCCTTGATCTTCATCACAATTTCTGAATCTGCATAAATGCCGGCAATAAGCAACCCCGAAATAAACTGGCTCGAGATGCTCCCGTCCACGACTGTAGTGCCTCCCTTGATACCACCGCCTTTCACTACAAGCGGAGGAGTTCCGTTTAATCTAGTAGAGTAGGCCTCTACTCCAAGCTGTCCAAGTGCATCCAGAATTGGCTGCATCGGCCGTTTGCGCAGGCTCTCGTCACCGGTCAGCACAGTATAGCCCTTCTTCACTAGACCGCACATTGAGGTCAATATCCTTATTGTTGTCCCAGAATTCTCTGCATTGATCACATTTTCAGGTGGTTCAAAAGAGTTGAGACCCCTAATTTTCACCGTCGTTCCTTCGTGATTTATCTCCGCACCAAGTGCGCGACAGCCAGCAAGTGTCGCGAGCGTATCTCGGGCCAACAAGGCATTCGTTATTGTGGACGGCTTGCCTTGAGCGAGCGACGCTATCGCTATCGCTCGGTGGCTGTAGCTCTTGCTTGATGGGCACCTGATGTTTCCAGATATCTTGGACTTTCTGACCACTATGCTAACCATTCAGGATCTCCACACTAGCCTTCTGGTTATTAATTTTAGAAACAAGTATCCTTCCTTCAAACTTTGATAGTGCGGCCTCTATTTCTCTTATTTCGTCTTCGTGGCTCACTGCCGCTATCGATGGTCCGTTGCCCGACACGCCTGCTGCAAGTGCACCGCTTTCCAACATGGCCATAATCGGCGCATACTTGGAAGATAATGCTGCAGAAGCAAGTACTCCATTGAGCTTCATGGCCTTCCAGTACTCTCCTGCTTCAGCTAGTCTGAACGCATCCCTGAAGAGGTCGGAGAGGTTGCTCAGCTTGCGTACGTCGCCCCTTGGTGTGTTGCGAGGAAGGAAAATGATCGCGTAAAGGTTCTCGGGCGCTTCTTCTCTGCGGATAAGCCGCCTCGCATAGTTATCAGTCACTGTAAAACCACCGAAGTAGCAAGCAGTAGCATCGTCGTATGCTCCAGTCACCGTCACCTTCGCATCTAGGGACGCGCGAACCGCAGTGTCAAGCACGGCGAAGTCGTCGATATCTTCATCTTCCCTTGCAAGCCTGCTGCAAGCTAGCGCCACCGCGTTCGAGACTGCGCTAGAGCTTTTGAGCCCGTAGCCAATGGGTATTTCTGACTTTACTCTTATCATGATCTGATTGTTGTCAATTGTTTCGCTTGGCAGGGTGTTACGCACGATGTTATTGATGAGTCGGTCGCCATTCTTTCCTGTCAGGAACTTGATCCCTTTGCCACGTCCAATCCCCACTTCAGCGGTGACTTTGAGAGAAATTCCTAATGCAGAACCGTTGCCCGTCGCAACAGCGTTTACTATCGAGATTGCCCCATGCATTGTAGCCTTCGCTTTTCTCATATCGGCTCTCCAAAGACTCCCAGGAGGTGTCTTTTCATAGCCTCTCGCGGGGCCGCCAGCCCGGTCCATATCTCAAACGCCTTTGCTCCCTGCTCGATTAACATTTCGTATCCATATACAACCGTTGCCTGAGCATATTTGGCGTTTTCGATAAGATCCGTGACTATTGGTCTGTATACTATGTCATAGACTATGCTTCCTTTCTTGATATGTTCGTAATCTATTGGACTCGACTCATTGTTCAGACCGATGGTTGTCGCGTTGACTATTAGGTCGCATTCTGGTGATACATCCTGGACCTGCGCAAATGGCAGAATCTCGCATTTCAGCCCGATATCAGACCCAATCTTGGCAAGTTCACTCGCCCTCTGCATATTCCGATTTGCGATGATGATTTTGGTAATGTTGGCGCCTTCTTGGGCAAGTGCTGCGACTATTGCGCGAGCTGCACCCCCAGCGCCCAGGAGCAGTACCTTCATGTTGTGAAAATCCACTTGTCGCCTCCGCAACGGCTCGATAAAGCCGTCGATGTCAGTATTGTATCCCCGAAGTATTCCTTCAATGTTGTTGACCGTATTGACCGCAGCTGCCTTCTTTGCAGAAGGATCGAGTTCGTCCAGATACTTCATAACTTCGACCTTGTGCGGTACTGTCACATTGAATCCTGAAATGTTTATGCTCCGCAACGATTCAATTGACTCCTTCAATTCGTTTGCTGGCACCCGAAAAGCAATGTAGGTGCAGTCTAGCCCGAGCGCAGCAAATGCAGCATTCTGCATTCCGGGGGACAGCGAGTGCTGGATCGGGTCACCTATTATACAGTATGTCTTCGTCGAGCCTCGCATTTGCCTAGGCGCGAATATCAGCACCTGCCATATATAACCTCAGAGAAAAAGGAGACCAGAAGGGATGTTGCCCCCCGTTCGGAATGGTCTGGTCTACCAAAGGGATATGATGGAAGGCATACACCCGCTAGTTAATTTGTGCAACATTAGATAAAAGGCTAAAGGGTGTATCCATTAATTTACAATTTCATGCGATCATACAGCTTTCTCATTTGCGTTACTGTGAGCTGGCCTGGTGCGACCTTCTTTTCCAGGCTTGCATAAGTGAACGGCGCGTTCCCAGCTATGGTGCACATCACTCTAGACAATACGCCCGCTTCACCCATAGCAAAAAAGATCGGATGGAGCCCAATTGCAGTTTCATAGAGCTCCAACATTCTCAACGAATCATCTATGGCACTTGCAGTCGTCACCACCTTAACATAATTGCTGTATATCCTCATTTCTGACAGCACGTCTGCAAGTTTCTCATTTGGCGGCGTCTTTTCAAAATCGTGCCAAGAAACGAGCAGAGATGCTTTTTGGTTCTCAAGGTAGTCAGCCAGCTCATCGTTCTTCTGTATGGTGAGAAGTTCAACATCAAGCAGCATCGGTCTCTGCTCTGCTAACCTATACAGCCACTTTATTCGGTCCTGCTCGCTACCAGAGAATTTTCCGCCCTGATCGGCGGAGCGCAGCGTAAAGACAGCTTTGCTCTTTATGCCACTTGCAACATCAATTGCGGCCTGCAGTTGCTCTGGCTCTAGGAAATCGAAACGGATCTCGACATAGTCGGCTCCAAGCTCAAATGCCCTTGAGGACTGCTCTTGAATTGAGTTTGTGCTATCTGGTGCAATCGAGACGCAGATCTTGGGTCTCAAGATGATATTTCCCGCCGGTGTTCAGGCTCTGCAGTTAAATTAATCTTGTTTTATCCAACGCCAGCAGGAGGTGAGCTGTTCTTGCTGTGTTCCATGCGCATATGCGATTCAAGAAGTTCGGCTGTGTCAAAAACCCTCCCACAAAGGTTACAGCGGTGCGTTCTTGGAGCTCTTGAGCCTGTCGCCGCCGTCGACATATTCACCTTATCTTGGCTGTCACACCTTATTAAGGGTGATTCCGTCTACAATGGTGGAAGCGCAGGGCTCTGGCACTCCCTGAAAAATTCACGCTCTTGTACAGCATGAGCGGATAGGTGTGTGACTCCAACTTGAGCAAATGGAATTTCCCCCCCCCCCTTCATAGTGTTGTTTATTTTCAGTCAAATCCTTGCATCTGATATATAGCTAGACCGAAGGAGAGGACCTGCGACAACACATCTAGCATGCCAAAAACGGGATTTTGACACTCAGATAAAACAGAAGATCATCGGCACCGTCCCGGGCCTACGTCTGGGGAATGCGCTTGGTGCGACAAGCATCAAGTTTCTTTTGAACAGGATCTTAGAGCTCCTCACGACAACAGAAGCAAAGAACTTCCCACCTAGAGCGTCTGAATAAGAATGGTCCATACCAGACCGTCTGCAAGAGCAAGAGAGATTGCCGGCCCTGTGGTGAGAGGAGAATGCCCAATCAGTGGATGGTCCAAGTGCGCATGACTTGACCATAACGCCCGCATGATTGGAACACCGGGACTATTGAATATGCTACAAAGGCCATAGGCAAGTGTAGTGAATTAATGACTGTAAGGACAAATTTGATGTGTTGAATCACTGGCTGAGCACCAGCGGCAAGTCAAAGAAGGCAATGTACGACGGCAGAGGAAGAAAAAGCAGTTTCTTTGAATCAAAGTTGTCCAGAAAGTTCCTGAAGGAGATCCTCTTCAGTATAAACCAACATCTGTAGGATCATCGCGGCTCCAGGAAAGTTTAGCTCGGACCTACAAGCAGATAGGCGAGAATGGATTCCTTATGGTCGACGAAATACCACCAAAAGAGCAGACTATAAGGTCAATGAAACAATGATAGTCACTGCTTGCAACGTGTACACAGTGCACGGTGACCGAAGAGAGATGACGCCACAGTAGATGTCATCGTACTTGCAATTGTCAATACGCTTCCCCGGAAGTGAGGATATCGATCGGAATATGATCACCCGTGTCTATAACTGAAAGTGCTAGCTATCTCTGTAAGTACAGCTGTTATCTTTCTCATATGGAGATACAAGGTCAATTCACGAAATGCGTGTGAGTGAATCGCACTAGCATCTGTCGCGCTAGATAACAACACCAAGATCTCACCTACAGATTATTATAACCCCCTAGCACTCCTTATTGAAGAATAATGCCTTCTCTAGAAGAGCATGTCGCGCGGCTTCAATCACTTGGCTTCGATACGCAGTTGGTTGAATCGTTTTCAAGTCAATGGAAGCCGCTTGCAGATGACGGTTATGAAATGTATGCAATGTATACCGGCGTCGTCGGATCTGTTCTTGAAGACAGCAAGGCGTGCGTCATTTGCTCAAGAAATGACGCAGGCTTGAGGTGGGAAAAGGTGGTGACACCGAGTCAAGATAGTGCAGCCATCTATACTGTATGCAAGGCGTGCGACGAGCAATACGTAGAAGCAGCCATCAGGCAGAAAGCCCTTGGTCGGCTCCTGAGAGAACGCAACACTCGCCCAACATGACTACAGCCATCATCATCAACCATACTTGGCGTGGAATATCTTAGTTGGCTTTATCTTCAGAAGGACCCTCCTTTCTCCCGGCGCACGGCCCGGATACTTGTCAAGACCCAGGTACTTTTTTGCCATATTGTCAATGTGTTCTTCGGCACCAATTGTAGTATGTTCGACTACCTTGCCACGTATAGTCACCATGTTATACGGGTTGTTCCGATCTACCACACACACTGCAACGCGTGAATCACGCAGAACATTTTCGTATTTTAGTCTGCCAATTGCCGTATTGATTAGAACGTACTCACCATCCGTGTCAACCCACACCGGGGTGACTTGCGGAGAACCATCAGACATTATTGTAGCGAGATAGGCAAAATTCTTGTCATGGAGTAGCTGGCTTACAACTTCTGATTTGAGTGTCTCTTGGCTCATTTTGTCCAGAAAAAAGGAGGGCGAACCATAATAAAAACAGTAGCAGGCACTAGTGCTTCTTGTAATGAGAGGGGATCTTTTTCCAGTTGGCGATTAGCACCTCGTCACGGATGTGGAGTGGTTCCTTCTCTATTCTTGATCTAGCTAGACTAACATAATCTTTTACAAGGTCTATGCCTATATACCTGCGGCCAAAGTGGTGTGCCACCTTTGTGGTCTGACCACTGCCATTGAATGGGTCTAGGACAATATCGTTCTCATACGAGTAAAGCTTCATCAGGCGATAGGGGATCTCTTCAGGGTATGGGCAGGGATGTTCGATGTATCCCGGAGGTACCGGAGCTATGTGCCAGACAGAATTTGCTATTTCCTTTGTCCACTCCTCGTGTGTCGCCGGCAGTGCGTTGTTCCTTCGTGTCCGACCGATGTTGACATCCCCCTTTCGTAGTATCAGGATGAATTCATGCATGATGTTTGCGCGGTAATATTTCGGGTACGGATTTATGACGAACGATCCATAGCGATTGGTACCGCCTGTCACTTTATGCCAGATTATCTCCTCATGCAGATTCCACTTCCCAAATGGCTGCACCAGCCTTGACAACAGCATGTGTGGCAGAGGGAGTATTGTGCCATTCACAACCTCATTAGCGATAACGATGCAACAATAACCACCTTCTTTTGTCACCCTGTAGACCTTGTTGCCAAAAATATCGGCCATATCATTCAAGTACTCATTTGTATCGAGATTGAGCTTGCCTCTATAATATCCTCCGTTGCCTGATGCGTGCATGTCATAGTCGATGGCGTTTCGATAGGGTGGCGAAGTTATCGTCAACTGTACAGAATTTTCTGGAAGGCCACGTAGGACGTCCTTGCAATTTCCGTGAATTATTTGATTTACGATTTCTTCTTCCTGGGCAAGCATGACTGGATATCGATGGAATGCTTTCCTAGTTCGTCCATATCCGGCTTACTTTAAAGTAATAAACAAGAGGCTAAAAAGACGCTACATCATCAGCTCGTTTTTCCGAGCTGAATTGAGGCATTGCATAGGGTTTGTTGTACAGGACACATACCGCAAATAAATCGGCAGTTGGCGGATGCCATTTCTCTCTTCTGTCACCTCATGAACCAATAATCATATCCGGAGATGCTTCATACTTTAAGGATTAAAGGGGACTACTATAGGTACGAAAAAAACTAGCAGGGGCCGGGATATCCACCCATGGCAGAAGTTTGAGTTTCCATGAGAAACTCAAGACCAATTCTCTTGGGACAATGTGACGGAATATTCTGCCAACTGCTACCAGAAACGCGGCTGCGTAGGCCTATTTTTCGACTATGTATTCGTCCACTTCCATGCCAAAGTGCCGTCCAGACGCAGGTTTGGCATATCCCAGAACCTCGTCTCCGACCTTAACTTCAGTCACAGATATGAGCTTGCCATCTTTTGTCATCAACCTTATAGTCTCGGCATTCTGCAGGATCACTGTTCCAGTCTCACCATCAATTTCTGCTCTTAACATCCTCAGCGGCCGAGTCTCGATCTTAGACCGGCCTACAACAGCCTTCCTCGCAGAACCTTCTCTGTTCACCACCAAGACTTCGCTCCCTGACTCTATTTCTGACAGATAACGGGTCTTGCCGTCAGGCCCTATTGTATAACAATATACTGCACCGGCATTCACGCGGAACGGACGGGGAGAAGTAAATGATGAACCGACAGATTCGTTGTGTACCAGAAGCATAAAGTTCGATCTGCTGCCTACCAGCATTCCCTCACCCATTCCCATCATCGAGGCAGTGTCAACACAGACCCGCTCACCAGTGCCCACATCCTTCACTTCGGTAATCTTCGCAGGCCTGATAGGGAATCTTGTGCTGGAGAGTTGCTGTCTTGCCTTGTCCACTTCATCTTCGCTGTTTGTTGACAGTATTACGCCGTCTACGCCAAGCTCTAGCACAGCAAACATAGTTGCAACTTCCGTTGAGCTCTTTGCGGTCGTGTACACCCTCGTCTTGGACTTGTGGAGCTTTGCAATGATGTTCTCGAGTGGAATAATCTTCCAGTCCGACGCATCGACGATGACGAATTCTGCTCCGGACTGTGACGCTTTTTCGATCTCATCGACATCTGCGTTGCTCAGCACCTTCTTGAAGTAGCCGACACTCTTGCCTGATGTCTTGTGAGTCGTTAGTTGTTCCAAGGTCTTGCAGATGACCATGTCAGCATCTTCTGACTCGTAGATCGTCCGAAAGCCTCTGATGGACTTAGGATCGGCGTTGATCGTAGTGATCCCCTTTTGCTTAAGTCTCTCCAGAAAGCCGCCGATGGATTTTGAACTCAGCGTCGGTCTGATAATTAGCTCTTTTGGTTTTGCATCAGTCAAGTTCTTTCAGGGCCTCTTTAACTGGTTTGTTGTCAATTATAACCTTCCGCAGCGCACGAACCATCGCCGGCGGGTTCTTATGCTGGAAGATATTGCGGCCAAAAGTCACACCTTTTGCTCCAGCCGCCATCGCGCCGGCACACATCTCCAATATTTCGCGGTCGGTGCTGGCCTTAGGTCCACCAGCGATCACTATCGGAACAGGGCAACTCTTGACTACCTTTTTAAAAGAGTCGACATCTCCGGTGTACACTGCCTTGACGACATCGGCCCCTGCCTCTGCACCTACCCTAGCAGCATGAGCCACGACTTCGGGATCGTGTGGGTTCTTGATATTCTCTCCTCGCGGATACATCATTGCGACAAGCGGTACGCTCCATTCTGTGCACTTGTCTGCAATCATGCCTAGTTTCTGTAGCATTTCAGGTTCTTCTTTTGCGCCGATATTGATGTGCAAAGACACCGCGTCTGCGCCGAGCCTGATCGCTTCTTCGACGCTGCCCATCAACATCTTTCTGTTGGGTGCGGGTCCAAGCGAAGTGCTGCCGGAAAAGTGCGCAATGAGCCCAACATCTGGCGGCCTTGGCATCGTCTTGATTATTCCCTTGTTAACAAGAACGCAGGTCAGGCCTGCAGAGGCACACTGGTAAATCATTCCGTGGATGTCCTCTAGTCCTTTGATTGGACCGTTGCTTATGCCATGATCCATTGGAATGCATAGCATCTTGCCATCCTTCAATATCCTCGAGAGCCTGATGTCCCTGCCAAATACCATATATGTATCAAAAGATTCTTGCCACCCTACTTATAACTTGTTTTGAACAGTCCGTCTCTAGCACAGGCAGATTTCGTCATCGTGCTCAAGCCTAGCAAGCTGTTTCTATCCCTTTGGCTGAATGTCTGCGGGACAAAAACCAGTTTGAGTCTCTCGCCCCCTCAATGCTATCGCTGAGTTGCAATATTTATTCTCGCCTCTAGCACCAGATTCACATCAGAGTCCCATCTTCCACAAGGGCAAGCAGACGACCGCCATCCGACATTAGTCGTATTTCAGGAATGAGACATCATCGGATGCCCAACCACGAATCTATCGATATTCTTATATTTACAGTCTTGTAACTAGGTAAGCTGTCTTGCTGACAGATCACGAACGTAACCCTTTCTGTTACATCTGTAACCTATTCTTCTCCCCGGACTATATGCCGATCCATCTCAAGACAGACCACACAAAGGAGGAGCTAGCTTCTCATCTCTTGTTGGCATATTTTGACGAGTGGCTCGACCAGGAAGAAGCGATTGAGAAGGCAGTCGAATCTACCAGGCGGCACAATAGGCCATAATCTCAAGGTTTTTTACAAGTGCCTTTCATGTATATTATCGTGGGTTATGCTCCCGACTCGTCAGAATTTGAGAGGATGTCGACCAAAAAGCTGGCGATCCTCTTTGGCCTTGCCTTTTTTGGTGCATTCATGGCAATACAGATGATACAAGGCTTTCCACTGTTCCAGCTCTTCACAAGACAAACTACCACGTCAGAGGTGCCAGTCAAGTTCAAGCAGGGCGACGTATGCGTTATTGAGCCACCAGACGAGCAACCCAAAGAGATCCGAGGTTGTACCTATAATGAAGGCGACATCCTGATTGTATCGTATTATGAGGGCTCGACATACGTCGAGTCTCACAGGCTGAAATAGTTACTTTACCATTTCAAGAACGGTTTTCAAGTTCTGCTCGTCCCCCCTCCTCTCGTCAATCGGAGTCTCCATGATTACGGGCAATTCTCGAATGGCAGGATGATTGAGAAATGCGGACAGCCCTTCTCCCCCTATCATTCCGAGGCCAATATGCTCATGCCTGTCGAGGTTGGAGCCAAGGGGGCCCTTTGAATCATTCAAGTGGATAAATTTTAGATTCTTGAGCCCAACGATAGCATCGAATCTTTCTAGCGTCCTATCCACCTCTGATTTTTTCCGGAGGTCATATCCTGATGCAAACAGATGGCAAGTATCGATGCAGATTCCAAATCGCTTTGGATCGTCTAGACGGTCAAGGATTGTGCGTAGTTCTTCAAATTTGGCGCCGACACTGTTCTTTTGACCAGCATTGTTCTCTAGTAAGACCATAGGTCCGTCTTCTCCTGCCTTAGCCCGGGCGCTTTCAATTGCCTTTACCAGCTGCTCTATGCCGCTTGCCTGGCCCTTTCCCAAATGGCTCCCAAGGTGTATAACAAGATAGGGGATGTCGAGCGCGCTGCATCTCTGTAATTCCCCTACCAAGGTATCGACAGACTTCTTGTAAAACTCGCCATCCGGTCCTGATAGGTTCGGCAGGTACGGCATGTGCACAATAACATTCCGCCTGTCAATACCGCTGGACGCCAGTTTGCTCTTGAATAATTGCACGTCACCCGGCGTGAGGGGTTTGGCTACCCAGCCACGAGGGTTTCTGCTAAATATCTGAAAAGCAGTACATCCTATCTTTCTTGCATTATCAACAGAATTTGCTATGCCGCCGGCGATCGATACATGGAATCCTATCTTGATACCCATCGTTTGAATAGACAAGACAGATGTCATTGCATACTTTAAGTTATTGGGAATGGCGTTTTTATTGCAGTTCCGCTATCATAGCTTGCTTGAAAAATTGTCATCCATAAAGTTGGGCACGGGAGACCTTGCCAAGTATCCATTCTTGAATGAAGCTGGAGAGTACTTGCGCGAGTCCGGCTTTGGGTGGGACGAGCTTGAACGGCCTGATATGAAGGACATTATTGACAGGGCCGGCGAGCGCGTTGAGATCGAAGTGAGCGGTAGTGTATATGAAAAGCTTGACAGGTATGAAGTAGAGATCCTAACTTTTCTTGTTTCGCTCATAATGGTCAAGTCAATAAGCCTAGAACCTGTGCTCAGGAAATTTGCGCTAGCAGAGGCTCGGCGCGCGGAAAAGTTCTTGACAGAGGATTTGAAACGCCAGAACGAAATGCAGAGACAATCACTTTTTGCGAAGATCTTTGACGATCTTTTCAAGCTGAAAATCAGTGTTGCTGACGACAGACGGCTCTTTAAGGTTAGAGTGGCAGACTACCTCGCCAGATCTTCGCACTTCCACGAACAGGAATGGAAGCTCATAAACAGGTTGGTCGATAGCGGCCATGTTTATCTGGACGCTGATGAGACCGTCAGGCTAGTGAGAAACGAACTGTCCGTCCTCATCTACGAAAAAATAAGCGCAATGACGCTTCCAACATTGCCGCAGCCAATCAAGTCAAAAGCTGACGAGCTTCGCGCAAAATTTGCTCCACGCTACCAATACCGATCCACGACAGTTACCGAATACCCACCATGCGTAAAACATGCGATCGAGGTCATGGCAAGGGGCGAGAACCTCCCGCATTCTGCAAGAGTCATGCTTGCGACATACATGCTAGCGATAGGGAAGCCGGTCGATGAAATCGTAATGATGTACGAGAATGCACCTGATTTTAATGAAAAGATAACCCGCTACCAAGTTGAACACCTTGCAGGCATGAAGGGCAGTCACACGAAATATTCTGTCCCCTCGTGCGACAAGCTTCGCAATGAAAATCTGTGTTACGCGACGGCTGAATGCAATTCAATAACCAATCCAGTTCAGTTCGGAAGGAAGAAGAGGCAACAATGACGGAGAACGCCACCATAAAGACGGCCAGTATAATCAAGAGCGCGTTTCGAGGATACTACTTTAAGCCAGGCATAGTAGAAGAGCCTGACAAGATGGAGCAAAGGGAGTTTGGCTATATGCAGTTTGGGCAACCTGGCATGGTCCGGCACCTTTCTTTCAAAAATATGAAAGAGTTGATCGCCACGATAATGAAAGAAGTTCCATCGGACATTTACTGTTCCAATGCCTACTATCGCTTTCCATCGTATCCTATGCAGGAAAAACAGTGGCTCGGTGCTGACCTGATATTTGACATTGATGGCAAAGATTTGCATCTGCCCTGTGTTCCTTCTCACACTTATCTTTTGTGCGCAACTTGCGGGCGAGCATCTTCGTTTGCGGAGGAAACAAAAGAGCATTATTCTTGCCAGGGGTGTGGCGGCAAGAAAGGAGAGAGTATATCAATACCATGCAGCAAGTGCGTCGACGGCTCTAAGAAGGAAGTAAAACGCCTGGAAGAATTCCTTACTAGCGATTTTGGCATCCAGCAGAGCGACATCGATATCTACTTCTCAGGAAATAATGGCTTTCATGTCCATGTGAGCGACAATGCATACGTATCTCTAGATCCTCAAGCGCGCTCTGACCTTGTCGGATATATAACCGGCTCAGGATTGATGACTGAAAGCATCGGAGTAAGGAAAGGTAACGCTGAGAACCCATTTTTCATAAGATTCCCAAGAGGCGGTCTTGACTATGGCTGGAGGAGAAGAATTGCAGACAGGCTAAAGATCAATGGCACATCTGTCACAAGATTGAAGCACTTGGTTGAGCAGAAGGGCGGATACATCGCTTTCAAAGCCGACCTTGACAATATAGCTCGTGAATTGGGCGTAAGAATTGATCCTCAGGTGACCACAGACGTACATCGCGTATTCAGGATGCCCGGTACTCTAAATGGTAAGAGTGGGCTTGCAAAGATGAAATGCGCAGACCTTGAATCGTTTGACCCCTTTGTGGATGCGTGCATGATCGGGGATTCGAAGGTAGTGGTCAAGGTTAAGACTCCTGTCAAACTGAGGTTAAGGGGCAAGTCATTTAGCATTTCAAAGGAATCTGCAGAACTTCCTGCGTATGCGGCCGTTTACCTGATTTGCAAAGGACTTGCAGAGGCAGCCTAGTAGCACATTTATCCATCGTGTATACCCAAGGCAAAAGTTCGTACGACCAATATCGCTAATAAACACATTAAAGGGTCTTGGACGTTAGGCATCCTCGCTTGTGGGACAAGTACAGTGAGGATAGGGCACCCCGAACTGACATCGGCAGGATAGTGCGAATAGCGGTATTTGTGGCAATTGGTGTTATCATATTTGGCGTTGTAGCCAACCAGTCGGTTAACTTCCTCATGAATGTGGAAGAGTTTGGAGAGGTCTTTACAAAGCCACTCTATTACTCCATCTTTTCAGGAGTCATTCTATCCTCCATTGCGCTTGTGCGAATTAATTTCAAGGCGCGCCACTCGGTAGTCTGGTACGGAATAAAGAATCTGATAAACGTGCTCAGGCGTAGTGACTATGAGTCCCAGAGCGTGGCTACTCGCTACTCCGAATTCCAGATGAGCAATACCAGCTTTGCACTTTGGCAGCTCATGAAGGTCTTGCTATTTGCTCCGCTCTTTAGCAACATCATGTTCGGCATGGCGGCCGACTACGTGATGCAAGGAAAGGATCTTGGGATTGGATCGCTTGGAAACATATTCACCATCCCCTTTGCAGATATCCCAGATGACAGCAGTTATGCGCAGCAGAGTGTGATTCCAATGATCCCGGCGCTCACACTCCTCATCCCGCCGTTGCTGACTGCGATTGGGGTGCGACTTCTCGTATATGTCGGTATTTCTGGTACTATTGGCATAGTATCCCAGTACGTGCTCGATTCAAAGGAGAGCAAACCCCGGTTCCTTTCATACATCTCCGCAATGGAGATCATTGTAGGAGTCTCTATATTTTGGATCGGATTCAACATGTTTTTTTCGGGTGGCATTGACTATAATACGAGGTACGCAATCGCAGGCGCTCTCACGCTTGGGGCTGCGCTCATTGTTTTTGGGCTAGTCGACAGGACCCACGCAAAGGTGATAATATATCCCGATAAGAAGCGTATGTATGCCCGACTCTTTACAGTTGCCGCAGTAGTAGGGCTGTCAGGCTCGATAATGCTGGTGAACAACAGCATATCGAGTACTACAGGAATGAACATCCCTTATGTCGCGCAGCAAATAGAGCTCAACCGTTACATGCACGGCCTAGATCAAATCCAGATTGTTAACCATACTGCTGCTCGACCTTCCATTTCGTCCTCAAGCATACAAAACGTAGTTGAGCAAAATAGGGATTTGCTGGGCAACATCCGGCTCTGGGACGAAAAGAATGCAAGAGATAGGCTCGTCCAAATCCTGGACGAGACGAGCGACTTGAAATACTTTGATTTTGACATTCTGAGATTTGACGGCTCTATGTATTGGATAGGCACAACTTTTCCGTCCATTCCAGAAGATGTAGGACAGAATGACGCTTGGTTCTACCAACACATGGTATACACACATTCTGAAACTGGGATGAAGATGCTAGCAGCCAACAGTGGTAGCATAGTTGACGAAAGCGAGTTCTTTCAGCAAAGGAGGATATACTATGGTGAAAGCGGCGATGGTCTTTTTAGCACATACTGGTCAGCATATCCGACGGACAGAACGGAGAGCGAAGAGATTGGAGGACACACCTACAACGGCTCCGGAGGTGTGGACATCTCACCACCGTTGAGCTGGATGTTTGAGCCAAACTTCATGGTCTCCGATCCAAGTACAACTATGCATATCATGAGGTACAAAGAAATACACGATAGGATGGAGCTCCTCTATCCGTATTTCGTCTATGAGTTTGGATTTAGCAGCGGAGCTACTAATCCGCTTTTGAGAGAAGTAGAGACGTTTGTGGTAACTGACGGAACCAACACCTATTGGCTAATGCCACTCATTGTTGCAATAAACACATCAAATGTCCCACTTGGTGCTTCCAGTTTCATGCTACAACATGTAGGCTACTCGCTCATTGATGTCTACAGCGGCACAGTTCAGACAATCGTTACGGGAGATGACTTTTTTTCAAAAATGTTCCTTGAGCAGTATAGGGATATTGGAGCCACGAACGAGGTTCCTGCATGGCTGACAGACCAGATCCGATATCCTGAAGAAATGTTCATGTGGCAGGTGTCAAAATTCAATACATACCATGTGACCGACCCGAGAACTTTTATCGATGGAAACGATGTTTATGAAGTCGGAGCAGGTCAGGGAAATGAAATGTCCGCTCCCACATATGCTTATTTGAAACCGCCGGGGTTTGAGCGACCAGAATTCGTCGGGATGCAGTTGCTCCAGCTTGAGAACTCAGAATCCAACAACATTGCTGGCTACATCATTGTCCAAAACGATTTTGGAAATCTGGGTAAGATGACATTTTACTCAATACCGCCCGATTCGCAAATGAAGCTACTGAACAAGATCGGTGCCCAAGACGAGCTGAAAAAGAACCCATCATACAGCGAAGTAAGAGAAGCAAAATTTGCAAATTCTAACCCGACACTTGGTGAAAGCAACTTCCAGATCATTGGCGATTACGAAGTCTACTTCATACCAATATTTACAGGAACGGGCGGCAAGCAAGTTGGAACAGTAGGCGTGGTAGGAGCGGCTTCAGACACAGGTACTTACATTGTGGGCTTCGGCGACACTCCTGCACTTGCATTTGAAAACTATTTGCAGAAATTGTCAGGCGTGGTTCCTGCACCAGGTCAGCAGCCGTCTCCAAGCAACCAAACAACATCGGTTGACACGCAGCTCAGGATACAGAACCTAGAGAAGGTGTTCACAGACGCAGGATTGGAACTTGTCAAACCCACATTCGTTGCTGCTCCAGTAGGATTTGAAGAGGCAGAAGCAAAGTACAGAACAGATTCTGAAAGGGCAGTCGCAGAGGATGTGATACGCGACTTCATTGCGAATTCGGTGAACCAAGGCGAACGAATATTTGAGTGGCGGGATGGAGCGACAGTCAATTTTGGCGTGCTTCGCACGGTTGATGGAATTGTAGAGAGCCACTACATTTCAATCGAGGTAGGCTAGTAGTAAATGGAAGTGCTAGTTGTAGACAACCTTTCTCCTTTTACACCGGACATTCTTACATGTTTGGGTAAACTTGGAGTAAAGTACATGTACAGAAGGTTCTCGGAGCTGACAGACTCCGATGTCGCCGCTTGTGACAAGGTGATACTGTCAGGTAGGCGCAAGAACAACAAGGAGATAAATGCAGTGAATTCCAAGATAGTAAGACAATGTCACGGAAGCGGCAAACCATTACTTGGTATCTGCTACGGAGCAGAGATTATCGCGCTGGCTCTTGGTGGAACTATCCGCAAGATGCCATCCCATGTCCAGGGAATGACTAGAGTATCGGTGTCCGGCCAGAGCCCGCTTACGATGGAAAAGGAGTCAATTTTGGCATACGAGAGTCATGGCTACTGTGTAGCAAGACTACCTGTTGGCTTCAAATCGCTTGCAAGTTCACATTTTTGTCAGCATGAGATATTCTCAAGCGGGAATATTTATGGAACTCAGTTCCACCCAGAAAGGAGCGGAAAGGACGGACTCGAAGTTCTTCAGAATTTTGTAATGATTTGAGAAGAAGGATTTTATTGGCTGAGTAAGCAACAGGCATGATAACTATAGCCTTGGAATCCCAGCCTGAACATTTTATCAGCCTGCCACTGGTGAGCAAGAACGAAGAGAGTGTCACACTGCCACTGGTGATAAATGTTGTAGCAAAGTACTGGGGAGAGGACATCTCCCCGCAGGCCAGCACCATGGATTCAAAAGGGCCGTCAATCATAGACGGACTTGCTCTTGTTGAAAGCACAGGATTTGCATCATACATCTACAAGAGCTCAATTAAGGATCTGAAAAAGAGAATCGATCAGGGAATACCACCCATCGTCATAATGCCAGGGATTCAGGATATTGTTCAGCACGCGATGGTTGTTTCCGGATATAATGTCGACGAGCGGAGGATCCTCACCTATGTGCCTGAGCCGGACACTGTGGGGGCGGTGCCTGAGGCAAGATTTGAACAAGACTGGGAGCAGGACGACATGACAGCCATAGTGATTGTGCCGTCGGACATGAAGGACTTGGTTAAGAACGACAACCTAATGTTCAAGGAATCGAATAGGTTGTGTTTTGAGGCAGAGGGTCTGCGTCAGCGCGGCAAACCGAATAGTGCCATCGAAAAAATTCAAAGAGCTACCGAGATTGACCCCGATAACGCGCAGGCATGGTGTCTCCTAGCAGGCATGTTCAACGAAACAAACTCGGATCAGGCGGTGCCATGCTACGAAAGGGCGATCAAGCTTAATCCAAAATACTATCTAGCCTACAGAGGTCTGGGCAACTATTACCTTAAGAAAGGAGATTATTCGCTTGCAGAAGCATATTACACCAAGGCCATAGGAATTAATCCTGCAAGGTTCGGCCCAATCTACAAAAACCGAGCAATCGCAAGGATGCAACTTGGAAACAACCCCGGAGCTAAAGAAGACCTTGCGAAATATCTAGAACAAATGCCAGCAGCCGAGGATAGAAAGAACATAGAAGAGGCCATCACACAGCTCTAACTTCAGAGTATGTTTCTATTCTGAGAGGGGCATCAAGCATCTCTTTGATCTTCGGCAGAGCCGACTGCATGTGTGGCATTTTCAGATGATCTTCCAACGACTTAATATCTACCCAGATTTCATCGATCATCAATTCGTCCGGAGCGTTTGTTGATCTGTGCATCACATATGCTATGTTACCGGGCTCTTGCCGCGTTGCTCGAATCACTGTCTTCAATAGATCCTCTAGATCACGGCGCATTCCCGGCTTTGCCTTGAAAAAAGCGAGCACCCGTACTGCCTCGGCAGTTCTGTTTTGGAATTTCTCGATGTCAGTAGTTTCCATTCTATGACGGATAGAGATTTCTCTATTTTTATAGTTGCTGACTAGTGAGCGTTTCGACCACCTGCTTGAACTCCTCAATTGATAGAGGCGGAACACTAGCCAGCTGTAGATTCTGTTCAACGTGTTCTGTCTTTTTCTGACCTATCAAGGGTGCAACTACGGACGGACTTGACCTAATGACTTGCACGAGCTTGGCAACCGGATCTCTCAATCCGCCATAGTCAGGTATCTGCGCACCCAGAAGTTTGCCTTGAAAGAGCGGAATGCTGGTAAACACGCCCACTTTCAATTTCGCAGCCGCTTCAAGGATTGTCAACTTTTCTTCAGAACCTACTGACTGGTTGTGGAGCAAAAGAGCTTCGCTATATGCGAGGTTGTAGGGAAGCTGGATGAATCGAAATCCATGATCTTTGCCTCCAACGTTTTCTGCGACCCTGACTGCTTGCTCTAACGAGAGGTATTCTCGATTGTCTGGTGGCACCCTAAAGCATGTCCAAGTGGCCATTCCATAATATCGGATCTTGTCTTGCTTTCGATATTTCTCATAGACTTCAAAGGCCTTGGCAAGCATCTCCATGAACTGCTGCCTACTCACATCCTGATTCCAGCTTTCAAACGCGTTATGGATGTAGACTAGATCAATTGTCGAAAGATGCATGTTCATCAGTGACTTTTCTATGCACTTCGCAAGGTAGTTCGGGTTCATGACGTTGTATCCGGAGCTGATGTCATCTGCTGTCATTATTTCTGTCTGGATGTACATACGGTGGATGTATTCCATTACGTCAACGTTTGGATAGTCACCGTCGTTTGTGATGTAGCCATTTTTTGTCGATATGAATACTTGATCGCGTGAAACCACACCGTCATTCACCAATCGCAGAAGAGCTCGGCCAATGCTCTTTTCAGACTTCATTGCGCGGTAGTTAATCGCCGTATCAATCACATTGATTGCACCTGACTTGATAGATTGGTACACTGCATTTTCGACTGCCAAGTCGTCTTCCTGTGTAGGTTGGCCAAGGTAAGTCCCCATCCCTATGCTCGACAAGTAGAGATCGTCGAAAAGTTTGAAGTGGGATTGAGGTCTACCAAGAGATGCAGCATACTGCATGAATTTCTTGGTGCCTTCAGGCGTAGCATGTCCGGAAATCATTTCGTATGATGAAGAAAAGGACGACAATAACAAATGTATCAAAGGTGGAAAATAATAACGAATCGAATCCAAGCACTCCCTTCAGGGGAGCAAGCCTTATCTTGTGTGGAGTCGAAATAGCGATAGATGGCAGTGCTCGATCCCAACGTGCTCAATCCATTCGTACTAGTGAACCCAGCGCTTGCTCCAGCACTTGCAGCCGCGATCACTGCTATTTCGGTATCATTGTCATTAATGATTTCACGCTATTTCTTCAAATCTTACAAATTTTCTGGTTTTGGCTACCTCCTAGGTCTGCCGGCAGGATTTGCCTTCCTAGCCGCGTCGTTCGTATTTGAAGCGTGCGGCCTGGCGTTCAAGGCAGATCCACTCCTGTACCCGGCATTCTTTTGGATCCAGATAGCCTTGCAATCAGAAGCATTCGCGCTCATTGCGCTTTCATATTACTACAAGAATTCGGATGCAAGCGGATCCGGCAAGAAGGTTCAGCCGAGGGATGTGTTTTTCACCATGCTGCCACTTGCGATGGTCGCGATCCCATTTATAGTGCCAACACTCTCGCTAGCAACATCTCCATACTTTTACTATGCAGGACTTGCTGATCTCAGCTTCTATATGAGAATATTCAACATGGCAGTAATCGCATACATATTCAAATCCTCCATAGCCTCGCTTGTACGGGCTGCAAACATCAAGATGCTATACGTGCCAGCAGCATTTGCGCTCTTGTTGCTCGAACAATATTCACTGATCCTTGCGTACTTTGACAACAGTGTCGTAGCATTCATCGGATCGGCTGCTGCAAGGATGGCGGGACTTGCGCTCTTTGCCTACATCATGCACAGCGTGACTTCAAGGAGGAAGGTAGAAATTGAGGCAAGAAAAGCGACATAAGCTGCAGCTCTTCTACGACATCCTCTGCGCGATCGAAGAAGATATCGCGCACAATGAAGTAGCAAGGCCCACACACGTTCAACATTCTACTAGGCTATCTTATGACAAAATGATGAACCACTTTGATGAGCTGGAAGAAAAGGGAATGATCTACAGGGTCAGTGGATTAATCGCCATCACTGCCAAAGGGCGAAAGTTCATTGAACATTATGATCAACTGATCAGCCTAATTGAAAGCGCGGGTCTCTAGTAAGTTTCCTCTTCTATCAGTGGCAGCGTGAACGAAAAAATGGCGCCACCACCACCATCAGAGTTATTTTCGCCCCAAATCGCACCACCATGCGCCTCGATTATGTTCTTTGAAATAAAGAGCCCAAGGCCCGTCCCATGGTCCGACTTGCTCGCAAACTTTGAGAAAAGCCGAGGCATTATTTCAGGATCGATGCCCATTCCGGTATCCCTCACTGTTACCAGGGCATGCGGTCTACTATTACCGCCAAGCTCATACTTCATCCTTTCTGCCCTTATCACTATTTTGCCCTTGCTTGTGAATTTGGCTGCATTACTGAGAAGATTGGCGACTACTTCGTATATCCGTGATTTGTCTGCTGCTACCAACAATGGTTCTGGTGCTGTTTCGACTATCAACTGCACTCCTGCAGGGATACTGTCCTTTACGTCTCTAGCCACATTTTGGATCTTTACTTTAAGGTCAAACATTTCCAAATTCAGCTTTATAGAACCACATTCTATCCTTGTCACCTCCAGAATGTCCGAAGTCAGGCGCTCAAGGCGTCGGGCGTTGCGTACTATGAGCGCCATGTCCTCCTTTGTGACCAAAACGGCGTCGCCGCCATTAAACTGTGCTTCAATCAATTCTGCCATGCCAAGAATAGGCTGCACAGGTGTTCTGATTTCATGTGCTGCAATGTTTACAAACTCGCTCTGCATTCGATTGTGCATCTTGATGTTTTCATAGAGTTCTGTCTGCTTCCACAGTATCTCGTAGATCTGATATAGCGAAAGGACAAGCGATTTGCTAGTAGAGTATGTCGCTTTGCCCATCGCAGAATATGGATCTTCTTTGGCGTCATCCTTTGTTTCCCATACGATCAGTTCCTTTCGGTCAACAATGAGGAGAGACATGCCAGTCTGGAGGCTCTTGTCAAGATAACTGAACTCAATGGTCGGAGCTTGAGAGCGGATGTCGTTGACAGCTTGCTGGACTTCCGCGTCGTCGGGCACCAGTATTCTGAGTGTCACCCTATTTGCAACTATCTCCCGGTAAATGTCAATTCTACCCATATTGATCGCTCGCCAAAAGGCGTTGGGAGTCGATAGGATTACAAGCACCTCTTCATTGGCCTTCTGCATGAGCTCTGCCCCTAGCGCAAGGGAGCTCTCAGGGTTTTCAATGATCTTGGTAGTAGGTCTTCCCCGACCTTCCTCTATTTCAGCGATCCTCGCCATCGCAGGCACAGCCCTGTTCCAAAATGATTCAAAAACATACTCCTGCTGCTCTACCATCTCTTGTACGTTACTGTAAATGAGCTTGGAGATTGGGTTTGAGAGGCTGAGGGCACCTGTCGCAATATATTCAAACTCGCTCACCCCAAAATTTGCGTTGATCCCATCTAGATGGCAGAGCTCGCATAATTCAGCCAAAGCCCTGCTATGAACAAGGTTTTCCGGAGTCACTTCCGTGATAATCCTAATCCGGACGCCTCTTTTCCGTGCGTCAATCAGCCCGTTTGTATAAACTTCATCCCTCATGATAACAGTAGGAAGGTTCGAATTGGCAAGAATGTCAATTCGCATTCTAGCAGAGTATAGAAAATCCACCACAAGGTTTGCGGACTTTTTAATGCCCCTTACGATTTCCGCGTCCTTACCGATCGAAGGAGTGTTGTACAACAGTAGCAGACAGGGATGACGTCGTATTAAATACGACAGTAAAATAATACTAGAACATTGTATTACTTCTCAAAAAAGGAGTCCCACCGCTAGCAGGAACCCGGTAATACGCGAGTAAGTCACAGTGGAAGACATTGCAGGGACCATTTTGTCAGTGTTTTCATGATCCTTTCTCAATAATACTATCGATCTGATTGCAAAAGGGAGGGATGCAAGACTTATCAGTGAATAAAACTTGGTAAAACCAAAGAGAATTCCCACCACAATCATGGCGTAGACAGCTACAATGAAAAGAGGATATACTGCAGCAGCTGTCCTTTTACCAAGCAGTATTACGAGAGTCCGCCTCCCTTTTGACCTGTCTGCATCAAAATCAGGAAAGGAGTTGATAAACAGGACAGTTGCGGACAAGATGCCTACAATAGCTCCCACATAGACGGCTGCGGGCTCTAGCGAGGGAGTCTGGACATAGAAGGTACCCAGAACGATCATTGCTCCCTTGATAGCGACAAATAGTTCACCTAGACCGGCGTTCACAATGCTGGTAGAGTAAAAGTATATTGCGACAACTGCAAAGCCAAGGATCACGGCTATTGTTATGCCCCTTACTGCTACAAAGTAGGCGCCTATTGATGCCCCGAGAATAAGGAAGATCACGCCCGCAGCATACACTGCCTTTGGAGCAAGCAGGTTTTCAGGAAGCACGCCCGTCCCGCCACTGAACTTTGTACGCGTAGTTACGCTGTCGATGCCTCGCTTGTAATCCCAGTAGTCGTTTAGCAGATCAACACTTGCATGCAAGAAAATAACGCCAACGTATGTCAGGGCAGCGTAGAATGGATCGATCGTCCCTGTTTTCCAGTATGTGATTGCGAGCCCGTTGCTGACTGCGATGATTGACGCAAGAAGGAATCTGATTCGGATCGCGCGCAGCCAGCTCGATAGCATCATCAATCAACTATGCAACAATTGAACAGCTTACTATGTTTTTTGAAAAAAAATCTATGGCTCGATAATTCCGGTACTTTCGAGAGGTTTTCTTCCCATAAAACCCTCGTCCTTCCCATGCCAGAACTTGATCTCATTTTCTCCCATCTTCCAGCAGAGCCATACCTCTTCATCGAATCTCTTTGAGGGAAAGTCAAGAAGACCCTGCTCTACGTCCTTTATGACGACCCCTGTGGCCTCGAGCTGCTCTATGGCCTTGTAATAATTTGAGACAGCAGCGTTGAGATCCTGCTTCTTCTTGATAAACTGTTCGAACTGGCCGCCAGACTGTATGATCATTTCGACCTGTTCTTGCAATGCTACTGCTTGCTTCTTATACATCAGGATGTTTGAAAACAGCCGCCTGATCTCCGGTAGAGCCTTGTTCGCAGTCTGCGGAGTATAGAGCGTAAACATCTGGTCGAACTGCGATTTTGAGATAATTTATGCCTTTAGCAATGGATCTCATTGTGCGTCCAGAACATCGAGAATGTCCCTGCAGAAGATCTTTTCAGAGATACAATTCAACAGGACACCGCAGTACTAGAGAGAGCTTATTGTGTAAGAGTTGCTGAAGATCTCCGGGGCCTTGCCATTCTCGCCCTTGAATGCGGCAAGTATCTTCTCATTGTTCAGGTCGACTTGAAGGATGAGCTTTGCAATGCCTTTCTTGGTGTAAATAAAATGCTCAAATTCCACAGGAGCCGGTGAGTCCTTAAGAGAATCTGGGATGTTGGGCTCAAGTTCTATCGTGTTGTTTATCATGTCCACTCTCATACCAAGCATCATTTCCCGAAATGCATATGCATACATGCCTACCGACCACGCTTGCAGTATACATGAATTGAACGGTTCAGGTCGGTCACCTCGGTAGGTTTCTGCAAACATGCCATTCTCATGTAGAATTCTTTCAGCCATCACTCCTAAATAGCGCAACGCCTGTTCACGTCTTCCAAACTTCGTTGCACTGGCAGCTGCCCACCCTGTGACAAGCGGCCAAACCGCACCGTCGTGGTACAGCGTCGGATGGTATTTTGGATCGTCACTGCTCAATGTCCTTACTCCCCAGGGAGTGGTCATGTCTGGCTCCCCTATCCTTGAGAGGACCGAGTCTGCTCTGTTTCGGTCTTTTGCTGCTCCCGACAATAGCAACACTAGCGCGTTTGGCCGTATGCTCGGATCTTTGGAGCCATCCTTCCTTATCGTGTCATAGTAAAAGCCAGCGCTGGCGTTCCAATACTCCCGGTCTATTGTTTCCCGCAGCTCGACTGCCCTGTCATTCCACCTTTTTTCATTTTGACTGTCTCCAATTATTGCGGCAAGCTCACTTCCAACTACAAGGCTTTCAAAAAAAAGTGCCTGTATATCGTTTGCACTCTTTCTTCTGTCAATATGGTCCATCCACGTCGAGTCCTGTATCGGGAGCTTTTCTGCTACGCCGCTGAAACCGTGTTCAATCAATCCGTCACCGTCAATGTCCCTGAGGAATCCATAGTCTATCAGATCCACTATGGATTTCCACCTCTTTTTCAAATATTGGACGTCTCCAGTGGCGACAACATATTCCTTTATTGCTGAGGGAAAAAGAAATGTCGAGTCTGCAGACCCATATGTAGTAGTGTGAAGGAAAGCTCGCCCGCTAATTATCATTGGAAGCTCGCCTTTGGTTGCAATCTTGTTTGTGATTCTTGCCTGATGACGGAGGAAATTGTCTATTGTTGTTGCCGCAAAGCAGTAGTCACCCATAGAAAGATAACCTCTAAGTGCCCACCCTGTATCTCTTGCCCAATAGTTTGGAAAGCGCGGTAAACCCGCGCATATGCCTTCACCCAAACCGTCATACTCCGCCTTCAAATATCGAAGGCAGGTTTTTGCCTTATTAAAGGCCGCAATTAGTCTCCCCACCTCAATTCTTTGCTTCGACTGAGGTGCACTGGCCGTCAAAGTTGAAGAAGCATAGTTGGCAAAGCCACTCTCGGTTTCTGACACCAAACGGACGTAGTTGTCTCGCATATGGCGAAACTCCTCAACGCATTTGTCAAGGCCATTAAAACTGCCCGTGCCCACAAGTGCAAGTTCTACCGACTTGCCGGGCTCGACTTCAAGGTCATATGATAGCTCTAGGTCGTTATCGTAAGAATCGATCGTCATTCTACTAGTCTTCAGTGCTTTTGGTGCAACGCCTATCACTCCAGAATATAGTACCCCGGCATCCTTCGTCGCTGTCTGCAGCTGCAGGCAGTTATCCCTTACGTTGAATTTTGACACAATATTTTGTGATACAGCGGCTAGGCCGTAGCTGGTGATATTGCCGTCAATCAGAAAATGTATACGAATCTTCCTCCTCTTCTTCGTCTTTCTGCCAAACACAGTCCTGAAGCCGTCTGATGGCCGCAACTGGAGCACCATAATAAACCCCCTGCTTTCAAATGGGACCAGTAGTTTCCTTCTTACTTCCAGCCCAGCCACTTCGTGGCGCGTGTAGAGAACGCCGTTTTCATGCCGAGATTCAACTACAAAGTGTGGAAGCCTTTTTCGCACACCATCGTCGACTGATATTTCGACAACTATTCTGCCGAAGACCCTAACTGGCGGTACATACAACCCCCCATTGTCGTACCTCACCCCCATCCAGGTCCAGTTGGCAGAGAGCGCCCCGTTTGAGGAGCAGACAACATAAGCCTTTTTGCCAGATAATGTCAAGGGCGTGGTAAAGTTCTTGAATACCATGCCACCATCCTGATCGAGCGCAAAAGAGTCAGAGCTTTGAGCGCTTTCTGGAACGAATATTTTCCCACTCCTAAATCCAGGATAATCCCGGAATGTAAATGGAATCATTATCTGCTCAAAGCCCTCCATCTTGCTCATAATCGCAATCTTGTGTTTCTTTTTCTCATCGAGCCCTCCTTCTTTTATCACAAGGAATCTAGCGCTTTCAAAAGGCTTGAAGGAAATGGGCCTAGATTCTGACAGAGCTGATGCATTTACAACATCATCATGGGTTGCAACGAAGATCGACTTTTTGGGAATAGGGATCTCATCGACATAAACATCAAGTGAAATGATGTTTCCTCCAAGTGGCACAGGAGGATTTAGTAGTGAGAACATGAATCCTTGATGTTTTTCTCCACCTAATACAATTATGACATTTTGCAGGCTCCCCTTGACATATGAGAGAGCAGTGTGTATGCTGTCAAGAGTACGGGCTATTTCTTGTGCACCTTTTAAATTTGACAGAATAATGACGACCCCATCTTAAAGATTTTTGTGGTATTACCTCCCATTCCGGACAAAACGATTTATACAATCACCATTTACCATATGCGATGAAACTAGATTTTCCGAGATATACTGAGCGGCTTGGTGCTGTCAGCATCCATGCTGTGCAGCGTATTTACGAGCTTGATTCTGGAAAATCAAAGGGATTCCAGTCGTCGCACCAGACCGTCAGAAAGTTCGATTATGACGAAATTTCGAACATAATGCATGACCTTGCAATTGTCATCCCTATGAAGAATGAAAAGCTAAAGTTGCTTGAAGGCGTGCTCAGCGGGATACCAAATGAATGTCTTGTAATCATTGTTTCGAACAGTGCCAGAGCTCCTGTGGACAGATTTGCGATGGAAGCTGAGGCAGTAAGGCAGCTTGCCAGATTCATGGACAAGCGCATCATAATGGTGCACCAGCAGGATTCATGCCTTGCAGAGGTGTTCAAGAAAGTCGGCTACGATTCAATCCTCGATTCTGAAGGTGGCATAAGGAGCGGCAAGGCAGAGGGTATGGTGATAGGCCTCTTGGCTGCAAAGATGTATCACAAAGACTATGTTGGCTTTATCGATTCGGACAATTATGTGCCAGGCGCAGTCAACGAATATGTCAAAATATTTGCTGCAGGCTTTGGTATGGCAACCACGCCTTATTGCAACGTCAGGGTGTCATGGGTTTTCAAGCCAAAAGTAAGAAACAACGCGCTCCAGTTCTCAAAGTGGGGCAGAGTATCAGAAATAACGAATAGAAACCTCAACGCTCTTCTTGCAAGCATCACAGGATTTGAAACCGAGGTTATCAAAACTGGCAATGCAGGTGAACATGCACTTTCAATGCCCCTTGCAGAATGCCTTCATTACACCAGTGGCTATTCCATGGAAACGAGGGAGTTTATCGACATACTGGAAAAATTTGGAGGTCTTATTCCCTCAGATTATCCGCAGATAGTTGACAAGGGTGTAGAGATATTCCAGATAGAGACACGGAACCCCCACTTTCATGAAGACAAGGGCATGGCCCACCTAAATGAGATGCTCGAAGCATCTCTTGCGACAATATTTGACAGCAAGATCTGTCCTCCAGACTTGAAAGAGTCGCTTCGGGATCAGCTAAAACAAGTGACTAAGAAGAAGTCGGATCATGTCAAGAAATACCATATGCTGGAACCCATCAATACAATCCACATGCCAGAATTTGAGAAAGGGATCAGAGAAAAAACGAACTCGTTTATAAAAATAGGCCGACTAAAGTAGTCGTCGTTTGTGCTTCCTTATCCACCTGCCAGATGACTTGCGATGCACTACGTCCAGACTACCAAGACCGTGGCGACTGAATCTGCATGCTTGACGTACCAAATGGATCGTCCAAGGCTCCGACTCAGTCAGAGTGAACCGGGGTATGGCTAGTTACACAGCACTTCATAGCCAAGTGGGAATCTCACCACTTCGGCAATTCCGGATTCCGGATGAAGTTCTCGCCAGGTGCTAGAGCTTGAGAGGAGCATATGTGATCGGGCATAGCACCACATAGACGTCGCACCCCATATCAAGTCCACCTTTGATCCCAGACTAGGTCATATGCAAAAGTCACTTGCATGTTCACAGAGTCTTCCGGTTGACCTCGCATATCGAGTGGATATCGAATCAGCTGACAGGCCTGTAACTAGAATAGGCAAGAGATCTATCGAGAACAAGAAAGGCCAGAAGAAAAAGTCAAGGTGATCATGCAACTTGTTCTGAAGCGACGATCAGAAAGAAAATCATCATTTCTGAATGCTCCAAGTTTCAAGAACACATGCCAAATCTATGAACTATTGCGTTAAAAACGCGTGTGTTTGAAAAAACACCATTTGCCCATTTCAGATTCATGCAAGAATCACGTTGATGAATAATCGCTTAAATATTCTCAAGCATCTTATTTGATTCAATGCGCCTTGTGTTTGTAGTGGGTGCTGCCGTAGGAATCGTAGCTGTAGCCTTACTTGCAATGCTTGTGTCCGCGCTGCCGACGAAAGATTACGATTTGAGTGTCGATGCTCTCAAGGACGAACAATCACTCTTTACAAATGCTCGCGTTGTGGTAAAGAACATAGGCAGAATGCCGCTTACAGATGTTCTGGTTGATTATGGAGATGGGTTCAAAGAGCCCACGATTTCGGTGCTCCAGCCCGGTGAGACCTTGAACTTTTCGCCGCCAGAAGGCGCGCAGATTGATCGTGTTACAGTCACAGCGGAACCGGGAATAAAGGTAGTGCAATCGTATCGCAGCCCCATAAAGTTGCCTGGCATGATAGGCTCATGACGGTGTTTAAATAATCTGCAAAGCAAGAAATCTTGTTGGATAGAGACTCCCATTCTGATTCAGAGATAAGAAAGTTCTATGAACTGAGAAACATTGCAGTAGTAGGCATGTCCAAGCATGAAGGCAAGGCGGCAAATTACGTGCCCAAGTATCTCATCGATCACGGCTATAACGTGATTCCAGTAAACCCTACAGCCAATGAAATCATGGGACGCAAATCATATCCTTTAGTGAGCAGCGTTCCAGAGCAGATCGATATTGTTGATATCTTTAGACCATCTGAGGATGTGCCGGAAGTAGTACAAGATGCGCTAAAAAAGAAAGGAATCAAGGTGATCTGGATGCAGGAGGGCATCTATAGTCCTGAAGCCGAGCGCATGGCAAGGGAGAATGGAATAGAAGTAGTCTATAACAGGTGCATGCTAGCAGAGCATACCCGGCTCTTTAGGGACTGACTAGGTTAAATTATACAATACATCCGATTAAGAAATGATGTCAACAACTATCGAGAAAGTCTTGGAACGCATAAAGCCAATTCTAGAAGAACTGGAGAGCAAGGACCAGATTTCCACCAAGGTTGGAGTCGACAAGGAATCAGATATGATTAGAATCTACGGGGCTGGCTCTGATTATGTCAAGCGCGCATCTTCGGGACTTGAAGAAATGCTAGAGCTCGCATACACAACCGCAGAACATCATCCTTACTGGGCGATTCTGTACCATGCTGCCGAGATATCGAAAGCAGTACTGGAGCGATGGGAATCGGAGCTTACAGCCGACCAGATGAGCGAAATTTCATGGCGCTGTGACGAAATCAAGATGGCACTTGACAGGCTTGTGCAAAGGTGATTTTAGAAATTCTTATCCGTGAGAGATTCCAAAATACTATATGCAAGCCTCAATTGCAAACACGACCAAGAAGCGAGTTAGGTCTGCATTTGTCGGGAACCACGAATTCGTCATTCATGCATCGCTTCTTGGAGGATTCGTCGGCCTTGTGGGATACCTTGCTGCGATTTGCAACCACATCCACTGACAAGAGTATATAAATAGAATGACAAACAGTGGAAAAGTCATGATAAAGATCGGGCTGATTGGGAAGACAAATACTGGTAAGACGACGTTTTTTAATTCGGCCACTCTGCTGTCCGCCGAGATATCGAATTACCCTTTTACTACAAAGCAGCCCGCAGTGGGCAACGCACATGCAATCACTCTGTGCGTCCACAAGGAGTTCAACCTGCAGGACCAGCCGAAAAATTCACGATGTATAGACGGGTGGCGCTTCATACCTGTAGAGCTCGTCGACCTCCCGGGCCTGATCAAGGGAGCATGGGAGGGCAAGGGGCTTGGCAACCAGTTCCTAACAATAGCAGCTCAGTCCGACGCATTGCTCCACATTGTTGACGCCTCTGGCAGCATCGATGCATCAGGCAAGATTGCGGAGCCCGGCACTGGCGACCCAGTAGCTGATGTTGCAGATATCGAAGAGGAGCTTGTTATGTGGTACCTTAAGCTGCTGGAGGGGAACCGTGACAAGATATCGCACGCGATCAACGCCGGCACTGAAATAGTTCCTGCGATAACCGAAGTGTTCCGCGGCATAGGAGTAAGAGAAGAACACGTCAAAGCCGCTCTTAACCAAAACAATTTAGCCGATGTGTCTTTCGACGACTTTGGTCCGCAGGAGAGCAAGGACTTTTGCTGGAGCCTAAGGGACATCTCGAAACCTACACTCATTGTAGCAAATAAGGTGGACCTGCCTACAGCCACCGAAAATTTCAACCGGCTGCGTGAAGAATACAAAGACATGATAGTCGTACCTGCAAGTGCCGATGCCGAACTTACGCTGCGGCGTGCTGAAAGCAGGGGAATAATCAGATACCTCCCCGGTGATGAGCGCTTTGAAATTAATGATCAAACACAGTTGAACGACAAGCAAAAGTGGGCACTCAATTTCATCCGCAAGGACATACTTGGCGAATACATGCGCACCGGTGTCCAGTTTGCGATAAACGTCGCGGTCTTTAAGCTGCTGAAGATGAACGCAGTTTATCCTGTCGCGGACGCCCAAAAGTTTTCGGATAAGCATGGGAACGTTCTGCCCGACGTCTACTTGATGCGAGCCGGATCTACTGTAGAGGATCTTGCCCGCGAAATCCATAGCGATCTTGCAAAGGGTATACTTTATGCAATAGATGCCCGCGATGGTCTCCGCCTTCCGACCACCTACCACTTAAAAGATCGGGATGTTTTGTCGATAGTATCCGCAAGAACTAAGAAAAAGTGAAAAACGGTATGACAGATCTTATGAATGAAATAGAAAAGATATTGCGTAATGATCCTTCAAGAATGTATTCGAGAGAAGAAATTCTGAATCGGCTAGCTGCAATAAATAAGGATAGAGAGATTGAGCAATTGTTGGCAGAGTTAGAAGTTAAGAGCTCGCTTGCCGAAAACAAGTCTGCTGTATTCGCAAAATGCAGGGGCGGGACCGTTTACTATAAGTGGAATCAAACATAGTCTTTTTCATGCTGAAAGACTGCAATGTTTTTCAGCGATGAATAAATCGAAAGGTAACGCATGCCTTTTTCAGTAGTCCTATATGCAATATGCCTCTTATCCTCGTCGGCAAGCTCGATCAGAAGTTTCTTCTCCATGAGGATGTCCAGATATTGTTTTAACTGCCCGCTAGTCAAATTTGCGCGGGTAAGGAGCTTTGTCTTTGTAATGCCTCCGTTGGCGGATTCTAAGATGATGGCCATGATGTCGGGCCTGCTCCTATTCTTCACAAATGAGAAAGAGCGCCCCGACTCTATAAATCATAATTGAAGCAAGTTCGCAAACAAGCTGGTAGAATTAGTTTGATCAGTATATTAGTTGCCGTACGTGCATAGAACGCAAATGCCAAATCCAGATGAGATTCTCATGCTATTTCAGTCAGAATCGGGATACATTTCTGGTCAAGAGCTGGCTAGAAGGGCAGGGATTTCACGAAGCGCAGTGTGGAAGCAAATTCGCGCGCTCCGCAGGTTTGGCTATTCAGTCGAATCGCGCCACGGGATTGGATATAGGCTTACTGGCCTGACTGACCTGCCCGTACCTTGGGAGTTGACAAAGATTCTTGATACATCATTTGTTGGCAGGAAGGTTGTTTTCCGTGAAACCGTAGACTCGACGCAAGACCTAGCACTGTCGCTCGCAGACAAGCCGGACTCTCTGGGTATGGTGGTGATTGCGGAACAGCAGAAAACTGGTAGGGGCAGACATAAGCGAAAGTGGCTTTCTCCAAAGGGAGGCGTATGGCTCTCTGTAGTGTTAAAGCCGAAAATTCCAATTTCAAGGATGACTCTATTGCCATTTATAGCTGCATTGGCAGTCTGTGATGCGATAAAGTCTACAGGTCTTGACGCTCGGCTAAAATGGCCAAACGATGTCATGATCTCCGGCAGAAAGGTTGCTGGGATTCTACTTGACGTGAGCGCAGAGGTAGATGTGATCAACTATGCGGTCATTGGTATAGGAATAAATGCGAACATCGATACTCAAGCGATCTCTGGGCGCCTCGATGGCATAAAGATAACATCAATAAGCGATGAGTTGGGTCATCCCATTCGCAGGCTAGAATTGACAAAGGTACTACTGGAAAACTTGGAACACTATTATCTAGAAATGGAGAGGAGAGGCTCTGATGCAATCATCCAGAAGTGGAAGAGAAACGCTGACATGTTAGGACGCAAAGTCACAGTTATCCAAAACAATAAGAAGACTATTGATGGCATAGCAGTGGATGTCAAAAATGATGGCTCGCTGATTCTCCGCTCCGAAAGCGGTGACGTTGAGATCACATCCGGCGATATTAGCGTCCGCTACTAGGGGTAGGCGCTCTACACACTATCGCAATGTCATTTACATTGGTACCTGTATAGCCTGTAATTATCAGAGAATGCAGTTTCTTGAGGGCATGGTAACTATCGTGATTGCGCAGATATTTCTGCAAATCAATTGTCTTGGAAAGAGCAATAGTCCTTGATGAAACAAGGCCTCCAGCGGCGTCAGAGTTACCATCCATCCCATCTGTTCCCATAAAGGCTGCAGCTGCGCCCTGTCCTGCTCTTGTCAGATATGCTAGTGCTGCCTCTTGGTTCCTCCCGCCGAGGCCACTTGACCTACCTAGTCTTACCGTAGTTTCTCCTCCAGCGACAATTGCAAAAGATCCGCTACCAAGATCTGACGCAAGATGCGCCATAAATTTTCCAAACTCAATCGCTTCTCCATCAAATTCTGATCCAAGATGCACGGCGCGAATGCCTCTCTTTGCAAGAAAGTTGACTGCTCCCATGCATGCAAGCGCATTATTGCCAATCAAAACATTGTGAACTTTCAAAAATAATGGATCGTCAGGTTTTGGTGTCTCATCTACTTCGCCTTTTGAGCCTCGTGCGATACGCTCGACTACTGCTTCAGGTTTTCTGATCTTGTATTTTTTTAGAATCCGGAGTGCGTCTTTGAATGTAGAGCTATCAGGACAGGTAGGGCCGGAGGAGATGATCCCCAGGTCGTCGCCTACGACATCTGAGATGATGAGAGAAACAACAGTGCACGATCTGTCAATGGATCGGAGCAGCTGTCCTCCCTTGACAGCAGACAAATGTTTGCGGACAGAGTTGATCTCATGGATGGAAGCACCAGAGCGGAGCAGCAAATCCGTGACATTCCTCTTGTTCTCGAGAGTTATGCCTGGAGCAGGGAGGGGCATCAATGCCGATCCGCCTCCCGAAATGAGCACAAAGATCAGATCTCCCTTCCGTGCTCTGCTCACAACATCAAGAATCCTCTTGGTACCTTCTATTCCCGACAAGTCTGGTACTGGATGAGAAGCCAGAGTAACGGAAAGTGAGCCTCTCGACTTTGCATTGGTTCCATAAGGAACTGTAATCGAGCCGGCTACAATTCTCTTGCCCAAAATCGAATAAAGAGCTTTAGCCATGCCTGCAGCTGCCTTGCCGGCTCCCACAACATAGACTCGGTCAAACTGCGACAGCCGGATATTTTTGCCACTAACATCTGACACCAACAGTTCTCCTTGGTCGAATCTCAGCGCCCGCTTTACAAGAACTTTGGGCATGACGCTTCTGATAGCGGCCTCAAGAGCAGCGATGACAAGCGATGAAGACTTGTCACTGTGAAACCTATTGAGCTCCCGGCGGTTTGCGATCAATTATTTGATTTTGTGTCTGCTACTACTTATTTCTCTTTATTGTATAGAGGCAAAAGTCACACTCTTCACAGGCATAGAACAGGTTGTCAAAGCTAGAGCAAAGTTCCATGCTGCCGTGACAGCGTGGGCATTCTATTTCCTGCTCTATGAGATGCACTTGCTGCTCTTCTTGCGTTTCCGTCCTATTAGCTGCAATTACCTCTTCTGTTTCAAGCTTTGGTTCCACAGTAAAGCTAACCGCCGGTCACTCTTAAGGTATGCAATACCCAAAGGGGAGGGGGTATCTGCCCCGGCACTCCTGCAATAAACTCGTAGTAGTGTCTTGTCCGATAAATCTGAACAATCCAATCGATGTTCGAAAATACGTCATTGAGGGCGGGATTTGCAAGTTCGGCATGTATTCTTGATATATGGTGCATCAGAAATGATGATTTTTTCGCCATGCGGCAGGCAATTACTCGCCTTTCATCTGCATACGCGACTTAAAGACAGGCCTTATGCCCAAGGGTGCATAGTTGCCGGTTGAACATGTAAAGCAGAGTTCTTCTTCCGGCATTCCTATAGCCCTTGCGAGATTCGCAGTATCGTTGTATAATACATCATCTGCGCCTATGACCTGAGAGACGCGCGCTGCGATTGTAGCATTCGAAGCTTGACTGTCGCCGTGCTGGTATGCAACAAGCTCCTCCTGCGACGGAAAGTCTATGCCCGCATAGCAGGGATACCTTATAGGCGGATATGTAACCACGAGGCTCACTTTGCTTGCCCCTACCATCCGCAGAGTCTTGATTATTTCTGCAGAGCTTGTGCCACGTACGATGCTGTCATCCACAACAATCACGTGTTTGCCACCGACCACTTCGCGTATAGGTATTATCCCCTTGTTTATCTCGACCCTATCGCTCTGGTATGGTTCTATAAAGCTGCGCATTGAGCCTTTTTTGCTGTATCTGTCCTTGAGCAGGCCTTCTTCAAACGGCAGTCCCAGCTCTTGCGCGTATCCAAGCGCAGCAGGGCGCGCAGAATCTGGTACGGGTACTACAACATCAGCATGTGTTATTGGGAATTTTTTGGCAAGAAACTGCCCGATCCTCTTCCTTGCCGCGTAAATGTTGACTCCTTCCATAATGCTTGAAGGGTGTGCGAAATAGGTGTATTCGAAAGCACAATGGGCGTGCGGTTTTTCGTTCGCAAACTGCTGCGAATCGATCCCGCCTTTGCTCATCTTTACTAACTCACCGGGTTCTACGTCTCGAACAAGCTGCGCCCCAACTGCCGCCAGAGCACATGATTCGGAGGCCACCATGTATGTATTGGTCTCTCGGTGGTGCCCCAAAACCAGAGGTCGAAAGCCCTTTGGATCCCTTGCAGCATAGACAGAACCATCATCTGTTAGAAATGTGAAGCAGAAAGAGCCGACCATCTCTCCCCTCAAGATGTGCATCGCTTCGGCCATGTCTTCCTTGTCAGCAAGGTGCATTACTAGCCGCTGAGCTGCGACAAGCGTGTCGCTCATGGTCTGCGGTGTAAAAGTGCAGCCACCAACCATGCCTGATAGTTCCTCAACGTTGGCAATGGTACCATTATGAGCGACGCATAGATCCTTTACCTTTAGGGGCTGCGCGTTTTCAAGTGTACTCTTACCAAAGGTGGAATATCTAACGTGCCCAATGGCCGCATGAGACTTGTACTTTCTTACGACAGCGGGAAATTCTGGTGCTGCCGAGGAAACTAGCCCAAGCCGCCTAAAAGGAGTCTTGCCGGGCACCGCAATCCCCCATGACTCCTGCCCTCGGTGCTGCAGAGCGCGCAGAGAATCAATGACAAATGGTATAACGTTGTGCCCGTCAAGTGAAAATATCCCGACTACGCCACAGTTCTCGTGAACCAATCATGCCACCACCAAGAGATACACAGGCAAGCTATACGCTATGCGTTAAAAAACATATCTTATTTTGTCCATCATTGCATCACTCTTTCAAGGGAGAAAAAGCTTGACTGCAACTGCTTCAGGCTGAGCCGGATTATTACCTTCCTTCTCCTTCCCCTAGCGAATTCTACTGTACGTGCAGCTTGTCCGATTTCTGAAAACACCACACCCGCTGACGATAAGGCTCGGCGAACTTGCTCAGGCTGCTTTGTGCCAATGACATATCGGGAATGAGATTCTGAAAACAAGAGGTCGTCTAGTCTGCTGCAAGTATTCGGAATTGCATCAAGGTTCGCTGCAAACCCTGTTCCACCCGCCAGTGCCATCTCTGCCAATGCGACCGCAAGACCGCCCTTTGAGCAGTCGTGGACGCACGTAACAATCCGTGACTTTATCAGACCGAGCACAACGTTACCATTCTGACCATCAACTTGCAAGTCGACCTTTGGTGCTGCGCCCCCGGTTATGCCATGTACATATTCATAGTATTCAGACCCGCCCATTTCCGGCGCAGTATTTCCAACCACAAAGATCGAGTCGCCGGGTGACAACGAAGGACGCATAATGTGGTTTGAATCTTCGACCAAGCCAAGTGTGCCAATGACAGGCGATGGCTTGATCGGTCCTTTGGCAGTCTCGTTGTAAAAGCTCACCTTGCCGCCTACCACCGGGATATCCATGAACTTGCAATAATCGACGATCGCTTCTATCGCCTGTGTAAATGTCCAATAGATCTCCGGATCCTCAGGGCTTCCAAATTGTAGATGGTCTACTACACCGATCGGCTCCGCACCCGCGCAGATTATATTCCTACGGCCTTCTGAAAGGCATCCAAGTGTGCCCTGATATGGATCGAGATAACAATGCTTTGAATTTCCATCCAGTTTTATTGCGACAAACTTACCATTGTCAAGCCTCATCACTGCCGCGTCACCCATCCCCGGCTTTACAACAGTCCGCACTCCAACTTCATGGTCATATTGCTGATAGACCCAGCGCTTGCTCGCTATTGTCGGGTTCGACATGAGCGATAACAACACCTTGCCTAGGTCTGCCGGCTGGCGCGGCTGCTTTATTGATTTTAGTTTATCAAGGTATGCAGGTCTCTTGAGGGCCCTGTTTGCGAGTGGCGCATGTGCTACAAGATGTGATGGCATGTGAGCCACTACCCTGCCCCCATTCCTGATGACAAGATCATTGTGCTCCTGCACAGTTCCAAGGACAGAATGTCTAATTTCATACTTCTCTAAAATTGATTCTAACACGGGTAACCGGGCCTTGTCAGTAACATAGAGCATGCGCTCCTGGGACTCAGATATCATTAGCTCGTTTGGAGTCATGCCACTTTCTCTTGCATGAACCTTTGCCAGCTCGACATCAAAGCCCTTGCCAAGATTGTCTGATGTCTCCGACAGGCAGCACGCCAGACCCCCACCGCCGAGGTCCTTTATGCCCTTAACGCAGCCACGCTTCACTGCCTCCATCGTGGCTTCGAGCAGTAGTTTTTCAAGGAATGGATCAGGAATTTGAACTGCAGACCTATTCTCCGCTTCAAGGGCTTTTGAAGCAAATGACGCGCCATGAATCCCATCTCGCCCAGTCGAGCCGCCAGCAAGCACGATCACATCACCCACATCTGCTTGATTCGCCACAACATCCTGCTTCCTACCAAAACCGATCGATGCGACGTCAACAAGGCAATAGTCCTCAAAAGAAGGATCAAACTCTATCTCTCCGCCAACTGTTGGAATGCCAATGCAGTTACCATAGTCGGCAATCCCTTTTACAACATTCTTGAATAACCACTTCGACTTAGCTGTAGACTTGCTCTTGCCTCCAGTTATCGGTGCAAACCTGAGAGCGTCGAGCACAGCTATCGGCCGTGTGCCCATTGACATGATATCTCGGATGACTCCTCCAACCCCAGTGGCTGCGCCTCCGAAAGGCTCTACAGCTGAGGGGTGGTTGTGACTTTCAATATGTACCGTCAGGACATACCCATCACCAACGTCAAGAACTCCTGCGTCATAACCTGGGCCCACTACAACGCGCCTACCCCTTGTAGGCAGAAGTCTCAAGTACTTTTTGGAGGACTTGTATGAACAGTGCTCCGACCATTCTGCACCCACGATGTCCTGTTCGATCTCGTTTGCTTTCCTCTTCAGGTTTGATTCGAGGTACTCTAGCTCTTGCTTTGTGAGAACACCCATGCCTACGCTATCGCCTTTTGCTTCAGGTTTGACACTAGCGATTTGAAAATCATAATTGCGTCATTCTTGGCGCCTTCCACTGCCAAGATGCTTTCACTTGCTCTCTCTGGATGAGGCATCATGCCCATAACATTGCCCTCTTCATTGCAGATCGCTGCTATAAGGTCAGACGATCCATTCGGATCGTCATTGAAATACTGTAAAACGATCTGATTCTTTTTCTTTAATTCCTTCAAAATCTTATTGTCTGCCACATAGCGTCCTTCGCCGTGTGCCACAGGGATCTCAAATGTTTGTTTTGTGGCAAACTGGCTGGTGAAAGGAGTCTTGTTATTCTTTACTTCTACCTTTGTCCACCGGCACACAAAACGAAGTGAATCGTTCATCATCAGTGCTCCCGGGAGCAGTCCTGACTCGACCAGAATCTGAAAGCCATTGCATATTCCAAGGACGGGCAGACCATCCCTTGCCATCCTCTTTACCTCCTGCACAATTGGGCTGTGAGCCGCGATAATACCAGCGCGCAGTCTATCTCCAAATGCAAAGCCTCCTGGAATTATCATTGCATCATAACCGGAGATGCGATCCTTGGTGTGCCAGATAAAGTCTGCTTGCACACCTATAACGTTGTTAAGAACATGATGGACGTCGCGGTCGCAGTTGCTGCCGGGGAAAACGGCAATCCCAATCTTTGCCATTACAGCGAGTGAGACTTGACAGAGCTTGTATTAATATCTTCAGATCAGCGAATTCCGCACTTGCTGATGGTTGCAGTAGTCCAGGATAGCATTGTTTTTATCCTTGGGTGATTCTGGGAAAATGGTATATGGCAGGTGGAGTAGTTCGCGACATCATGACAAAGCAAATCGTCATGATAGATCATGACAAGTCCGCTCTCGAAGCCGCCAAGATAATGTCTGAGAAGGGCATCAGCTCCGTCTTTGTGGTCAAGGATGGCCAGCCTGTCGGGATAGTGAGCGAGCGCGACTTTATCAAGAAAATATGTGCCAAGGAGCTGCCGGTCGCTCAGGTAAAGATGGAAGACATCATGTCCAAAATACTAACGACCGCCGACCCCGAGACACCAATCGAAGTAGCCATACAGAGAATGGTAAATCACAAGATCCGCCGGCTTCCGATAATGGATAATGGCAAGCTGGTCGGAATAATCACTGTGACCGATTTGGCAAAGCACCTGCGAACCACGCTATTGTTAGAAGGCGCTCTTAGCGACTCTAGCAACCTTGACGATGTTTTCTCAATGCACGACGATAAGCATTAAAACCAAAGAATAGGGGGTTAGGTCGATTCTGAGGCAGTCTTTTTGTCCAGCTTTCTCATCCGTGACTCTATCACGAGTACCGCAGCAGTCACACCAATAAAGATGGCCTGCATCGCTTCAACGGCTGCTGCCATTTCGTTGACTCCGCCGCCCCTTCCAGTTATCGGATTGCCAGGGAACCTCGTAATTATCCAGATCGTCATCAGAACTGCTGTTCCACCAATCCCAATCCCGTACCAGACCTTGCCCCATCTCCGGATCATCGGGAGAGCCCAGAACACCTGAGCAGCGCCACCGATGAAGAAGAGAATCGCGCTGTTGGGGTTAAAGTTCAGCATGTTTGGAGCCAGCACAAGATGCAATATACCCGCTACTACAGTTGCTGCGGCTGCCACGTAGTTGAGCACGACTGTTTTCATACTTTTTCTCACTTTTCCTCTTCCTAGTATATATACAGTTAGTAGTCAAAGTTTAGCTCGTGTGTAGAGCCCCTCAGCACTTCCATAGTAGCAATCTTGTCTGTCCCATCGGGGTATGCTACGTACACGATGTACTCTCCTGGCGGCACATCAATGTAATACTGGCCGTTGACTGAAACGAATGCACTTGCGGCAAAGTTTGCCCCTTGCTGCACTGCCAGAACGGTTGTGCCGATTGCAGGCAAGCCCCCAGGTCCGCTTACATACCCATGCAGGACTCCCGGTTCAATGCCAGTGGCAATACTCGAGCTGACATTTGCATTGGGCAAGATGCCACCGCTTACTATGAATCCAGCAAGGGCTATTGCGCCTATTATGGCTGCGGCGGTGTACGCAACTATTATCTTGCTACTCTCTTTCTTCTTCAAGGAAGAAGAAGGCTCTTTGCTACTTTGAGTCCGGTGGATGTTTGACGAGGTCAGCGGAGGGGTGACACCAGTCAGCTCGAATCTATTTTTCTTATGTAGTCGATGCTCATGCGAAGCTCCGTAGCTGCCAAGGCCACCAGTATATTCGCCAGTAACCTCGATCACATCCTCCGAATCTGAGATCTCCTTGAGCATTTCCAATGTCAGCTTCTGGTTCACTGCATAATGAGTTCCATTGTCATAGACAGCCGGACTCATTCCGGTCTTACTGATTATATAGCTTCGAACCTCTTCGACATCCAACCCCGGTCTCGTAAATACTTCGACCATGTATATCGGAACGACGTTTGGGTTCTCCATCTGGCGGAGCAACAGGTCATCGATGAGTGCTGGATCCACCTTTGGAAGGTGTTGTCGGTACTTTTGCTGCAGTTCTAGGAACCTATCCTTTATTTCTAATACTTCGCTCATATGCCTAATAGTGAGCTAAGTAGATTGATATTCCCTCCTTAACTCATCAATTCAGTATTTAACACATTTGTTCAACCTTCATAATTGCTGTTTAACCCCTAGGGGCAAATTGCTGAGAGGTTTTTGCATCAGTCTCGAAAGGCACGATAAAAATTTTAATTATTACGCAAAGAATGTTTGTTCATGGAGGAAAATTATAACGATTATTCGCTTGCCACTGAGTTATTCATGGAGCTTGCCAGTGAAACAAGATTTTCCATACTGGCTTCACTAAGCAAGAAACCATCTAAGCTTAGTTCTTTATCAAGGGAGCTTGGTGTTACGGTGCAAGATGTACATCGGAACCTGAACAGGTTGATGCAGGAAGGCCTTGTAAAGAGACTTGATGGCACATTCTACGCCACAGAGTATGCCAGAATAGTGATGAAACAGATTCCAGATTTAATGGTCATGAAGAAGAATAGAAGGTATTTTGAAGAACATGGCATATCCGCAGTCATTCCAGACAAGTTCCTGCAGAGGATCGGCGTGCTGGAGGATTGTAAACCGATAACCAGTGTAACGGCCGTCTTTCAGGGATTGAAGAAGCTTCAATCATCATCGAACAATTCGTTAAGGATAATCGTCTCTCAAACTTGGCCTGAAGAAGGAGAGATACTAATCGATAGGGCCAGTCACGGAGTCAAGGTCTATGCGCTGGTCGGCCAAAATACGATATTCCCAAAGAATGTCGTTGAAAACATTCTGCCAAAAATGAATGAATTGATGGGAAAAGGAATTCTTGAGAGGAGAATGGTTGAGCGAGTTGATGTGGCTCTTTTCATAGCAGACGACAAGGCAGCTGCCATAGCATTTGCAAACCAAAAAGGTGAAGTCGACATGAACACCATGTTCATCGGCGAAAGCCCGGCATTCTGTGAATGGTGCCTAGACTACTTTGAATATGTGTGGAAAGATTCAAGACCCTTCAATATCAACAAAGTCAAAATCGTAGAATACTAACTATTAGACCTTGCCGGTAGCCTTAATTGTGCAGCTACTCACGATCGGATTGAATATGCGTAGCTCTTCACACAACTTTTTTACCGTTGCTTCGGCTTCTCTCTCTGACTTTGAATTCACGATCATCTTGAGCATCTTGGCCGACCTCACCGACAGCACGTTAGAGTAGCCTCCTTTCACCACAAGGTCCCGATGAATCGTTTCGCCTTCTGGGTCATTGATGTAAGGCTTATTTTCAATCACTACCTGCACTAAGAACTTTGGCACAGGTTCACCAAGAATTATGCGATTTAAATACATTGTTTGTTTACATGAACCGCCCGAGAACCTTGGTAAATAGAATGAAGGTTCCAATCGATGGCGGGATGAGGCCTAGCATGAACATGTTTGGCTTTTCAGCGCCAGGAATGTCCGAGTTGTTAAGCATCACTATTACAACAAAGAACGAGATAAAGAGAGTGACACCGAAAAACAGCGTGGCACCTATCATGAAGGCTAGGAGTTTTAGGCCATCACGCTTCCTGTTCTTCGCTGTCTGCAACATCTTTGTCATGGAATGAGCCGTAGATTAACTTTTGCGAAAACGCCGTTTAATTAATAAAACGCAGTACCATAAAAGCGCACGAGGTCATGTAGCTCAGCCTGGCCAGAGCGGCTGACTTGTAAACTTGTCCGTCAAGAAATCAGCAGGTCGTGGGTCCAAATCCCACCATGACCTCTACTACTATTTCACACATATCTTTAAGAGTTGATCCCTTCTTTCCAAGTTGCATGAAGCAGGAGATGAACCTGCACGGTGAGGAGACCTGCAGCTGGCAAGAAATCGAGAATTTGGTTAGGGAAATTGCAATCCAAGTGAAGAAATCAGGGACAAGATACGACTGCATCCTTGCAATTACCAGAGGCGGCATTGTCCCTGCCAGACTGCTGTCCCGCGAGCTTGGCATCGATACAATGCAATTTATCCCTGTGCGCAACAAGACTGTTATCAAATCAGAGATGCCAGCTCTCGACATAGGAAAGCAGTACCTTGTGGTTGACGACATCTACGATACTGGCGACACGTTTCACAAGGTGACGAATGCATTGAATGGGTTCAATTGCGACTATTGCTTTTGCATGAGCAGGTACAAGAGTCATGGAATAACAGGCAAGGTGCTTGACCACAACAGGTGGATTGTTTTCCCTTGGGAATAGCGAGTAGCTAGTTTTCGCGCCAAATTGCCTTTGTTTTGGCCAGTGCTACAAATCCAATCACGTATGCGATCTGTACTGCAAAGCCAAAACCAAGCGACCATTCTGCCGGCGTGGATTCGCCCATAATGTACTGTAGCATCAAGGAAGCATGGGTAGTTGGCACAGCATATGCCAGCGGCTCCAACACATCAGGCATGAATGTTATTGGATAAAATACTGGCGGCAAGATCGTCAATATCACGTTCACAAACGAAATGATCTGTGTCGCATTTCTCATGTGCAGCATATGAGACGACAAAAAGAACCCCATTGCAGACATTGAACCCCAAATGAGCAGGATCGTTGCAACAAGCAGTGGAATGCTCAAGACCGAACCTCCGTTCAAGATAACCAAGGATGCAAGTACGATCAATGCAGGGAAGCCGAAAAGCAGTTCTGACAGCGCAAGCCCCATCATGTATGTAGTCGGTGAAACGGGAGAAGCAACGAACACATCCTGGACCTTGTATTCAGTCTTGTAGAAAGAGATATCCTGCCCAAGGGCAAGACCATACCCCACCAGTGCCATGACTAGGCTGCCTGCAATCGCAAAATTGGTCCATTCCCCTCCGCTGATAACATAGAGCACAAAAAGCAGCGAGAACGGACTGATTGCGGTGAATACTAATGATGTAGGGTTCCTACGCAGCCATAGTACACCGGTCATATAGGCAATAAGAAATGCCTGTCGAACAGGCAACATGTTGTTCTTGCTAGACTCTGCCATTTTTTAATCTGCACCTCCAATCCTGCTACCCACAAGGTGGACAAATACGTCGTCAAGCGTCACAGGGGATACGGTGAATGCAAGATTCTTGCGGAGTGCAAGCTCAGACAGCTCGCGTACAGTTGATTCAAGGGTAAAGACACGCAGTGTGCCGGCGCCAGTATCGACTACAGAGCCGTACGGCTTGAGCGCATCCAGGTCAATGCCATCACGGGCGATATCCACCCGGATGTTTTGGGGGATCACTCTCCGCAATTCCTGTATTGTACCTTGTGCAACAATTTCCCCTCGATCTATTATCACGATATAATCAGAAAGAATTTCGGCTTCGTCCATGTAGTGAGTGGTGAGTAGTATTGAGCCCCCATTGTTTTTCCAGTCCTTTATTGCAGACCATACCTGCCTCCTTGAAATAGGGTCAAGTCCAATGGTGGGTTCGTCGAGGAACAACAGCGGTGCATCGGTCGCCATAGCCATTGCAACCAAGATCTTCTGTTTCATTCCGCCTGACAAGTTCATTGCTGGCCTATCCTTCACATCATAAAGCTCTAGTTTGCGCAGAATTTCCCTGGTTTTTTCTCCAGCTGCCTGCTTTCCTTCGCCCCTAATCCGAAGCCAATTGTAAACATGATCCCAAGAAGTGAGGGCCCGGAGCGGCCTACCCTCTTGTGGCACGATTGAAATGAGATTTCTGACGTGCTTTGCTTCCTTCATGACGTCGTATCCAAGCACTTTGATCGTTCCTGCTGTAGGCGCAAGCTGGGTAGCGCACATGCGCACAAAGGTAGTCTTGCCTGCCCCATTTCTCCCCAACAGAGTAAAGATTTTGCCTGCGTCCACCTCAAGCGAAACATCAGAGAGCGCAGCATGCTGTGTGCCGCTGTATATCTTTGTCACGCCAATGGCTTCTATGGCAAGCACGAAGTACCTGCACGCAGAGCTCCAATGTAGACTTTCTGCCAGGAAAGGTGGGAATGGACAACTCTTAGTTCCCTATTGCAACTAATTTCAGGCTGTTTGGTAGCGACCATAGACTACTACAGTTCAGAGGCTAGGCCGAGGGAGCCTGAGGATCATCATCCATTGCGTGGTGCAAGTGAGGAACCAGATCGAGCATATGCCATCTTGGAAGAGATGTTGTTGGCAGAGTCTGCGACATTTCATGCTGGAGCTACATGATTGATTCAGCCAGTCAATCATGCCATACTATGCCATGATCTTGCAAGAACCGGCCTTCGAAGAGCCCAGGGTGATATTATGTTGTTGAAGACCTTGCGCAAGGAAAGAAGCAGGGTCTAGTTTTAGTGCCATGTTTTAGATATACAAATAAGTCCCTCTGTGCTAGGTACTGCATCAATGAAGAAAGAGTTCATAGTCGCCAGGATTGAGGCATCTCAGGACGGTAGCCCGTATGTCTATGTCACGTTCAATGACCCAAAGGATTACAAGCCCGATAGGCCCAACATGAACCCATTTGGATCCGGCGTGGCGACTTTTAACTCGATTGAAGACCTGATGAAGAACATGCCCAAGGTAATGGCAAACATCCCCGGCCTTGGGGGAGGGCTGACAGAAACTCCTACAATAAAGTTGAGCATGAGAGAATACCAAGACATGGGAATCAAAGTGGGCGACAAGGTCTACATCGAGATCCAAAGGGTAGACAGTAGTGGCGTCTAGAGGAAAAAAGAGGACGCTTTGATTTAAATACAGAACCCGCGTATTATTGTTCGATTGGAAGAATCGGTTAATAATAGAAGGATCCGCGCTGAAGTAAAACTTCCTCTGATCCTTATCCACACGCCATTTGGCCTTGACTTTTTCGACAGGGTCGCCAAATGGCGCATTGCCAAGGTCTATGCCGATTTCAACACATACCTGATGCCGTTGATAACAGGGCTTGCGATATTCCTTATTCTGGGTTCACTTGCCATCCTAGTAGGAAACTCGGGAGCACGTGATGGAGCGGCCTCGATTGGACCACAGGCTAACCTGCTGATTCCAGGCCTAAACCCATACCTTCCGTTGACATATGGTTGGGTTGCACTTGTAGTCACAATAATAATCCACGAAGCGGGTCATGGTATTGTAGCCAGGGTGTATAATGTCAGGGTCGATTCTACAGGGATTGTATTATTACTTGGCTTGCCAATAGGAGCCTTTGTCAATATTGAACGTGACCAGCTGAACAAGACCACCCTGAAGCAAAAGAGCGCAGTTCTGACAGCAGGCCCGCTTAACAACATGATACTTGCGGGTGCTTCACTTGTAGGCCTGTTCCTAATAATCGCAACCCTTACACCTCTGCCTCCAGATCCAAGTGCCCCGCAATTTGGCATCATGGTAGTCGGTGTGGACGGGGGCTCGCTTGCAACATCGATAGGGATTGAACCTGAATCCGTGATCCAGTATATAGACGGCCAAGAGATCAGGACGTTTGAAGACCTGAGAGCCCAGCTTGCAACAAACGTTGGCAACACGGTAGATATTACATGGATAAACAGCGCAGGGGATGTAGTAACCCGACAGGCTACGCTGGTGGAACCTGAGCGCGGTCAAGGAATCCTCGGAGTGCGCGTGACAGCACTGCCCCCTGATCCGCAGGCTGTCCTCGACAGGTACGAGAGCGCGTTTAGCTCAAACCCACTTGCACTGTTGCTGCCGCCTACCATACAGCAAGGAGTGATCCCGTATTCAGACCTCATGGCACCCAAGTATGAGTCAAGCATCCTAGGCAGCCACACAGTATTTGCACCGATAGCCAACATGCTCTTCTGGCTCTGGTTCATCAACTTTAACGTCGGCATATTCAACGCGCTTCCGATTGGTCCGCTGGACGGAGGTCAGCTTTATGGTGCCCTGATAGAAAAGCGCGCAAAATCCGAGGTGCTGGCTAGAAATACTAACAGGTTGCTGACGCTTGTCATGGCAGCGATAGTTGCAATCGCAATATTGCTTCCCTATGTGCCGTTCTAGCATCACCACAATCGTATTGTCAAGAGACACGCGGATGTCACGCCTGACAATCCTCGACTGTTGGATAAGAACATGCTTCCAGAGAGGATAAAGTGTTCCAGAAATCTTTCGTTTCTGGG
>JBIQJB010000006.1:68938-85926 GCA_044507735.1 Nitrosopumilales archaeon
ATAAGAACATGCTTCCAGAGAGGATAAAGTGTTCCAGAAATCTTTCGTTTCTGGGTGCACCACAGTTGAGATTGCCGCAGAAGCAAGGCACGCGCAAAATAGTTGGAGATTCCAAGGCAATGGTAATCAATGTGATGACTGCGTTCTTACAGGTTCTTGTGGTCTAGCTAGCAAAGGACACATACACTCCAACAAACGATCATGACGCCAGCAGTCCATCCACGGGCAATAAGCGGCTCCAACAACACAACAGAGAAAGACTTTACGGCAAAATGTGCCCCATATTACTTTTAGCAGCTGGAACCTTTCAAGTTCGAAAAGCATTTGAGAAATCTGGCAGCTTGATGGACGAGAAGGTTCAGAAAACCAATTCACATCATCTCTAAATAGCCAGTCCAGGCGCAGTAAACTTTCAAATCGCATGGTGCATTGACAACGTTTGCCCACCCACATTTGTTGTGCTGCAATGTACTCGCCACGCATCATGATGGCTCAAGTGAACCGATAGCTACGGCAGGTCAAGTCCATCACACTGAAGCAAATGGACGTCTTGGCAATCCATTCCCGGCAGCAATTGCAATTGGATCAAATTGCCGTTAACTCTAACTCAAGGCACTATGCTTTTATAATGGAATTACGGATATATCTTTGGCTTATTACCGGTTTATGCCTTTTCTATTTATTGTAGTCTCAAGGCATAGCATTTCGGTATTGCCGGAAGAATAGCGATGAGAGAATTGGAAAAGAATGAAGAAGTTGATGGTCAAGTTATGGCTCAAGAACAGGCAGCACCTCAAAGGAGGTCAAGACCTGCAGCGGATATCGACGACCAGGTGACAAGAGTCACAACTGAGAGCGAAGAAGCCGTGGGCAAAATAATACTGAAATCAATTCCTGCGGACTCGCAAGTAACCCTTGTTAGATTCGAGGGCCCGAATATCGCCCTCTACACAAAGAATGCGAAGTTTGCGCTAACTGAATTAACATACTATCTGTCTTCACTCTCCAAGACCCTGAAGAAGAGGTTCATCATACGAACGGATCCATCTATCCGGCTGCCAGAAGACCAGACTAGGCAGGCAGTCGTCAAGCTATTGCCGAAAGATGTGTTAGTCTCTGCCGTGTTTTGTGATGATGCTACGGGGGAAGTAGTGCTCGAAGTAAGCAAGCCTGAGGCAATCGACCCGGCGATGATAGTGCAGATCGCCCAGTCGACGGGATGGATAGCACACACCAGACGATCCCCCCACATCCCATCCTCAAGCATCAACATTATTCACTCAACTCTCAAAGGATCAGCAAAAGAAAGGACGGACTTTTTGCAAAAATTGGGAAAGAGAGTATTTCGAGGTTCGCTTGTAGTCGGAAACGTCAATGGCAACGGCTCGGCCCACCACACCCACACCAACAGCCACAACAACAACCATCACCAACAACAAGTATCAACAGTGTCGGCAAGCGAGCCGGGCTCCTCCAAGCCCCAATCATGGTCAACGAGCAAGGAAGAAGTCATGCTGTTCTGCCTAGGTGGAGTCAAGCAGGTCGGAAGATCTTGTTTTGTCGTCGTCACACCAGAGAGCAAAGTCATGCTTGACTGTGGCATTAACCCCGGTGAAATGTCAGGGCTTGACGCTTACCCTCGGCTTGATTGGCTCAACTTTGACCTGGACGACCTTGACGCGGTGGTAATAGGACACGCGCACATAGATCATCAGGGATTTCTTCCTGCCCTGTTCAAATACGGTTATCGCGGCCCAGTTTATTGCACTGAGCCCACGCTTCCGCTCATGACCCTACTCCAGATGGACTCGGTCAAGATAGCAAACAGCAACGGCACATATCTGCCTTATGAAGCAAGAGATGTCAATGAGGTGATCAAACACTGTATAACTTTGCCCTATGGCAAGCCGACGGACATTTCGCCCGACATCACCATCACACTCAACAACGCAGGTCACATCATGGGCAGCGCAACCGTGCATCTCAATATTTCTGGCGCCCACAACATACTGTATTCGGGAGACTACAAGTACGCCAAGACGCAACTGCTTGACAGCGCGGTGTCTATGTACCCAAGGGTTGAAACGCTCATCACCGAGAGCACCTACGGCAACACTACGGACGTCATGCCCGACCAACAGGTAGTTTATCGAACGTTTTCCGACTCGATAAACAAGACACTGACAGAGGGAGGCAAAGTGCTGATCCCGGTTCCGGCTGTCGGCAGGGCACAGGAGATAATGCTCGTAATGGCAAAAGAGATGAAGGAAGGAAGGCTAGTAGAATCTCCGATATACATTGAGGGCATGATCTCTGAGGCAAGCGCGATTCACATGTCCTATGCCCACTATCTAGGCGCAGATGTGCGGAAGTCAGTGTCCCAAGGCATCAACCCGTTCCAGTCAGAATATTTTACAGTTATCAGTGGCGGCAAGCGTGAAGAAGTGTTGAATGACGAAAACCCAGCCATAGTGATGGCCACATCAGGCATGCTTGAAGGTGGTCCTTCTGTAGAGTACTTCAAGGAGCTCGCTCCTAACCCAAAGAACAAGATAATGTTTGTGTCATACCAGATCAATGGTACTCTGGGCAGGAGGGTCCTAGATGGTGCGATGTCAGAAGTTAGCATGATGGACAAGAGCGGTAAGGTCAAAGTGGTACCTGTCCGCTGCCAGACCCAAAAAATCGACGGTTTTTCAGGTCATAGCGACTTTAATCAGATATTGAATTTTGTGGCAAAAGTCAAGCCAAAGCGTGTTTTGGTCAATCATGGCGAGAAGAGCAAATCAGAGAACGTCGCTAGCGCCATTTATTCGCGCTTGAAGATAAGGTCAGGAGTTCCCGATAACAGAGAAATCGTTCGCCTTCGCTGATACTGTAGGACCAATCCCTGTTTTGTTTCATGAATTTGAAATGAGGAAATGATACTCGAAAAGCGTCTATCGATGGGCCAGCAATTCGTTCACATAGCAATGCTTCCGCAGTACGGGAAACATTCAAGAGCGATGTTTTTTCTGGGTCATCCAATAACGCCTTAATTCCATAGCATTTTTAGCCATGTATGTACAATACACCTGTGCGTACAGAAATGGCTATCCGATACAGATGTGTCCACTGCAATATCGTGTTGAGCGGAGAAGGTGCTTCTAGGCACTACCTAGCAAATCCTACCCATAAGCTAGAAAAGCTGCCCCCACCTGTTAAACCAGTCAAAAATGTGCGTTAGTTGGTTAGTCTAGTTTTCACGGATGCTTTCTAATGTGGAAACTACTTGCCAGAGCATCGTCCGTATGTGTGACTGCATTTGAGGACTCTGCGTGGCATTATCAAGCAGGCTTATTGCATTTGCCGCCCTGACGGATACGCTGCCACCCTTTTCGTCCTTCAGCGCAAGAAGTACTTCCTTTATCATGTTGCGGATGCTCTTCTGCACGTCGTTATTTTTTGTAATAGTGTCAAGCGTTTCGATCGCTCGCGCAAGGCGTTCTTGATTTTCTTTTTCCTTTAATTCCTTTTTCGACAATGTCATTATGCATATACCTCTCCAGCAGACGGGTGCTCTCTTAGCTGACAGTTGCTTTTGAATGTTTTTATCGTAATTGCTGTACGATTTTTATACTTGCTCAGTGCGTACGCTATACAGTGACCGATGAGCAGCTAAAATGCAACATTTGTGGTGTGGCAGTAAGCGCCGGCCAAGCAAAGGAACACGCTTTGAGCGCCACTCACGAATCGCGCAGAGGAGAGATAGAGCAGAGATTGCGCGAAATAAGAGACGAGTGTTACAAAGATGATAGCTCGATCATTCTTCAATGGAAAAGTTCTATCTCAAAATGATGAGCCGGATATCATTTTCCCACTAGATATTTATGATGTCTTGGACTTCGCATCAAAAGAATGAAAAAACTTGAGTGTTGAGCTCTTTACCGCCCAGGAGCAGGTTATGCTATGGATGCTTTTTGGACTCATAATCAGTATTGCCATGGCCGTTGACCTCGGAGCTCTCGGTGCCATAAAAAGAAGAATTATGAAAGGCAAGCAGATAGAGGCACTGCCCACGGAACAGGAGATAAAGCACCAGCAATTCAAACAGGCGCTTGCTTGGACGATTGTTTGGATATCCCTTGGTCTTATATTTTCAGTAGTGATCTATTTCGTGGTCAGCTATGAAAAGATGCTCGAATACATCACAGGCTACACACTGGAAAAAACGCTCAGTGTCGACAACATGTTTGTCTTTCTGCTCATCTTTAATTCACTCGCCATACCTCACAAGTATCAGCACAGAGTGCTATCCATAGGCGTAATCAGTGCCATAAGCATGAGGGTCCCCCTAATAATAGCGGGCGCATCTTTGCTTGGGGCTTTTCACTGGATGATTTACGTGTTTGGGGGCTTCTTGATATTCACTGCAATCAGGATGCTTGCGCAAAAGAAGTCGGAAAAGATTGAAGTGGAAAAGAACATCGCGGTCAGACTGCTGAAGAAGATCATGCCTGTTGACGTGACGACAAGGACCGGTCGATTCCTGACCAGAGCGGAGTCCACCGGCGTCCTTTACGCTACGCCCCTGCTGGTCGCGCTTGTCATGATCGAGGTCACAGACCTCTTTTTTGCCCTTGACTCTATACCGGCGGTACTTGCGATTACATCTGACCCATTCATCGTCATAACATCAAACATATTTGCAATCTTTGGTCTAAGAAGTCTCTACTTCCTGTTGTCCGGTTCGATGGAGAAGTTCTATTACCTAAAGCCAGCTCTGACGGCGTTATTGTTTTTCATAGGTTTCAAGATGCTGGTATCAGAATATATACACATAGATATAGAGGCATCACTCGCGGTAATCATGACAATCCTTGGAATTGCCCTTGGTCTATCCTACCTAAAGACGCGCAGAATGAGATCGTCTTCACCTCCAGGCCAGACAGGGACAGCGGTGGATTGATAAGTAAAAGTAAACACGCGCAAGCATTCAGACCTTGCATGGGCGCACAAGTACGTCTTCGATAATTTTCTTATGACTCTCTCTTCGCAATCTTTTGCAAGAAATAACATAGATAGTCGTTAATTTGCAAAGCGTCGTAATAATGATGATTTGATCGCAAATGTTGTGCACATTAGCTTAAATGCTCGAGGTGGGGGCGAGAGGCTCGCTGTTACCACCATAAAAGCGCTTTCATCCATGGGTATTCAAGTTGAATTGGCTACTGTAGATAAACCAAACATGGCCTTGATCCGCGACGCATATGGTATAAGCATCGAACAAGACTTGAAGAGAGTTAAGACGCTTAGCCTATTCCATGGCTCAGAGAATGGAATAACAATAAACACGCATGGCGACTTGCTTCCGTACTTTCGACGAAACTTCAACAGAAGGAACTCTATTGTATACTGCCATTACCCAATTGCACTGCACCTGATGGAGTGCGGCGACTCCGAATACGCAAGGGTCCTAAACAGCACATGCCTGTACACAACAACCGAAAGAGGTCGCCATCAGTATTTTGAAGCAGCTAAAGAGGCGTACAGAAAAATGATGACTAGCTCGATAGTACTTACAAACTCAGAATTCAGCAGGAAGGCAATATTCAAGACTTTCGGTGTCGATTCCATAGTACTTCACCCTCCAGTTGATACTGACGTTTTCCGAAGTGCTGCCCTGTTCTCAAATGTCAGAGACAATACCGTCCTGGTGGTGTCCCGATTCCATCCAAGCAAGAAGATAGAGAATGCAATCTATCTAGCAAGACTGCTCAAGCAAAATGGAATTGACGGCCAGATGGTCATCGCAGGCAACATGTCTCCAGAAGGCAGGAGTTATTTAGACCACTTGCGCAAGCTCGCAAGCCAATTTGGCCTTGAGAATTTCGTGAGGTTTGAAACAAACATCAGGTTCGACAGACTGCTACATCTCATGCGCACCGCAAAGGTGTATTTTCACCCACTGCCCGGCGAGCCGTTTGGCATCTCGACTGTAGAAGCAATGAGTGCAGGGTTAATCCCGGTTGTTCCAGACATAGGAGGACATACAGAATTTGTGCCGACAAAATACCAGTTCCATACGTTTGGCCAGGGTCTTGAAGCGGTCGCCAGAGCCCTTGATGCGCCATTGTCAGAGCGCATTCAGATGAGTCACTACATCCAAAAGTATTCGACCTCAAACTTTGTGAAGAAATTCCAGCAGATCGTGTCAAAGGTACTGGACGTCAAGCAAGTTGTGGAATCACCTCCAGTAATCTCAGTAAAGAGGTTTTCGGAACCCACTACGGCTGCCGCTTGACTCGTGTGTAGACGTACGCCGCGTCGACTGACTGATCTGCCGTCCAGGAAGTGGGGAGTGTAACTGTGCCCAAGTGGTCAAGACCATAATTCGCAATGACGCTCCCCCACCCCCAGCCAGTGTGATCTCGAGAGAACGACTTCATCTTGTGGCTGCCCATGAGGTTAAAACCAAGATCAAGATATTTTATTGACATGGCTTGCTTTATGACGCTATTCGCCAGCATCTCCCCCATTTCGGGCAATCCAGAGATGAAGAAGATCGGCCTCACCAACTTTAGTCGCCCATAGTCAAAGCCCGTCGCGTCGGCCTCAATGACATTGTACATGACTCCAGTCTCAGATGAAATTGAGCTTTGCAGCTGAGCAAGATTGCTGTCGATCTCTATACCGTACGATTCCATCCCGAGAAGTTTGCCGCAATACGCTATCCTGCCGTCGCCGGATCCTACGTCAACCAGCTCTGAAAACCCAAGCGACTTGGCAACGTGTGCAAGCGCAAATGCAGACAGCAGCCAGGTTGGATAAAATGGCTGATAACTAGTGTCATGTTTCTTGCTGCTCAGCCAATAGCTGTTGATGTCACCCTCATACACCTTGCATTTAATTCCCATCACTTCAGTTTCATGGGCACTGACATAGATCGGGTTTGCTTCTGCAAACTTGTGAAGTGATTCCAGGATTTCATTTCCGATCGGAAGAACGACAGTAGTTGTTGTTGTTGCGGCTGCCATTGAGTGCGGCAAGGGCACAATTTCTGATAATATCATGCTCTGGCCATTGTTGCCTTTCATGAATTCGCCCTTTAATCTAGTGATTATCCGTGGAATAGAATCATCCATATTCTAATAAACCGACTCTGCGCTTGGGCGCAGCCCCCGCCTGTAGCTCTTGTGGCCGCACTGCTTACACAAGTATAACCTCCTCCTCTTGTAAGTATAGATTACTTCAGGATCCTCGATTATTTCGTGGTGAGTCTTTACCATACACCGGTCACAAAAGCGCATCTCAGATGACAACAAGCCACGCTCTGCATTAGTCTGGCGATCATTCCGCATATATCGGTATTTGTCTCTCTGTGAGTATTTCTACTTGCGCATCTTCTTGGCCAATAGCTCAGGTACTTCAGCTGGCCGCTTGGCCACAGGAACATCAGCCTTTGCATAATTGGCAACCTTTGACTCCGCGGAACCATAATTGCCGTATACTATAGCACCGGCATGACCCATCCTCTTCTCCTTCGGTGCCGCCCTGCCCGCAATGTAGGCAACAACAGGCTTGTTGAACGACGTCCTCAGAATGTATTCTGCAAGCTGCTCTTCAGCGTCACCACCTATTTCACCCACAACCACAACAGAGTCAACATCGCTTCTGTTCCTAATCAGATCGAATGCTTCGATAAGATTTGTGCCGTTTATAGGATCCCCTCCGATCCCAAGGGCAAGCCTCTGTCCATAGCCCTTGTTTGTAAGATTGTACGAGACTTCATACATCAAGGTACCGCTGCGGGAGAATACAACAGTACTTCCTGCTTTGAAGGGTTGTGCAGGCATGATGCCGACCTTCATCACTTCCGGTACAATGACGCCGGGAGTGTTTGGACCCACCATCCGTGCACCCTTCTTCTTCGCATATTCCAGTACTTTGATAGAGTCTCGGATTGGAACATGTTCTGGTATCGCCACCAATAGCTTTATTCCACTGTCAAGTGCTTCAATAGCCGCTTTCAGAAAGAAGGGAGCAGGGACAAATACCCCGGATATTTTTGATCCAGTTGCCTTCACAGCGTCTGCCATTGTGTCATACACAGGCGTTCCTTCAAAATCCTGGCCGCCCTTGCCCGGAGTCACACCTGCAGCAATGTTTGTGCCATAAGCCTTCATCAGGCGAGTATGGGTTGAGCCATAGCTTCCAGTTATCCCCTGAATGATTACAGGCTTCTTACCAAAGTCTTTGTCCCCAGGGTTTCCTTCAAGAATATCAAATATGTCGAATTCCTTTTCCACTATAGTCATTTTGATCCCCCATTTACTGCGGCTACCGCGGCCTGTATTGCTTCTTCGACAGTATTATAGAGCTTCGCCTTACTTCCGTTCAGCATTTCTCTAGCTTTTTCAGACTCGGCACCAGAGATCCTTGCGAAGACCGGCACTGCTATCAGGTTATTCTTATATGCGTCTAGTATCGCTTGTGCAACGAGCGTGGTCCTAACTATCCCGCCAAAAAGATTCACCAATATGGCTTCGACTTTTCCTATCTTGCTAATTACTCTCAAGGCCTCGTAGATGGTCTCTGTTGTTGCACGACCTCCAAAATCCAAGAACGCACCTGCCTTGCCACCCGCGTCAGATACCATGTCGAGCGTAGACATGACAAGACCTGCACCGTTGCCTATTATGGCTATATTGCCATCGAGTTCAACTAGTGAAAAGCCGCTCACCTCAGCCTGCTTTTCGAGTTCGGAAACATGCTCGTACTTCTTCAGTTCCGGGTGGCGGAACATCGCATTGTCGTCTATTATGACCTTTGCGTCAAGTGCCATGAGGGAGCCATCGCCAAGAATTGCTACTGGGTTTATCTCGGCAAGCTCGGCTTCCTTTTCCTCAATCAACCGGGATAGCTTGGTCGTAAAGTCTACAAACGACACCACGGTATTACCAGTCAAACCCAACTTTTCCGCCGTTTCCTCTGCAACCTGTTGGGTCAGACCGTCAATCGGGATATCTACGACAACCTTGTTTCCGGTGCTTTCAATATCAACACCTCCTTCAGCTGAAGAGATGAGTGAATAGCAGCGCTTACTCCGGTTCAAGAAAAGCGAAAGATAGAGCTCCTTCTTAATGTCAGCCATTTCTTCAAGCAGGATGCCCCGAGGTAGCTCACCCTTAACTTCCTTGTGCAAGAGATCATTGAATTTGGGTTCCAGCTCGTCTTCGCTCTTGCATTTAACTATGGCGCCGGCTTTGCCCCTGCCTCCAACAGTAAGCTGTGATTTCAGTACTAGCGGATATCCAAGTTTTCTGCCGCCCTCCCTTGCTTCTTGGATTGTGTTTGCAAGGTGCGACCGGGGGATCCTAATTCCATATTGATCAAAAAGCTCCTTTCCCTGATATTCAAGTAGCCGCATATCTTCAGCAAAGGTCAGTCAATTCTCGCTATTTATAAATCAAATTCCTGTTTAATACTTGCTGGTTCATACCTGCCGGAATTTGTCAGGTTTCAATAATAGTTGCAGATATTCTCTAGATTTTCTTGTGAACAGCAACGAACCCATGAAAAGCAGTCAGGGCAAGTCTATCGAGCTGAGAGGCGATACTGTGTAGTTAGTGGGACGTCCCGTTGCTCTCCTTCCACAGGTATGCACGGGAGGGCGATTTCCGGGCAGTGCTATTTTCATCAGCTTGCAATTCTACCTTGGATGGAAAAAATCGCATTATGACGGCATGTCTGCGACCAGATCATCCAGACTCAGATTTTCACTGCCTGGCACACATGGGCAAACTAGCTAATGCGTGTCATTCCACTCACCCCGGTCTAGGTTTCTGCGACGGATAGCAATTGAGCAGCCTTGACTCTTGTTCTGTGCTCGAAGGCTCCCATTGTTGGACTAACAATACGTCAATCTATGTATAGCCTATCAGGGGTTGTTCCAGTCGGAGTTGGTGTCATGATCGTGGTTGTTTTGCGCGCTTTCATGTTTCTTGGAATATCCGGACAGATCGTTGCACCCTTACTATTGCGAGGTAAATGAGTGAAGCCGCTGCGAGGCTCGGGATGGCGGCCCCTATCTCTGGGAGCTGGGGAATGTAAATTGGAGACAACGGAGATAGCATGTAGTTTATGAGCGAACCAAGTGCCCATGCAATGATTGCTGGCACCTTGATTCCAAGCCTGTTCTGATTGGAATAGAACATTTTCTCGCTGTACTTTTGTTTGTTGACGACATAGTAGTCCGTAAGTACCACTCCAAAAAGAGGCACGAAGATCGCACCTATCATCAGCAAGAATCCCTCATACTGTTGGATCGAAACTACCATAGCAAGCAATACGCTTGTCGCAGTTAGTCCGATGACAAGATGCTTTTGGCTGAGCTTTGAGAAAACGTCCTGTACAGAGACTGCTGCGGAGTAGACATCTGCGAAGGCATTGTCTGCTTCGTCCACTATGAGAAGCAACATAAGGAATCCAAAGAACATGACCTGTATTGCAAGTATGATCGAGATCACATCTGATTCCCCGATGAGCACGCCTCCAAAGTAAAAAAGAGCGTTTGTTATCATGAAACCGATAAACGTACCCCACAGTGCGCTCCTACTTTTTCTTGCAAACCGGTTGTAGTCAGCAGCAAGTGGCAGCCAGGATATTGGCATTGCTATCACGAGGTCAAGTGCGGAAAAGAAAGACATCCCTTCTCCGGGTGAGGCAACAAGTGATGCAAGATCAGCAGAGCTGACTAGGCTTATTATGATTATAGCAGATGTACCATAGGCTATCCAAACGGCAAACTTGCCAAGCCATTTCCTCACTACATTAAGTGGTCCACTGATCCCAAGCAACGCTACAAGTACGCCAAATATTGACACCCAGAAATAATAGGGAATCAGACTTCCAGCGAGCAACTCTGCAGCCCTTGCCATTATCATGATCTCAAATGTTGCCCAGCCAACAAGCTGTGTGACATTTAGCATGGCCGGCAGATACGAACCCCGGATGCCAAATGCAGGCCTCATGCTGACAAGCGATGGCACGCCGTGGTCGCTCCCTATCTTGCCTGCAAGCGCGAGGAGTAACGAGCCGGCAGCGGAGCCAATTACTATTGCAAGGATTGCATCCACAAAGCTTGCGTCAGAAAGAAATGAACCAGCAGAGAATACTAGCAGGCCAACACCAAGGCTTGACCAGAGGATAAAGAAATCCAGACCTCCAAGTGTCCGATGTTTTTCCGGGACTGGAGTTATCCCCCATTCAGAGGTGTTAAAAATTGCCATGCGCTAGGCATTACCTACAGGATTTCATGTTAATAATCTATGCACTGGCGTACACCTTCATGGCAGAAAAAATGACTGAGTAGTAGTGCGTATAAGTTAGCTAGCTTACCAGTCTAAATTAGCTTGCTCTTTAGATTAACCAACTGCAATGCATGTGCTAGCATATGCACGCAGTTACAGATGAAATGGATTGTGGGCGGTCGGTTTTTTGTGAAACTCATAACAGGTATTGCGAACTTGATTCCAGCAATAGCAAGTGCGCCTGTTGTGGCAAACGCATCTGTCTCTGCAACTATATCTTGTAGACAAGCGTCCGATAGACTTATTCAATCCACTATTTTTTCTCATCATGTTTGAAGATTGCGCTATCTATAGCAGGCAGCGATTCTGGAGCTGGTGCAGGCATACAAGCAGACCTCAAGACATTTTCTGCACTTGGTGTTTATGGGTGCACCGCGATCACCGCAATAACTGCTCAGAACACCAGAGGGGTGTCTGATATTTTTGAGATCTCCTCTGAAGTGATAGAACAACAGATCAGTTCTCTGATGGCAGACATGCCGCCCGATGCAGTCAAGATAGGAATGGTCTACAGCAGACGAACGATAGATGTGGTCTACAAGTCGCTCAGGAAATCAAGAATCCCAATAGTCCTCGATCCAATTCTTGCCGCGGGAACTGGGGCCAAGCTGCTGAGAGACGATGCTATTGGCATGTTTATCTCAAGACTGATCCCTATATGCACGCTGATCACCCCGAACAGGATGGAAGCAGAGAGACTAGCAGGCATAAAGATCAGGACCAAAGATGATGGGATAGAGGCAGCGAGAAAAATCAGGAGGCTTGGCGCGGACAACGTCATTGTCAAGGGGGGTCACTTTGGAACCTCAAGCGTTACTGACTTACTCCTCGATAGCAGAGGCAAGATAACAGAGATCACAAACCCGAGAGTGATGATTGAAGAGAGCCATGGCTCAGGATGCAACTTTTCATCTGCAGTCACTGCGTATCTTGCCAAAGGTTCTAGTTTGCATGACGCCTGCATAGCTGCAAACGAGTATGTCCATACTGCAATAAAGAATGCAGTCAGAGTGGGGAAGGGCTTACCGGTCACAAACCCCCTCTCAGTAATCTACCGCGACGCCAGCAAATATCAGGTAATATCAGAGCTCCAAGCTGCAGTGGAGAAGATCAGCACATTCGACGGCTTTTACAAGCTGATACCGGAAACACAGACTAACTTTGTGTATGCGTTACCTGACGCATCGGACGCTACAGAGGTCGCCGGTGTACGCGGAAGAATAGTGAAGGTCGGCAACGCTACAGTGCCAGCATCCCATGTTGAATTCGGAGCTTCGAGGCACATGGCATCTGCGGTAATTGGATACATGCGCGTCAATCCAACCATCAGATCGGTCATTAATATCAGATTCAGCGACGATCTTGTCAAGATATGCAAGTCGCTCTTTTCTGTGTCAAGCTATGACAGGAGCAAAGAACCAAGAGGCATCAAGCGAAAAGAAGGTTCAAGCGTCTTGTGGGGAACGGTGAAGGCGCTATCAAAGAATCCAAATGCAGAAGTGATCTATCATAGAGGAGACATTGGCAAGGAGCCCATGATTACCATCTTTGGCAGAAATCCAAATGAAGTCGCGGTAAAGATCAAGGCAATACTGAAAAACTATTGAATTTGCATCGTTTTACCTTATATATGACAAAGTGAGCAAAAACTACAGGAAAGACATGAAAGCAGTTATTCTCGCAGGAGGTCTTGGCACGCGGCTACAGCCGTACACATTCTTTATCCCGAAGCCCATGTTGCCACTTGGCAACAAACCACTTCTAGAGTACATCATAGAATGGCTGAAAAATGCAGGAGGCATCGATCATATCGTTATCTGTGTCAGCTATCTTCATCGAACCATTGAGGACTATTTTGAAGATGGCGGGCGCTTTGGAATAGAGATCGAGTATGCAAGGTCGGAGAGACCCCTTGCCACTGCAGGCCAGCTCAAGACTGCGGAGAAGTTAGTCGAAGATGATTCGTTTGTATGCGTTTATGGCGATTCTGTCTACGAATTTAACCTGCGCAAGATGATAAAGCAACACAGGGAATCAAAGGCGTTTGTATCCATGGCCCTCATGCAGTATTCAACGAAACTAAAGTACGGTTTTATCGACGTAAACGGACAGGACAGAATCACGGCATGGCGTGAAAAGCCAGAAGTAAGTGGACTCATAAACATAGGCTGCTATGTGATGGAACCGGAATTTCTAAAAATCGTTCCCAAGTCAGGTGCGTTTGGGATGGATGATGCGGTAAGAAAAGCGCTTGAACTGAAAAAGCTTGTGAAGGGATTTACGGTAGATGGTACGGGCTTCATAGACATTGGAGACAAGAAATCATATCTTGATGCTTATAGGCAATTTGCAAGCAGACTGGGAAAGATCTAGATGGGTATAACTCTCTTTGAGGACTCACACTGGAAGAACTTCTCGCCCCTATCGCTTACAAGAGCCACATTTGACATCAAGATAGGGTCAAGGACCTTTTTTGAGGAATACAAGGCCGCGCCCGAGACTCTCCTTGTGAGAGAATATCTTGCAGGAATCACGAAGGAGAGGCACCCAGAATGTGATGTCAATCCAACTTCTATTGAGGCAGATACGGTTCTGGTGAACGGCCTCGTTCACCCAGGAGCGACATACACCGATCGATTGCAGCAGATCAGACATACTTTTGCAATAACTGCTGGAGATATGCTTGTCGCGGCCAGGCTTGACAGGAAGGGAATAGAGTATCTGTCTGATTGTGCTGCGGCAGGTAGGAGAATAGACTTCAAGAGGCTCAATGTGGAGAAATCCACCGAGCTCAGTGCGGAGGAAAGTGAAGGCGTGTTGTCAGAGATCTGGGATATTGTCAGGGTGCTTGAAAATTCCCTCGCCTTGCAGCTTGCAGGAATGCAGAGCGAAGGCGATCTAGGTTCCGGGGTAAGGGTCGCAGGCAACCACACTGTGTCGGTGGCCAAGACCGCCGCGGTCGAAGAAGGGACAGTGCTTGATGCGAGGCATGGCGGCATTTTCATAGGCCCTGATGCATACGTTGCTACGAGCAGGATTGTTGGACCCGCGTACATTGGCGGCATGACACAGATAAAGCAGTTTACGATAATAGAAAAAAGCTACGTTGGCGACAACTGCAGAGTTGCTGGCGAGATAGAACATTCCATCATTTCTGATCATACAAACAAAGCCCATGCAGGTTTTGTAGGTCATTCCTACGTCGGGGAATGGGTCAACTTGGGAGCCATGACCACGACTTCTGACCTAAAGATGACATATGGCAACATCAAGATGGCCAGTAGCAGTGGCAAGAGAAAGGTTGACACGGGTCAGAACAAGATCGGCTCCTTTATTGCAGATATGACCAAGACATCGATTGGCACTCTGATTTATGGCGGCACGCGTATTGGGGTTTCCTCTCACCTGTATGGCCTTGTCTCAGAAGACGTTCCCAGCTTTACCATGTACGGCAAGAGTATCAGCGGAAACAGCGCGGAGCTGGAGCTCGCATCTGCGATAGAGACGCAAAAGAAGATGATGCAGCGCAGGGGCATAACGATGAGCAAGAATTATGAACAGATGATAAGAGACGTTTTTTCTATGACATATGAGGACAGAGAGCGTGCTGGTGTTCGGAAAGCAAGATTTGCTCTGTAATTGCAGCTACATGTAGTCTAGCCCTTGACCTTCTTTCCAGAGCCCAAGCCTCTGATGCAGCCAAGGATAAAAATTGGCGTCACCGTTTTCAAACTCTTTCTTGACTATCTTGATGATATTCCTTGAAACTTGTCCCGGTTTACCGTAGATCTGTTTCTTGTGCCGCAGCTTCATCCCAAGACCCTCTCCTCTGTTATAAGCTTCGTTTACAATTGATACGATCCAATCAGGGCTCAAGGGAGGGACAAGCACATTGCTCTTTGCATCAAAAATCGTTTCAGGCCTGTCAGTATTGAGCCTGACCGTAAGTGAAGTGACCTTGGAAAAATAGAGTAGCTCTTCTTGCATCGATCCTGAATCGGTCATTTCGGCCCAGCATCTGCCGCTGTCAAGGAATTCGATTACGTTTGCATATTCTTTCCACAGAGGAGTCATGATAAACTTGTCAGGATATTGTTCGGCAAGTGCATGCAGCTTTGAGTCAAGGTTGTATTGCCGTAGCGCCGACAGAGTGGCATTAAGCAGTACAAGGACTATTTTCTTGTCGCTGCTCTTTACAAGCTTGATCAACCCTCCTATTATTGAAGTAAAGCGCCTGTGAGTCAAGTTTTCCCTACGATGAATGTCCATCCTAATCCACTCGCCACTCTCTAGCTGCGGATAAAGATCAAAGATGCTTTGACTAGGCTTCTCTTTCCTTTTCTGGAATATGGCATCCACGACAGAGTTGCCGACGACATGGACAAAGTTTTCAGGATATCCTTCCCGTATCAGATTGTCGCGGTTGAGCTTAGTGGGAGCAAAAAAGAATTGGGTTCCAGCTGAGCAGATCCAAGTGTCTATCTGCTCTGGGAAGGGCTCTTCTCGTGCTAAAAACCACTTGCCATCGAATTGGTTGCTGACAAATTTGCGGACCTCGGCCTTTGTAAGCTCCTTTCGGGCTCCCAATCGCTTGATTGCCTCAGGGCTCATTGATCGGAGTCCTGCCTCATTCTGCCCTACTTTTTGCCCCATTCCAAACACCCATGCCAGCGGGGCAATTCCAGCTACCAAGGTGTCGCCATGCACGATAGGTAGCAAAGATTCCGAACCAAAGTGCTTCCGGCAATACCTGCCGAATGAACCGAACTTTATTATCAATTCACTTGCCTTTTCCATCAGGTCGCCACGTATCTGTAAGTTGCACCCAATAAACTGCCTGAGGTTGAATTCCTCTATTCCAAATCCAAGTACTTCGTCAAAGTGCTGGCCAGTGTTTATCACAAAAACAGGCAGATCTTCTTTTGCGGCCTCCAAGACAAGAGGGGCCTGTTTATAGAAATCCGGCTTTGTGCCGGTGACTATTGCAAGCACAGGGGTCCTGTCCTTGCGTGCCTTTGCAAAGACAGATTGAAGGTTATCAGATATCTTTACTGGGAGCAGGCTGCGCGAAACGTCGATCTCCCTTACGCTCAACGAAGATCATCCAGGTTGCTTATGCGTCTCTTCTTCAGCGCAGCAAGGAGCAGGCCGCCCACTATGACCACTCCAGTTCCTGCGGCCATGAAAAAGTAGGGTACAACGCCTACAATTCCTACAACATACTGGTCGGCGATTTGTGACAGCATCTGGAGGCTTGCGATCATGCCAGCAATCATTATGATACCTGCAGCAACGACGGCTATACCCCCTAACTTTGCCCCAAACGACTTGCCCAGGCCAAAGGCAAATCCCGCCAAGGCAAGACTTGGAGCCGCGGAGATGAAGATGATCTGAATCATCAGGCTTCCAGGGTCTACCACACGTTCTGGGCCTTCTCCTTCAGGACCTATCAAAAAGTTGTAATAGGAAAGCAAGAGAGCAACAAACATGATGGACAACCCGAGGGACGCAATAGCAGTCCAGTCCTCTAATTTTATGCTCATTTTATAGCCGGATATTTTCGGGGTTGGTAATTAAATCATACTATGCCTACGAGACTGGCCAGTTCCTTTCTGCTCGCGGAGCCCAGTATCTCTG
>JBIQJB010000055.1:0-2651 GCA_044507735.1 Nitrosopumilales archaeon
TACTTGTGGGCAGGGGACTCTTTGGCGGAAATGTCGGATTGATATGACAGCAAGGACTGCTACGGCTTTATGGTATTAAAGGCTGGATTAACTAGGTTAAGTCTAGCGCAACAACGTTCTTGGATCTGAGCGGGCATGAGATGATATAACAATATATATTTTGGATCTTCTTTTATCCGTTCGATTGCGTAGCAATCTTTCGCCAGCACGGAGGTTGCAGTGTAAACTTGTTTCTCAAATAAAGGAGTGTGATTTCGGCGAGTGACCTTGAAATATTATTCTGTTATCGCAGGACTTGCAATAGCCGGTGTAACGATAGTTGTTGCGCTGGCGATAATCTTGATGCAGAACGATACTCCTTCAGCACAGCAGCAACAGCAGGTTGTCGTCGGGGCAGATTCCGGAGAACAGGGAGAGAATCAATACAGGAGCAATAGCTGGCCCAACATCCACTCAAATGTGGATACGGACTTTAATCCTGCGGTCAAGTTCCCGCAAATAAGCGAAAGCGCATTCATTCATCCATTTGCCGTGGTGATAGGCGACTGCTACATTGGCAAGATGGTCCTTGTGGCTCCAACGGCCGTCTGCCGAGGCGATGAAGGAACGCCGATACATATTGGAGACTATTCTAACATACAGGACGGGGTTGTCTTGCATGCCCTCGAGACAACCGACAACGGCAACAAGCTTGATGGCAGAAGGTTCAGCAAAGATGGGACGCTGTTGATGGGCAACGACTCTCGGTTCGATGAAGGGTATGCTGTGTGGGTGGGCGACAGGGTAAGCCTGGCACATGGCTCGCTGATACACGGCCCGGCATGGATTGGGAACGACACATTCGTCGGGATGGAAGCCATGGTGTTCAACGCCAAGGTAGGCAATAACGTGGCGATAGGGGTCGCTAGCACCATAACCGGCGGAGTCGTGGTACCGGACAACAGGTTTGTCCCGCCTGGAGCTGTAATAACGACGCAGGAGCAGGCGGACGCACTGCCTCCACGAGTAGGGAGCCCCTATGAGAACATCAACGAGGGAGTGATCCACGTCAACGAAAATCTGGCGGAAGGGTATGACGAGATGGACCTGGAGAAGATAATCCGCGACAGAGAAGCACAGATGGAGAGAGGGATGCTAGAGACAAGCCAGCCTCATCCTGCTCCCTCGCAATAATCATCGTGGAATGAAGAAGTAGCAACAATAACAGCTCTCTCTTTTTTCTCCTTCCTTTTTACCATACGCCTCTTGTTCAAGGACCGGTAACTCTTAGAGTCGATGCAGCGAAATTGAGTCGTCAACCGACAACAACATGATAGAAGATGTAAAAACAACTGAGTGCAATGTCCTTGCTCTGCACGCCTCCCGCAACAACATCTTTTATTCTCTTGTCTTCATCTTTGCTATGCTAGTTGTAATGGGGAATAACGAGAGGGCATGAGATTATGGGCTCACAAGCGTTCCAGCAAGGGTTGATATGAAGAATTGCTTCGTCAATCAAAACAATCATTTCCGAATTCTTTCGCATCTCTGATCTTGCTGGCCATTCTAATTCTATCTTGTATGATTGCTGAGCAGAGGATATTACAGCAAGATCAGCTCAAGTGTAGAGCTTTACTCCATAATGGCTTAATGTGATTTCATACCATATTGTATATGTCAGTTTCAGCTTGGTCACGCAAGTCTAGCAAGTGCGAGTTATGCGGCATGAAATTCCATTCAGATACCGAGCTGAGGGATCATGTGTTGGAAGACCATGACGCGACAGCGAGAAAGACAAGAACCGCTGAAGCGTAGGCCTCTTGGAAAGCTTTTGCCACAATTAGTATAATGGCAGTAGCATTGGCGCTGTTACCGTGAGTGGATGGTTCTCGTTGGAATTTGAAATAATTGTTTTTCTTGCAATGTTCAAAATGTGTGTGAACAAGCAATATACAAAACTCTTCCCTCGTTCAAGAGACTTTTCAGAGCTGTAAGCGGCCAGACTATTCTGCCAATCGTGTCAGATTCTGCAAAATCAATGTAACAACATGGCCACCCTAATTTCTGGGAAATGAGAGTGGGGATACAAAGCCAGCTGAACGGTTAAATCCGCAGAATGAGTGGTGAAAAAGGTGTCAAAACCCCGCGTATATTCGATGAGCTTTGCAAGCGTCTACCCGCATTATGTTGCAAAGGCCGAGAAAAAGGGGCGCACAAAGGCAGAAGTGGACGAGATAATCCGCTGGCTGACAGGATACAGCCAGAAAGAGCTTGAATCTCACCTGGAAAAGCAGACAGACTTTGAGACCTTTATCTCAAAAGCCAAGCTGAACCCTTCGCGGACACTGATAAAGGGCGTGGTCTGTGGCGTCAGGGTGGAAGATGTCAAAGAGCCGGTAATGAGGGAGATCCGCTATCTGGACAAGCTGATCGATGAACTGGCAAAGGGGAAAGCGATGGACAGGATTTTGCGGAAATAGGCATGTTGGAGTCACAGAGATGACTCTTCCAAACTGCTTTTGCTCACCTTGTTGTGGCATGTTGCTTCTTGATGGTTAGGAGGTCTGATTTGAAAAGAAGTCGAGAGCGGCACTACTTGCATACCTGACAACATCCTCTCAATCTGAACGGTTCTTGAAGTTAGAACCAGACCTTGATCTCGTTAAAGGGTA
>JBIQJB010000035.1:0-17985 GCA_044507735.1 Nitrosopumilales archaeon
GAGTAGTTTCTTTGTCTGCCCTTTCTTCTCCCCCTTGCCCCGTTTGATCATTGATGATGTAGAGGTGAAACATCCTAGTATTGCTCTTAAAACCGGCTCGACCCTTGAACTGCTTGCTGTACTCAAACAGCGGTTTGTCTGTTCTTAGAATCAGCTGCTTTCTCCACAGGTTTGATAACAAATGTGATATCGTCTTTTCATCAATGCCGGTAGCGTTGATAATATCTCTGGCTGATTTTGGCTTGCCATCTGCCAGTGCAGTCAGTACAGCTTTTACGTAATGCTCTCTGCCATGTACAATATCAGCCATCATTTACTGCACTCTCCAGTGTATTTAAGGCGGAGTTCAAACGGTTGCCTGTATTGTACGGTGCCGCAAAAAATCGATCTCGGTTATTCTTGCTTGTTTGCTGCCAAAGAGCAATATTCTTGCTCCTTTTGGCAAAGTTAGATGGTGCGGGGGGTGGGATTTGAACCCACGAACCCCTAAGGGACGGGATAACCCATTCCTATGTGAGATCTTAAGTCCCGCGTCTCCAATTTTGTAGCCTATTTGGCCAGGCTCTACAACCCCCGCTGACCTATGACTGCGTTAGTGCAGTGTGTAATTAAATCTTGATCTCGTGTATGTATGCATGCGCGCATGTTTGTGTGTTTCCATCATGATGTGCGCGAGCAAGGCCGCTGCGAATCTTCATCGATAAGCGATCAGATATCACCATCTATCTGGGAAACGGGAGACGCACTCTAAACATAGCAGTATCAAGGCAGATCGGCGCCGGCCAGTTCTGTAACTCTGGGCACCTCAACGAGCAGCGAGAATTGTCATTTGCAGCAGAAGCATACTGCTTGTGGATAACGTGTCCCCCTATTTGTCCACTCACTAGCGTGAAAACAAGGGATGATGACTGTTGGTAGGCCCGATCTTTCCTAGCACCAATAGCATCCAGCGATAGGAGGGGGTCATTACATACCGAACCTAACAGGGATATTAGTTCCATATCGAAGAAATTTGAAATAATTCAACTCTTTCGCTGACGGCTATGGTTCGCGACTATCTGATGGTGACGACCCTCAGCTAGATCTTGAACGTTATCGAATCTCAGCAGATTGAGCCATTCTGAAAAAGGATTTCATAGCTGAAATAATCAACCCAGAGTAAGAAAACTACCTACTCCAGTTTCACGTAGTTTCGTAATGGCGCCAGAGTCGGTGTATTGCTGCTGAGCCAGTGCAGCGTCTTTGTAAATGACGTTGCAGACTCTATCGTGGTCAGAACCGGTATCCCCATCTCGACTGCTTTTCTCCGAATTTGATACTCATCATACAGCATCCCTACGTACTTTTCGATCGTGGATGTGGCGGGAATGTTGATAATAAAATCGATCTTGCGTTCATATAGCAAGTCCGCGATGTTAGGCTTTCTGTCCGGTTCACTTATCTTGTAAACCAGCTGTACATCTTTGAAGTTGTTGTTCTCCATAAATTCAGCGGTATGTTCTGTGGCAAGCATCTTGTAGTTCATGGAGGAAATAAGCGACACGATTGGCAGTAGCTTCTCTTTATTCTTTTGTCCCCCGACTGTTATCAACGCAGTTCCTGTCAACGGTAGGGAATAACCGGCAGCCATGTAAGCCTTGGACAGAGCGTCGTAGAACGAGTTGCCAAAGCACGCGACCTCGCCAGTCGACTGCATCTCCACGCCTAGCACAATGTCTGAACCTTCGAGCTGCATGAACGAGAACTGCGGAACCTTTATTCCAAACCCGGTGGTCTTCAACCACAAATCTTTCGCTGTAGGTGGCAACTTCCTGCCAGTCATTGCCTTTGCGGCCAAGCTTATCAGGTTAAATCCAACGAACTTGCTCACAAACGGCATGGAACGCGACGCTCTGACGTTCGCTTCGATTACCGACACTTCACCATCCTTCACCAGATACTGAATGTTGAAGGGGCCCTTGACATTAAGCGCCTTTCCGATCTTGACAGAGTTGTCCACTATGGTATCGATTGTCTCCCTTTCGAGACGCCAGGGCGGTATGCTCATCATAGCATCTCCGGAGTGGACGCCTGCATTGTCAATGTGTTCTATTACTGAACCAATAATGACATCCGTACCATCTGACACAGCATCCACCTCTACTTCGGCTGCATCCTGCAGGAACTTGCTGATGACCACAGGGTGGTCGCGGCTAACGTTTGTTGCGTCAGTCAGAAATTGCTCCAGTTGCTGGTCTCCCCATACCACCTTCATGGCTGCGCCAGAGAGCACGTATGAGGGCCTAACAAGCACAGGGTAGCCCACCAAATCGGCAAATTCCTTTGCCTCTGCAAGAGAAGTAAACTTTCTCCATGCAGGCTGCTTTATTCCTAGTGTGTCGAGCAATTGACCGAATTTTGCGCGATCTTCTGCTCTGTCCACGTCTTCCGCGCTTGTTCCTACGATCTTGATTCCGTTTTTCGCTAATTTCGGTGTAAGGTTGTTGGCGGTTTGGCCGCCCACACATGTCACTACGCCAGTCGGCTTTTCTATTTCACAGATATCCAAGACCCGCTCCAGCGTTAGTTCATCGAAATACAGGCGATCGCAAATGTCGTAATCAGTAGACACTGTTTCAGGATTGCAGTTGATTACCGAGATCTCCTTCACGCCATTGTCCTTGAGTCCCCATACCATGTTTACCGTCCCCCAATCAAATTCGACGCTGCTTCCGATCCTATATGGCCCAGCTCCTAGTACTATCATCCTCTTGCTCTTGTCATTCTCTTCCACCTTGATATCGTCTTCACTTCCTCCATACGTCACGTAAAGGTAATTGGTTTTTGCGGGCCATTCCGCTGCAAGTGTGTCGATCTGCTTGACTGCCGGCTTGATCCCAAACTTTTGCCTGAATGCTCTAACCTGCATCTCGTCAAGGTTCTGGCATCGGGCGATCTGTATATCAGAAAATCCCAATTTCTTTGCGCGCCTTATGATGTTTTCATCAAATCCGGTGGTCCTGCGCAGTTGTTCCTCCATGTCTACAATATTCTTTATCTTTGTAAGGAACCACGGATCAATGTAAGATAGCTGGTAGATCCTTTCGATCGACATGCCTGCCTTCATGGCCTCTACAACGTGGAAAATTATCTCGTCATTTGGATGAATCAAGGCTTGTTCGATCCTCTCCATGTCCTCAGGAGAGGGTATAGGAGGAGAATTGGCATTTGCCACAAGACCGTCCTTGCCCATATCGCACATCCTTATCGCCTTTTGCACGACTTCCTCGAACGTCCTGCCGATTGCCATGACCTCCCCTACCGACTTCATGGTACTTCCGAGCTTACGCTTCACCAGTTCGAACTTGGAAAAGTCCCATCGGGGCATCTTGAGCACGACATAGTCGAGCGACGGTTCAAAGCATGCGGTAGTCGCCTTTGTGATCCTATTTATCAGCTCTGGTAGAGTATAACCCAACCCTATCTTTGCAGCCATGTATGCAAGCGGGTATCCCGTGGCCTTGCTCGCAAGCGCCGATGATCTCGACAGCCTTGCGTTTATCTCAATGGCAGTATATTCCTCTGACTGAGGATCAAGCCCGAACTGGATATTGCATTCGCCCACAATGCCACAATAGTTTGTCGCCCTTATCGCGGCAGATCGGAGCATGTGGTACTCGTAGTTATTAAGCGTCTGCGATGGCGCGATGACAATGTTGTCGCCAGTGTGCACGCGCATTGCAAGGAGATTTTCCATATTGCAGACGATGACACTATTGCCCTTGTAGTCACGCATCACCTCGTACTCAATCTGCTTCCAGTGCCCGACGTAACGCTCTATCAGGATCTGGTGCACCATGCTGAGGTTGAGGCCCCTCTGCGCGATTTCTTGCAATTCGTATTCGTTGTATGCTACTCCGCCTCCCCTGCCTCCGAGGGTGTATGCAACCCTGATTATGACAGGGTATCCTATTTCGTTGGCAGCCTTGAATGCCTCATCCAATGAATTGACCGCAAAACTGCGGAGCACAGGTACATCGCTCTTTATCATTGCATCCTTGAAGAGCTGCCTGTCCTCCGTGATTTCAATCCCCTTGATCTGTGTCCCTAGCACCCTTATGCCATACTTTTCCAAGATGCCCTGATCGTGCAATGCGACACCGCAGTTGAGCGCCGTCTGACCGCCAAACCCAAGCATTATCGAGTCAGGCCTTTCCATCTCGATTATTTTTTCAACGTTGGCAGTATTGATCGGTACTGGATACACCTTATCAGCAAAGCGCGTATCAGTCTGGATAGTTGCGATGTTGGGGTTTATGAGGACGCTCTTTATGCCCTCCTCTGCTAGAGCCTTGAGGCATTGCGAACCGGAGTAGTCGAACTTGCGGCCAGTTTACTGGCTCTCGCCTGCTTCTCCGATTTTTATTGCACCGCTGCCTAGCACGAGTACTTTTCTTATCGATTCATCCCTTGGCGCCTTTTTTCACCCCTTTCTTTTTTGCGGATTTTTTCAATGGCTTATTTGTCTTTTTCTTCATCATCGGCCGCGTCGACTTCTTTGGAAGTGTCTGCGTTGGCGACGATGCCGGATTCTTGCTCATTCCGTTAGTGATAACCTCTTTGAAGCGGTCAAATACATACATGCAGTCGTATGGCCCTGGCGAGGCCTCTGGGTGGAACTGCACCGCGATTATAGGCTTGCTCTTGTGCTCAATTCCTTCCACCGTGTCGTCATCTGCGTTTTCAAACCAGACCCTGAAGCCGGATTTTTCAAGTGTCTTTGGATCTATCCCATATCCGTGGTTCTGGCTCGTCACGTAGACTTGGTTATTGTGTCTGTCGATACACGGTTTGTTCTGCCCTCTGTGACCAAATTTCAGCTTGTAAGTGTCAGCACCACCTGCAAGCGCAAGTATCTGATTTCCTAGACATATCCCAAGAGTTGGTGTAGACTCTTTGATCAATTTTGAAGCCGTCTTGATCGTGGGTGTGCAGACCTTGGGGTCGCCCGGGCCGTTGCTTATTACGACGCCCTTTGGGTTATAGGACATTATCTGATCGTGTGTTGCATCCCAAGGGAGGCGCACGACGCGGTAGCCCGTCCGCATGATGTTTCTTATTATGCTGTATTTGACGCCTGTGTCGAGGACTACAATGCAGTCTTTCGCCTTGTCGCCATACTCTTGTGGCTTGTCTGTCGACACTTCAGGCATAAAGTTGAGACCATCATACTTTGCATTTGCGAGTGCCTCTTTCAGCTGCACGTCTGTTATCTCTCCTTCTTCTTTGGAAACAATAACTGCGCCCATCATGACTCCCTTCACTCGCAGTTTTTTCGTTAATGCCCTAGTGTCGATGCCATAGATCCCAGGCACCTTTTCTTCATAGAGCCATTGGTCCAGCGTTTTTGTGCAGCTCCAGTGGCTTGCAATATCTGACAAATCATGAATCAATAGTGCCTTGACCTGTATCCGGTCTGATTCAAAGAACTTTGGTAAACCATACTCGTCTTTGATGTCAAAGCTCGGGACCCCGTAGTTGCCTATAAGAGGGTAGGTCATGCACAGGATCTGGCCGCGGTACGATGGGTCGGTCAGCGTTTCGGTGTAGCCCACCATCCCGGTGTTGAACACGACTTCGCCACCAATTTCAGAGGGATAACCAAAGCCGATACCGTCAAAAACACTGCCATCTTCTAGAATGAGCTTGGCCTTGTAGCCAGTGTAGGTCTGTTGCAGTGTTGGAATTTTTTGAACCCTCACCAACTGTTAAAGTAAGCAAATTTAAATTTTTTCATTCAAGTGATCTGCGGGATATGCATGACAGGAACGGCTATTGGTTGATGCTGCTCGGCCCATTCCATGGCTGCCTTGCTCACGGGTATGCCATCATAGATCCACGTCTTGCTGAAGAGTTCGGTTATGCAAGTTTCTTCCATCGGACAGACCATACCCATAACGCCCTATTTTCTCAGGAGGATGTCGGTTCCACAATCAGATGCACTTCATAACCGTTCTCCATTCCGCCTCAGCAGGATTTGAACTTTCACAGGCCCTTGCAGGCAGGGCCATCTCCTCAGAAATAAGGGGCAGGGTCTGGTATTAGGATGCGATTTGGATGAAATTGCGGGACACACGGACACGAAGCCAGGGGCCAACAACGTTGCTTGCTTTTTTCAGTGCTTTTTAACTAGACTGACTACTACTTGCAGAAGGCCCATCCGGGATAGAGTAATATTGTTGGCGTACCTATGAAACACACGCCTTGCAGACACGACATCGTTGCGCGATCTGTGGTTCCAGATTTGCCGAGCGTAAGTGCTACTACTGTGAAAGCAAAGTCTGCACATCATGCGTCGTCCCAGTCGAAGTGTCGGGCTCGACGACAAAGTGCCTGACCTGCGACAGGAGAAAAATAAACAAACTAAGCTTTGCTCAACTGATGAGACGCAACTATTACCTATTTGCGATAATAGTCGCCTACTGGCTATTCACTGTATTTCCAATACCTTTTATGCACCTTGCGGGCCTTGAGATTAACCCGACCGCATTCCAACCTGTGCTCATAGCCACTGCGGCTATGACGATACCATTTGTGTTCTTGTTCGTCGCATGGCAGAGGAAGGCACCTAGAGGATACTCATAGTGCCGTTTGGATGATTCCTTAAGCAAACGGTCAACCACGGCCGTTTTTGGATCGCGTTGCCATCGGAGAATGTTATAGTATTCTAGCCTGCCATTAGCTCTTTCTGCCTCGATGGCGACATGTGATTTTGTTCGCTCTTGGCGTGTATCGGCAGCAACCAGGCAATCAAGAATAGACCTCACCAACCATCCAATCGCACAGCCAGAGTGACTGGCAATGTCGCTATGAACGAGGCGTAGGACCTGGCGGCATTTATTGTCATCACCCAGCCCCTCTGAAGCATCTCTTGGTGGCCCTTGGAAAACGAGCTCAATATCTGCAAATAGCCCGGGCGGCGATAGGATATGACCTCACGGTGACAGAATGTCAACAGTGAGACCGTATTTCAACAAAGCATCCATGCACGGCTTCGAATCAAATGAGCACCGATCGGCTGATCCGGAAAAATGCGGTTGCCATGACAGGTCTTTGATTTGAAAGTGCCTTTATAGACCATCACTGCCCAGCGTAGCATTGAGCAGAACTGATGATCCCCGCAGACGAAAAAGAGGAATGACGGAATTAACATATCAACAACACGTATCTCGCGATTTAAGGACAATAATCCAACCGCACTAGGACTATGCTGTCATCGACAGGTGACACTGATCTACCACTATAGAGTTTTAGTTGTCCGAAGGCTATAGGGCGCAGGCTAGCTCCAAAACGGCGGTGCCACTCTATTCCCATGATTGTGATTTCTTTCTGTGTGGTTCAAGAACAAGCTCCATCTTGAAAGCGAAGTATATGTAAAATTGAAGCGCAGAGACAACCGCGTTGAAATTCCCCTCCAGACCAGGCTAGTAAAGGAACAAGCCATCGTCGGCATTGCACAATAACTCAGATAGAAGCTGAGGTACAATTCGTGTTCTCTGCAGAGGAAAAACAAAGTCTAGTACAACGCTCTTGCTACGAGCTCTGTGAATTCCGTAGTTGACAGACTGCCGCCAATATCCTTTGTCTTTTTCCCTTTTCTCAGTACATCGACGATGGCGTCCTCGATGCGCTTTCCTTCCGTTATCGCGTTCTTATCGCCGTGCTTGTCACCCAACCACTCCAACATCATCTTTGCTGACAGCATTATTGAAGATGGGTTTGCAGCATTCTTGCCTGCGATGTCAAATGCTGCACCGTGAACGGGCTCGAAGAGTGCGAATTGTTCGCCAATGTTGGCTGCAGGCCCCATGCCAAGGCCGCCAACTACTTGAGCCGCCTCGTCTGATAGGATGTCGCCAAAGAGGTTGGTCGTGACGATAACATCGAACTCTTCGGGGTTGCGGATCAAGTTCATTGAACACGCATCCACATAGAGCTCGCTGTATTGTATCTCGGGGTATTTCTTAGCAACATCCTTGCACGTGGCGGCAAAGAGCCCGTCTCCTTTGCGGAGCACATTTCTCTTGTGCACTGCGACCACCTTGCGCTTGTCATTGCGGAGCATCGCAGTCTTGAAAGCGTATTCCGCTATCCTGCGGCTAGCTCGTTCTGACGTCACTCTGAGAGCCACAACAGTACTTTCATCTGCGTTAAACTCCCAGCCCAAGTAAACGTCTTCTGTATTCTCTCTGACGGTAACAAGGTCAACATTATCAGATAGGCAAGGGATGTTTGGGTATGACTTGGCGGGCCGAACATTTGCGTAGAGGTCAAACATCCTCCGGAGCACGATTATGACGTCGGCGGCGCTTTCGCCTACCGGTCCCTTCAAGCATGCCTGTGACTTCTTTATCGTGTCGACAGTCCATTCAGGCAGCGCCTTGCCGTGCTTGGCCAGTGCACCATCCCCAGCGTCCACTTCGCTTATATCAAATTTCGTAGAAGACCTGTCACTGATTGTTTCAAGGATTTTCTTTGCTGCAGAAATCTGCTCCGGACCGATCCCATCGCCCCTAATTAGGGAAATATTGTATCTTGCCAATCAGATCATCATCTGTCTGTCTTTCTAGCTCTTAGAATATAGAGTCTGTCTTAGCAGCACCTTGTTTATGGCGTCCATCATTGCCTGCACGGACGCGACGACGATGTCTTCCCCAGATTTCGTCGCAGAGACGATGTTCCCGTCCTTGTCCTCCACCTTGATGGTAACGACAGCCAGAGCATCAGAGCCGCCTGCGATAGAATCGAGCATAAAGTCCCTTATCTTGATGTTGGCCATTTCGCCAGCTATTTTTTGTATCGCCTTGAGTGCTGCATCCACAGGTCCAACTCCTGTTTCAGCGGCTATGAGGTCCTTGCCGTTAGCATTGAGCCTGATGACTGCCGTGGGTATCGCGTTCATACCTGTAAAGATGTTGAAGTCATAGAGCTTGAACTTTTCCTCAAACTTGCTGTTGCCCATTATCTCGCCGGCAATTGCTAGTAACTCCGAAGTCGTTATTGACTTGCCTTTGTCGGCGATGTTCTTTTGCTTATCTACTATCTGTCTTAGCTGCTCGTCTGTTGGTTTGATTCCAAAGTCCTCTAGCATTGCCCTTATGCCGTGAGCGCCGGCGTGCTTGCCTGCCTGAAGCCATCTTTTCCTGCCAACAAGCTCTGGCGGTATCGGCTCGTATGTAAGTGGGTTGTTGATGACTCCGTGGGTATGGATACCAGACTCGTGGCCAAATGCATTTTCTCCTATAATGGCCTTGTTCGGCTGGACAATGATTCCCATCGTGTTTGACACGAACCTCGAAGTCTCATAGATAAGCTTGGTGTTAATGTTATGCTTTTTGTTGTAGAGGATCTCTAGTGCCATCACAAACTCTTCAAGCGACGCGTTGCCTGCCCGCTCTCCGAGCCCATTTATTGTTACATGTGCGCATGCCGCTCCAGCATTTATACCCGCGATCGCATTGGCGACGGCAAGCCCAAAGTCATTATGGCAGTGCATGCTTATCGGAAGGTGAGTCACGCTCTTGACATCCCTCACAATCTCAGCCATATATTCCGGTGTCCTGTAGCCGACTGTATCGGGTATGTCTATCCTATCGGCGCCAGCCTCTGTGACTGCCTTGAACACCTTTAGCAAAAACTGCCGGTCAGACCTCGTTGCGTCTTCAGCAGAGAACTCTACTTGCATGCCGTGCTTTTTCGCGTATTCAACTGCTCTGACTGCCCTCTCCAACACCTGCTGTGGCTCCATCTTGAGCTTGTACTTCATGTGTATGTCTGACGTGGCGATGAATGTGTGGACATAACCCAAATCGCACTTTATCGCAGCGTCAATGTCGGTTTCGGCTGCACGTGCCAGGCCACAGATCTCCGCCTTCAATCCCTGTTTTGCTATCGTCCTAACTGCCTGCATTTCCCCTTGTGAAACTATTGGAAAGCCGGCCTCTATAGCGTCGACTCCAAGCTCATCTAGCTTTATTGCAATTTGGACCTTTTGTTCAGGTGCAACAGTCACACCAGGTGTCTGCTCACCGTCCCGGAGAGTGGTGTCAAATATCCTCACCTTGTCGTTATTATTGCGGTTGTTCATTATGGCTCAACCCCTCTTGGAAGCGCAGATACGCCTGTCCTTGAAATCTGCGCAATACCATAATGTTCTACCAGATTCTTAAACGCATCTATCTTGTCTGGGGTCCCGGTTATCTCTACGGTTATCGTTTCCTTGCCGATGTCAAGTATGCTGCCCCTAAAGATGGTAGCATAGTTAATTATCTCACTCCTCGTAGTAGGGTCGACAGCTTTCATCTTTATCAGCGCAAGCTCTCTGTAGACTGTCTTGCTAGTATCGAGAACCTTTACTTCTACGACATCTATCAGCTTCCGCAACTGTTTTACCAACTGGTCAAGCGTACGCTCATCACTATTGGTTGTGATCGTCATCCTTGAAAGATCCTTCTGCTCAGTCGAACCCACAGTTATGCTTTCGATGTTGAAATTGCGAGCGCGGAAAAGGTTAGTCACCCTGAAGAGAACACCAGGTTTGTTTTCCACAAGAGCAGTCACAATGTGCCAGGACCCTTTTGGATTATCAGTATTTGTTGATGTTGCTGTAGCGGTACTACTCACCAAATCAATTACGCTCCTGTTATCATATCCTTGAGGCCGCTACCGGGGGCTACGAATGGATATACGTCTTCGTCAGGATCTATAGGGATATCTATCACGGTGGCGACGTCACTCTTTATCGCCGTCTTGATCGCCTTTTCGAGCTCCTGCATCGATCCCACCCTTATGCCCTGCGCGCCATACGCTTCTGCAATCTTGACATAGTCAGGACAGTTGTGTTGGTGTACTCCGCTATAGCGCCTGTTGTAGAATGTGCGCTGCCATTGCGCCACCATGCCAAGCATGTAGTTGTTCATAAGAAATACAATAACAGGCAACTTTTCAAGCACGGACACTGCAAGAGAGTTCTCGGTCATGTTGAACGAGCCGTCGCCGGCAATGTCCACAACCGGTACATCCGGAGCAGCAGCCTTTGCTCCTATCGACGCAGGGAAGCCAAAGCCCATCGTGCCAAGCCCTGTCGAACTAAAGAAGGTGCCTGGCGAAATTACGTCAAAGTGAAGCGAGGCCCACATCTGGCATTGACCTACTTCTGTGGTCACAATACCTTTTGCAGGCAACAATTCACGCAACTTTTTCAGCGACTTCTTGGCCGTGATCTCTCTTGGATAGTCCTTGAGAGTCTCAGAGTAATACTGTATTAGCTCCCTCCTGCGCTTGAGCCAAGGGTTGTCCGGCGACCTCTTGGCTATTTTCTTTGAGAGCATCTTGACGAGCGTGCGGAGCGATGACTTGACGTCGCCTACAAGAGCCACATCCACGGATTTGTTCTTCCCGATTTCGGCAGGGTCGATATCCATGTGGATTATGCTCATGCCCTTGCCAAATTCATCGAATCGTCCTACAGACCTGTCGGAGAACCTTGCGCCGACCGCCACAATGCAGTCTGCCTCAACAATTATCTTGTTGGCCTCCGCATGTCCATGCATGCCTATCGGGCCCATTGCAAGTGGATGATTCTCCGGGAATGCACCCTTGCCCTTGAAAGTAGTAACCACAGGTATCATAAGCAGCTCGGCCAACGCCTGAAGTTCCGAGAATGCGCCAGAGAGAATCACACCTCCGCCAGCCATTATTATCGGCCTCTCGGCCTTTACAAGAATTTCAACAGCCTTGCTCATCTCGCGAAGGTCGGCATCTACAACAGGGTTGTATCCTCGCACCTTGATGAGGTCGGGGAACTTCATGTCTGCGGTGGCCTGTTGCACGTCCTTCGGAATGTCTACCAGCACAGGCCCGGGTCTCCCGCTCTCAGCTATGTAGAATGCTTTCTTGACCATCTCGGGGATCTCATTTGCCATTCTTGGTTGGAATGCATATTTTGTGCACGGATTGGCAACTCCGATGATATCTGTCTCTTGGAATGCATCTTTCCCTATCATGTTGAGCGGCACTTGGCCAGTAACGGCCACAATCGGTGACGAGTCTGCATATGCGGTAGCGATGCCTGTAATCAGATTAGTTGCTCCGGGGCCCGAGGTCGCAAAACAAACGCCGGCCCTTCTCTTTATCCTTGCATACCCGTCAGCCATGTGGGCTGCAGATTGCTCATGTCTGACAAGCACGTGTCTCAAGTTTGCATCTACAAGAGCATCATATATCGGAAGATTCGCTCCTCCAGGAAGTCCAAAGACTACATCTGTCCCTTCCTTCTCGAGGGCCTGTATCAAGGCCTTTGCGCCAGTCATTTCAACCAATTTTATTTTTCACCAAATTTCTCTCTGCAAACGCCTGCTCGCCTGCTAGACAGGGTTTGCTCTAGGCAAGTCTCAGTAGAACCAGAACATGAACCTTGTGTTCCCTGTCAGCCCTAGGCATTTTTGATGAATTGCACTAATATAATTTATAAAGTTAACGTCCATTAAGGCAGATAATCCGGTATCTCTGAAGGTCACAAACGCCGAAAGCCGCACCATTTATGCAATAATTGCAATGCATTTCCAACTTTCGTTGACCAGCTAGCTTGGCATTCGTATGGATGATTATCTGTTTGTTGATAATAACTGGTTTTTAGTCACAAATCGAGATTGCGAAAAATGAGGAAAAACTCGTGCAAGCGATACCATCCTTAGAATTGTGCGCCACTGCTCACGCAAACTCCAGCAGTGGTGAGAAACAGAACGCCTGCCCAAAAGCCGGTCACCCAACCGGGGCTGGCCACTAGGGCTTGTTATCCTATACAACATCAGCGGGTGACTTTACTGCACTGGGCCGAAAGCAGCACACATACTATCCATAACCTGAGAAGGTTAAAGTCAGTTTATTAGACTGTGTGCTCAGACAGAACATCAGATTGGTTGCTTCAACTACTGATTCTGCTAAGGTACGTGACCTGATTTACGACTATTTTCAACTCGCTAAGACTAAAGAGATTGAAAAGATAGAAGAGTTTCTGGATCCAGGTTTTACCAAGTTCGGCGATTCGCCCCCGTACGACCGGCGGGACTTTGAGCGCGCCCTAATGCTTGAGCAGCTTCAGTTTGCGAGCTTGTCCGACTACGACTTCAAGATCGAAGACATGAAGACAGAGATAATGGGAGACGCTGCGATTGCGACATTTGTTTTGCAGATAACGGGCATGATTGTAGACGACTATAGCTTTCGCGGAACAGCAATCAACAACAGATCAAGGGCGACTGTCGTCCTGAAAAAGGACAAAAACGGTCGGTGGAAAATAATCCACCAACACCTGTCAAAACTTGTGGTCTAGTCGAACGATCCGGATTGGCTTACTGCCTTTAGAACCTTTGATTCTTTGTGCTCAGGCTCTTTCTCCTTCTCTTTCAGGAAAATGCCGTACGCTTCCTTGTGATCAGCATTCTTGTGGACAATCGCGCGTATGGCCTTTATCATGGCCACAGGGTAGTCGGACTGCCAGATGTTCCTCCCCATGTCAACGCCTACTGCACCGTGTGTGATCGAGTCGTATGCAAGCTTTAGTGCATCGGGCTCAGGTAGCTTCTTGCCGCCTGCGATTATTAGCGGGACGGGACAGCCCTCAGCTACCTGTTCAAAGTTTTCGCAATAGTACGTCTTTACAATGTGAGCGCCTTGTTCTGCAGCAACCCTGCATGCAAGACCCAAGTAACGGGCATCGCGGCCCATTTCTTTTCCGACCGCAGTGACTGCCAGAACAGGAATTCCGTACTTTTCTCCTTCGTCCACGAGCTTGGCCAGGTTTGCAAGCGTTTGGTGTTCATACTTGCTTCCAACAAAAATTGAGAGCGCAAGGCACGCTGCGTTTAGCCTTATTGCTTCTTCAATAGAAACGGTGATAGTTTCCTTGGAAAGATCCTCTCCAATGATGCTCGTACCACCAGAGACTCGAAGCACTATGGGCACGTCAGTTGTAGGTTCAACCGATGTCCTCAACACGCCTCTTGTAAGCATCAGAGAGTCTGCATAGGGCAGAAGCGGCGCTATTGTCTTTCTCGGGACTTCGAGCCGTTCTGTCGGACCCAAAAAGTAGCCATGGTCAACTGCGAGCATAAGGCAGCGGCCGTCTTCGGGGCGAATTATTCGAGATAGCCTGTTTTTCATTCCCCAGTCCATAAACTATCGGAGTCTAAGGGCCTCTCTAATTATTTATAGTTTCTACGGCACCTGCTTGTTTCAAGACCGATCTTGCGCTCGCATCCTGTTTTTCCCTTGTCAGATAGTATTGTAGGAACCGAAAGACAACACGAGTGATGAACTGGGCCGTTCCTAGTTCGTCGCGGGAAGCGTAAACGTGAACCTGGCTCCAACCCCACAAGGATTGTTCTCTCCCCACATCTTGCCGCCATGCGCCTCGATCACGTTCTTTGAGACGTAGAGGCCCAGACCTGTGCCCGACTCCGACTTTGAGACAAACCTGGTAAACAGTTTTGGCATTATCTCTGGGTCAATGCCCTTGCCCGTATCCATGATTACAACCTTGGCGAAATCCCCTTCCCGAGTGAGAGTAATATCTATCGCACCCTCCTTTGTGAACTTGATCGCGTTTCCGATTAGGTTGGCGAGCACTTCGTAAATCCTTGTCATATCGGCCTCCACAAAGAGCGGCGGCCCCGGAAGAAAGTTGATGGTTACGCCTTTAGCAAGCCCTGTCTTCATGTCCCTGACCGTGTTCAGGATCTTTTCATTCATGTCAAATCTTTCTTTATTTAGGACAAGTTTGTTGCTCTCTATCCTCGTTACATCCAGGATGTTTTGCGTCAATTTTTCGAGCCTCTTTGCATTGCGTTCAAGCATCTTGACTTCTTCTCTTGACATTAGCACCCCTTCAGCCTTCTCGGATTCTGACCTGTCCTTCAACAGCTCTGCTATCCCGAGCAGTGGCTGTACTGGCGTGCGCAGCTCGTGAGCCGCGATGTTGATAAAATCGCGTTGCATCCTGTCGTGTTCGTCGAGCTGTTCATTTGCCCTTTCGAGCTTTATGTTAGATTCTATAAGGGACTCGTTTGTTTGCCTCAGCTCACCGGTCTTTTCCTCCACAAGTCTTGCGAGCCTCTTATTTGAAGACACCGTCATGAGGACTACTGCTCCGGCTATTGCGCCTACTGCAACGATAAATATGGTATTGAGTGTCCTCTGGCTGTCTATGATTGGGGTTATTTCTTCGTCAAAGGTATGGACTGACAGGATGTAAAGCATTGCAAAGTCTATGCCATCTATTTGCACGCTTTGATATGCAAGCGTCATGCTAGCACCTCCGGTGCTGATGTCCTCGAAGCCATCCTGCCCTTGCAAGGAGCGCCTCAAGAAATCGATAATCTGCCCGCTTATGTCTTGCGGGAGCTGCGAGCGATATTCTTCTGTGAAGACATTCATCCCGATCTGTGACTCGTTTGAGGCATAGTGTATTGTACCGGTGCGATCTACAAGACCCGTAGTGCTCTGGAAATCAGAAGATATCTTAGACTGGAGGAACCGGCCGACATTGATCGGCTGGACAGATGCGACAATTGCGCCTTCAAATTCACCATTGCCGCTTAATACAGGATACGAAATGAAAAACCGCGGGCTACCATCTAGCGAGCTGATCACGCTCGTGATGTAGGGTTGAAGTGTCTGCTTTGGAACCTGAAAATATGGTCTGTCTGTCCTATCTGTTCCCGCAAAATGCTGATACAAAGTTCTGTTTGTAAAAGAACTTGACCAGAGCAGCTTGCCTTCACGATCAAGCCACAAGTAACTATCTGTTATATCCTTTGTAGATTCTTGGGCAGCTGCCATGGTAAATTGTGCGCGGGACACTTCTTGGGCATGGACAGATGAAGAGTTTGCTATGATCTTAAGGTTAGCCATCACTGACTCCATCCTGACCCTTAGTATCTCCGAAAGATCGTGTGCGGCTATCCGGGAATTTTCGTGTACCTCTTCAATCGCGTTCCGTTCCACTGCGTCAGCCACGTAGCTTGAATAAGAGTACGAGGCGACGGCCGTGGACACTACTGCCACAATGACTATCGGAATGACAATGGCGTCTGTTCCCGTCAACATGCGCCCAAAGTGCAAGTCCACCGCGCGATCACCATCCGGACATATTTGACGTTATTAATTATTCAAGGAGACATTATACGTGAGATTCTTCTATAGACTCAATGCAGGCACCGTGCAATAGTTTGAAATCGCAGCCGCAACAAATTCTGCGCCTTCACAGGATGAGTCCGTTTCTCCGTCTCTTGCTGGGAACAAGACGGAATAACAATAGGTATCTGCAAGATCGTACCTTTTGTAAACTCATGTTCGAGTTCCTCTGTTGGGTCACTTGAATTCTAGCTATCAGAATATCTTCTTGTTTTTCAAAGATGGTCAAGAGTGCGAATAATTTCTATTGGTTGTTCGCTATATCGACATCAGATAACAGAAACATGAGATACACCGGTGCGACAGATAGCAGTGGCAGGAACTTTGTTGTAGGTGAAAATCATAGACAGATCCAAATCCTATGATAACTGCAATTAAGACAGTATATCTTGTTCAGAGCGCAGTCGGCAACAGCAGGGGCGCCGCCGGCCCCTTTGCCATCAGCAGCATGATTTACTTGCTACACATGAAGGAAGAAGGGGCCCAGGTCAGCTGGGACATCACATTGCTGAAAAGCTTGCGACCGTTGTGCAGTTACACAGGATAGATAGTAATTCGAATTTCGATTGACCTCTTGGTCTACTGCCATCCAATTATCGCAAAAATACCAAGAAGCACCTAGCCAGAAGTCACGATGACTTTCATCGCATCTTTGGCCACATGCGCGCACTTGACTGCCTCTGGAGCATCCTTGATGTCGAATCTGTGTGTGATAAGCGACGCAATATCGACCTTTTTCTCTGATATCAGTTTTAGCGCCTCGTTCGTCTCTATTTCCGAAGCAGCATAGCTTGGTATTATCGAGTGTTCGTTCGAGTACAGTTTGCTCATGTCGTAAGACATCTGTGATCCTTTTGGCGGCACTCCAAAGAGCATTATGTCGCCTCCCTTCCTTGTCATCTCAAACGATTGCAAGAGCGCTTTCATACTGCCAGTTGCTACAACGCAAATGTCAACTCCCCTGCCATCAGTAGCTGACTTGATCCTGTCAGCAAGATTCGGAGCAGCAGAATTGAACGCTTCGACTCCGTATCTACCGGCAAAGTTCAGGCGAAAGTCGTTGATGTCGAAGACAAACACCTTACGCGCGCCATAGGCTTTTGCTAGCAGCACATGCATCAATCCTGCCGGGCCAGCACCAAGCACCGCAATATCATCCCCGGGCTGGAAGTTGCACTTGTTCCATGCCCTGATGCAGCACGCGAAAGGCTCTATAAGCGATGCTTCGTCATAGCTAACACCATCTGGCAGCTTTATCAGGCCGCCCCTTGACACGTTCCACTCTGGGACCAGAAACTGTTCTGCCAACCCACAGGGGCTTATGTTGCTCGTCTGATAGTGAGGGCACATCGTATGATCGCCGTGCTTGCAGTAATGACACGAATAGCATGCAACATGATGATGAATGAAAACGCGGTCACCTGGTGAAAAGCCCTTTACTCCGCCACCCACAGCTACAACCTCTCCTGCCGGCTCGTGTCCAAGTCTGCCAGACGTCATGCCATACTCGCCATAGATCTTTTCAAGATCCGAACCGCACAGACCGCAGGCGCGCATCTTGACTATCACGTCACCAGCGTTCGTAATATCAGGTGACTTGACATCATCGACTGACACAGCATCTCGTGCTTTTACAAATACGGCCTTCATCTTTTTGTCCATCATTCTGCGCCTGATATAAACAGTGGGCAATGCCATGCTTTGCTGCATGATCTGGAATAAACAAGCGATGCTCGAACACCCTATGGATCA
>JBIQJB010000036.1:0-17130 GCA_044507735.1 Nitrosopumilales archaeon
GTTCAAGACGAGGACTGGCCGGACAATCCTTGCCTTGACACTCCTCCCTATTCAAGAGAATATCTACTGCAAGTTTGGCAGCAATATTACGAATACAAAGGCAAAGACTGGATGGAAGCAAAGAAGGCAGAAATGGATGCGGCAATCATGAAGGGCACGCTGAGAGAATGGGTGGAAACGCGCAGTTCTCCAAACAACTTTACCAACTATAACGTCTGGCGCTATTACAATTTGATCGGGGATGCACCAGATGCCTATGGTTCTCCATTGTCGCCGTCCCAGATAGAAGATTGCAGAAAACTTGGTATCGAGCTATCAGTCTGCAGCGATGCTGCAATACTGGCCAGACAACGCATCCACGTGCCCGTAATTTCAGATGAAGAACAAAGAATCATGCAAGATCAACAGAATGCTATCAATAGCTCGATGTACATGATTGGCATTGGAGCTGCAGTGGCCGGAGTGGTCGCATTCATAACTTTGCGAAGGATAAGGTAGCCAAAGGCTCATGAGTGACAGATGTCGAGTCTGCAACCCTCTGAAAATTTTCTCTTATTTCATAGACGTGATAACCATTGTGCGTCCAAGCGATCCTGTTAGCGGAATTAGCAAGCACTAGCGAATTTCGAACATGCGATCCCGTGTCAAGTTAAGCTCGTTCTGGTTATCTAGAGCCGGAAAAAATCCAATTCTGGCAAATAATGAATCTGTTCGCAATCGAGCCGGCGAAAACATTAAGTGATGGCGGCTTCCCTTTTATGGAAAGGGACTTAACATATGGTCAGAAAATTTGAAGACTGGTGGAAAACCGTTCCTGAGGATCTAAAGTCAAAGGCTCGAAAAGGTGACGAGGCTAACAAGCCACTGCTCAACCAGATAAACTATGTGCTCCTGCACCTGCACCTGGCTGGCAAGCACGACCTAAAGCCAACTCACGAAGAGCTCAAGGACTGGCTGCACAGTGGCCAGGTTGACGTCCTCCGCATGAACAAGTAACTTTTTTCTTTTCTTATTTTTGTACGGCTCACATGGTTGATGGTTAAGGCTTTTGCCGGCTTACAATAGCTAATTTACAAATACGGAATAGCTGGTTACTGCGAAAGGAACATCTGACTTGTCATTCAGCCATGTTACGATGGTGTAGACGCCTTCTCTGTCTGCAATTGATTCAATGCTAAAGCGGATATCGATAAAGCCGGAGCTTTCATGCCAGTTCGAGACGGGAATGTTTTCTATCTCTTGATAATGCCATCCCGGCGGAGCAACACCAGCTATTACTTCGCCCAATGAGTAATAGCCTTGGTTCCTGTAGCGCTCATAGACCGATTCCGTCGGGTATTCATCATAGAATATGTTTATTCCGTAAAGTTCGGTGTCCGGAGGAAGAAAGCCGGTGAGCTGAATGTTCTCGCCATCCCGGGTTATTGGCGAAATGAATCTTATGTAGTTGTCTTCAAAATTCTGAACAATCACAAACGTATAATCATCATAGGCAATGCCAATACTCACATGTGTGTGGCGTGGGTGAAGAATATTGTCTCGATGTCCCCAATCAGAATCGGCATCATCGTACATCATTCCATACTCAATAGCATCTATCTCTCCAAAGGGATCTATTCTATCACACCTGTAAAATCCAGAAGTGCAATCTTCATAGTATGACATATCGCCAGAAGCACCCACATTTTGGCCCATGTGACCAGTGCCTCCAAGTCTAGAGTAGGTCATGTAGGGCTTTTCGCCGTTTGTCATCCAGTGCGATATCTGTCTTGTTTTCAAAACATCTTCTGCATGAACTTGAGCTGCATCATTATTGCTTAGCTCAACAGGTGGCAGTCCAAACTTTCCCCTGTCTTCATTGATCTTCTCTAGCGCATACTTGCGAAGTTCATCAAGTGATGGCTTTTCTTGGTTGATAATGTTCGTGATGAGCGGAATAATATTCGTTAGTGGTTTGTTATCTTCCTCAACGTTTTCTGCACTGTCTGATGATTGCTGAGTTGTAGGCTGCGAGAGTTCAGGGGCAGACGGTCTAATTTCATCTGCCTCTTCTGCACTGTCTGATGATTGCTGTGTTGTAGGCTGCAAGAGACCGGGTGTTGGCTCATTATCCGCACTAATCGCATTATCCAATCCAAGCTGATCGGTAATGGAACTGGAAAATGATGGATAAAGAACAATAACTGCAATGATTGCGGCTGCGCCTACGCCCGCTCCAATCCCTATCTTCTTGGATCGCCTGCTGCGTTGGCATCTGCTGCAATTACACCTGTTGTCATGATATTTCTCCGCCAAGCTGGGGTTAGGCAGCAATTAGCTTTGGATATATATGATTGGTCTACAAGTCTTGACAACTCTGCTCGAACAAGCTCGCCAAATTTCCCTGTGTTGCCGAGTCTGCCTGTCAAATTGGACACCATGTGCTTTCTTCGCCGTCCAATAAAGCAAGTTCTTACATTGCGAACACACAGTTAGAAAAGGAACACTCATTTCACATTATTCTTCCTTCAAGTATTCATTGAATGGTGGCTATTTGCATCCATGTCAAAGAGGCATCCAGATCACGAGGGTTCTGGGTACGGCATTTCGCCCCACATGAAAGGAGTCGCCCTGAGTATCCTAGTAGTTGGAATATCTCTGGCTGCCGTAATCATCACTTGGGCAACGATAGGCTACCAAGGACCAAGCTTCTCCACGAACGTGATGCAGAGACAACAGGCAGAGCTGCGCGAGAGGTATGGTCTCCCACCAGCGCCACAGCTGAGTCCAGAGCAACTTGAAATTCCTCCCTCCTTGCGAAACCTCTCTGAATCAGGTACATCAATTGCGAGTGAAAACAGCACCAATGGTACATCTGGCAGCATGCGACCTACGTGACAGGGATTGCAATTAGCCAGTTCTCAACAAATAACTGGTAGATGATGTGCTGGTGAAAGAAATGTGAATTGCTTTTAGGGCATCAGGAAATCTGTAGACGTGCTGCAAGCGCAGTCGTGATAAGGAAAAGATGATGAAGATTCAAGAAAAAGGAAGAGGGGTTTGACCTAGCCCCGCAGGAACAAGAGGTGGACGAAACCTATTGCGGCCCTGCAGTCATGTTCTGGCCGCTAGACATGGCTGTTCCTGTCATGTTCTGGTGCATCATCCCGCCGTGCTCCATAGTCTTCTGGCCTGGGCCCAGAATTATGCCATACATCGGGGTGATGCCAAAGTGATTGTCGCTCTGAACTGGGTTTACCCAGATCTCTATTTTGCTATTTTGCAGTGTAATGAATCCATGAACATTATCATGAGGCTCGCCCTGCAGAGTCAGAGAAAATGTGCCATTGATTGTGGTAGCGTTCTGTCCACTGTGTGTGACATCTGTTTGTGTAAAGTTGGAAATTTCATGTTCGTGCGTTGCGGTGCCATTTGTCACAAGTACCATCTGAACAGTTGCGCGGAAATCGGTAACGTTTGCCTGTGTGCTGTTGTCAAACAAGTCACCGTCTGACTGAAGCGTCCAGTGTCCAGCAGTTATCCACGTGGGTGCGGCAGCTTGGTCAGCCTGAAGACTCGCTATTACACCAGACAGCGTGTTGTTACTTGAAGTTGTGGTGGTAGCATTTCCATCTGTCGTTTGTGCCGTTGCGTTCATCTGTCTTGTCGGGCCCTGGGTTTGTGTTTGGTTCGCCACTTGGGCAAAGGAGGCAGTGGCGGATCCAACGACTGTCAAGACCAGTGCCCCTGCTATCAATGCGGTAAGAATAGATTTTGTTCTAGTCATGCAACCAATGATAAGAAACCAAAGTTAAGCATTGTATAATATTTTAAAGTCTTCTTGTTACGGAAAAAAGCAACTGCAATAGATGCTAAAAGTTACTTCAGTCACCAGGGACATCGCAACCACTCTGGCATGATTTGCAATATGGCAGAATTGCCTCCCACGAACGCCTTGATAATGCCATTACTGACCTCTCCTTTGGTCCATCTATGCCACCTGCAGATATCTTATCTCCTGTCACGTCTGCTACAGGTCCCAGCTATGCTCTATCCAATATCTGCGTGTTCTTGAATATTGTTGATTCCTCTCATAATCTCTTATGGTATTTCCGACTGGGAAGTGTATCCATGTCGGTGACCGAATTTTCAACACATGTGTGCAGGTATGATGTTCAAGAAACTCTGGCTCGCGTTTGATAGCCGATTACAACGGATTCTTTGATCTGAAAGAACTCTTGATTCATCTTGAAATGCCCTTTCGTTTGTTGGTTTCATAATATTCCATTATTCTGATAAACTGAAACATGTGATGCTAAGTATGCTTTCGAATCTTTAAGTTCGATTTCCTGTACAACGCTTTGTGACCTCGCTAAGAGCTGGAGAAGTAAAATCTCCTTCCTGGATAAGGGCTCTACAGATTGGCATAGGTGCCTTGGCAATCGGGCTATCAATTTCCGCAATAATCTATCCTATTATCACAGCCGTGGCAGTATTTTATGCCGCGGCAATAATCTTGTTGTTATTTGGCATAGAGCAGGTTGTAACGGGGATATTCCTGTACAAGGAATCGCGGCTTGCGCATATCGGTCTTGGGGTATTGGTAATAATTCTCGCGAGTCTTGTCATGGCATTCCCGGTAGCTACTGCCATTTTCGTCGTATGGCTGTCAGCATTTGCCCTGCTGTTTGGCGGCATATCGAGCATAATAGCCGGTATCTGGTCAAAAAAGAGGAGGGTATACTACGTTGCAAATGGAAGAGAGGCATACTATGTCGCTGACAAGAGCTCAAGAGCCTTGAGCATAGCAGCAGGCGTGCTAGCTATTGCCCTGTCTGTTGCAACAATGGCGTTTCCAGTATTTGGAGTAGAGCTTGCCGGCATCTTAATTGGAATTGGACTCTTGTTCTACGGCATTAGGCTAGTTGTAAGCGGAGTAAATGGAAGGGGTAAGGCTACAACCTCGGCAGCATCAACTGAAACAACGGTGGCATAGCAAGCATGACAGGAAGTCAAAAGAAGGACAAACTTTGGAGGCTGCAGAGACACTCGGTCACGCTGGGATATCATGTTGCCACGGGCACAGCCGTTATCTCATTCTTAATCTCCATGGTCTATTCCGCACAGGTCTCTTTTAACAAGTTCCTGACATGGACAGGAATGGTGCGTCATAATTCCATGTTTCATAACATGATTGCAGGCACGTATCCTCAAACAAATTTAGCTACGACTCGCTGGCTTGGTGGCCTACAGAATATGGTGGTGGTCTGACATTTCCAGTATAGGGAGAGAGCACACAAAGGCGCAAGAGTCCGCACCGGCTGCGGAAAATGTAGGACTAACCTCTGAAGAAAGCAAGAGCTGGACTGGCATAATATTATACCTGCCAAGAGACTCGCCAGAGCTCGCTAAAGTGATAGAGGATGAACATGCCGAAGATACATAGATAGTCTGTAGTTTCAAGCTACTTTGCATTTTGCCAAGTTCAAAATGCATACCTTCGCATGGCACCACCGTACGGAAGGTTTACTCTGGGCTTTGCCAAGCGTGAGAAATCTTGTGTCAGAATTTGCTCGTGTCCCTGATTCTTGTACAAGTCTCTGAATCATCAAGTCTGAGCATCTCTGTACTTCATTAGCTGGGCCGCAGTGAGAAAGGGTGATTTCTGTTCAGACACTATCCGGACTTGTTTCATAATCTTCTCCTCTGCTTCCACATATGCCAGGACAAGCAATTCTTCAATCTCTTTGGTTTCATCGTCATTATCAGCAGTTGCACCGCTGTCTGCATTTCCCTGTCTGTTGAGTAACTCAAAAGACAGCTTGTAGAATCTTGAAATCAGTCTTGACGTCTCTAGATACAGCGGAATAACGCTTTTTGGCAAGTAGCTTTCCTTCCTGCTTCCTGATGTCTGTGGGCTTTGATAGATCTCGTCCAGTTGAGAAATTAGGGATTTTGAACTAGTCTTGACAATTATGATGTCTTTCTTGTAACCGTTATCAATCAACCACTCTAATGCCCTTACCAATGCGGTATATGTGGCAACATTGCTACTGGCTAAAGGTAAGTGGTTGATTGGACTCTCAGCAAGTCCACATGCTTCATGCAGCAGGTGGCCTTCTTTGTTTCTGATAACATAAGCATGGCATGCAAAGCCACCAAATTGTTTATGCATAGACGGACCCAGTATGCGGACTGAGATTGTCTCCTTCATCAGAATGTTTCTGCATTTCACTCATTTAATGCAACCTGCACTCACACTCGCTTCTTTGGCCTTCTGTGCATTCCTCTGGCGGCACGCTGGTCCGACTTCATGACACCACAAACGTCCCGTCAGTCTTGGATAATGTTCTGGACATCTTACTATCTATGCATATTCCTTTGTGAAAGGAATCGAGAACCACAAGGAAGCGCTCGGATCAATGCAAAGCCAGTTCCTACAGGATGGCCATGATGATGATAATACAAAATCAAAGAGCTTGGCCACTGGATAAGAGATTATTGGGTGATGTCGAACATGGCGAGATGTATCTGCCATACTTTACGCTATCTACAAGTAAGGTACGAAAAGGGAGGGGAGACCCACCTAGTATGCGTGAATCTCCTTCTTGTGCGACCTCAGCTCCTTGAAAGACTTGTGAAGAGAGCTGCAGATGTCGCATTTCCAGTGGACCAAGAAGCCAACGCCGCTGTCAACAATAATTCGATTGATGACGTTTCTCTTCTTGGTTTTGCTACTATTGTTCTTCATTTCTGAAATGAGGATTCATTATCATTTTAATACTTTTTGAGGGTACAAAGCTATCAGAGTTCGCTTACTTGGCAATTGTTTCCAATCGTTGTTACATTGGTATCCCAGATTGCTGAGAATGTGCTATTTACACATAAGGGGATTAACAAAGTAATAATCAAGACTCCTGCACAGATTATAGACAACTTTAAGTTCGACATACGCCGTTATAACTTAATGGCCGACGCTATGTTCATGTATGCTGTGGCAACCGGAATGTTTGTCTTTCTTGCCGCAATATTGTTTGGGGCGAGAGCAAAGCGGTACAGTGGAGGATGGACGCCTGACGGGATGACCAGATCCGAACATGGAGCAAGTGCGGAAGACTGATCGAATTCCTTTCTTGACGGTCTCACCCATTCCATGCCGCACACGTGTGCGTCTCGGATCCTTGCACTGAAAGAAAATTGCCTTTGGCAAGGGCGCGCGGGCTGCAGGCAAGCAATGTTGCCGATTTCTGCTGCTGCAGCAATATCTTGTGGCTGTTCTTTTTATCGTCACTACACATTCAATAATCTAGAGCAAAATCTGACGGATAAAGTGCCCTGAAAAGTTGATCAGCTTGCAGGAGTCAATCATGATTCTCAAGTGCTTAAATTTCATAGAAAATAATGATGAGAAATGAATTGCGAAGCATCACCCGAAGCAATTTGCGCTTGCAAAACATGTAATCATGATCTTGCAAGGGATTGCCTGAAAGCCGGCTGCGCCTGCTGCAGCAAGAGCAGTCATTCCATGGTGATGGACGGAATTGAAGGATTTCCCCACACGGGGTCAAAGTAGCAAATTGAGAGATCCGGGGAGTTGATTTGTTGTATGTGGTGACAGGAAATTTTGGTAAAGAGCAAGCGGTCCAAATTCCCGGTGCCGGCCAATACTTGCGAGCTAGGATATTTACATGTAGAGGTTCGCTCTAACTCGATCGTTTCTGGGTTCCAAGCTCAGCCGATGCTTCAATTGTTGATGCAGTATCTTGGCACCATTGTTGCTATCATCTTGCTTCCTCCGCGACGGCATTATTGACCGCCCTATCTCTGGTCATGCCGCTATAATACCTGCCCCACCGATTTTTCTAGGTCTGCCATATTCTGGTATTCTCTGTCGGGAATTCTATCCAGCACGCCAGCGATGCTCTGGGGGTCAGCAACTCCAGCTGTTGTCATCTGCTTCTGAGCGTATCTCTTCAGCTCATCCTTTCGCATGGGAAAGTGCGCCCCTGAGAGGACCTTGGCAACCGCCGCGGCCGACACCGACTTTGTGGCCGCTGCTCTTCCGCCGATTGTGCCCGGTGATTCTGTCTGGGCGACCTCTCCCGCGCTCCTGATTCGTCGATCTTGCTTGACCTCTCCAAGCGCCACTGCAACATCTGCCGCATCTCGATATTGCCGGTCCGGAAGGGACCTGATCATTTCTGCCAGATGTTCGTCAGAAATCCTGCCTGTAGCATAATTGACAAGCTCTTCTTTCGTCTTTGGGTACTGTATGCCTGACAATGCCCGCTCAAGGTCGGCCGCAGAAGGTGCCCTTTCTGGGTGCGAAGTCTCCATGTGTCTGTCAAGCCTGGACTTTTGTTCAAAGCCATCGCCACATATTTCACAGGTAAATTGCGGCATGGCCGCTATCTCACCTCTCCAAGTGCGCGCTCAACATCTGCCATGTTGTTGTATTCTCTATCAGGAAGCTCGCGGATTACCTGAATGACCTGTTCTGCAGACTCGAGCCTCGACTTGTTATTTTCTGCATGTTCTATCAGGTCTTGCTTCTGCTTTGGAAATTTCGCACCTGACAATACCTTTGCAACTGCTGCGGCAGAAGGTGCCCTTGATGCGGCCGCCCTGCCACCCGCCTTTCCGCCTCTTCCAGGTGCCTCCTCTTGTGCAAGATGTTTCACCTCTCCGGCCATGGGCCGCTCCCCTTTCGCCGGAAATTCGCCCTTTAGAATTGGCTTTAGCGGAACTTGATCTTTCCTAATCCGCAATTCATTGAATAGCTCCGCCGAGTCTGCAGTTTCCTTCTCTTCGTTTAGGTCTATCCCAAGCTCCTCTCTCACATCTTTTTCCCTTGCACCTATCAGCAGGACCTGGGCGTTTTCATAATTTAGCAGCCGTGGGTCTTCAACATTTATCCACCGCCTCTTGCCAAATTTTTCCAGAATCTCTGAATTGTATTTCGGTCTTCTCTTCTCAAATGCTTTGAACCCCGGAATAGTAATATCCGGATTCTTGACCGAAACTATGTATCTTGCCTCTTTTTTAATTTCAAACTCTTTTTGAGTGGGACCTGGAATCTCTGGCAGCTCCAGCGTGTATGCAAGCTCTGTGTGGCTGTCATGCTTTACTATGGCATATTTGCCCTCCCCCGCAGGCGCAGCTGCGGCGAGCCTCCTCTTTCCTCTTGTCTCAGTTTCATATTCTGCCGCGAGGAGCTCTTTCCTGATGTCTTCCGGATTTTTCGTTGTCAGGGTGCACAGGGCCCAGTTTCTCTCTTCAGACGTTGACTTGCCCTTGACTATTTCTGGCAGCTGCTTTCTTCCCAATATGAACAGCCTGTATTGATCAGCGTTCTCCGGAGCAGTGACCATGTAGAACCGCTGGATGTCGTCGATATCGCTGACCTCTTCGGCCCCTACTTTTGGTCTGTAAAAGAAAAAGATGTCTCCCCGTTCCACGACTTCGGATTCTCGAGACATGTCTTCGCATAGCCGGGATGCGACATATGCGTTAAGGATCGTAGTACCATTAGATAAAGCCGGATGGGGGCTGGGCATGAGAAAGAGAAGCGGCCGAGACCTGTCGTGCCTCTTACTCCCAATTTTTCTGCATTATTGTGATGGGTGTATATGTGCGTCGCTGATATGCGCTGGAATCTTCACCAAGCGCCTCACCGTGGTCTGAGCCTTGCCACGTTGACATCCGCTGGTTTGGCCTCGTGACTTCATAATGACACGCGACAAAGCCGGCGGAAGAGTCTCTATCTATTCTTTGGTATGAACCTTGAGGGCAAAGCCATAATGCATCGGTAGGATGTTAGTAACCATGCTGTTCAAGAACAAGAAGGGCTACCTGTGGGTCACCCTTGCATTCTTTGCCATATCTCTTACCGTACATTGGACCTTTGCGTGGTTTGCATATGTAGACGAGCAGGCAGAGCATCACCAGCCTGCGGGAATTGGCGGCTATCTCGTTGTGACAATGAGGGACACGATGGAGAACTGGCAGTCAGAATTCCTGCAGCTGATATGGCAAGTGGCGGGCCTATCTCTTCTACTGTATGTCGGGTCTCCGCAGTCCAAGGAAGGGCAGGATAGGGCAGAAGAAAAGATCGACTTCCTAATAAAGAAACTAGATCCGGCAAACGCGCAACGATTGCTGGAAGAGTGGGAAAAGAAATATCCAAAGAACTAGCGACCAATTCGTCCGCAAAAGTAACCACAACCAAATGTTGTGCTTGCTTCGCGAACATGCGCCTCCTTGAAACTCTAGATGCGCTTTATGGGTGTACATTCTCAAAATCTCCACGAGGTCTGGTGCACTTTAGCGCCTGATGATGTTGCACTTGACCTTGGTTCCAAGGACCAGGAAGGAAATGACTGCAAGCACTGCGCTGGTTGCGCCGAAAGGTACGAACCACATGAGATCCCCGCTTGTAAAAATCGATATGAAATATCCCATGAACAGCGGGCCCAGCACCAGTCCCAAGTCGCCTATCAATCTGTTCAGCCCGATGCCGCGGGTGACGTGCGAATTGACGTCGAGCACCTGCCCCGCGCTCTTTTCACTCCTCTTCTTTACTTTCTCTTCTATCTGCTCTGCAGCCCATGCGATCGATTGGCCAAAGAATCCTGAAGTGACGCCTATCACTGTCATTATTGCAAGCAGGACTGCCATCGTTGTTGATAGCGGAATGATCGCTACGAGCACTGCAGACGTGAGGATTGCAGCAAACAGGGGTTTTTGCATGCCGTATGCCTGGGTGACTCTTCCTGAAAAGAACGAACTGACCAGGTTGGCGGCAGACGCGACCGTGAGTATTATCCCTACATCAAATACAGAGATCGACATTCCGCCGTACGCGAACAGCGGCATCCCCGTAGTGTAGATGCCAGAGCGCAAAAACGCAAAGCCAAAAGTAGCTATCGCGGCAGTGTTGAGGTAGACCGACATGCTCGCCTTGCGTCTGACGTCCTCTCCCTCACCTGAAGCAATCCTTGTTATTCTAAGCCTGCCAGTGTATGCAAGTGTGGCGACGATCGCAAGTGCCACCGCTATCATTGCTGCATACGCAAAGTATGGCGCGTTATATCCGAAAAATGCCGCTATAGGCGCACCGACAACTGGGCCGAGGATCGGCCCTAGCATCAGCATCGACTGGTAGCTTCCCATGTTTGTGCCGCGCATTGACGATTCTGACGACAGGAGCACAAATGCAACTGCTGCGCTGACGTAGATGGAAGAGCCTATACCTTCCACCACTCTTGCAGCAAGGAGCATCCAGTAGTTTGGGGCAACACCTGCAAGGGCTGACGACCCGGCAAGCGCGCCAAGACCTAGCACCATCGTCCTGCTCATGCCCACCTTGTCTGCAAGCACGCCTGCAGGTATATCGAATGCTAGCCTGCCTATCGCAAAGCCAGCAACAGCAGCGCCCACAAAGAACTCGTTTGCACCAAGGCCTTGCTGCGCGTAAAGCGTCAGCGAAGGGGTGACCATGCTCGAGCCCATCATGACTACAAGCGAGACGAGCGAAAGGGCCACTATGCTAGGCTTGATGTTAATGTACTCGTTTAACCTGAACAAAGTGTGAAAGACATGAGATTAGTGAACGTAATGACTAATTTACCTTTGTGTGTGGGCAAGGGCCCGAGGGAATTCGATCATTTGTTTGAAACACTGGCCACAAAGCCTCTGATATGACAATCGCATTTACCAGATGTGTTACCTGTCATGATGATGGGTCCCACGATGATCTGCATGACGGTGGTTACTAACTTGATTTCTGCCCCGTGAGTACTTGATCTTGTGTTCCGCAAATGCCTGAGCCTTTTCTAAAAAGTCATCGGAGTCCTTGCTATGCTCGATGATGTATGTCAATGTCTGGTCATCATCAATACGCCTCTCGCCGCAATCTGGGCATGTGATGTAACTATCAATGATCTCGTCATCTGTTATTTCTGCTAATTTCCTTCTGAATAACATTATGTCCTGGTCAGTGGCTCCAAGCTCTTTCCTCATCCTTTCCTCGTTCACGGCCTGCGTCCTCCTCTGCCTTGCACGCAGCTCTTCTGCCAGCCCGTGTTTGTCCATCTATGTTGCCGCTTATTTGGGTGAAAGGTCATTCAAGAACTTTTCTGGTGCTGCCTCTCCAATTGCCACCTGTGGTAGTGGATGACCCCTCTGCAAATCTTCTGATGCGAAAACCTCTTGATCTACTTCATTCACGAACTTGATATAATCGTCGTCACGGACGGCTCTCTGTTCAAATTCCTCTATGGTGGCCTGTAGCCGCAACCACTATGGCAGAAATCGCAATCAACTTTTGTTGCCCTTGGCAATTATCATCTGTATACTCGACCTTCTTGGACGTGCTCCAAGAGCATATGCCTTTGATAATTTCCTAGTATTCTGTAACGCTTGCCGCATAACTGGCACGAGTATCCTGTAAAGCTCTCGGTTCTTGTTTGTGCTGCCGTGGCCACAATCTATTCATGGCAAACAATGCATAAAACAGGTACAAACAATCGACCGGCCCCGCCGTTCCCGGATTGTGTTCGTAGTAACCTAAAAAAGCGATAATGATCGTACTGTACAGATAGTGTCAAAGCGGGAAATCCGGGTTGGCAGATTGTGCCTTTGAGTTTCGCCTATGACCTCGCCACATAATTTTTCCCAAAGAGACTGGACTCTATTTTTCAAGCGTGCAGACGACTTTCTCGACAGGACGGCAGAATACGTACACCTGGGCGTAAATCCGGGCGGCTACTATAAGGCGATTTGGATGAGAGATGCCGCATACATACTCAAAGACCAGTTCCTCACCGGAGATACTTACAGCGTCCTTCGGTCACTCTACTTTATCTGGTCGCATCAGATTGGGAGAAGCAGCGAAGAAAAGATAATCTACGGCAGGGGGTCTCCTGAACTCAAATTCAGAATCAACCATGCAGACGGTGGATTGAAAGAAAAGTTTGCAGGTGCATTGCCCTCAACAATATATCATAACCGCGGCTTCTCGGAGGTCTATGCACGCAATCCTGACATCGATTCAACTGCACTGATGGTGTCAACCACATCGTGGATTCTGGACGTCTACCTCAAGGCCGGCCTTTATTCTTACCACGATCCTGTAACGACTAAACCATTGTCATCTGCGGAAGACAAGCAAGGTGCACACCTGCACCGCGGAGCTGAGGATTTGTCGATGGCCGATCAAGCAGGCAAGAGGGTAATATTCAAGCCTGTAGAATTGATACAATTTATCGTCCCCCGAATGCTTGAAGCAGTCAACTACCTTGCAAGCAGAGACGTTGACAATGACGGGCTTGTTGAGCAAGGGTACAACGAGGACTGGATGGATACTGCACTGCGCGCGGGCAAAATAGTCTACAATCAGGCATGCTGGATCTTGGCAACCAGCAATTTCTCATCACTGCTCTATGAAATAGGGGAGAAAAGTCTGGCACGCAAGCTGGCAGGGATGGCAGAGAGGACTGTAAATGCAGTCGAGGAAAAGTTGTGGTCAGAACAGGATGGCGCTTACGTCGACATCAAGTACGATGGAACCGGGGATCACAACAAGGAACGAATGCTGACGCAGGACATCTCACTCTATCTTGTGTCAATAACCGAGAATACTCTAAACGATAGCCTCAGCCTCCACATGAAAAGAAATGATGGAGAAGATGGCGATGGCATTGATAATGACGATCTCTCCAAGAGCTCATTCAACCATCCTCAACAATCATCATCTTCACTTGGCATAAAGAAGGCTGTTCCTCGGGTTCCATACAAGACCATACAAGAGAGAGCCTTCACGACTTTGCAGACAATGAAAGGCCGCACATGGCTGAATGGCGGATGGCCAGTGATAACAGAAAAGGAGCTTCAAAGAACCGGACCTTGGAAGCTGGATCCAAACCAGTACCACAACCATACCTTTTGGCCGTGGATCACCGGGATAGAAATTCTTGCAAGAAGCCGATTCCAAATGTATGACGAATGCGACATGCTCCTGTCTACCCTTACAAAGGAGGGACACCAACAGACTCTTGCCTACTACGAATGGGTCAATCCTGTAACCGGCAAGGGAAGCGGGGCGTTTCCATTCAGGACCGGCATTTCCACGATAAGGATGGCTCTGACCGACATCCTGCTCTCCCGCGTTTGAGCTAATGGCGCGTCCGGTGCATCATCCTGTACCTGCCCTTCAAGAAAAGCAGAATCGCATTGAATATGATGCCGGCAACGTTTGATCCGATGATCACAAGGTCGTCACGCATGATCCCATAGACAACCCAGAGGGAAAAGCCCGCAATGAAAAATGGCATAAGGTATACAGAGACATCCGCCATGCTGTGCGTCCTGACTGCCCTGATTATCTGCGGGATAAAGCTGGACATGGTCAGGGCCGCCGCCGATATCCCCACCACTGTATCTATCTCCATGTATGCCTCAACTATGACGATATGGCATAAATCAAAATCCGCTCCTGCTGACTACGGGGTTGTGCTGTGCTTGCATGGACTGATTGGCGCGCTTATCTCTTCTGTAGAGGCTACTATCTCAATGAATAAATCTTGTAGCTGATCCCGTTCCTCTCGTCAAAAAACGTCCATCTCGCGTGATCCACCTTGATCTCGTCAAAACCCTCTCTGTCGGCTAGTTTTTCATATACTGATTGGCCCACGACAATCTCCCAGGTCTTTGCCAGAGGGAGCATCTTTGCGGCCATGCTGATGCTCAACCCGACAATGTCAATGTGCGACCGCTCAAGACTCTTGCCGTAAAGCACTACCTGCACGTCTCCCTGGTCAGCAGAAATTTTTGCCTTGATCTCCGGGAGCCCGTGGGTCTTCAACTCTGGGTTGATGCATTTCTTGATTACTTCCCGCATGCCCTTTGCGCAATCCATTGCGTTCTTTACCGCCTGCCTGCTGTCATACTCTGCAGGAAAAAGACCGATCACCGCATCGCCAACGAACTTTAGGATATACCCGCCGTATTCGCTGATAAGAAGGCTCATCTCCTGCGAAAAGACATGCAGTATGGTCGCAAACTTGTTGGGCTCAATTGACATGCTCAATTTTGTAGAACCGTCAAGGTCAACATACAGTATCGCGACTGCTATCTTCTGGTTAACCCGTCTCATTAGGAAGCGCTTGCACTGATCAGTTGATAGGTCGATCTGAACCCCTTTGTCGAGAGTCTGGCGCACGCGGGCCTGAATAGCATCCATATCGCGTGTAGGCGAGAGCAACTACAATGGGCATGTCGGGCGCCATATGTATATCTTGCATTGTACACATATGATTGCATAGCTGATTTATTACCAAGTGAGATATGCAATGCAGATCAGGCAAGATCAAATGTCGCTTGGCGAAAAGAAGAAGGGGAGAGCCCGTGCCGCATCTCCCGTCGCAGAGCAGGTCATTTCCGCTCAGGTGGCACCCGACAGGCGTCAAGAGATTCTAGAATATCTAAAGCTGTTTGGATACAAGCCTGAACGCACCATCCTGCAGGTGCATATACCCGGGTTTTTCAACAAGAGACGATTTGACAAGCGAGAATCGGAAAAGAGGCAGGCCGCCACAAAGAGGTATGGCGGCACCACGTTTGTAATAGTGGGCAGGACGCACGACCCTGCAATACTGGAGCAGGTGATCAAGCCACGGAAAAAGGCAGATGCCGCAAGCCCCGGCTACATCGGCTATCTGTGGAAAAACAAGGATCCGCAACACAGGGCGCCCCATGAAGTACTTCCGCTTGATTTTACGCCAGCTCACGTCCCATATCCCGATGACTGGAAAAACATGTTTGCAACCAAGGGGTTTGTGATAGCAATGCATGTTCATTCGTCGTTTGCAAAGGACAAGAACAGGCTGTCGAGAGCGCTCTATCGCGCAGGAAAGAATGTTGATGTCAAGAAGCGCTGGGACTTTATCGATCAGGTAAGGGGCTTTGGGTTTGGACAGCAGGAAACCAGAGGCGAAGACCCGTTGAACATACTGAAACTCCGGCTTGCCAGGGGCGAAATCGGCCAGTCAGAGTATGAAGATCTGCGCAAGAGCATAGCCTCCTGAGATCCCTCCTCCTTCTCTCACCCTTACTCTCCCCCTCCCCCGAGTACTCTTCCTGTTATATCCGCGCTCTGCGATATCAAGAACGCTATGAATTGGTTGAGGAACAAGCGAAAGATCTCTAGCCACGATTTGCTGGAGATGCTCAAGCGGATAGACCGCGCGTACCAGCTTGTGGAGCTGAATGAAAAAGAGCCGGTGATCTTTGGAACCGATAGCAAGGAGGGGCTGTTCAAGGTCAGGAGCTCCAAGGACGCAGACAAGTTCTATAACGTAGATGCGGACATCAAGACATGCACATGCCCTGATTTTAATTTCCGCTTCCTAAAGTGCAAGCACATAATTGCGGCCGAGTTTGCCTCTGGCGGCGCATGGCAGAATTAAGCGAGAGGCGGAAATGGGACACGGCGCAATATGCTCCAACAAGGAATGCAGCCACCGGCTTGGGCTGCACCATTACGATACAAAAAGGCGGGCCCTTGTGTGTAGCAAATGCAAGTGCGAAAAATACAAGTAAAAAATAAATCTCGTTTTTGACCCTTCTTGTAATATGCAAAAACTAGAGCCATATCACGGATCAGGAAAAAAGGTTGTAGTTTACAACACTTATGCAGACAAGGGAAGGCTGCATTTTGATGTCTTTATACCCACAGACAAGAATCATGCAGGAGACGTTCCAAAGGAAATGGACGCTCAGGCAGTCGAGTATGCAAAGGAGTTCCTGAAGCTGATAGGCAAGCCCTCAGATGACGTTGCAGTTAACATGTGCGAGCGCTGCCACATCGATAACACAGATCTGTATGCAAAACAGCTTTGGCAGCTGCCAGGAAAGGAAGTATTCATCTGGCCGATGGAAGGGTGCCCAAAGCCCTAGATTTTTCTTTTTTGACGATTCCTTCTTTTTGCGATGAGCTATTGTTGGATTATTTGATGCCTTTATTGTTTCAATGAAAAAGTGGGTTTTTGGCTGTCGTGCTGCGGGCCCTTCCGCCTTACCATGACAGCCAATGAATGCTTGGCACTTGTATCAATAGAGTGGCGATATTTACTCCCGCTTTACAAGCACATA
>JBIQJB010000007.1:0-82872 GCA_044507735.1 Nitrosopumilales archaeon
GATCTTCAAGGAAGAGAAAAAGTTGCAGTCAACGCTCACCGATTTCATCTAGCCAACTAGCGCATCCTGTCGCATCATTGCAGAGGGCCTGACAATTTGCGGTGAGAATTGCTCGTCTTTACAAGCTCTGTCTCTTTTCCTTAGTAGTTTTGAGAATCTGACTGTATGGATATACTTGCGCAATAACTGCTGACCTGAAAGCTTGCTCCGCCTGTAAGTAAGGTCTGGACATTCACATCTCCAACCATTGATGATCTTGAAAACCATGTACTACTTGCGTCAGTCTGCGAGTGTACTTTGTAGGTCCGCTTGTTTAGTCTCCGAATTGATACGTCTGGCTCGTTCTTGGTTCTCATTCTACTAGCCATTTCAAGACCTTTCATTTCACGCATTGTCTTGGGTTTCGTTATCAACCCATAGGTAGATAACAGCAGGTTTATTCGATTATCTAATGGTATCTAATGATGTATGGTAATGCAAAAGATCGTGGTTAGCATGTCTGAAGACATGGTCAAAGCTCTTAGACAGAGTGTAAAACACGCAAACTGGAAACGATACCTGAAGCTGCAAGAACTGTACTCGGAGAGTATTTCAAAATGAAGGGGCAGTAACTATAGCAGGGAATCTAACTCTTACCGCGATTCTCCTTTAGCCTATTGAAAGTTTTTAATAGGTAGTCATGTTCGCTGATATACTCTGTCGATTCCTGACTCGTAATCCGTTTTTGAACTGTTTCGAATTCTAGTGTACTTGACTTCAACTCATGAACTTTAGAAAAGGAACGCAGTACTGCCAGTTTATCCTGGTCCTTATCCATAATTGCGTAGTCTTTCAAGATCATTTCAAGATTCTTATTGCCTACTTCACCGATTTCATTTAGAAGGGAATTAGGATCCGTTACCCTTGAAGCGGAATCTTCAATAACTAGAGTTTTTGGATTGAAAAATTTTATTTTTTGCTTCTTTATTTCATACTTTGGTTTTTGCTTCATCATCACAATTTTACCATGTCCATCTGTGGTTCGTACTGGCGGCTTTGGAAACATCTTTGGTGACTCTACCGCATAGACATCATTTCCCAGAAACGGAAGTTCATGCATAGTGGAGAGTGTGATCTCATCTTCCTCTTCTCTGGGCACATTATATGAGAGAAATGCAACATCCTTCTCGACATATCTAGAAATCTTGTCATATGACACTGCATGACGAGAATAGGACTTATGTGAAAATGCGATGAGTTTGACCCCTACTTGGTCAATTAATATAGCTAGAGCCTCTCCAAATTTCTCTGCACTATTTTGATAGTCCAAGTCGAAAACGAACAGTGGTTCCAAATGTGAGTTTCTCAAAGTATCGGTAATACTCTTTGCCATTTGCTTATACTCTGAAAGTGGCAAGTTGAGATATGGTATGGCAATAACATCCATCCCTTCATCAGATTGTAATTTGATTAAGAATCGCAGAAATTGTTCTCTCTTTTCGGGATTCGATTGTAAGTATTCCATAGCTGAGTCAATGATGATCGGTTGACCTTTTTCGTCGTATGTTTTCATCTTGGTTGTAGTGGGCTGAATAATGTGAGCACGTAGGGGGGAATACTTCATAATATCATGGTTGGATGAAAGTCGTCGTGAGAGTCTGTGATACGTCCCATTCTCATTCAGCAGTGATTTAAGGTCATTTAGGTTCATCTTTGATAGGGATAAACTTACACTGTTCTGTACCAAAACTCTAGTCGGGACTGACGCTTTGTAATGATATTCTGTCAGTGTCGCCGCGCGAGTTGGAGTCGTGACTTTTTCATTGAGTATAATCTCAACCGTCCTGCTTGGATAGAAATACGGTGATTTGTCATCGATTGATCTAACTTTTACGTCTTTGAATGTCAGCCTTTACCTCTCCCCCAAGTAATAAGTTTGTAACGATTCTTAATTTTGGATTTTGTTCTGAATTGATCATAATTTTGGTATACATCATGTAAGATGCCATCTACGCCATATTGATCAAGACCTTGCCTCAACCTCTCTAATTCAGTTCTTACTGCTGGATCAAGCTTTTGATATTTGGAACTAATGATTTTCTTGCCTTTTTCTGAAATCAGAAATTCTTCCGCATTTGTATTTTTCTTTCCCGTCTTTTCAATTAGACCCAAGCTTGCAAGATTGTCGATCTTGTTTGCGACATGGAAGCTATATGGACCAAAGAAATATGGTACAAACTTGCAATCTTCTAGATCGACTTTACGCGCAAGAATTTCTACGTCTCCATTCTTTATCCTTACAAAGAATGTATATAGCGGCTTCCACGAGTATTTTACATCATCTTTCAAGATTGCTTTTGTCTTTTCTTTATCAATACGGATAGTAGCCGAATTTTTATCATCATGAATTCTTATTCCATCGTGTTTCAATTTTGCTATTTTTGCCCTTGATACCCAATGCATTTGGAGCTTTTGTGACAAGAATTCCCGTAGATTATGTTCATCTTTGCCGGGCACATGCGTCCATCTGAAAAGTAATTCGGCAAACAAATCACGTTCTATCAAGAAGAGTTCTTTGAATATTGCCGTCCGACTCCGTATAGGCTTTGTCGGCTGAGCATATAGTAAGAACAATATCAAATCGTTAACAGAATACTCTACAGGTTTTATCTTCTTGATTTCGTTAGCTGCATTATCCAGTGAGAACGCGACCGTACCATCGGGCAATTCGATGATGCCGTCAGCAATTTTCTTAACTTTACTCACTCTCATGAATATATTTCCTCCACACTTATTGCAGCTACGGGCTTATCATATCTAAAACAATCAATAAATACCCTTTTGCCCTCTAATTCCATTATTAAATGAAAATTATTCTTGCTAATTCCGGTCACTTCAATGACCCTAGATACAAACTGCTTGCTCTTAAGGAAGCTGGTTACATCTAGTTCTGGAAATATTGACTGCATGTTTGAGATTGCAGAGTCAGTAAAGAAAATCTTGGTTATCCAATCCAAATTCTTCATTCCCAATTTTTCATACTTATGTAGACATTCCTTGCATTGAACGCAAATTGTCTTAGTGATTTTTTCTTTTGTATTCTTAGCGCGCATCTGTGAAAAGAACATGCCAATATGAAGATAGCGACGAGCAGACAATTTCTCCACTGCTTGAACATTATCTGATTTGCAATATGCACAAGTAATCATACTCCACGCTCAGCTATATTCTCTTGCGAAACGAATAGAACTCTCTGCTAGAAAAGTTCTTCTATTATTGCCCATTATGTGACATTGGATATCATTGGTTGAAAAGGAAAGTAGTTTTCACATTCATACGCTTACCGTTACCAGTTTCTTAGGTGGAATCACGTTTGCTGCTCTGATACTGTTAATCCAATCTAAGAACGATATCGCTATTCCTGCAGGGTTTCCTAACTATTATCTCGATGGCTTGATAACAGGCACCGCAGTTAGTACTGTCTTCTTAGTGATATCCTCTGTAGGTATGATTAGGACTGCTTCTGGCGAACGGTCGCCTGATGAACCGTTTTCAGATGCTATGTCTATATTCGGTTCACTCGGTTTCTTTGGGATAATCGCTCTATTGCCTTTCTTAGTCTTGCCTTTCTCGATCATTGGGGCAATCATAGTTGCTATGACGGAAGCTATTACAATCAGTATTTACCTGAGATATTACTTGCGACCTAAGTTGAAGGATTAATTTAGACCTATTACACTTCGTCAGACAATCGACAATATCGCCCGCGCTGCAACGCACCGAAAAATAGCTCGAGTACGCAATAGAACTTCTTTACAGCAGGGAATAAGCTCAATTTTCAATTGCTGATTTTCTCTGGGCAGAGGTAGTAGTCGAAAGACCAAGCTTGATCGCACGACAAGCAAAAATGGTGTATGAGAGTTCTTGGGACTGTGTGGAAAGATGAAAGCGCCAATCTCTCCACCAACATAAAATTGGGAGAGGTGTGTCTCCTCCGCTACCCGGGCTGTGGCGCCGCCTAGGAGGAGCCGTTAACAAAAGTCTTGTAGACCTTTACTGCGTCCTCTTCGTCCTTGGCGCCCACGATCGTGGCCGCGCCGCTTGAGAGAAAGCTGACGGACATCCTGCCCGAGTTGACCGCCGTGATGCCGAGGTTGCCCCTCGTCTTTACCTGGTATCCAAGCGACTCTGCAGTCTTGGTTATGCTGCCAAGGTTTACCGGAACTGGCTGGATTGGCGTCACAGTCCAGGTCCGCTTGCCCCTGTCCCTGCCGCAAAGCTCTTCGATAATCAGCTCTTTTGCAACCACGCCTGTTTCCTTGCGGGCCGTGCCACATGACGGACATTCCTCCTGTCTGAACATCTGGACCCTGTCAAACGACAGTTCGCTCAGGTCCATGTATAGCAGCCTGTTGACAAGAGCAGGCTCTTTTCCCATGATTATCTTGATAGCCTCTGATACCTGTATGCCTGCTACGAGGTAAAGTATCGAAGGGTGCACGCCTTCGGTGCTGCAGGCCGGCATCTCCTCTTCATTCAGCTCGGGGAACATGCAGCGCAAGCACGCCGACTTGTTTGGCAGGATCGTGCATACGGATCCTGTCACGCCGATTGCGCCGGCATAGATTAGCGGAATGTTGTGCTTGATGCACGCGTCATTAAGCGCATAGCGCGCATCCACGCTGTCCAGCGCATCAATGACGATGTCAAAACCCTTCACGACGTCTTCTGCAGTGTACTTTGTGACCGAAGTCGGCACTGGCTCTATCTCGACTGCAGGGTTGAGCTTGCGCAATCTTTCAGCAGCAGCCTCCACCTTGACGCGGCCAATGTCCTCGTCGGTGTAAAGATGCTGCCTGTGCAAGTTGGTGACTTCAATCACGTCCCTGTCGACTATGCGCAGCTTGCCTATTCCCATCGCGGCCAGCTGAGTAATGACCGGGTTGCCGATGCCGCCTGCGCCCACGACGCAGACCTTGGCGCTCCTGATCTTCTCCATGCCCTCAAAGCCGATCTCTTCGAGCATTACCTGCCTTGAGTAGCGCTGGAGCTCTTCGCTTGTCAGCTCTGCGCCTCCTGCCACCGCTGGCAGGATGTAGACCGAGTCGCCGTCTTTGAGCTGCGTGCTCATGCCGCCGCTAAAGCGCATATTCTTGCCATTGATGTAGATGTTGATTAGCGACCTTGGCTTGCCGTTGTGGTCAAAAACCCGGCGCTTGAAATCGTCGCCCATCTGCTCCGAGATTTTTGCAAAAGCGTCCTGCAGATCAGATGCTTCTAGCGGGACTTTTTTCTCGCCCTGTCCCTTGTTCAAAACTGACGGAACAACAAATTCGACTTTGGCCATTTTTCTTTATATCACCTTATCATCGCCGAAATTTCGGCTGCATCCGGTTTGACGACGTTTAGTTTCGGCAGCAGACCTATAATCGCTTCTGTGGCTTTCAGGCCGTTGCCGGTGACATAACACACTGTGCGCTCATCTGACTTGATCTTGCCCTCTTCAACCAGCTTTCTGAGCACTGCGACTGAGACGCCGCCTGCCGGTTCGGTGAAGATGCCTTCAGTCTGCGCAAGGAGCATGATGCCATCGGCTATTTCCCGGTCGTTCACTTCTTCTGCCAGCCCGTTGTACTGCTTCAGCCTCTTTATCACATAGATGCCGTCACCCGGATCCCCGATCGCCAGGCTCTTTGCAATCGTCTCTGGCCTCTCGACAGGGATGACTTCGTCACTGTTACGCTTCCACGCATCGACTACGGGCGCGCAACCGTGCGGCTGGGCTGCTATCACCTTCATGTTCTTGGGGCTGTCTATCAGGCCAAGCGCATGCATCTCTTCAAACCCTTTGCATATCGCATTCAGCATCGCTCCGCTGCCTACAGGGATTATCAGGTTGTCTGGAACTTTCCAGCCAAGCTGCTCCGCCACCTCGTAGGCCAGAGTCTTTGACCCTTCGACATAGTATGGCCTCATGTTGATGTTGACCACGCCGATGCCCTTCTTGTCGCCTATTATCGACGCGATTCTGTTTGCGTCGTCGTAGGTGCCATCCACCGCGACAAACTCGGCGCCGTAGGAAAGAGCTTGCGCAATCTTTACGTGCTCTATATCGGAAGGCGCAAAAATGTAGCATGGCAATCCGCCTTTGGCCGCATGAGCTGCAGTGGCAGCGGCCAGGTTGCCGGTTGATGCGCAGCCTACCGCTTTGAGCATCGTTTCCTTGGCCCTTGATACAGCAACGCCGGCGGGCCTGTCTTTAAATGAAAACGTTGGGTTGACAGAATCGTTCTTGATGTACAAATTTTTCAGCCCGAGCTTTTTGCCAAGCTGCTCTGCGTTTTGCAGCGGGGTGAGCCCTGCGTTCAAACTGACGACATTGTTCTTGTCGGCAATCGGTAATAACTCGAAATACCGCCAGTAGGTCTTTTCCCTCGATTCAAAAGTGTGCCTGTTTATCGATTGTTCTTTGTACATCACGTCCAGAGGACCAAAACAATCTTCGCAAACATACCTGAACTGCGGCTCGTACTCTCTGCCGCATTCTCTACACTTTAATGACCTGATACTGCCCATGGTTTTCTAGTCTCCATCTAAAAGAGCACGTGATTAAAACATCTCTAAGCGACATTTTAGTATTGCTTAACTTTTTCACGCATGTGTATTGTATTGCTAAACTGCAAATTTCTTGCATTTTTTCCAAGAATGATCTGCAATCCTGCAGATCATTCTCTTTCCAAGGGTCATTTTATTACATTATGGAAGCATGATCTATTGCCAGTGTGGCATGCTGGCTTGTCCGAATCAACCATGTACAGTATGGCGTCTGAGTCACAGTCCACCAGTATTTCGTGCACCGGCTGGACATTGCCCGATTCCTCACCCTTCATCCACAGCTTGTTGCGCGAAGTGCTCCAGAACCAAGCATTGCCAGTCTTGGCAGTGTTTGTGAGGGCCTCTCTGTTGGCATATGCCAGCATCAGAATGTCCTTGGTCTTTCTGTCCTGCACGACTACTGGCAAGAGCCCGTTGCGCTTTTCAAAATCAATGTCCTTGAGCGATCTGGTGTTCATATGTTCGTGTGTGTCTTGATAAGAGCACGGACGGAAATAAATCTAGCTAGCCTTTATGAGCATCTCTGCGAGGCTCCTTCCGCCAAATATCGCGCCTATTGACAGGCAGACATTTGCCAGTATGTTGACCGCCACGTTTCCAAACTGGCGGTTGTCAATCATGGCGCTTGTTTCAAGCGCAAATGATGACATGGTGGTGAGCGAGCCGCAGAACCCGATGGCTACCAGCAGCGAATAGCGTGAGTCGAGGTTCCACAACACCGCAACGGCGGAAAATATCCCCAGGATAAAACTGCCAACGACATTGACGATCAGGACGTTAACCGACAGCGTGCCGAGGATCACGGGCGACTCTGCAAGCTTGTACCTGAGAAATGCGCCAGCCACGGCGCCCGCCGCAAGAAATGCGAACTCGATTCCTTTCAACAATTTTTTTGCCTACCCCGCTTCAATTCTCTTGTTGGTAGGCATTATCAGCTCCTTCAGAGGAAAGGGCGGTTCTGGCTACTACTTTACGCCACGGCTAATGCCATAGCCATCCATCTCTACAAAGTGGCAGAGGATAAAAATCTAGCTCTGGCGCATTGAGATTGTTCTGGACAAAATAATGGACAGAGTTATATCCCCCTTGTGTCAAGATGCTCACAGCGAGGTGGGGAAGCCAGGTTATCCCGGCGGGCTCATAACCCGCAGAGCGGTTTCCACTTTTGCAAAATTGCAGGTGGCCGTAGGTTCAAATCAACCCCTCGCTACTACTTCTCCTTCATTCCAAAAACACACACAAGATCAGGGCCAAACAACACATACATATGCAGCAACCTTGGTTCTAGGCAAGCTGCTGCTGTTGGTGGAATTCTGCCTTTTCGAGGCCGTACCTCTGCAGCGGCTTTGTTAGATGCCTGTGGGCCTTGGGTGTAGGAACATAGAGGCCTGCCTTGATTGCACGCTCCCTTGGAACCGTGATTTTCTTTGCGCCCGGGTCCCTGTGCTTGCATTTGTCGCACTGGTAGCCCTTGTTCTTGCCTTCTGACTTCATGCGCTTGCCGCACATCTTGCACAGCGGATTCATCAGATCAAAAGCAGGCGCCAGCTCTTTCACCAAAAGATATTCCACGTTCAAGATCTTGGGGTGTTTTGTGGTCCCCTTCCTGACGCCTACTCCTATCTCGATAAAGTCGCCGGCTTCAAGACCGGCCGCTATTCCTGCCAGGCCAGTCGGCTCGTATACCGCTGCTGGCATCTCCGCACCATCTTGTTCTACCATGAAAATCACGTGTCCTCCCTCCATCGCATGTGGCTTGCTTGCGACCCTGCACCGGACATAACCTGCAGTGTACGCCTTGGCCCCTGCAATTCTGATCTCGTTCTGCAGGTGCATGTTGGTTCCCTGGTTTGAGCGGAAAACAGTCCAGCCGTCCAGCTCTTCCTCGGGCTGCAGCGCAGCCAATGCCGAGGTCACTATCTCGGGGGTCTCCCCCCTCACGCCAAAGAACACCGGGTCAGGCCCATGGGGCGCAACGAGCACCCTGTCGTGACTCTTGTCATAGTTGTTGAAGGTGTAAGGAAAAGTGTCTGCGCTGAATTTCACAACGCGCTCTTTGTTCACCATGCGCGGCGTGCCGCAGTTCTCCAATTTGCGATAGGCTATCAACTCAAAGGTGTGGTCGCCCTGAAGCAGGCAGCCCATTGCGCCGAGGGAGCCTACGAGCCCCTGGCCGTTGCCAAGAGTGAAATACCGGACGCCGGCCGCCTTGGCCACCTTTTCAGCCATCTGTCTGCTCAACACATTGCACATCGCCATGGCGCTGAAACTTTGCAGCTCGGCCGGAATCTGATCCGCCTCCAAGAACGCGATTCCCGGGTTTGCGCCGCCGCCAACGGCAGAGCCCTCTTCTACTGCCTGCCTGACATAGTCGATGACCCTGCCTACATCTTGCACTTGCAGCCGCAGGCAGACTGCGCCATTGCCCCTCGTCTTCCAAGGGATGTTGGGATTGAGCCTGATCAAGAGTGGGTAGTCAACAAGCCTTGCCCCCTCTTCCTTTTTGAGGTGCTCGGCTACCTTGAACGCAAGGTGTGTGGTGCACCTGCCGGCGCGAGAATCAGTGTCATCAAATGCAATGTGGAGCGTCTGCATGTGCACATAGGAAAGTGAGCGCAGTAGCTATATAGACGGTTCTAGTTCCGGCTAGAAGACTACGTAAAACAGTTGAGAAGGGTTAATATCATGCAACTGTCGACTTTTATCCAGTACTATCTGCCCAGATAGACTGGCTGAAGGGAACAGGCGCTTTTGGCGTTGTACAGAAAAAGCCACGACCAATTGGCGGCTCACCACCGTCAGTATCCCTATGTGCAGGGCTGATTGGCCTGTTCTTTGTCAGTCTTTTTGCCGTTCCTATATCACACTGTTATAAAAATGGCATAGGGTTTAAATAGTTTCAGCATGGATCGAAGGGTAAGTGAATTAGATGCCAGTCGCAATACTTCCTGATGTTAGCGAACAACACTGCATCGGCTGTGCACTCTGTGTAGAGATTTGTACCGCTCTCGGTCCAGACGTACTCAGAGTAAAGCCAGTAGAAGGATGGAAGAGAGGCAAGGCTTTCGTCTTCTATCCGGAAAGATGCATCTCTGACGGAGCATGCATCGGCGTTTGCCCAACAAAGGCAATCTTCTGGATGAGGCCGATGGACTACACCCCAGGACAGCCGATCCCGCTGAAGAAGCACGGCCTGTTCGTGAAGGGCTGGGAAGAAGGTTAAGTCCCTTCCTAGAACACTTTTTTCTTTTTTAGATTTTGATCCTCACTTTGCTGTCAATAAATTATTAATACTATCCACGATTCTCACTTAGATAGTGGTCGACTGGGACGAGGAGATCAAGGGTCATCTATTCTGGGTCTGGAAGGAAGGCGATGGCTTTCTCAAGCCAGGCAAGGAGTGCATGCTGGTCATAACCGACAAGCGCATTGCCGTTATCACCAAGACCGACATGACTAGCAAGATGCACGACACCCACTCGCTCAGGCAGGCAAGGCGATTTGATGCGGGCGAAAACGTCTTTCGGCCGGCAGAAGGCTACAAGCTCGAGCACCTCGAGCGCGACCTTGACAAGAGCCCCGATAATCTGGAGATACTGTTCGACCAGATCCTGGACATTTCATCTGAGGAGAAAGACTGGGGGACGCTTCTCAAGGTAACCGTAAAGTTTGGCGACAAGACCAAGACACACAAGTTCTCTATAGCAAAGGGCTGGATAAAATACCCCGCCAAGGAGCCCATGGGGTATCGGAAGATGGACTGGAGCCCAGTTATAAATTTAGTAAAAACTTCCACATAATTTGATAAAATTTATATTGCATCTGGACAGACAGAGCTTCAAGAAAAAGAGCAATTAATGACCAAGACAAAGGCGTTTGTTCTGATAAAAACCGAGACAGGACTGGAAAAGCTCGTACATGAAGAGTTAAAGTCCCTTGAAGGCGTCAAGGCCGTCTACGACCTGTACGGCGAATATGACATCATGGTGATGATTGAGCAGGACACCGACAAGGGCGTGGCAGAGGTTGTCTCGTGGGAGCTGCGCAAGATAAAGGGCATACGCAGCACCAATACATTGGTTGTCGCGAAGTAGTAATATTGGGCAGTTTTCTACCTGCGTGCGTATAGCATTTTGCCTAAAAAGCTGTTTGTGATTGGCGTAGGACCCGGGTCGCCAGCGTACCTGACCGACATCGCCAAACAGGCAATCAAAAAATCACACTACATAGTCGGCTACAAGTACACGCTGTCTACCATTGAAGGCGTCATAGACAGGAGCAGGCAGCAAGTGTTTGAAGTCACAATGAAGACTCAGGAAGACGTCTACCAGGACGTCTATGGTAAAATGAAGGACGGCGAATACTGCACCGTGCCTTTCACCGGCGACGTCAATTTTTCCGAGTCAGAAGTTGTCGACAGGCTCCTGGAGATCTTTGGCGACGACAACGTGGAGGTTATCCCAGGCATAAGCTCTATTCAGGTTGCGGCCGCAAAGTCCCGCGTTCCTACCGACAAGGCGCTGGTGGTCACGTTCCACGTGACCGGCGACATCGAGCAGAAAAAGGCCGATCTGCTGCAGGCGGTAAGGCAGGGAAAGAGCGTCATCCTGCTGCCAAGGCCGTGGCCGCGCGACCCGTCAAAGCATTTCATGCAGTCAGAGATTGCAAGGTTCCTGCGCGAGAACGGCATTGACACGACCAAGCTCAAGGTCTGGGTTTTTGAACACCTTACCACCGAAAAAGAGACCACATTCCGAGGAATGGTGGCAGACCTTGAGGGAAAAGAGTTCTCCGACCTCTCAGCCATGGTAATAGACCAGACAAAGAGGCAGACATATCTCGAATTCTAGCAGGCGCGCCGAATAGCTATGAAAATCGCTATTTCCATCTGAACTTAAAGCAATGCAGCAACTCTTTTCGTACTTGCGTATCGTATGCTAAGAACGATAATAGCCTTGGATTGATGGGTAACTGTAGTTATCCAACAAGTCAATTCGAGCCGGAAGTTTAAATATCAATTAAGCTTCACTTTTTCCATGCCAATGGAAGAAAAGTCTGTTGGCATGCAGGACTCCGGCAAGGTGGCTGTCAGGTATTGCGTCGAATGTGGCGCAAAGATGCTCAAATCGCAAAAAGTGTGCCCTGCATGTGGCGAGAGCCAGTAACACTTTTCCCCTTTTTGTTGCAGTTTTTTTGGTGAAGAAGAACAACAACAATAAGAGTAGCTAGCATGATGTTCGCATCAATTCAAAGGCACCACATCAACAACATTGCAGAACTACGGCGGCAAGAAAAAAACCCTCTACAGCCTTCACAGCAGATCGAAGAATTCTGTCATTGTGCAGCGTCCAAAAAAACTCCTCTTGTTTCTGATCGTATGATGGTGCTGTTGATCCGATGTTCATTAAACATATTTAATGTCTGAATTGGAACCTAGATCATGAGCGAAGAAAAGCGTTATCCTGTCTCTCAGACATTCACCGTTCTAGACGGCTATGACATTTACCGCAGCAACAACCTGATAGTGGCTCTTGTAGTAGTCCAGAGTCAGTTTGGCAAGGACCTGAGGCTCTACCGGTGGATGAAGAGGAACGACCAGTGGAAGGTCGATCTCTGTAGAATGGGAGTTGGCAGGTGGAAATGGAATGAAGTGGCCGCAAAAGCCAACGAATTCATTGAAAAGTATGGCCTGAAGGGATCGCAGGCTGCTGCTGGTGCCAGCGCTGAAGAGTAAATGATGTTGATGATATAATATCCTCTCGCCTAGGTCGACTCTGTTATGATGTTGACATTGTCAAGCCCGCCCAGCTGCTCTATCATCTGCCATTCTATCACCGCTGCCGCAAAGAGTACTACCGCAGCAATCCCGAGCTCGATGAGCGTAGGGACAGCGTACTCGCGCCACGGGCGCCTTTTCACAAAATAGTAAACCAGCATGCCGCTCCTTGATATTGCAAGGCCGTAGACAAATACTTCCATAATGCCAAACGGCGTGATTAGGATGACAAGCGGCGGGACTTCTCCAAGCAAAGGCTCAGAGCTTGCAAGCGCCGCGAACACGGATCCGGTGGCAAAGCCGGAGAACCCTCCAAAGCCGGCACCAACACCGGGGATGAACATGACTAGGGCTATTCGTATATTGTTGACGAATATGCCAAACTCGTCTATCCCAGCTATCTGATCTGAAAACTGCTCCCTGATGGTCTGCGCCTCTTCGTCGCTCAGCGGCAGGGCCGCGCCGACGGAATAAGCGATGAGAAATGTGGCCGCGCCAAATGCGAGATAGAGAAGGCGCCGCCTGGTGATCGCAAAACGCAACAGGGTTGAATTGTGCGGCATCGTATAATTAGTTTTGTTGTCATTCTCGATCCTTGCATGACCCTGTCTTAATTTCTGCCGATAGCTGTGAAAAAAAAATTTAGGCGATTTTGGGAGGCTGTATCTCCCTCACGCTCAGATACTTGAAGTTCCACGTTATGTCGTCAGTGCGAAACGCTGCAATGTTTTGCGTTGATGTGCCGCCTGGCATGTTGAGTATTTCATCACGCTGCCTGTACTTCTTTGTGCTGTCTTTGTTCAGCGGCGCACAGCTGGGGTTAAAGTCGCTGTCATTTGTGCTCCATCCGCCCCTGTCCTCCACTACTGAAGCGCGCTTCCAGTTGTTTTTAATTACCAGATTGCCCTTTGAATCAGTCACGTCGTCGTCGATATAGCTCTCCATCCTGACGTACGTCTTGCCGTTTTCCACAAAGTTGTAGATCACCGCCTTGAATCCAACCCATCTGCCCTTGAGTGGCTTGTCTGTAACGTCTACAGTGCCCTTGTTGCTAGTGTATGCCGGGTGATTGACCTCCTTGACCCACTTTGCCTCGCCGTTGCCATACAGCCTTGCCTTGTACGCGCTGCCAAGACATACATCCTTTGACGTGTGGTGCCCACCTCTCGAATACAGCTGCAAGAGCTCGTTGGAGCCGCTCACTATCTTGGCATACATTGTTATCTCTACGTTGACCCACTTTTGATTCACTGGCGACCACGCTTCCAGCCTTACCTGACCGTTGCTTCCCCCGTTTAACTGCCAAGATCCGTCAGGCTGCTTTTTCATGGTTTCCAGATTTCTGAACATGGGGTCGTTGGCTGGGTTTTCCATGTTGACGTACCACTCGTTTCCGCCCTTTGCAGTGGGGAAGATCTTTTTGACTCCAAACTTGTCCACTGTGGTAGTTGTAGAAGATAGCGTACTCGTGCCTCCACCTCCACTTGAAGACAGAATGTTCACTGTAACATTTATCGAGTTCCATGCTTGGTTGCCGGCGCTGTCAGTCGCCCTTGAGGTTATTCTATGCTTGCCAGCTTTTGTCTGCATGACAACACTCCAGCTAGACCAGTCTCCCGCTGCCTTTGGAGTGGCTGCCACATATGCGCCATCGTCGACCCTCACCTCGACTATCTTGACTGCTTTGTTGTCGGTTGCTGTGCCTCGAATTGTGATCGTGCCGCTTGCACTTGCAGTTACAGTCGAACCATCAGATGGACTCGTTATCTTGACTGTGGGAGCTGTTGTGTCTGCTACTGCCGCCTGAGTCGATGATGGGGTGTAGCCGTACACATCGATTTCAGTGATGCTGACCCATTCGCCGTTGCTGCCCTTGTTGATGTCACTGACAGTGATTCTCACATATCTTGCTGTAACAGTCCCTTTGAGCGTGTACTTCTCTGGGTTTGCTGTCTTGCCACTGCTCTCTCCGGTATAGACCTTCGTATAGCTTTTACCGTCGCTTGAGACAGAGATGGTAAATTCATTTACCCTTGTATCGCCCTTGTACCACGCAATGTTGACGCTGCAAATAGCCATTTGCTTCCCTAGGTCTGCCGTGATCCAAGAGCCAAACCCTAAGCTGGACCATCTGGTTTTGAGGTTGTTGTCTATTGCATTTGCTGGCGGATTGGCTGCTTCATGACCTGACGCTGAGACACGCGCGATTCTTATGTCTTCGCAGGCGGGAGCAGCTTCAGCTGTCGGTGCGACCATCAAGCCAGTTGCTCCAAAAGTAAACACAGACGCTGCAATCAACACAATTGATGCAATTGCACTGATTTGCCTCCTTAATGTGGATCCTTTTTCTAGCAGTATCATGAGTAAGAACATTCTGTATTGTTTCTATTTATCTTGGTCGCGGTAATCGCGTTAATCAGGCAATTCATCCAGAAATATGGAAAATGATTTCATTTTCCGTCATGCGATAGAATTCTAGAATATCTATACAGTTTCTCAGGATTAGCTTCTGGGGTATTGCGTCCAGCTGACCTTCTTTCTTCTTTCTTTATTATTTTTCTCGTCTTCCGCCGGCTTTCTCATTAGAAAGAGGTACTTGAAGCCGCGCAGATAAAAGTTGAAGCGCAATGCGCGGCTGTGCCAGATGCCGGTGTTCGATGTCTGGCTTCTCCTTGCCACGCAAATGATGTCGACGGTGTCGAAATACTTGCAGAGGCCGTCATAGACGTAAAAGCCGACTGGCGTGAACTTTTTCTTTACCCATTGGTCCCCTATCAGCCAGCCAAGAACCTTTCCAGGCTTCAATACCCTGTGACATTCGGCCATCACCATGTCGAGGGCCTTGTAAAACTCGTCGCTTTCAGCGGAAAGCTTGCCGATGTTGTCCTGCTGGTCGTTGTAGTCGATGTTGTCGCCGTACGGCGAATCGATGAACACCATGTCCACGCTCTCGTCGGCAAGTGGAATCTTGCGCGCATCGTTCTGCTTGATGTCCGGCCTTGTCGGCGATATGTCAAAGGCAATGCACCTGCGGCCCTCTTCTTGGCACACGTCGATGGTAGTGCCGCTGCCGGCCATCGGGTCAAGCACAAGGTCGCCCGGCTCTGTATAGCGCTTGACCATGTTGTAAATTACAAAAGCAGGGGTAACGCCGGCGTACTTGTTGCTGCCCTTTTGCGTCTTGCCATAGCTCTGCCTGGGATAATCCCAGAGGGTGGTAGACTCGAGTCTGGGCTTATCCTCGGCATCAGTAGCGATCTTTCTTGCTGCCTTGAGCTTGTTGCTGCCTGGGTCCTCCAGATATCGAGAAAGGGAGTGCGCGAGTTCGCCGTCCAGAGCGTCGCGCCAGTTGCTAACACCTATTGTGGACAGGATCTTTTTTGCTCCTGTAATTGAATGCACAGCGCCGTTCTGTGACACTCGAACCTGATACGGGTACCTGCCTTTCCATGCTTCCGGTACGATGTCTTTTGCACCGTCGGACTTGGCACGGAATGTTCCGTAGAGCGTATCTGTGTCTAGGTTGAGCAGAAAGAGCAGGTCGCCCTTCTTTATCTTGAGGACATTCTCGCCATATATCCTGCCTGCAGCAAAGAGCATCCTGTCAAAGCATTCCCGTTCGCTCTTGCTTGTACATGCGAAAATGTGCCCGGCCGCCTGCCCCATGATGCAAGTTGGCAGTTTGGCAGTACTTAAAAATATTTAGATGCTATCAATGACCTGCCAAGTCACAATCGTTGTCCTGAATGTCATAGGGCAATGGGGACCGTGCTCAGGCCACGTCACTCAGATTTTATCGGGCTATCAAGACAGCAGCAAAAGGTGCCGCAATGCAGTCTCTATCTACATGAGAATTTTGATTCCCCTGATGGTAAACAAGTCCATCCCTCATCTACCTCCAAAGAATATGTGGGGCTTTTCCTGTTTTCTCTGCTTTTCGTGAATGCCAAACCTTTTACGTTACCAGTGCGTATATTACTACGCCATATGACACTCTGCTACCTTTGTAACATGCGTACTGCAGCAATGGACTGCCCTGAATGCAAGAGGCCTGTTTGCAAAAAGTGCACAAAGGACTTTCCGTTTTCAAGGAGCGCGTGTCTGGAATGCGCTGCCAGCATCAAAACGGGCCTCGGCGGAATAAGAAAGGACGAAGAGATCTTTTAGTGCGATGAGCACAGCATGAGGGTCAAAAACCCCCAAATCCTCTTTTAGCATGCTATCGCAGAAATATATTCTTGCTATGTCGAGCGGCTTCTCTGTCTCTCCATGTTAGACAAACGTGCTTCTGATGTGTAGCTCTGCATGTGTACGTCGTGCCGGCATTTGGGAAAAACATGTCATGAAGCAACAAATGGTCTTGGAACCATCAAGACATGTGCATATGCATATGCATATGCATATGATCAATCAAATTGTAGATAATTCTCATAGTTTGTCTTAAAGTCAATAATAGGCCGGCATGCCCATCTAGAGTATATGGTATTAGGTGCTGTAGCTGCTATCGCTATTGCAATTGTCATTCTTGTGATATTCTTCGCCATAGCCGGCTTTCTCATTCAGCTCCTTGCTCCGGTCATTGCAGTCATAATAATAGCGATCGTGGTAATCGGAGGCGGCATATGGCTATACACAAAATACAAGTCTTGATTGCTAACGCACTCTCTTGACAAAGTGAATTCTCGAATCCACCACGCTGATCTGTTCCTCAATGAGTTTCTTGTAGCCCGTCAGCAATTTGACCTGTTCTTCATATGAGTGGTCTTGAATGACCGTCATCGTATCTTCAAACATGGTGGCAAGTTCTGTAACTAGCGGACCGAGACGGCCAATGTCTGCCGAGTCCTTCTTGGCTGCTGCGTAACCTGGCTTCAAGGCTCCTGACTTTCTGAATTCATCTGTCTTGGTCTTTACCATATCCGCTGCCTTGTCAAGCGCAGAATCTACAAGGTCAGTGACTGCATCGCCGGCGCGCAGCGCTTTAACCTTCAATTCCTCATCATCGTTCGTCATTATGTGCGTGGTGCCTCTTACCTCTGTTTCTTTGTAGGTTGCCGTTGAACCATCCTTGGTCACTCTAACAACATTCTCTTTCTCAGTCACAGTGTACCTATTGCACAACCGACCTATAGAAGATATCTGGCTTCAAAAGAGGAGTCATTTCATATGGCTGCTCTTCAAACTATGCAAACAACAGGTGCTTGACCTCGAGAGGATGTGGTACACTTTGCTGGGGTGTGGGGGATTGTTTTGGCAAGGTTGTTGCATCCCCTTATAGAAGAGGAGAGGGAGGACCGTTGCCATTATTCGACACAAGAGATTCGCACAAGTCCACCATGCAATAATAGGAAATCAAAAGAGCCCAAGAAGTATCCCTGAAGACAAACCCGGCAGGACTGTCTTCTATGCTTTCAGCCCTGCAGGATGATGTGAATTGCCAGTCAGCCCTCTGCTACGCTTGCAAGCTGGCCTTTGATCTGGACAAGCCCGGGTAGCGCAAAAAAGCGATCAGACACAGCCAGCAATGTCACAGAATCGACGCGATGCTTCAGAGCCTAAACGTTCTGGCAGTCGTGCCACTCACCGCATGATCTGCAATGATGCTGTTTGCATATCTTGCAAAAGTAGCGCGCTTCCTCGAAAGGGGTCAAGCTAGAACCGCACGCAGAGCATGCCTGTTCGGGGTTCATCCCTTCCTCACTTTTTCTAATTCGTTAATGTATGTTGCGCTCCTCCTTCATAAATCGCTGCCTGTCGATGTTATTTTCCATGCCGTCAGGATGCAACTTGAGACGCTTTGCCCAAAAAACATGCTTGCCTGGACGGCTGTTTTAGCGCATAACCTTGGTCTTGCAGGTTAGGAAGTACACGGAGCGCCACTGGGGAAACGTTTAAAACAGCTGTTTGAAAAGCAACCTTTGACGGACGTCTCGATTCTTCACTGAAGTGACGATTTGGACGGAGTTGAAAATAGATAATGAAAGCAACAATTACCACTACTCCAAAAATTAGAAAGGAAAGGATCTCAAAGCAAGTCTACTTTACGCTGTGTGGCTCATGTTACTGGTGCGCTTCGTACCTGGACGGCCGTGGAATCGAAAGCCTCTGCCCCGCCTGCAAGAGCGGCAAGGTCGAAACCATCCCGGTAGCCGGCAACGAAATGTACGTGTTTGACTATGACCAAAAGCGCGGCGTAACTGTGGACTTCATGCCGATAAAGGCCCTTGCCTGATTGCGCAGGGGCTCATCAAGAGATTCTTCAGTCATGCAGCAGCCGCCGTTCAAATGCACTGCAGCAGTAACGGAAGATGTGCTACCGGGCTACCGAGCCCGATGTGTGGCAGGCAAGAAAGATCCTTTGGACATAGCATGATGGCCCCGCGTTGGTCATCATGGGAATAAACATCCGCGGCTCTGTTCGTGACATTATTGCTGCTGTCGACGGCGGGCCGCAACCCCGACTTTTTTCTTGAATAGGATTTTTCTTATTTCCTCAGAGAGCTGAAAAAGATGTACAGTATCGCTATTATCTCGAACCTGCCAACTATCATGTTTGCAGTCAGCATCAGCTTTGAAACTGCGTCAAGCTGCAGCGAAGTTATCCCTACGCTTGTGCCTGTCGTCGAAAGTGCCGAGACTGACTCAAACAGGCCGTCCTCAAAGCTCCTGCCGGTGTTATAGCTCAATACAGATCCGGTCAATATGGAGATGCCGATAAAGAGCCCGGTTACGAGCAGGATCTCCCTCACCAGTTTTATGCTCAGCACCTCTTTGATCACCTGAAATAGCTCGCCCTGCTTCTCCAGGATTTCCTTGATATCGCGGATGCGGTAGTAGTATCTTTCCGTCATGTCCCGCATACCGCCGTCCTCGGAGCTTCTGTGAGGGTTTGCGGTGAACGAAATCGAGCTGTATGTTTCCTGACCTGGTGTGAAGGACTCGTGGTGCATCTCCTCTTCCTCGCTCCTCTTTTTTCCAATCCTCTTTGCAAACTCCTGATACAGGATGAGGAAACGGCCCACCTTGATGCCGCCTGCTGTAGAGAATGCGGTTCCGCCTACCAGCATTGTGGCTATCAAGAATCCCTTGGCGGCCGGCGGAACTGCAGACATGTCTATGTACTGGAACCCTGTGGTGGTAGACGCGCTTATTGTATGGAATGCAGCCGTTCCAATGTCAATACCCGGGATCAATAGGTAGAGGATGGGGACCGAGGCAGCCATCATTATAAGATAAACTGTTACCTCCGGCCCGAGCGTCTTTTTGCTGATAAGGCCCTTCTTGCTGAAAATGTAGTAGTGGAAAGCAAATGGAAGAGCTGATAGGATCATGCCCGCACTGACTATCATCAGGAAATACAGGTGGTCCGGCGAAACAAGGTTCGACGTTGGAGCAAAGCCTCCACCAGTTATGCTAGAGAGGATTGCCGCAACCGAATAGAGATCCCCTATCTCCTCTGCGGACATGAGCAGGAGCACCAGTATGATCGTATACACCGAAAATATCCCGACCAGCGTTACGATGAACTCCTTTAGGCGCATCATGCCACCGCCGATCACGCTCTTCCACGCGCTCAGCTTTTCCTCAGGGAAGAAGAGGATCATAACCAGATACACAAAAGAAAGGCCGCCGACCCATTGCGTATATGACCGGTAAAAATTAAAGCTCTGCGGAAGGTTCTCCGGTTGCGTTATTGTTGAAAGCCCGGTGGTGGTAAATCCAGAGGCACTTTCAAACAGGCTGTTGACAAAGAGCGAGCCGGCATCCATGTCGGGAGCAAAAGGATTGAGGTAAATGTATGGAAGTGAGCCGAAAAGCGACATCACGATAAAGCTTGCCACTATGAAGATTGAGGCCTGCTTCAGGTTCATCTGACCCTTCTCGCCGTACGCCATCAGGAAAAACCCGGTAAACGAGAGACCTACAACCTCAAGATAGACGCCCGTAATGTTTCCGGCCTCGCCAAGGGCTGTACCAACCAGAGCCGGCACTACCAGCAGCACTGCAGAGAACTGAAGAAGCACACCGAGGTTGCCCAGAACCGGCTTGTACTGTATCTTGAACGTGTTCTTGGCCCGTGCTAGTGTTCTTTCCAGCACCGACTTGCTGATTGCGTCTGCCAGCGACCGCTGCGTAACTATTCCAATCACGCCAGTGTCGTTGGTCACGGGAACGCGCTTTATCTTGTTCACCCGCATAAGCTGCAGCGCCTGTTTGACTGTTCCTGCCGACGACATTGTCACTAGAGGTGACGACATGATCGACTTGATCGCAGTCATCTTGGAATCTTCGCCCTTGAGCACCACCCTTTCGACGACGTCACTGTTGGTGACGATTCCAACCGGGGACCCGCCTCTTGTCACAATGATCGAGTCAAGCTTTTGCTCCTGCATCTGCTCGACTGCCGTAGCGACAGTCGCCTCTTCTTCCAGAGTCAGGAAATGCCTCTCAATGTATGTGAGAGCTAGCCTTTCTAGAACGTCTTGATGCTGCACTATGCAGGCTATCAGCTATTGCCATTTCTAATATTCTTTCTGGTAGCAGGAAAGGCAGTTGCGTGGGACAATCAACCAACCGGCCAGCCAGTGCCATCTATTGACCGTGTCCTTCCCACCCTTGCTACCGCGCATGTGTTCCCGGTCTCTCTTGCAATTGCCGTATAGCTACACATGACCTATGCTAGAGGGCGCTTTCTCTTAGGCGGAAACATGTCGATGCTGCAAGAAAGAACATGTCACTGGCAGCGGCTGATCTGCACTGATGTCTGATCTGTAGACCGCGGTAATCTTGCGACATCAACAGATCCAAAATGGGCCCAAGCGCCAACTGCATGCATCGCAGGAGGTTCTTGACGTAAACACGCATCAACAAGGTAAGAGCCAAGATCAAGACAGTCAAAGATCACTCTGCTAGTGCCATGGGCCATTCTGTGAAAATTCTACAAACAGCCAGCGCGCTAGGTTCATATCGGTATTTCCCATGCCTGTACACACATAATTGGCCATATACCGCTATACGTTCTACAAGAGCCCAAACATAGGCATCTTTGTCAAGACGAACGACACGCTGGTGCTCGTCCCACCTGGCTTTTCCGAGACAAAGTCGGAGAAGCTTGCCGACTACCTTCAGGTGAGCGAGGTACATACCTCGGTGGCCGGCACCCGATTACTTGGGCCAATGACAGTCATGAACAACAATGGCATCCTGTTGCCCTCCATAGCTTCTGACGAGGAGGTCGAGACCATCCGGCAGGCAAGCAAGCTCAACGTGGATCGGCTAAAGAGCCGGCTCACTGCGATAGGCAACCTCATTGTGGCAAACGACAACGGTGCCATTGTCTCCCCCCTTCTCAAAGGGGAGGTCAGCCATCAGGTGCAGGATGTCCTTGGAGTGCCTGCTCACACCATGGCAGTGGGCGGCTTTGTGCAGGCAGGGTCTATGATAGTGGCTACAAATGTAGGCGCAGCCGTGACTCCGAGGGCAAGCGAGGGAGAAGTCAAGCTAGTTTCTGAAATACTGCAGGTGCCGGCAGAGCCGGTGACTGTGAACAACGGCATGCCTTTCTTGTCGTCCGGTATAGTCGCAAACAGCAAGACAGTGATTGTAGGCACGCTTACAACCGGCCCCGAGCTTATTATGATGAGCAGGGTCTTTAACGCATGATAGTTGAAATCCTGTGCGTCGGCAACGAGCTTCTCTCGGGCATTACACTCAACTCTAATGCTCACTGGCTCGCAGGTCAGATTGCCGCCGCGGGCGGTACGCTGAAAAGGGTGACAGTGGTGGGCGACGACCTTGTCGAAATATCGACTGCAGTCAGGGAGTCGCTTGCAAGAAAGCCTGACATCTTGGTAACCACTGGAGGACTAGGCGCAACCTATGACGATCTGACACTTGAAGGTGTGGCGCAGGCGCTTGGTGTAGGGACCGTGCTTGACGAGCGCGCCGTGGAGATGCTGAGGAAGAGCTACGCCATACGCAAGCTCAACTATGAGCTGACCAGCGAGCGGCTGAAGATGGCCAGAATACCCGAAGGCTCGACCCCAATACAGAACCTCCTTGGCAGCGCGCCAGCAGTATTCGTGCAGGCTGGTAACACCAAGATCTTCTGCTTGCAGGGGGTCCCCTCGGAAATGAAAGCGATCTTTGAAGAGAAGGTCCTCCCGCTGATAAGAGAAGGTGCAGGTTCCTTTGTGGCAAAAGAGATCAACTATAATGTGAGAGGAGTGAGCGAGTCAATGATAGCGCCTGCTCTGTTGAAAATAGTCGGGTCGCACCCCAAGGACTCGATCTACCTGAAAACACACCCGCAAGGGTATTACCGCAAAAAGACCCCTCAGATAAGGATCCAGTTGATATCTCGCGGAAGCGACAGCAAGGAGGTAAAGAAAAGGCTGGATGCAATAGCAAAAGTGATTGAAAAAGAAGTGGCAGCTCTTGGCGGAAGGATACTGCGCTCATGATGATGATCTATCTTGTTCTTGGAATTGCAGCCGGCGTCGCAAGCGCCCTTTATCTCTTCTACAATTATCATCCATTGCTGCCCAACGGCGCGATCCATGCCGCAATCTTTGGCTCCGGGCTAGTCGCAATGTATTTTGCGAAAAGGCTGAATGCCAGAAGTGCTGGGTGGTATCTGTCTGGCGCTCTGCCTGTGCATCTGGCCATCCATTTTTTGGTAATAGGAGATCTTGCTCAGTTGACGGGAGTCAGCCACATCTTGCTGAACTTTTCGTCTTTGCCGTGAACCACAGCTTCGAACAGCTCTTTCAGCTGCTTTGTCATCTTGCCCGTGCGGCCGTCGCCAATCGCCCTGTTGTCAATCTCTCCGACTGGCTTTATCTCCGCTGCCGTTCCTGTCAGGAATACTTCGTCTGCTGTGTATAGCTCATCCCGGGCAATGTCGCGTATTTCACAGCCAATGTCGTTTTCCTTTGCTATCTTTATGACGCTATCCCTGGTGATGCCTTCAAGGGCTCCCGATGTTGCCGGCGGCGTCGCAAGCGCTCCATCCTTTACGATGAAAACGTTCTCGGCGCTTGCCTCTATCACCCTGCCGGAGGAGTTGAGCATAATGGCTTCGTCAAAGCCAGCCTTTAGCGCTTCTACCCTTGCAAGGGCCGAGTTGGCATAGTTGGCAGTTGCCTTTGCCCGCATCGGAAGTGCTCTTGCGTCAATCCTTGCCCATGACGACACCATGAGACGCGCGCCTTTTTCTGCGCTGCCTTTCAGGTACTCGTCCCACTTCCATACAGCGATGGCAACCGAAACCTTGTTTGGCATCGGGTTGACGCCCATCTTGCCATAGCTGTAGTATGCTATTGGTCTGATGTAGCACTCTTCCATCCCGTTAGCCTTCACAGTTTCAATTACAGCTCTTTCCAGCTCTGGTTTTGAGTACCCGAGATCCATAAAGTAACACTTGCCACTATCTATCAGACGCTGTATGTGATCGCCCAGTCTGAATATTGCGCTGCCGTTGATGGTCTTGTAGCACCGGATGCCCTCAAAGACGCCGGTCGCATAGTGCAGCGCATGCGTCAGCACGTGGATTTTTGCGTCGTCAAAATCGACTAGCGAGCCGTTAAGCCAGATCTTGCCATCTGTCATGTGCGGATCTTCTTCCTTGTAGAGTGAATAGCCTTGACCGCATCAGCGACACTTGAACCCTTGTCCTCGACGACTATCAGTATCCTGGATGTCTCTTCCTGGGCGTCAAGGTTGAGGATGTTGATGTCGTGCTCGCTGACGATGCTGCTGGCAGTCGAGGCTATTTTTGGAACCTTCCACATTTCGTCCCCTATGAGCGTGACAACTCCCCTGTCATACACGATGTCGGCCTTTGGATAATAGGCGCGGATATGCCTTTCATGACGCCGGACATAGTCAGCATCAAGGAACAGCAACCGCGTCATCTCTGTATCGTCTATTTTGTACGGCGATAGCTTTACGAAATCGTGGTACTGCCTGTCAAGCTCAAGCGACGCTACAAGGTGAGACGCTGCAGTGCTCTCCATCCTCACCATCGAGCAGTTCCTTTTGCCAGTGACTATTTTTATCGGGTTGCCGGTATCTGAAGGCGGCTTTCTCTGTATCATGGTCACGCCGTCAGGCTTGGCCATATCTGTTATGACAATCGGAATGTCAAGGTCGTTATCATCGATCTCCTTTATCGCGATCGGGTCAAGGATTTTCATGCCAAACATACCAGCGATCTTGGCTTCATTATAAGACAAATACTGGATGAACTCCAGGTCTTCCTTCACGATCCTCGGGTCTGCACTCAATACCACGCTGTCCTTTTCAAGATCGATCTTGACGTCATAGCTGTCATTGAGCAGTATCGCAATGTCGGCTGCGGTGCGGTCAGAGCCACCGCGTTCGTATGTAGTTTCAAGCCCATCTACTGTCCTGCCAATAAAGCCTCCTATCGATACTACATCGTTGTGCTCCACGAGCTCGATCAGATGATCGGCATGCTGCTTTGACTCGTTTATCATAAAGTTGGCGGCTTCAAAGTTATCGTCAGTGATTATCGGCCATTTTTCTATTGGAACATGTGCTGATTTGATCCCTGCAGTCTGCATTACATAGTCCATCAGGTACGACATCGTCACTTCGCCGCTATATGCAAGCGTCCTCGACCTTATCACATCGACAAAGCGCTTGTTCTCTGCAGCTTGCTTTAACGAAATTATTACCTGCCTGTAGAACTTGTCAAGAATATCAAGAAACTCTTGTCGGCGGCTTTCCTGTACATACTTGCTCGCTATTCTCTCGTACACTTCTCGCAGGATTTCTATCTCCACAGGCATTGATGCGGCATAGCTCCTGCCAACCTGTATCGCGACATCGGTCATGGAGCTGACCTTTCCGTTGTACTCGACTAGCGGCGCGGAAAATACTGTGACCACCTTGGACTCTTGCTGCAGCTGCTTTATCCTGTCGATAATCTTGGGGATCAAGTTCCCGTCCACCCCAAGGGCGCTGCCGCCGAACTTGGCCACCGTGATAGAAGTCATCGATATGTCTCTCGGGCTAGTTCGTCCAATTCCCTATATTAAAGATGGGGCACGACAGGACGCGCTCTATTATGTGTGATTCATATACTGCTGAGAACAGATTTCGCTGTGAGATGTGAGGTAGTGGGATGGGCACAAGAGATCGTGACAGAAGACACGTCAAAAAAAGATCTCATATGCTGTGACGATTGGTGGGTGTTTGTGGGGGTGCTATTTCCGCTCTTGAGTTATTCTTGCGCTCCAACTCTCTACATACAGGCAATATGGAGTCTCTATAACTGTTCAAGGGGTACTGACTCTCGTTAATGCTGCAGCTGCCTATCAAAGAGCAGTTGTCCCAAATTCCAGCTCAAGGAAAGCTTTCTAGCCTGCTTGCTATCATCGTCAGCGGTAATGATCTTGCTGCAGCCAAGCGTGGCTGCCCCATCGGGCGTCATCTCAAGTATGTATTCGGAATCACGAGTTTTGCGCGTGATAAGCAAGCGCGGCGAAAAGGACTCTTCAAATTTGCGAACTTCTTTGCTAGCGCTTGCCTTCCCTCCTCTGATGTTTCTTGGAATTCCATGCGCGGCCTCAAAGATAATGGTTGACAGAAACGGAGCCAAATCTGCGATAAATCGTCTGAGGCTTGAGACCTCCCTTTCTGGTATTCCATATGAAGAATGGTCCCATTCCAGAAAATAGTTCCCAACCCTGATATCCGGTTTAACATAATCTCCCGGGATTAGATATTCATCTATCACACTGGCTGGTATTTCCAACAAGCCTACAACCCGTGGCGATCGACTGATAAGTATATCTACATCCGGTATATGGTGTCACAATTTTTCGCGCGTCCTTCTGATCCACCCTTCTTCGCAACTCTCAGGATCCAAGGTATTTGGTCTCTATGTAGTTTGTAAAGTAATTTGGATCATATCCTTCAATGTTGAAGGCGTTTCTGAGAAGCACCTTGGGTGCATAAACAGATCCGTGTTGGTGTATCTTTGCCCTTAGCCATTCCTTGATGGGACCAAAGTCTCCCTTCCTGATGTCCTCTTCGTAAGAGCTCAGCTCTTTTCGCATCTTTGAAGCTATGATCGCTGAAATCAAGTTGCCCAAAGTGTAAGTAGGAAAATATCCAAACAGGCCACTGCTCCAGTGGGTATCCTGAAGCACGCCTTGCGAATCCTGAGCCGGTCTTACTCCAAGCAGCTGCTCCATTCTATCGTTCCAAAATTGAGGGATCTCAGAGACGCTTAGCTCGTCTCCGAAAATCTTCTTCTCTATCTCGTACCTAATTGCTATGTGTAGGTTGTAGGTCACTTCATCGGCATCTACTCGTATGTAATCAGGCTTGACGCTGTTGAAGTAGAGGTACAACTCCTCATCTGTTGATTGGTTTGCAAAGCTTACGTGCTTTCTAATCAAGGGCGCGATCAATTGGATAAAAGGCTGACTTCTGCCTACAATATTTTCCCAAAACCTTGATTGAGATTCATGAAGTCCCAGGGAAGATCCGCCTTCCACAGGAGTGACCGACAATGACTGATCGCACTGCAAGTGATACAAGGCATGTCCGGCTTCATGAATTGTGCTAGATATCGATCTCTTAAAATCAGTCCCTTCATACCGGGTTGTTATCCTGACGTCGTTGAGGCCGAGGGATTCAGTAAAAGGATGTGTGGATACATCCATTCTAAAGCGATCCATGTCGTATTGCAAAAGTTTCAAAATTTCACGGTTGAGCTCATCCACCTCTTGAACGTCATATTTTGATTTTCCAAGATGATTGTTATCGCTGCTCTCTTTGCAAAACGGGCTGTCCGAATCTACTAGCTTTTTCAATGTCTTTTGGATATGTGGAGTCAGCACTCCAAATACCTCGTCCAAATCGTCCACCGTAAGGTCTTCTTCAAACTGATCCAAGAGCGCGTCGTACGGGTGCTTTTCGTAGCCTATTTTCTCTGCAATTTTCTTCTTTATTTCTATCATGTTTTTGAGATGGGGCTCGTACATCTTGAAATCGGACTTTTCTCTGGCCTGCCTCCAGACCATATTGCCCCTTATTCTTTCCAGAGACTCTGCTTCGGTCAGTTCCTTTGGTATCTTTAGCTGCCTGGTTATCTCCCTGTCAAGCACCCGTATGATGCCCTTCTCTACATCATTGAGGCCTTCCTTCTGTTTCTTGGCCGACTCGACAAGATCTACAAAATTTTTGCTGAGCAAAAGTTCCTTATACAGCAGGTGAAGCTGAGAATCAGCCACCCCTCTTTCTTCCGTGCCCTTCCTAGGCATGTAAGTCTCAAAATCCCAGCCCATTAGAGAAACGGCGTGACCTAGGGACCACATGGGCTTGTAAGCATCAAGAATCTGGTTTATGACGGGTCTCTCAGATTTCATATTGGCTTTATCACACACACCTTTCAAAAAATGAAGCGCATCATCAGTCTATTAATCATTATCTTGCATGAGAGAAGAGGGGGGGAGAAAAATGAGGGAGAAAATGGAAGAAGGATATACACGCACACAGATACATCCATCTATCCTAGTCTTCGTCTTCTATTTCTCGTACCGAGAGGTTCTTGAACTCGAACACCGAGTCATCGATCCTGTAGGTGACTCTCGGCTGTGCTTCGTCAATCACGTAATCTCTTGGCCTATCACAGTCGCCCTCATTTACTTTAAGGTCGCCATCATCTGTGTACTCTGTGAGTAGTTTCCAATCGTTGGTTTCATCCCCTTCGTCCGCGTACAGCTCAAGTTTTACTTCGTCGTCGCCAGTGTTGTAGACAACGAACTTGAGGCCCACCCATTCGTCCTCAAGGTCATCAACAGCATCCTCTACCACTGCCACCTTATCAGAGTAGCCGCCATCCTCGTGATGCAACTTCTTCTTAAAGTAAGCATTGCCGTCCATGTCAACCATCGCATAATATCCCATCGCCTCGCAGCCGCCATTGTCGTGGTAACTCCTGCCGTGCCTCGCTATCATGGTGATCTGGTCATCTCCTTCCAGCATCTTGAAGTAACCTGTCATCTCGACATTCTTCCAATCTTCGCCATCCGGCCTGTAAACGTGCATCCTGGCCCCGTGTTCATGAGAGCCGGTTGTTACATCCATTTTCCAGATTCCATTCTTCTTGTAGTCGAGTTCCTCTATGTTCTTGTTTGTACCAAATCGGAAGACCTGATCATCGTCGTCTCCGTCTCTTGCTTTCTCGGGATCGTCATCTTGCATCTCCCAAGTCTCATCGCCTGTTGGGTATAGCTTTTCAATGCCGAACTCATCCTCGTCCGCATACGCCGACATTACTAGACTTGACGGCGTAAAAACAATGCAGGCCAGAATAATGAGTCCTATGGTTATTGTTCGCTGCATCGGCCAATACATCGGATGGAGGATTAATATTATTCTGGAAGGCTTTTCGGAATGCGAAATCGAAAATGTATTAATGCCTGAATTTTTCAGCAGATTTGTAGATTGATATTTTCTGCCTGATTCTGTGCGAGAGAAATATTACGCAGCAAGCCCATGACCTGTGCCAGTACTTGCAAGGCATTATGCCGGGTTCGAATCGAGACATGCCGTCATTGCCTGATGGAGTTGAGCCTAGGCATATTGAATATCTGCATGGCAGCACGGCAGTAAAAAATGCAATAGGGCGGATGCCTGCGGCCCGCCAGCCTCATTACCGTGTTGCAGATTATGCGAGGAGACGCTCCAAGTATTACTACTATGCAATGGCTCTTCTCAAGAAAGTCTCGGCATAGCTGTTGGCGGCCCTCTCCTCACGCTCATTTCTTGCATAATATCCGGTTACTGGATCGGGGATCATCTGGTAGTCCAGCATATCCCTGACGCCATAGCAGCTGACAAGATGATGATAAAATTCATGTAGTATCGTCCGCATGCTCGTGCCTTCAGGCTTAAAGTATGCTATCATGTCGTCGGAATAATAGACTGCTATTGCATCCCTGCAGACCATGTCATTAATGGGAAACCTGTGCTGGAATACAAGCCTCATTGAGGGGACGCCGTATATCTTGCAGAGCATGTCGATTGCTGCCTGCGCCGACTTTGTCCTACAGATGTTTGCAAAGGTGGCGCATACTTCTTTTGGTGGAAGCCTGAGCTCGCTTATGTGCTTGACCGGCTGGAACATGGTTGCCGGCTCCATCTCTTCCTGTGGCACTTCGATGGTGGTGCCCTCAAGCTCCGAACGAATTATGCTGCTGATAGCGTCCCTCAGCTTTGTGTAAAAGTCAAGGGTGATCTCATGGCTGGCGTTGTGGTACTTTGCACCGTGGAGGTAAAGGTACGGCAGACCGTTGATGATTGTAAAGCTCATGGAGCTGTAGCAGTAGAGCGACACATTTGTCTGCCCTCTATTCCAGAACCTTGCATCGAAATGTGCGCGCATCTCCGGTTTGCCTATGACCTCTAGGTCGTCCAGCTTTTCTTTGGGGTCCATCAATTTGTAAATGGCCCTGAAGAGGCGCTCAAATGCCACGTCGGTGTATATCGAATACTGCTTCTGGGTTCCGTTGGTGTGTATCCAAATAGTGGGGATTGTAACGCTGTTTTCAAACACGATCGCCTCGTCAGAGTCCATGATGCTAATGACCGCAATGTCGTCCATCACGTATCCTTCTGTGAATGCGCCTTCAAGCTCAACCTTGATCGTAGTCTGTTGGATGCTGCCAAGCGCTGGTATGGTGGAATCGTACTGCCGTCTCCTGCCTCTGTCTATGAGGGTGTCGTAGGCCATCTGTATGACAGTAAAGATTGCGGTAGCCTCGGGCGACTTGTTCCTGTCAGGGTGGTATTGGAGGGCAAGCCTCCTATACGCACGCTTGATTTCCTCTTCAGTGGCATTGTGGGTTATGCCTAGGATGGAATAGCAATCATACTTGTTGAGGTTAGCCGGGTCCTTGCGCTCGTATGTATTTCTTGCTGAGGGTTCTTCTTCTCTGCCGTCATCGTAGTCCTGCTTGCCCCTCGATTCCCCGTGATCGTCGCTGCCGGACTTTTTTCTTCCCCTCCACCACTTCACTGAGAATTGCTACACGATAATTGTATATAATCTTGGTAGCACAAAATGCTCCAATTATTCGGACGTGCCTGTTTGCTTTCCACAAGAATGTACAATCTTATTCCTACCTCATCAGCTGAGATGCTATGCAGAGTTGCACATCAAGAGTCCCGCATGCCCTGCAAGAACCTGCCTCTAACAAAAAAGAGCGCTGCACAGCAAATTCACTGGCGAGAAAGTGCCAGAATGTGTGAAAGAAGATGAAGAAAAAGAAGGCACAGGGGGTAGACGGGTGATGGTCAGAGGCTGGATTGCTCTGCCACGTCCACCGCCGCTGTATCGTCCTGCTCTACCGGTTAGCAGATGCCTCCCGGAAGACCAATTCCGCAGTTGTTGTTCTCTCCAAAGTTGTTGCGGTTTACGTTCACTGGCATTCCGTTAGCATTGTTGATGTCTGCCTTCGTGTGGCCAAATACGTTGTTCAAGTCTACAAAGTTGTCAAAGCTCTGCGCATCCACGAATATCCCGTTGTTACCGTTGGCAAACACTGTGTTTCCGAATATCAGATCGTCGTCGCTATCTGTAAGGACTATGCCTTGCTTTTCATTGGCAGCTATCAGGTTAAATATCACTTGATTCTCTTGACTCGATTCCGATACCACGCCAAACCTGTTATTGTCGATGGTGTTCGTAGTCACCGAGATCTTGCTTGAGCCAGTTATGAAAACGGCAGCATCATTGTCTCTCAGAACAATGTCCTTCACCAGCCCACCTTTGCTACCTGTAAATGTGACTGCCCTGTCAAAGCCAGATATCGAGCCTGGGCCGATTATCGAAACGTTGTTTGAGTCTGCAACCAGTATGCCATTGTTATCGCCATACTTCACTGTCAGATTCACTGAGTCGTCATCTTCCTCTCCGATGGACCTTATTGTATGACCATTGAGGTTAATTGTCACGTCACTCGCGCCCACTATCAGCCCATTCCCTGCACATTCTAGGTCTTGGTTCAAGCTCACATCTTCTGTCACCACAGCGCCACATGCGGGTACTCCTTGTACAGTGCTGGGGAGATCCAGGCCAAGATCTTCGACGGCGTTGTTCCCGTTGCCATTTTGCCCTGATTCATCTTGGGCCGCCACAGGCAAAGTACTCGAAAATGCCCCTGCGACGACGATCGCCCCAATCACTAAGGCATAGTACATCGCAAATTTAGATTTCATATTGAGAGAGACCCTCGTTTTTGACTATTTATGCAATGGGCAATGTCATACCCTACCAGTCATCTTGAGTATACTTCTACGGCTTAACAATTGGGCCATCATCTTTCTGATGTTGTTGGCGATGATAACAATTTGTGGTGATACTCTGTGACGCTATAGAGCATAGAACCGACATGCTACGGTTCCAAGCAGACCGCCCCGCAAAAATCAGTCCCTTTTCTCTTGTTTGATCATGAAATATCTTGCTCCCATCACGCTGCATGCATGTCGCCATAAAAGAAAATTGACAAAATGTCCAAATTTTTAGCAGTACGAAGGTTATCATTCTACCAAGGATCGCAAGCCGAAGAACAAAATGGTCAGGGTGTTAGAACATGCCCCTAATGCTCCTACTCACAATCGCGACAGAATTGATATTATTTCAAGTATTATAGATAGCACAAATGGCGGGTCGTCCAGAAGAAGAATATTGTTGACGACGGGTCTATCCAGCACCCAATTCAAGAGATATCTTTCGCTGTTGGTGCAAAGCGGTTACATAGAGGTAGTAGAAGATAACAGGCAAAAAATCTATAGGGCAACAGAGAAAGGAATCGCTCTCTTGAACGTGTACAACAACATTAAGGAGCTCTTGCAGTAGAACATAACACCGCGAGGTGGTTATTTGCAGGGTACAATTCAGAATCTCTCATACCCTCTTCTACGTGGTTTTCCTCTGCAGACTGCCCGCAGCTCTTGCATGACAGTTCCTCATAGCAAAAGAAGGCAGCAATAACATGATCCTCCGCGGTCTTCTGAAAAATTTGCAGGAATGGGAATGCCCATTGCATATATGCACACGTAGATTTCTTCACTTGCGAGCATGCGGCGGCTTGCCGGGTATCAAAGCCCCAGGCTTACAATGACGTTGGGAGCGGTAGCCTTGGTGATATTATCATCAATAGTGGGGATGATGTCGATCTTCAAGCAACAAGAACAGGAAGAAGAGGAAGAAGAAGACGAAACAACAACAGCAGCAACAGCAGCAACAACAACAGCAAGACAACAACAGGAAATACCCTCGCAAGGCGAGGCTGGATCGATCCCAAGGGCTTCCCGTTCGATGAATTATGTAAGAGCGGACGCACGCATAGCTCTCACGACTCTAGATCATCCGGATCAACAGACCCCCGCCGATGTAGTAGCTAATGCCACCACTAGCAACTCTGCCAGCAACAGTGTTGCAAATAGCAACGCTAGCGACAATAATGGAAAGCAAAAAGAAGACAATGATGACGATAATAACAGCAACAGACGTCCAATTTCCGCATCATGCGGCCAGGTCTTGACAGAGGATGCCATTCTATCGCATGATCTTGAGTGCACTGGCATTGGAATGATTGCTGGCAAGGATGGAATAACGATACGGCTCAACAATCACAAATTATCGTCGTTGATCAACACCAACAATAACAACAGTAATCATAATAATCATACAAACTCAACAATGATTCTCGAACTAGAAAGTATCGGGATATCAATCCCAAATGCAAATAATGTCACAATAGTTGGGCCGGGTGTCATTACAGGCTTTAACACCGCAATCGAATTTGCGGGCAGCGAAGTGGGACGTGTCTTGGATCTCAAGCTAGCTGATAACAAGATTGGCATCATGCTTAAAGCCTCTAATAATATAGCAATCCAATCGACATCCATCGAGGGGAACGCTGTTGGCATAGCGTCCCAATCGAGCAGGGCAGGCAAGATAAATTTTAACCAAATATTTCAAAATACGGACCAGGGAATTGTGCTCATAGATTCTGACTACTTTACCATAAGTTCCAATAGCGTTATTGATAGTGGGGATAATGGCATCTTTCTCGATATTCAGAGCTTCAACAACACTATATCCTATAACAACCTCTTCAACCAGACGTCCGTAGATATTAACAACGCCAATGGAGTACCGAACGACATATTGTCAAACGAATTTGTGGGAAATATTTGTCGCAAGACTGAGCCAGCTGGGCTATGCCATTGACTACTCTCGCCCATAAACGGTGTGGATTTCTTCTGTGATCAATATGCCTATCCTGCAGCTGCAATCGCCAGAGGCTCGGGGATAGTCAACGTGACACTCTTTATTCTTGAAGGCATCCCAAGAGCTCGTCACATTACGTGCATATGCTGCCGATACACTCGACATTCTTCCTTTCATGCTGGCCAACAGATACCGCTATCCTAGTCTGGCTGATCCTATCCTTGCTGATTCTGATGACAGGATCCGTTCCAGCGTCATGTGACAAGTGTCATGTACTTTTTGGCCGGATATGCGCTGCAGTTTCGTCTTCTCTCTATACAACATAATCAAATGTCATATTACATAATATCGGATTCAGATTCAATTTTGGTTGGAACATAAATTAACAAAAGGAGCTCAATCACTTGCGTGGGGGCAATATCCGGTGTACTTGAGCCACCGGTTGGTTCAAAATGATCCGTCGAAGCTATTCCGCGGCAGCCATCGCTTGCTTTTCGCTCTTGCTTGCTGCCGCCATCCAGCCATCTATGCCTTTTGCAAGCGCCCAGCTTGCTAGTGATGCGCATCAACCTGAAGGGTCAGTGCGGTTTGCATTTGTGGATTCCTTTTGGACAGATTCTGTCGCGCTTGGTTCGGTCGTTGCGAGCACATCTTCTGAAAACATTTCGGTAAACCCTCTGCCGCCCGCTGCCAAGAGGGAAACTGAGCCGGGACAAGGCGAGGCCATCCTTGCAGTTGTACTGGTTAACAGGGGTTCTGCCGACGCGACCAGCATAAGGGCATCATTGGATTTTCCATCCGGCTTTAATGCGATTGTCACCCCTGAGGACGTGGACTCGGACACTGCGCTGGCAAGCTACAACGGCGTGGTGGCGGCTGGTCGAACATTTACGCTGTATTTCCGAGTCGAGATCACCGACGACGCCGATGTGGACAAGGAGTACGAGGGCGACCTTCGCATACGCTACGTCATGGTGGGAGACCCTGAAGATACCAGATCTACAACCATTGAAGTTCCGTTCAGGCTGACAGGAACGGCAATCCTGAGCGCACATGCAGTCGAGTCAGACGAATCACGGGAGTCTGACCTGGGCGTCGTAAGCGTTTCCCCCGGCTCGTCCAGCACCCTCGAGATTGAGATAAGAAATGACGGGACTGCGCCAGCAACTCGGGTGGTCGCAAGCATCGCGGCTGGCGGCCAAGAGACTCCAGCGACTGGCGGCAACAACAGCCAGGTCGTGCCGCCTAGGTCTGTCCCGCTTGTAATTGTCGGCAGCCCGACGTTTAACATCGGCAGATTGGAAGCCGACGATGACGAGGAGATAAAACCCGTCGTCTTTGCCGCTGACGCGGCTGCAGGAACCCTGACAACCCTGAACATCCAGATCACGTACAACGACGCATACGGGAACCAAAGGGTTGCAAACCAAATAGTGGGCATACAGGTGTCACCCAAATCGCCGCAGTCTGGGCTGAACATCTCGCCATCTGTCCTGGATGCGCCCTCCAGGCAGCCAGAGGTGCCCCTGACGCTAACTACTCTGAGTCCTTCTGCCGCCGGAAACGTCACTGCCCCGGCCGGCAACGGTACTGCGGCATTGCCGCAGACTGCTACTGCATCGCAGCCAATCAAGATACAGGCAGGCAGCATACAGGATCTGAAATTTGCGATCACCAACGACGAGACTGTCGGTGGGTCCATAACCGACGTCACAGTGACGCTCACATCTGGATCGAACGAAGTCAGGATCCTGGGCGATTCCCGGTGGAACCTGCAGAGCCTGCCGGAGGGGTCGCGGCAGCAACTGTCAACCCAGGTGTACGCCTCTACCGCCGTCATCGGAAGTCCTGTGTTCTTTACGGTGACCATGGAGTACATACGGGATGGCGATGAGCTTAGGACAGAGACATTCCAGCTTGGGGCGGTTGTGGTCGGCGAAATCAGGATAAGCGCAAACGACCTTGCGATAAGCTACATCGGAGATACCCCGAACCTGGCGGGGAATCTCTTGAACACCGGCAACACGCCGGCGCTCTTTACCAGCATAGAGCTGGTGGCGCAGGAGGGCCAGAGCCTGCAGCCAGCCACATCTTCTCAGTATCTCGGCGACCTGCCGGTGAATTCCCCTGTTGCATTCAACATCCCTCTGGCATTGCCGGAGAACGCCACAGGGCAGACATATCCAGTATTGCTCCGCATTACGTACAGCGACGAGCTTAGAAACAATCAAGAGCAGATCGTCAATGGGACGGTCAGTTTGGGGAATTTGCTTGCGGGGGATGCGCTCGGTCCGGGTGCAGCCAACACCGGGTTTGTCGACGCGTACTGGGCGCAGTCCGCATCGCCTGCAGCCACCGCGTCAAACACATCGGAGCAGGCAGCAGGCCAAGGCCTTCCTTCCGAGCGTGAGGTCGGGCCGGGAGAGGGGCCGGCCTTTCTTGCAGTGGTGCTGAGCAACACCGCGTTTTCAGACATTACGGGGATAATCGGGTATCTCCGGCTACCTGAAGGATTTACAGCCGCGACCTTGGATCAGGGGCAGACTGCGATTGCAAGCCTGAGCGGGGTGGTCAGGGCCGGCCAGACGTATACTCTCTACTTCCGGGTGAATGTGCAGGAGGGGGCACAGATAGGCGTGCACAACGCCCTCCTTGAAATAAACTACTTCAAGGTGCCCGAGCCCCAGCCGGGGAGATACAGGGTGCAGACCATAACAGTGCCCTTTGAGCTTGCAGGCAAGGTGGTTCTAGACGCGTCGCCGGAGACAAGCAACCTAGTACCGGGGGAGACAAACGAGGTGAAAATCAACATCAGAAACAGGGGATCCGCAGACGCCCGAAGCGTCATAGTAACCCTTGACTCGATTGGCGGCAGCATCATTACAGGCGACAGCAGCAACCGGCAGACAAGCGGCAACGCTCAACGCAACGAAACAGGAGAGGCTTCTGCCTCCGCCGTCAGCCTCGGCGCAAGAACATTCAACATCGGAACCATTCCTGCCGGCGGAGCCGCAGAGATAACGACCACCGTGTTTCCGTCAAGCACCGCAGGCGGGACTCTCCAGAACCTAGATGTTACTATATCGTACAACGACGCAAACGGAGATGCTAAATCGACAGCCGTTTCGCTTGGATTCAGGGTGTCGCCAAATCCGCCTGACGGCGGCCTGAGCGTGACCCCATCTGCGGCAGAGGGCGCGCAGGCAGGAAGAATCATTTTCGGAACGACAATCACCGGCTCGCCGGCCGGTAGCGCCGGCAATGCAAGCGGCGGCGCCACTTCCAAGGCAGCCATTGTCGCAGGCAGGGTGGACGACCTGAATTTCAACATCACGAACAACAACAATAACCCCGTAACCGATGTCGTGGTTACGCTCACCCCAAGGTCGGGCTCGCTTGAAATTCTCGGAGATTCCCGATGGACGCTGCCGTCGCTTGAGCCGCGTACAACCGCGCGGTTCTCCACCACCGTGTTTGCTTCAGAATCCTTGATTGGAAATCCTGTATCCTTTGAGGTAGGGATACAATACATATCGGGAGATGAGGCAAAGTCAGAGACCCTGTCGCTTGGGGCAAACGTGATGGGCGAGATCAGGATAACTGTAACCGACCTGCAGGTGAGCTATATAGGAGGCACTCCAAACCTGGCAGGGAATCTGCTGAACCAGGGAAACACAATGGCGTTCTTTACGACCATAGCAATGGAAAAACCTGCCTCAAACAGCAGCAGCAACAGCCTCATGCCGCTGACAGACGATCCGCAGTATCTGGGCGACCTGGAGGAAAACTCGCCCCTCCCATTCACGATCCCGCTTGCATCCGACGGCGGCAGAATCCCGGCAGGCCAGTACCCTGTCTCGCTTCTGATCAAGTATAGCGACGAGCTGAGGGACGAATACGAGTTTGAAATAAACTCGGTTGTTCCAGTTGAGCCGCCCGCGCAAGAAGGGCCTGCCCAGAGCGGTGGGATGCCTGACGGCACGACCAACATGATAGTCATCGGCCTGATATTGGTGGCCGTGGCAGTCATTGCCGTCATAGTCATCACGAGGAGGCGGAGACAAAGGGTGTCAAGATTGGTGAGCAAGGACGAAGAAGATTATGAACGTCTGGACGAGTACCGCCGATCCGAGCGCGATTCAGCAGGCCTGTAAAGACAGCTTTGTCGAACTCTTATTATTTGATAAGTGTACATTTTTTTGCAGCATTCTATTGTTGGATTACAGGCTCAAAGTTGCAGTCAGCATGCTGTTCAAAAAGAAAAGCAGCATGTTCGCAGCAGTCATCGCCGTTGCAATCGCGGTGCTTGTCATAGTGATAAACTATGTCACATTTGACGGGGTGGCAAACGCAATCATACGCGATCTGGTCGACTACAGGTTTGGGCACATCCAGATATCAGACAGAAATGGCGACATCGAAAGGCCGGAAAGCGAGCTGATAGGATTCTTGGAAAGCACGGGGATGGTCAAGGGGGCGACCGTGAGGCTGAATGACGTTGCATCGATAAACAACACCAGAACCTCTGTCCCGGTCAGAGTCTACGGCGTCCCTATTGTGGGGGTTCTTCCGCAGGAGGAAGAGGACGCAACGCGTTTGGCAGACACCGTGGTGCAAGGGACGTTTCTCACATCCCGCGATTCAATAGTGCTTGGCGCCAGCGTTGCAGAAGACCTTGAGGCCAGAATCGGCGACCCGGTAAGGGTGAAGGTGACTGACGAATCCGGAAACGAGCAGACAAAGAGGTTCACTGTAGTCGGGATATCAGAGACTGCCGGCGGGCTTGGTTTTGACACGTCTGCGATCGTTCACATCGAAGCTTTGCGCGACTTGAACGGCAGGGATGACAGCAGCAGCGAGCTGATAGTGAGGCTCTATGACCAGCGGGACTCTGACAATGTATCCCGGGCGTTTTCCACAAGATACGCAGGCGAGCACTTTAAAATACAGACGATCGAGGAGTCCGCTGAGGGCATCCTCCAGGGGATACGCTCCGGAATCGCATTCATAAACCTGGTGGGATATTTCGGGATGCTGTCATCGGCCTTTGGCATCATTACGATAATGATGATGATTGTAACAAGCAAGATAAGGGAGATAGGAGTGATGCGGGCTTTAGGCTCGAGCAAGAGCGATGTCATGATAATCTTTCTGCTGCAGGGAACAATCATCGGGGCAATGGGCGCCGCGCTTGGGTTTCTGCTTGGGTCATCCTATGCCCTCTACGCACAGAACTCGGATCTTTCATTTGGGGAGAGCCTGTCGCTTGCAGTGCGCTACGACCCGGTGTTTGTGGCAAACACCGCGCTCACCGGCCTTGTAATGGGGGTTGCTGCTTCGATCTATCCGGCATGGCGCACCACAAAGCTAGAACCGGCGGAGGCGACTCGCTATTAGGGATAGGTCAAGGATTGTGGAAGCACACGGCCTGACCAAGATATACGGGACAGGCGATGTCTCCACGCTCGCGCTCAGAAACGTATCGTTTGACATACGCAGGGGCGAATTTGTCCTGATAGTGGGCCAGTCCGGCTCTGGCAAGTCAACGCTGCTGCACATAATCGGGCTACTTGACAAGCCCACTGCAGGTAGGATCGTAATTGATGGGATAGACACAACCCGTCTCTCCGACGCTGACAGGTCAATAGTGCGGCGGCGCAAGATTGGATTTATCTTTCAGGCATACAACCTCCTGTCCGACCTCACCGTGGTGGAAAACGTGATGCTGCCGCTAATGATGACAAACAGAGGCTCGTCTTCTACGATGCGGAGAGAGGCTGAAAGGTTGCTTGGGAAGGTGGGCCTTGCCCGGCAAGTAGACAAGCAGTCAAACCAGCTGTCAGGGGGACAGATGCAGCGGGTTGCGGTGGCAAGGGCGCTGGTCAGCAGGCCGGCGCTTGTCCTTGGCGACGAGCCGACTGGAAACCTGGATTCAAAGTCGTCGCAAGATGTCATTACGCTGATGAAGGAGCTGAACAAAGAGCTGAACCAGACGTTTGTCATTGTGACCCACTCAAGGGAGTCTTTTGGCAGGGTAGACAGGACAATCGTACTGAGGGACGGGAGGATCGAAAAGATTGTGGAGTAGTATTGGGGTTCAGGGGCGCAGCTCAATTTTGTCATGGGAGGCTAAGCGAAATGGACTTTAGGGTAATCCTGGCGACAAGGCTCCTGTTAAAGAGAAGGGGCAACTTCATTGCGTCCATAACCGCGCTGGTAATTGGCATCATGGTAATCCTCTTTAATTCTCTGATATTCAACGGGGTTGCCTTGGGGATACTCCGAGACCTTGGCGACTACAGGTTTGGCAACGTGCTGGTGACAAAGAACGAAGGTAACTTTCACAACGAAGCCACACAGATCATTAGGTACGCGCAGACCTTCCCGTATGTCGACGGGGCCGCGCCCCGGCTCCAATCGATAGCGTGGATGAATTCAACTGAAGGCAATACTAGGAATGAAGCTGACAAGGTGCCGGTTGTAGGGGTGGACCCGATGAGGGACCCGACGGCTTCGCGGCTCTTTGAGACCGTGACGGAGGGCTCGTTTGTGGATTCCAGGGGTGAAATCGTACTTGGAAGAAATGTAGCCGACGATCTAAAGGCCAAGGTCGGAACAAGGCTGGACCTCCGGATGGTCACGGCAGGCGGCGAGGACGCCACGAGGCGGCTCATAGTTGTCGGGATTTCAAGCTCACCTGGCGGCCTCGCCTTTGACGACTCTGCGATAATGACAATCGAAGATGTCAGGGAGATAACCGGAAGGCGGGGCGAGACTGACCAGATACTCATCAAGCTGGCGGACGCGTCGTTTCAAGAGGATCTGAAGGCCAGGCTGGGCGAGGCCTATCGCGAGGAGAACCTGAAGGTTCAGACACTTGAAGAGGCTGGGGAAGAGACCCTCTCCGGCATCCGGTCCGGGATCGCTTTCATAAACCTTGTAGGATACTTTGGGCTGCTCTCTGCCTCCTTTGCGATCGTAACGATAATGATGCTCATGGTGTCAAGCAAGACTCGCGACATCGGCATCATAAAGTCTCTTGGCGGCAAGAGCACAGACATCCTTTTGATATTTGTCTTGCAGGGGTTGATTATCGGTTCCATCGCAGCTGCAAGCGGATTCGTTGTGGGTTCGTTCGTAGGCATCTACTTTCAATCGGTTGAATTTTCATTTGGGCCGGGACTTGTCCTTGAAGTAGTCTATGACCCCCTGTTCACCCTGACGTCGTCTCTTTCTGCCATACCACTTGGAACGGCTGCAGCGGTCTACCCGGCATACCGGGCTTCCAAGCTGGAGCCAATCGGAGCCATCGGGCGTGCCTGAAACAACAGGCTCAGCCCCCTGACCTCGGCAATACCATGGATCATTCTTGTTTTCACGCTCAAAATATAGCAGCAGAACATTGCAGAATCTTGGGCACTGCAAAGTACTAGGATGGTCACACTAGATGGCATCATCAATTTCTCACGAGTGTACAGCTCTTTTTTGAAGCGTGAGTCTGGGGGATTTTTTCCCCTCGCAGCCTCTGCAGTGGAAGCGCACACAGCTACCTGTTTGTCAGGCTGATATACTCGTACGCCTTGACAGCGTTGTCAAACGCGTACTGCACTTTCTGGAACTGCTTTCTAAACTCTGCAACATCCTTGGCCACGATTGACGGATCCTGCTTGTCCACAACTACCCGCTTGATGAAGGTGGCGATCTCTTTCATCTCGCTCTCCTTCATGCCAAGGCGTGTAGTCTCCGGCACCCCGATCCTGACACCGCTTGGGTGCATATAGTGCCTGCCTGCCTTGATGTCGCCTGGCAGAAGCTGCCTGTTCAATATGATGCCTGCCTTTTCCAGGTCCTTTTCAATTGTACCGCCATCTCCAAACTTCATGACATCGACGGCTATCTGGTGAGATGCTGTATAGCCGCGCTTTTCCCCCAAAACTCCAAATCCATATCCTGCCAGAGCTTCTGCTAATGCTTTTGCGTTCTTGATCACCTGCTTGGCATACTGCTTGCCAAATTCAAGCGATTCTGCAAGTGCAATTGCCTTTCCTGCTACATGATGCAGGTGGTGGCTACTTGTGTTTCCCGGAAATATGCCCTTCTTGATGGCTTCAGCGTGCTTTTCTAGAGATACAATAATTCCGCCCTGCGGACCCCAGAGTGTCTTGTGCGAGCTCATGGTCATCGAGTCAACACCTTCTCCCAGTGGGTCTTGGAATTCTCCACCCGCTATCAGGCCGGCGACATGCGCTCCATCATAGTTGATATACATGCCGTGGTCATGCATAAAGCCGGCAAGCTCTTTTACTGGGTGTGGAAACAAGAACAAGCTGCCGCCAAACATGGCCATCTTGGGTGCCCTGCCTTCGCGGGCCATCTCTTCAATCTTCTTCTTTGTAGCGTCAACGTCGATGGTCATCTCCTCCTTTGAAAATGGATAGTGCTCTATGTTCAGGCCGTGAACCAACCCTGCAGTGCCGGCATGCTCTTTCTTACCGTGAGAGATGTGACCGCCAGATGGTATGGAAGCGGCCATCATCCAATCGCCCGGACTCGAAAATGCTGAATATATCGCAAGGTTTGCCACGACGCCAGAAGTAGCGCGGCAGTCTGCAAACTCTGCATGGAATACTTTGCGTGCAAGGTCGTTGCATATCATTTCAACTTGGTCAATGTAAATGCAACCAGCGTAAACGCGCTCGCCAGGCCATCCCTCTGCATAGCGGTTGCCAAAGTCGGATATCACAGCTTCCCTTACGGCCGGGCTTGGGATGTTCTCGCTTGCAATGAGCGGTATAGACCTGTTAAACCAGTCGTGATGCTCACGCATCAGTCTCAAAACGTCATCATACGCTTTCTTGCTGTCACTCATATTCGATATGTCCTCTACGACTCTTTGAGGGGAGCGCTGGTTCTTTTAAGTTATCGCTTTTCCTCTTCAAACAGAAACTTGTGAAGAAGCTCGCATATTATGGCTGGCTTTTCTGCGAACGGCGCATGACCCGCATCTTCCACTATCGCTACTTCAGAGCCATCTATCGATTCTTGAAAAGTTTGAAGATATTCAAGCGGGATTAGCTCGTCGCGCTTTCCCCATATTATCAACGTTGGCGCCTTTATCTGACCTAGTCGGTCAATGCCTATCTGCGTGTTGACGCTATTTTCGTACGCTGACTTGAAGGCATGTTTTGCACCTGTCTGGTGCATCTTGTAGATAAAGCCATCAACCAGCACTTCTGGTATTCTTACCGGATCTGCTACCATCTGCTCAAGGACTGCTCTCACATTCTTTTTATCCGGATTCATGGCAGCCTCAAGGTACTGCTTGAGCAAAGGCGTAGGGCCGTTGAGCATACCTGATGTGTCTATCAAAACCAGCCTCTCTATCAGATCAGGATGTTCTGCAGCCAGGCGCGCTGCAATGTATCCACCAAGTGAGTGACCTACAACGCTTGCCCTTTCCATCTTGGTTGTACGGATAAACTCTGCAACAACTTGTACAAACTTTGCAATGGTATAGTCAATTTCAGGCTTGGCGCTCAGCCCAAAGCCGGGAAGGTCCACCGCGACAGAGTGCAGACCGAGGAGAGACATTGCATCCGGTATGTCAAGCCATCGGTCCGCCGAAGAGCCAAGACCGTGGATGAATATCACATGGTGTCCTCCTCTTGTATCTTGGAGGGGGCCAGCCGCAGAACCTTCGCTACCTAGAACACCGCTGCCGCCCTCAAGATAGTGCATCTTCAAGCTGGCCACATCTACAAAGCCTTGCCTCAACACCGTATCCTCACACATATTGGGCGGCAGAACTAAACAACGTTTCTAATCTTTGTTGCATCATGCACAGACAAACTTTTCAGGTATGCCACAATCTCTTTTTCAGCTCTTTTAGGCGGTAATAGATGTTGCAAGAACTGCATGTCCACACAGGATTCTTGTCTGCAATCCAGTACTGGCTATCAAAGTGCTTTTTAGCCATCATGTTGCCGCACTGAGGGCACGCAAATAACGGTGATAGGAGTGGGGCAGTGTTCTGTGGCATGGTTTCTAAGTTATGAATGCAATATAATAGCAAGTATCATAGAAAAATGAAATTCTATGATAATTGCATGATTGTTGATCTGATTGTTGTTATTGGTGGTTGGTTCGTTCAGTTCTTGGACAATGCGGGTACACGATATATGAGAGTACACTCTGTTCAACTAGCGTAAGTAACGAAATCAGACTGCACCGGTACCTTTTGAGCCCGGTGCGCAGAGTGCTCAAACCTCTCACTTTTTGCTCGTGCATCTTTTGCCCTGTTGGATTTTTGCATATGTCTTTTTTGTCGGGCCGACAGATCTTCCGATATTTGGATAATGTGTTATACTATTACTATCAAATGCATATAGAAATTACAATGTGTCTGCTAATAGATCCAAAAATGTACATCTAAACCTAGTATGATTGGTGATCCAATTATGATTATAACATAAAACACTAATTTTATGATAAACTCTAAATACATGCTCTACGCCATAGATGGTGGAAATGCCGGTTACTGTAAGAAGACAACAACATCCACAACAGCATGTGGGCGGTGGCAAGAACTACGATCCTGACTATTCTAGGCGAAAGTACCAACAATATGTACAGCACAAATGCAACCACAATCGCCTAAACAAATGCCACGTCTGCAATAATTACTGCCATTGTTAAAAGAAGGTAGGAAGGAGAGAAAGGGCGGATATGTCGTTACTGAATCTCCGTCCTTCTTTTTCTCCTTCTCTTTCTGCCTGCCCGGAATTACCAAAGATTGATGGATTGATGGATGGATTCTTTGAGCAACATAAACAGCTGAGAACTCCATCTATGCAGTTTGCAGTACCCTATTCGCTGTCATTTCATTGTTCTTGTCTCCCTATGCTCCAGCAGATCTAAACAATGTTTTTCTAACCTTTGGGTTATTCCTGCCATAATTTCTCGGTCCGGCTATCCAGACAGTCTCATTGCATTGCGGGCAATGTGTGAAGAACTTTGCCCTACCCTCGTATTGGAATACTCTTTTGCAGTTCTTGCACCGCAGCTCTACCATACCAACAACTGTGGCGTACATTGGATTTAACTCCTAAGTAGGAGCTGCGTTACAATTCGAATGGAGCCTCAACAATCAAGACTGCATCCTGCACTGCCACATTGCACACCTTCTGCCCCTCGTCCTTGTTTGCCCGTATTCTGCTGTGAGAGCAGCAACACAGTTTAATCTCTATTGCATATCGGATTAATTTTGGTTCTACATTTCTTGCGGTTATGTTTCCAATTTCCATTCTCAAAACATTCTAGATGCTTGATGTCGTCTTTGTCCGACACTATTCGTTCGTCGCCGTCCTTTGGACCGCCTGACAGAATGCGCCTTATGCCTGACAATGATGGTGGAGGAGGAGGTCTAAGCTGCGACATGTTGCTAGCTGCATGATATCCTACTTAATTAGATCTGATTGCATATGTAGGGACACAAGCACGCAAGTATCAACTCACCGGGATGTTAGGCCAAGGTAGTGCTGTATCAGCGGACCACCATTACTGGGCACTTGGCCCGCTCTAGAACCCCTCTTGACACACTACCAAGTAACTTTAGCTTCTTGGCAATGGTTCCATACCTTGTACTACCTATGATTATCAACTCCACCCCTTTGCTTTCCGCATATTCCAATATCTTGTCAATAGGTCTGCCCAGAACTACGTCTATCCTGATTTTTTTCAATCCTTCTTTCTGTTCGTATTCGCGTTTTTTCTCTTCAAGCATCTTGATAACTTGGTCCTTAATTGCTGAATAGACATACTGTACGTGTTCTTCAACAGCTGTAAGTTTGGAGTCTTTTCTTGATTTGATTGCATGCTCCATCAAGGGATAGATGGGAATTTCGGTTATAACATGCAAGAGAATGATCTCTGTATCGGGGTTTGCTCTTGCAAGTTTGGCGGCGTGCTCTAGCGCATCGTCAGCAGGATTGTAAGTATCGTACGGAACTAGGATTTTCCTATACGCCAAGGTAATCTAACATGTGAGCGAGTTTATTTAAGCCGATTGCCTCAGTATACGAAAATTCAAGTCAATTACAGTCTTTTGTGGCACGGTGCAGAATTGACGCATCTGCCAAAATGATAGGGAGGAAAATAGTGTGTGTATGCGCATACAGCAAAAGCACAATGTCACCAAACTCGCACTCCAAAATACCAGGAGTATTAGTCCCGCACAGCTGAAAGATTGAACGAATTTCTTCCAATAGTCCACATGATATTCAATTATGCAATTTGCGGCATGCACCTGCACCATGTTGATGTTGCCATCCTCTCCAATCTGCAGCGCGTCTGCCAAAGAGACCTATGCACAGGTTTTGCAGCTTGATAGGTAAATCAGATTTGCGCGGGATCGCCAGCAACTAGGGCACCTCGTCTGTGCATTGATGGCAAAAGGATGTAGAGCCTCTGTTCAATGAAGATGAGCTTCGTGACAACATAATGAAATCTGTCCTCCGGATGAAAACGAGAGAAGATTACGAATCAAAATTGGGAAGAGTGATGTACACGTTTGCGCATTACGAGAAGGTCAAGAGGGCTACCATCCCGCTTTCAGGTCATCATCCATATCTGGCGGTTCTGGCAGTGTCCTTTGAGATAAATGCTGATCATGAAAATATCATTCTGGGCAAAATTCTGCCCACGATAGGACGACAAAAAAGCAAAGCGTAGCTGCTGAGTCTCGAATTAACCCGGCAGATATAAGTGGGAGTTGGGATAATCAAAGACAGCGATGGATGAAAGTACGAAGCGTTTCCTCCGCGTCCAGCTGATGTGGATGGGGATCTATTTCGGGATCGCAATCGCGATATCTCTCCTACTTCCCTTTCCATACTCCTTCATTGTGCTTATCGGGGTAATCATGGGCCTTGCCTTCTGGAGGAGGCGAAGGATGTTTCGGCAAATGGGCGGCAGGGGAGGCTATGGCGGCTCCTTCTTTGGAGGTGGCGGCATGTTTGGGCAACGGGACGGAGGTATCAGCTATTACTGCATGAATTGCGGCACAAAACACAACCAAATCTCTTGTCCCAAGTGCGGGTCGAAGCTGAAAAAGGCTGGCTTTTAGCCCTTGTGAATGGTGTGAGAAACAAATTCATCACACACGTAAACAGTAGGTCAAATATCTCGATGTCGATGTCGTGATAGTTCCACAGCTTTCAGCTGTCCATTTACACACACACATGTACACAGCTAAGAAAAGCGCCGGAGACGCATCTGCAGAGGGTGAAGAATGTGGGACAGGGGCAAGCTCTAACTACCTTTCACACTTCAAGCATTTGTTGGCCGGGTATCAGAATTGTCGGCGTGTACGTGCATACGCTTGGAAGCAGAGAGGATCTGACAGCCTGCAAACTGACAAAATTTTGATCAAATGTAACTGGCAAGTCCTTTTCTTCAGAAGACAATCATGGTATCATGCTTTCCCCATAGCAAATGACTTTACAACCTCCGTCCAGGCTGCCCCAATATTGGTTCTGTTGTATCCACCGCCGCCTAGCGCAATTATCCTGCCCTGACAGTGCTTGTGCGCCAGCTGGTGTAGCACGTCCGCTGCGTGTCTGTGCGCTTTCGGCGAATAGCGCAGATCCGTTATGGGGTCACCGGCCAGTCCGTCGGCGCCACACTGGAGTATTATCAACTCAGGCCTGGCGCTGTCCACAAACTGTTCAACCTTGTCAAATGCCTCGATGAATTCAGCATCGCCAGCTTCCGGTTCAAGTGGAAGGTTCAATTTTGTACCAGCTGCATCGCCCTTGCCCGTCTCCATCGCAAAACCTGTTCCTGGAAACAAGTACCGGCCATCTTCGTGTATGTCTGCAAAGAACAATAATGGATCATCTTCAAATTCATAAAAGACTCCGTCACCATGGTGCGCGTCAATGTCTACATACATTACACGCTTTATCCCGTACTTTTTGCGAGCAACAATTATTGCCACTCCGATGTCGTTGAACACACAAAAGCCACCAGCAGTGTCGCGCCGAGCATGGTGCAGTCCGCCAATTGGGTTGAACGCGTGATCTATTCTTGTCTCCTTGCCGTCTTTGCCGGCAACTGTCATGTCAAGTGCTGCCAAGGTTGAGCCGACAACGTATAGTGATGCTTCAAAGACTCCTTTGAATGCTGGCGTGTCTCCCTTATCTAACGGCACACCTCCATGCTTTGATGCCATTCTCACAAGATCTACGTACTCTTTGTCGTGGAATAACAATGCGTCCTGCTCGGTTCCAAGCGCAGGCTCTTCTATCACAACATTTTCGATATACTCGCTTTGCAGTCTTCTCCAGAAAGCATCCAGCCGGTCAGTGCCAAATGGGTGTGAACCACCAAATCCATATCTTGCGAGCGCCTCGCCATAAAAAACGGCTGTCTGGCACATGACTTACAATAAGGGAGATTGCAAATAAATATTCAACACATAAACACATAATCTGGTAGGATGTTGTTGCATGTTCACAGGCATAGTCGAAGGGACGGGCAAGGTTAAGTCCATATCAAAGAGCAAAAAGGGCGCCGACACGGTGATGAGAGTCGGTCTTGGCAGGCTTGCACGCGGTCTCAAGCGGGGCGATAGCGTTTGCATAAACGGCGCATGCCTGACAGTCACAAAGCTATCAAAAGGCGATGCAGAATTTGAGATGGTGGCAGAGACTATTAGACGTACAAACCTAGGCAATGTGAAGCCTGGAGACAAGGTGAACATCGAGAGATCCATGAAAGTGGGTGACAGAATTGAGGGTCATTTTGTCTTGGGCCACGTTGATGGAACCGGCATAATTGAGGATGTGCAAAGCCTACCATCTGAGACCAAAGTGTGGATCAAGCTCGGCGAAGGGCTGGCAAGAACCCTGGTTCCAAAAGGTTCCATTGCAGTGGATGGCGTAAGCCTCACTCTGGTTGACATCAAGGGAGATTTGGTCTCTGTATCTCTGATACCTCATACCCTTGGAGCTACGACCCTTGGACTGAGAAAAAAGGGTGATATCGTAAACATTGAGACAGATATTCTAGGCAAGTATGTAGCAAATAACCTGCCAATAAAATAGGGCGCGAGGAGGACAGGCGCTTCCGCAGAAAACCAAGAACAAGAATTTGAATCAAAAAGTTCATCAGCGAAAGGGCAAGATTTTGCTGTAAGGCAATTCGATAAAAATACAACGGGTCATTGAAGTATTCTTGTGCTTCGCTATCGGAAATGTCACATGCACGTTGCCGTCTGAGCAGGACCCCAGAAATTGATGAAATACGGTTGTAGATCAATTGTAGAACTGCGTATATCCTACAAGTGGGAAGATCAGATAGATGACTGGGATTCTGGCATATTGCGAAGGGTGCAAACACGCATTGTATGAATCTGACATTTCTGTCAATACCTATGATTTGGCAGTGGATGATGGAACGATCTTGACCTGCCCCAATTGCGATCGGGTAAATGAAGTGTACTCCCACACAGTCACAAAAGAACGACACAGTCCTGCAATGCGGAGCGACGATACAAGACACCACACAAGGCAGCACTACCAATAAAGTGACAACACTGTTGCAGCATTTGAAGAGGCCAAATCAAACACACATGGAATAGGACCTGAGCAGATGTCCCCTAATTCGCTCAGACATTGCAATAGCGGAGTTAAGGTATTTGCAAACGCAAAGCGCGTTGATTACTGCGGGCTAGGCAAAAAAACAGGACAACCACGTCAACCCCTTAGAGTGCTTGAACACAACGCTGCGCGAAAGGCTAAAGGTGTAGCACGGATAGAAAACAGCAAAGACACTGCTAGCGGAAGGCAACTGCATATACAGTACAATTTCGTAAAGCCATATGTGGTTCTAGACGGTCAGACACCAGCTCAAGCGGCGGGATTGAAAGTGAGAGGGGTGGAAAGAATCGTTGACGCTGGCTGTCAAGGACGATGCGTAAAGAATTTCATGAGGATTACACTTGTTGCACCCGCAGCTATTGCGACAATGCTAAAGGGGAAAAGAATCCAAACTCCTAAACATACAGTCCATGAAAGGTAGAATAGAACTAACCCAAATGCAAAAAAGGAGATAGCAAGTACCATAGTCTCCAATTGCGTCTTTAATTATCAAGAACTGTTAAATTCCTTTATCAATTCCATAAAAATTAGTCACATCATTTTGTCCAGCCAGGAGCAAATAGAAGATACGCCCAGTGATCCTCTGGTAGCAGCAGAAGTTAATGATGACAAGTTTTGGTTTTCACATTGGACGCACGAATATGAGGTCAAAGAGACTGGACCGATGAAGAAGGAATTCTTCTTGCTGAAAAATAAACCGCAGATAAAGATGGATTGGGACAATTGTACAATAAATATTGCGACAGCACTTGGCGATGGCAAGATAAGGCTTGTTGTACGAAGCAAGACTGATAGAAATAGCGACTACATGGGTGACAAGCCTGTACAGATCCGGTTTATGCTAGGCATTGACGTTTCTCCAGATTCAATTTCAGAAGTACGCGCAGAACCATACAAAATAGCTCGGGATTCCAAACGAAAAGATCTGAATTCCCTGAAAGAGGAAGAAGAGCGCGAGCGATGGGTGTTTAATTTGGGAAAAGAGGCAGAGGTGTGGCAGTGGGCCAACAATAATCAAGACATGAGATCAAGCAAGGTATTTGCGCTTCGAGAAAGGATAAGAAAGTTTCTAGACCTGCCAGAGGAACCCAGTGGGGGCAAGATATTCCGAGTAAAGGTAGAACAGCTTGACAAGGTAATACCAGTCATATATCAGCCAGCAGTAGATTCACTCGATAACTTTTTGCGCGACGTGCACTGCCATATAAAGAATGAACAAGACAGCGATAATGTTGTTGATGTTGAAGTAACTCTAGTGTTCAATAATGAATATCTGCGCAGATTTTGGATACTTGATCACAGCTACAAATGGTTCAGAAAAATAAAGTATGGAAGAATGTTGGATATCGAGACTTTTCACATTCATTTCGTCAAAGACAAGCTGAACGAAAATTATTTCTTGTTTGAAGGGATCTATAGTGGATCCCACGACTTGCAGCAGGACGCTACTCACTTTGATGTGGGGAAACGTGTAGAACATGAAATAGCATACTATTTGGCGGATCAATTCCATCCGATAGTGTTTGTCAATACATCCAACCATGCAATGTCGGAGCACGATAATAACCATGGGCTATGGAAATGGGAGTATATTCCATGGATAAAAAAGGCTCCCATAAAGCTTGGCAACAAGAGCCGAAAGCAGATAGATGCAGAGTATCTGACAATATTTGATAGGTTTATCAGACTGTTAAGCAAGCTTGGAAATTGATCTTTCATTGGCATCGCACCATTATTCTCGTTTTTGGAAAAAAGATATAGCATGCGTGTAATAAGCGAGGATATATCATTTCGGCATAGCATGATTCAAGCCTGGAGTTTGAGTTAGTAGGGTCTTTTTTACAAAATAGAGCTCTAATGGAGCACATATTGCCGCTCTAGCGGCTATATTGATATTATATCTCGCCTGCAATAACATTGCCCCTAAATTGTCAAGAGACCTACTGTAACAAGAATAGCCAAATGAGATAGAAATATTGTTGGGTTTCTACGTCAAGATTGGCAAGAGACCATCCCAATACAGCACGGTCTCCATTTCATCAACAATTTCCAATTCGCTGGCAAAAGTGCCAGAATGTCTTGCCAGCAGGATAGAAATTTGAATATGAAAAGGTGTGAAGTGCGGGATTTGAACAAACCCCGCATGTCGCCTCTCTATTATTGGGCCACTTCCTGCGTTTCTTCACGCGGTCCTTCGGTAGGTATCTGTATGAAGGGAGTGCCTCCTTCACCTACGACCAGGGGAAGCCTTCCATCCCACTGCTGAGTCTTGAGCCACTCCAGATAATGCGGGTTGTTCCTTAGCTGCTCGTCGATAATCCTTATGGCTTCGGCTTCTCCTTGCGCTTCAAGGATGTTTGCCTGCCTCAGGCCCTCTGCGCGAGCAATGTTTGCCTGCTGCTCTCCGATGGCTCTTGCTTCTGCCTGCTGGGCTTCTATTTCGATCCTGCGAAGCTCGTTGCTGGCCTGAAGCGCCCTCTGCTCTGCTTCAACCTTGGCCTCGACAGCCCTTGTGAACTGGTCAGAGAACTTGAATTCTGTGATTGAAATGGTTTCTACGATTACATTGTATGTTGCAAGCCTCTGCTTTATCTGCTGCTCAATCTCTGTTTTCACCGTCTCTCTTTTTGTAATCAGTTCCTCCGCGTTGAACCTGGCTGTTACCTGCTTTACCGATTCCTGGATTGCAGGGCTTATGACTCTGGTTCCATATTCATATCCCAGCTGCTGGTACAGTATCTGAGCATTTTCTGGGCTCACATGATAGTTCAGTGCAACTTCTGTCCTGACGTCCTGCAGGTCCTTGGATGCCGAAGCTGCGCTCTCGACTGTCTTGAGCGTCCTAACTTCTACTTGTATGACGTTATCTCTAAACGGCGTCACAAGATGAAGTCCTTCAGGTAACGAACGTGTTGTATCCACAGCTCCAAACTGGAGCAAGACTCCTCTGTGACCCGCTTCGACTATCTTGATGCTTGACGCAAGCACTATTGACAGCACTATCACTCCAATGACAGCAGGTATCGCTATCTTCGTTATCTTCTTTGGATAGCCGTTGCTTATGCCCCTGTAAGAACGCGGGTCTTCTAACGGCTCTCCTTCCGGGGTGGTGTTTCTGCCCGGATATATTTTTCTTCCATAGGATCGCGCTAAAGATATCCGCCTGTAGGCGATGAATCCAATGATTCCAAGTATTATGACAGTGATTGCAATCGAAATTATAGTGCCTGCTTCAACCATTGTTCAGCTCCTCCGAGCAACAGTTTCTGTCTAGAAATCTATTAGACAAAATGTTTCTTACTCTAACCATTAGTAAAATGATCTACAGTCATCATTATTAAGTTCTTGCAGTGAGAGCATTCTGATTACTACTACTACAACATTTATTTTGTTAAAGTGAATGCGAAGTGCAGGATTTGAACCTCGCATTATAGTCGTTGTCATCCTTCTCCGAAATATCGTCATCGTTCAATAGCCTATTTTCAAAAACCGTTCGAGCAAGAAGGAAATGTAATAATGTCAAATGCTTACGGATTTGCGAGGATATATCATTGCGGCACGGCATGACTCATACCTTGGAGTTTGAATTAGCAAGGTCTTCTTTTTACAGAATATAGATCTAGTAGAGTATATTGCCGCAATCGATTTTGACGACAGCATCATTGCCTGCAATAATGCTGCTCCCAAAAAAATGTCAAGAGACCTCCTGTAACAAGAATAGCCAAAACTTATCTAGAAGAGCCAAGTAAGGGAACAACAATATCGATGTCGTTCATTTTGCATCGCACAGAGAAGAATAAGGCGGCCAACAGCAAATCATCAGATGCTGCCAAAACCCATATCCAAAATAGTTTGGTCAATAATGGTCCTCAGGAATCTGTTGTTAATCTACAACGATTCAATCGCAGCCAAGAATCACTAATAACAAGACTCCGCTCAAATGAAAGCTTGTTTGATTTCTCCACAATTCGTATTCAACCAAAGCTAAAAGTGAGCCAGCCAGGAGATGCCTATGAACAAGAGGCTGACAGAATTGCTGATGCGGTAATCGCAACTCCCGTTACCAATCCTGCTCCCGTCACAGTCACACATACTCAGCCCAAGTTGCATGCGAGGCGCAGTTGTAGTACTTGCAAGGGCGCCAGAAAAGATAAGGATGAAAAATTTCAGACATCAAATCTTGAGATAGGAAGAAAAGCTACCAACAACAACTCCTCTAGCCTCAAGACATCTGATCAAATAACCAATGAGATCAACACTGCTATCAAGTCTGACAGTGGTAAAGCGCTTGATCCTTCAACAAGACATTTCATGGAAACTCAATTTGGTCATGATTTTTCAACCGTTCGGATACATACTGATCAGAAAGCAGTTCAATCAGCCCAACTCCTTAACGCACATGCCTATACTGTAGGAACTGATATCGTATTTGACGATGCTCAATATCAACCTGATACGACTGAAGGAAAAAGACTGCTTGCTCATGAACTGACGCATGTAGTGCAGCAAAGCTCGGCACCGCTGCAAGAATCGCAGCCAGGAGCATCATACGGATCTGCTGCCGCAGCCTCGCTTTATGTACAGCGCGACCTTGCTCGCCCGCCCACGGGGGCACCTGATGCACTGGTTGAACTGACACCGGAGCAGATTGAAGAAGCAATAGCGTTTAATGAGTCTCAATTTACAGACCCATACTCTATTCTTCGGATCCGCGACGTGCTGGGAATCGAACCAATAGGAATAGTAGATGAAGCTCTAATTAGAGCTGTAGTTCAGTGGCAGTCAGAGTTTCATCTACAACAAGACGGTAAAATCGGCTTGGCAACATTTCGGTCAATAATAAGGGAGCTGCAGGCAGAAGGTCAGCGCGATGATGTTATCGTACTCATAATCGACTTTTTCCACATGCCCACCCGCGGACTGGTTTCCATCCGTTTTGACTCTACAGTTGCGGCTAATGCTTCTACAAGCGGACCAATTCCAGGCAATTCCACAGTACGTGTTGGACCTGCCGCCTTTGCACAGGGGTTCGCCGGCCTGGTACATACCATTAGACACGAACTAGAACACGTGCAGCAGCGCCGAGCTGGAATGTTGAACCAAAACTTGCGCGAGTTCCTTGCAGAGTCTGTTGAGATACTTAGCGTTGGAATGCCTCGGGAAAATGTGGCCGGCTTTATGGATGATGCAGGTCGCGCTCTGCATTTCTGGAATCTGCTTTCAGTTGCAGAACAGAGGGCAAACTGGGCGCAATTTGAGCGTGTAAGAGATGAGGTTCGTCGCAGATTCAATGGCGCACCTGCAGCAGAGCAGGCAACGCATCAAGCTCTAATGGATTCATACAATGCAGTAGTTCAACCATGATGATGATAATGGGCATTATTATTCGCTAGAATGGTGGGAACAAACAAATCATGACATCGGGTCCTCTAAGACTGGAAATAAGCGTACAAAAACAAGTTATTCACTTTGGAGCACCTTGCCAAGTCCTAGTCAAACTTTCAAATGAAGGGCTGAAATCCCAAATGGTCAATAAACGCCTGGCTATAGGCTATAGAGACAACATTTCTCGCGAAATATTTGCAGATCTAATAAATCTCGATACGGGCGAGCCTGCCAGAATAGATGCAGTTGATTACAACAGAAATTTTTCCCCCGCTTCTGATTATGTTTACTTGCAACCGGGTGAAACTATATCGACATTATTTGACCTTTTCGAGTGGTATCCTCCAGTATATGATGGGACTTACAGATTAGTTGTATACTATCAAGCAGACGAACCGATGGCCACAGCGGCTCCACCAGATGTAGTTTCAGGAGTAATTGAGAGCAATCAAATTGTCTTGACCATCACTAAGCAGTAAGAAAACTTCTTGAACATCTATGGTTCACAGAACAATGCGGCAATTGCGAAAGTGACACGATGTATTCCTCCTCAGAAATGTACACACATAGCTGATCACGCTTTTGTAGTTCTCGATCGATATGGCAGAGATATTTGCATCAGACCGCATCAAAAGTGACAACACTTTTCTAGTCCATCGAATTATGATATCATCGCTGTGGCATTGCACGCATTGGCAAAAAGTGTGAATAAGGAAAAAATGGGCAATGCGTATTGGTCAAAAGAACCAATGTATCCCAGCTTGTCTCGGTCTGCCAATCCTACGAGACATTCTCAGAATTCTACCCATTATTATTACCAAAAATCATCGTCATCTATCAGTGACGGGGAAAAGGCCATTCATAGCAGTACATCTTCATCTTCATCATCATTTGATTTTTCAAAAATTGGAATCCAACCAAAGTTAAGAATCAGCCAGTCAGATGATGTCTATGAAAAAGAAGCCGATGAAATTGCTGGCCAAATAGTAGGAAGTGGCGCAGACTCTGCTTACTATCCTAGTGTAGCCGCGGTTGGAGCAAGAAACCTTCAGCAATCACCATCAAGTGACATGGATGATGGAAATCTACATGAGGATCTCTCTGATCATAACGCTAATAGGGTAAAGAGCGTACTCAACTCAGGAGGACAACCACTTGATTCATCGACGCGCTTGTTGATGGAATCGCGATTTGGCTACGACTTTGGTCAAATAAGGATACATACGGGAAGTGACGCCTCGGCTTCTGCAGAGTCGGTAGGAGCCTTGGCGTATACTGCGGGACAGGATATTGTTTTTCGTGAAGGAATGTACTCGCCACTGACAGACGCAGGTCAAAGGTTGATTGCACATGAACTGGTGCACGCCATACAGCAGGAAAAAGCCAGCACAAAGGCCGTGACGACGATGACGGCAGCAGGTAATAATAGTCTTCTGCTGCAGCGCCAAGAAGCAAAAGAAGAAAGCCAAGGTAAGAAAAAAGAGGATGATAATAATACAGGCGAAGTCATAGCAGAAGGATTAAAGACTGTGGCAGAACAGGCGGTGGATAACAATCCCAAAGTCAAAAAAGAGATAATAGAACCGTTGGAAAAGGCTGCGAAGAAAAAGGTGGAGAGCATGTCGACAGGAGAAAAGGCAGCGGTTGTGAGTTTTGGTGTCGCAACAGTTGGTCTTGCAGGCGGTGCGCTATTATCTGATCCAAAGGGGCGCGAGCTTTTAGAGGGGATAAATCTGGGCGCTCCACTTGCACTCATTCCATACATGCCCTTGACAGGTTTTAGCTATAAACTGCCAAGCGGTGATACGGGAGAAAAAAGTCAGTTTAGGTTTGAAACGACTTTTTCCGGTAATGACTATCTAAAGTTACTTACCGAGCGCAAGGATTTTCCCAAAATGTCACTGGGAGTCAAGATGCAGTGGGGATATGACCCCAATACAGAACAACTAAGAGTGCTTGGAGCTCAGGCTCAACTTGGTCTTATGCCTGGAGTGAGCATAGCTGGCGGCACTTATCCTAACATACTTTCGATGCCTCAGACTTTTATAACTCCAGAAGGGCAGATGGTAACGAGTAAAAAGCGGATCCCAGATGTGGGCGGAGAGTCCATTCCCGATACGCGTGTAATGCTGAGCATAGACTTGCTCAAACTGGACAAGCGGATAATAGGCAAGAGACTTTACAATATTTTGCACTCCTTTTAGGAGAGAAAAACTATTGATTGCAAATGCCCCTAAATTGAGCTAGATAATCCTCAAGGCTAGTGAACAGGTTGAATTATGTGAAATATGCGATGATGTATTAATTACTACAAGTGTAAGTGTCTAATCTCATTGCAAGACATTCTATATGAATGGGAAGACATCCCAGTGCAACATTTATCACGAATCCTTTTTGAGTCAAGCGTAGCCCAAGGATCATATTGATGTGGAGCATCGAATCGCAAATTCAAAAATAAAAGATGCGACAATGATCCTTACTATGTTGCTTAGACTACAACCTTGCAAATGATGTGATCAATGCCAACCTGAGCCTTGACACCGTTTCTGGATCGTGTGATGCTGCTTCATTCCTTGACCACTTCTCGTTCACTCCTGTCAAAAAGGACTTGCCGACTGGCGCAGCAATCAGCCCGGGCTCGGTGACGATCTATGTCAATGTGTACGACCTAGTAGGCGACATAGTGAAGTCAAAAGAGTTCAGAGACCCAGACGTTTGAGATAGAGAAGGATTTTACAGAGCAACTGTTGTTCGAGTCTGATCGACGGCGATACGTACAGGATGAGGGTATTCACCATCAGGGTGTGGCAGCACTCCGATAAAGTTCGGAGATAAAGATTACATGACGATTGTAGTCTAGCGGTCCTCTTTTCACAGTATTTGGCAGTACCTGCCGAGGCTTTGATAGAAGGATTCAACCAATAAATTGGTATTAACCAACATTTTAGTAATCTTTTAATAACAAAAACCTACAACAACTGTCATTGTCTCTTGCTGAAGCAATGGCAGCACTCAAGGCTGGGAAATTCGTTCTGGTCCACGACGACAAGGGACGCGAGAACGAGATTGATATGGTAGTAGCCGCGGAGCACGTCAAGCCGCACCATGTTGCTACAATGAGAGAGGCTGCTGGTGGCTTGCTGTGCCTTGCAATTGCAAACGAGATCACCACAAAGCTTGGGCTGGTCTACATGCATGACATGATAGACAGGATGGGCAAAGTCAACCCGATATTTTCAAAGTTAACAGAGGGAAAAGCAGCATATGGCGACAAGCCTTCATTTTCGATCTCTATCAACCATCGCTCGACCTTTACCGGCATTACCGATAACGACAGGGCTCTAACGATATCCAAGATGGCAGAAGTCTGCAGAAATATTGATTTCGGAGGCGTTGAAGACTTTGCGAATAGCTTTCGCGCCCCTGGCCACGTTCCAATCCTGATAGCGTCAAGACGCCTGTTGCATGATCGGATGGGCCACACCGAGCTGTGCATCTATCTTGCAAAGCTCGCCGGAATCGTACCTGCAGTGGCCATGTGCGAAATGATGGATTCAGCTACACATGGGGCGCTTTCAATTGAAGCGGCACAGGAATACGCAGACAAATTCGGCATCCCGCTGGTTGATGCAAGCGAGCTCAAAGCTCACGCCAGGGTGGCATAAGCAAGATTGGTAGTACGCATTGCAATAGTTGTTTCCGAGTTTAACAGCGAAGTCACTTTCAAGATGCTCGAACGCGCAAGGAACCATGCAGAAAAGGCAGGCGCCAAGGTCAGTCATGTCTTTTACGTGCCCGGTGCATTTGACATGCCGCTTGCAGTAGAGCAATTGCTAAGGAAAAGGAGCGTGGACGCAGTAGTCACGCTTGGCGCGGTGATAAAGGGGGATACGCGGCATGACGACATTGTTGCAGAAAACGCTGCGAGGTTGATAGCTGACCTATCGCTAAAGTATGGAAAACCAGTCGCGCTTGGCATAACGGGACCCGGCATGACCGTCAACCAGGCAATAGAAAGGGTTAATCCCGTGCCTATCAGAGCAGTTGAGGCAGCAGCGAACATGGTTGTGCGTTTGAGAAAGCTACAAAAGGCAGCCAACAAGGGAACTGTGGTAATAATAAATGATACAGCTTACAATAATCAGGATTGAAGGATACGGGCCTTGGACGGTCACCCTCGGTTACGACAGGGAAGCCCAGCTGCAGATGCTCCAGGCAAGAATCTATCATGATGTGCAACGGCTATTTTCATCCAAGGACGGCATCGTGTTCTTTAACAGGTTTGATGAATACTTTGCGATAACAAACGGCCTCGATGCTGACGACCACCGGGAAATCCAGCGCGAGCTAGCAAAGTCGTACAAGAACCTGGTGATGTCAATGGCGATCGGGTCTGGCGAGACTGCATTTGAGGCAAACCTGAACGCATATCGCGCAAGAAAAGAAGACAAGATGCTGGACAGAGAGGCGAGAATATTTGGCAGCGTAAATGAATCAGCAGGCTTGGCCCAGATCATGCACGTTGACGTTGATAGCTCGACAAAAGTGGGCAACAGGCTTTCGCCGTATGAAGTGACTGCACTTGTAATGAAAATCTACAGCAGGCTTGCCGAAGAATTCCTGAAATACAATTCCCTTGCATTTTTTCTTGGCGGTGACAACGTCATGGTGATTTCAAACGGCATGACCAAAGAACAGGCTGACGAAGTAATAAAGAAAGTGACATCCGGCATAGAAATCAAGCTCAACTGCGGCATCGGGATCGGGAAAAACGGAAGAAGGGCCGCCGAGGCTGCTACAACAGCGCTTGACACGATCAGGGACCTGCGGAGAGAAGGAAAAATCCAGACAATATACGAGATACGATGTCCATAGCCATAACCAACGTCAGCCTGCTCTTGAACAAAGAGCTCGACTATGTCGAGACTGGCTATGTTGAGATTGATGAGTGTGGCAAGATAAAAAGCGCAGGTGAAGGGAGCTACGGGGGCTCCGGCAAGCAGCTCAGCGCAAAAGGGTTTCTCGTGATTCCGGGGCTCATCAATTCGCATACTCACATTGGAGATTCTATAGGAAAGGACATTGCAGCCGGCCACAAGCTCGACGCGCGGGTCCATCCCGTGTTTGGAGCAAAAAAGAAGATTCTGCAAAATAGCCCGCCAGAGCACCTAAAGGCATTCATAAGAAACTCTGCTATATCGATGATGAAGAAAGGCATTGTAGCTTTTGCAGATTTTCGGGAAGATGGTCCAGAAGGCGTAAAGCTATTGAAAGAGGCGATAGCCGGCCTGCCTATAAAGTGCATAGCACTTGGCAGAACAAACCATCACAGCGATCCAAACGATGTGGCGGGCCTTCCTCCGGAAGCGTTAGAGCAAGCCCGGCAGGTACTGGAAATGGCAGATGGACTTGGGATCAGCGGTGCCAACGAAAACACCGACGAATCTCTTTCGCAATATAGGAAACTTGCAGGAGACAAGATAGTTGCCATACACGCTGCCGAATCAAGAGAAACTGTTGAATTTTCAAAAGCGCGCACTGGCAGAAGCGAAGTCGAAAGGATAATCGAGCGGCTAAAACCGGACTTTATTGTGCATATGACAAATGCGTCAGAAGACGAAATCTCGCTTGTCGCGAAAAGCAGGGCAGGAATAGTAATCTGCCCCAGGGCAAACGGTGTGCTTGGCGCGGGCATTCCAAAGGTTGCCCAGATGCTCAGGCAAGGCTGCCTGGTGGCCATAGGAACGGACAATGTTATGTTGAATTCGCCAGATTTATTGAGAGACTTGGATTACATCTGGAAAGCGTCAAGGGCAGTCGAGGGTGAGATGGTACCGCCCCGTGAATTTCTGAAAATGGCGACTATCAACGGAGCGCAAATTCTCCGACTAAATTCTGGATGCATTGAAGCTGGCCGCTCAGCAGATCTGTTATTCATTGATAAGATGCATGCCGATCTCTATCCTGTGCACGATCCTTATGCAGCAATAGTTCACAGGCTGAGCCAGAGTTCCATCAGATCGGTCATGATAAACGGCAAGTTTGTAGAGGATGTAAATTGAAAGTAATGATCAATGGCGCAATGACAGTTGACGGCAAGATCGCAACTGCAAGCGGAGATTCAAAAATTTCCTCAAAGGAAGACCTTATCAGGGTACACAAACTCCGGGCCTCGGTTGACGCAGTAATAGTGGGCATCTCAACCATCTTGGCAGACGATCCTAGGCTTACTGTCAGGCACGTGAATGGAAAAAACCCTGCCCGAGTAATAGTTGACAGCAAGGCCAGAATCCCAATCGACTCGCAGATAATGCGCACTGCGCCGAAGATCAGGACAATTATAGCAGTAACTGACCAGGCTCCAGAAGAAAAGGTACACAAGCTAGAGGATATGGGCGCGGAGGTGCTGGTTATCCGAGAAGGGAAAAGAGGCGAGAGTGCTGCAGTACCTCATGGCGTGGATCTAAAAGAGCTCTTTCGCAGGCTGGACGAGATGGGAATGAAAAAGATCCTGGTCGAGGGTGGAGGGGAGCTCAACTGGTCCCTGTTGCATCTGGGGCTGGTAGACGAGCTCACGGTGACGGTAGCACCCAAGATCGCTGGCGGCAGGCTGGCAACCACGCTTGTAGAAGGCGATGGGGTGGATGAAATGTCGCAGGGAATCAAGTTGAAGTTAAAGCACGTTGAGCAAGACAAGAAAACGGGTGAGCTTGTATTGCACTACAGGCTGGTAGACGGGTTATCGAACAAGGAGCGACAATAACTGAGGCATGCCATGATATGCATATTCCCGCGCTCCCGCGGAAAGCCATGTAACGCGTTGCAGAGCGTAAATAATGCGAGACCAAGATACAGGGTCATTTCATCATCTAACGTGGAAGTTCAATGCAATTAGCGCGGCAATGGATCTGCAGTCTTGCTGAAATTTGATATTGCCAATTTTGTTGGAGCGAATCTCTCCTTCAGCGAAATCTCGCGATAGCCGGCGAACTCTCCCACCGATCTAACTTATTAACTCCCATACCTTATCATTTCAGCTGGACAGAGCAACTCTTGGTCAATTGGAGCTACATCGTTGTTTGCAAACATTGTGGATATATTTCGGCAGAAAAGTTGCCTGAAAAGGAAGCTAAGGATCTGATGCATGCACATGAGAAGAGTAATACCGGGTGCACAATAGGCCATATACAGTTGATGAAAGTGAGGGCCTAGGCAACTCCTGCCTTCTTGTACAGCATCTTTACGCATTCAGAATATGTGCGGTACTTGAATTTGATCTCGTCTATCGGGACATCTTGCTTCAAGAGATCTTTGTTAGTATCAATCTTGTATTTCTTGCCAATGTCCTGCAAGATAGTATTTACAGTGGAGTTGCGATACGATTCATCTATTAATTCCGCCACAATATACAATTGTGTCATGCTTGCATATCAAACTATGCTCCATTACATGCGCAGGCAGCATGGCAACCTTATGTCCTTTGTCGGAATTCCATAGCACTTTTTAAGATGTCAATTATATTGGAATCATCCTTGGACGGCCCTGGAAAATTCAACATAGGAAAAACCATGGACGGCATGAAATTTGAGCTTGACCGGGCATCGCTTACAAAGCATGCAATAGTTCTGGGCGCAACTGGCTCCGGCAAGACTGTGCTTTCAAAAGTTATTGTAGAAGAAGCTGCCCTGCAGGGCATCCCGACATTTGCCATCGATCCAAAAGGAGACATTGGCAACCTTGCATTCAAGTCTGCCACGTTTGACTTCTCAAAATGGTGCGGAAAAGAGGCTGATGCTCTGAAAATCGACAGGGCGCAATATGCCGCCCACCTTCAAGAGACTTACCAAGAAAAGGCACGCGAATTCAGCATGGAATCAACTTCCGTTGCCAAGAACTTTGAAAAGGTTACAGTCAGGATATTTACTCCAAAGTCATCAGCCGGACTTGCGGTTGGGATATCGCCTGATCTCTCTGCCCCAAAAGACTTTGACAAGCTGCTCAGCAATGACATTTCGTCTGCAGCCGATCTCCTCGACCTCACTTCGTTTAACTTGCTAAGGCTGGCCGGGTATGGCGAAGGCGACAGAAAGCAGGTAACCTTTGTTTCTGCAATCCTGGAGAACGCATGGAAAAATGGCGAAAACCTCAAGATAAGGGACCTTATCAAAAATATCGAGAACCCCTCGTTCAGCTACATCGGATCGCTGCCGGTCTCAAAAGTGGTGTCCGAAAAGGAAAGAAAGGACCTTGCAACGAGGATTAACCTGCTAATATCGGATCCAAAGCTCCGTTCCTGGTCGTCCGCAGAATCTATCAATTTTTCAGAACTGTTCAGCAGTCCCTCAATCAACATACTTGACCTCCGAAACATCCAGTCAGAGCAGGAAAAACACCTGTTTGTCGAGCTGATACTTCAGCGGCTGTTTCAGTGGCTCATCAAGCAGGGCAGTGCTCAGACTCTGCGTTACCTGCTGTATTTCGATGAAATCGCCGGCTACTGCCCGCCTGTAAGGGAACCTGCGTCCAAGAAGCTGCTTCTGCTCCTGATTAAACAGGCAAGGGCCTTTGGTCTTGGGATGATACTTGCAAGCCAGAATGCAGTAGATCTCGACTACAAAGTGATCTCCAACGCTAATGTCCGCTTCATAGGAAGGCTGGGCGCGCAGCGCGATATCCAACGCGTAAGCGTTGGGCTGGAGCTTGATTCTGACGCAGAAAGAGAAATTGCAAGACTGCGTCCAGGTGAATTCTTTTGCAACACGTTTGACCCCAAATTCAGATCGGTCATTAGATCCAGGTGGACCTTGACGTATCACAGGGGGCCACTTGAAGACAACGAGATTGCCGAACTCATGGCAGAATTCAAGAAGAAGAGCGAGGCGATCGTCAGCCAAGAGCAAGAAGAGGGGGAGGACGGGCCTGAAATCAAAGAAGAGGCAATTGAAGAAGATCTAGAAGAGCCAACCAAATTCCTGCCTGTCGTGGCACCCGAGAGCGAGATAGTGGCAGCGAGCGATGACGAGACGTTCTTCTTGTTAGAAAGGAAATTTGAGCCAAAGAACCTTCCTGCCTTTATCAAGCTTGGAAGTAATCTCAAGTCAGTCAAAGTACTGTCTGTAGAACCTGAAGAAAGGTTCTCTCCTGTCTTTGAACTGAGTGTTTCAGTTTTTGAAAAGGGCTACGTCAAGCAGACGCTCGACAAGATTGTCGAGCTTGCAGCATTTAACGACGGACTTGTTGAGCTGCCAGAGGAGCATTCCATAACATCGCACCGAATTGTTCCTGCAGAAGACCGCGGCAAAGCTGGGATGTGGAAAGGCGATATCCAAAGTGCAATCAACGGGATGGAAAAAGAGCTGATGCACAAGTTTGACATCCTGATCGAAGAAAAGAGAAAGGAGAACATCACAAGCAGGTCCGAAAAGCCACTGGCCAAGATAGCCGATATCAAAGCTAGCGTTGCTAGGCTGCAGCAGTCTATCAACACAGACATCGACTCTGTTAAAGAATACGAAAAGCTGTACAAGCAGCTAAAGAAGGAAAGCAAGAAGAAAAAGACGCTAAAGGCACGCCTGATATCTGTAGAAAACAGGATTGAAACAAAGAAACAAAAGATCATCTCCACAAGGAGAAAGATCGAGCAGCTGCATACCAACCAGAAAGCATTGGAGGAAAAGCTAGAAGAGATCGAGCAGGATGAGGAAGAAAAATTCCACCACGCGCTTGGTAACATCAAGGCCAAGACAGACTACCATATCGCCGGCTGGCTCGTTGAGACAATATATCGAGCGAGGATCCTCGTCAATGACTCAAAGGAGCATTATGGCGATGTCATGTGGAGCGCATACACTGGAAAGGGGACTTGGGGGAGGTGCTCATCATGCTCTGTTCCTCTTGCAGAAGGCTCGACTTGCAGCTGCGGCAACTTGCTTTGCAGTACTCACCTTGCCTATTGCAAGATGTGCCTAGCACCTGCATGCACGGAACACCGCGCGATGTGCCACATTTGCAGCACAATATTCTGCGCCTCACATCATATCAGATGTGAAATTTGCCGGTTCACTGCGTGCACAGGTCACAGCGGCGTTTGCAGCATCTGTAACAGAAAGGTGTGCAACAATTGCTCCCAGAAAAAAGGGCTCATAAAGAGCAAGATAATCTGCGATGGCTGTGCTATGTCCTAGGCCCTTGCAGAACAATTGCTCCCAGCCGACTTGGGACTTACTTTGGACAGCAATCACAGGCTATGTAAATTGCTTGCGCAGGTAACGCTCGGGTCAGCAGTAACAGTAGAGTCATATGGACATATGATGCCTGCAAGAAAACAATCTGGGATTCGTATGACGCCTAGACCGCCTCCACGCCGCCTGCTGACATGCTTGACGGCAAACTGGCAGAGTCAGGGTTGAGAATAAAAAACGCCCTAGTATGGAATACACTCGCTAAACATCCTTTGCTCGCCTGTAAGCACTATGGTGCACGTCGCCTGCGAAATAACTTGCTGGTTGCTGTTAGTGGCGCTGTTTGTTAATGCCGCAGCTACAAAGCTGGTGATGAAAAAGACGAGGGCAATGACTACCAGTAGGAAAAGCAATATCCGCGACTTGCTGCTGGTAGCGCTCATGTTAGGATGATGATTGGGAAAAGGAATTGTTATTCTTTTCTATCGCTGATGATTTTTAAGCTTCTGCCACCATAGGGATGGTATAATGTTTGAAAACGAGCACACTCTGCGCAGATTCATGACCGAGAAGGCCGAAGGCCAGTTTCATGACAGGTACGAGTCGGCATTGGAGCAGGTCAGGAAGGAGTTTGGCAGAAAATACCCGATGATAATTGGAGGCAAAGAGGTAAGGACTTCTTCCACAGTGGCACAGACATCGCCGATAGACACTCGTATAGTCCTTGGGTACCTTCCGGTTGGAAGCGCAAGCCATGCAAAGCAGGCCATAGCTGAGGCAAAAAAGGCGTTTAGTGACTGGAGCAGAAGGCCATACAAAGAGCGTGTGCAGATATGCAGGTCAGCAGCGGACATCATGTCCCAGTGCAAGTTTGAGCTAGCAGCATGGATATCATTTGAAAATGGCAAGAACAGGTATGAGGCCATAGCCGACGTGGACGAGGCCATTGACTTTTTGCGCTATTACTCTGAAGAGGTAGAAAAGAATGAAGGCTTTGAGGTGGCAATGAAGAGCGCCCAGCCAAACGAAAGGAGCAAGAGTGTGATGAAGCCCCGAGGGGTATGGGGGGTTATTGCGCCTTTCAACTTCCCTGCGGCTATTCTGGTCGGTATGAGTTCCGGCGCGATAATCACCGGCAACACCACGGTGGTCAAACCCTCAAGCAACACCCCTATAATCGCGTTCAAGTTTGCAGAGATATTCAGGGAGGCAGGCCTTCCCGATGGTGTCTTTAACCTTGTAATCGGGCCCGGCAGCAAGGTTGGCGGAGAGCTAGTCCGCAACAAGGATATCACCGGCATCGTGTTTACTGGCTCCCGAGACGTTGGCTACAGGATGTCTAGGGAATTCAGCAAGGAAAGACCAAGACCTCTGATAGCCGAGCTTGGGGGTAAGAATCCCGCCATAGTGACTGAGACTGCGGACATTGGCAAAGCAGTCGATGGCGTCATGAAAGCAGCGTTTGGCTACTCGGGCCAAAAGTGCAGCGCATGCTCGCGAGTCTACGTGCACAAGAAAGTGAGAGACGAATTCATGAAGAGACTTGTTGAAAAGACAAAGAGCCTGCCAGTCGGAAACCCGCTTGACCCCAACACGTTTGTCGGTCCGCTGGCAAACCAGGACGCCTACAAGAAATACCAGCAGTATGTCCGGATAGCGGACAGAGATGGCAAGATTCTGGTGGGCGGTTCAGCGATAAAGGACGGCGATCTAAAGCACGGCTATTATGTACAACCGACGATTGTTACCGGCCTGCCAAAAAAGCACCGGCTCTTTAAAGAAGAGATGTTTGTCCCGATCCTCTGCGTGGCAGATTATGAAAAGTTTGACGACGCGATCAAGCTCGCAAACGATTCTGATTACGGATTGACCGCCGGGATATTCAGTGGCAAACAGGAAGAAATCAAAGAGTTTCTTGATTGTATTGAGGCCGGCGTAGTGTATGTGAACAGGCAGGCAAGCGCCACTACTGGCGCCATGGTGGGCTGCCAGCCATTTGGCGGCTGGAAAGACTCTGGCACTACCGGCAGGGGAACGGGCGGACCTCATTACCTCACGCAGTTTATGCGGGAGCAGAGCCAGACCATTATTGTTGAATGAGGGACCTGGCCAGCAGTAGCAGGTTGCGCTTGCGCTCCCTTATCCTGCGGACAGAGTAAGGGAGCCACTGGCTGCCATAGGGGATGTATTCTGAAACTATGAACCCCTTCTTGACAAGGTCTGCTTTGAGCTCATCGCGTATTCCCATCAGCAATTGGAATTCAAACTTTGAATTGTTGTTAGTGCTCAGCCTGATCGCCTCCTCCACCATGTTTGTGTCATGCGTCGCAATCGCAAAATAGTTCTTGCTCTCAAATAACATCTTCATCAGCTTAAGGTAGTTGGCGTTGACCTCTTCCTTTGATGTGAATGCTTCTTCCTCCGGTTCGTGGTATGCGCCCTTTACGAGCCTCACCATGCCACCGCATTCGATTATGTGCAGGAGATCACTTGCGCTCCTGCGCAGGTATGACTGTATGGCGACGCCGGTCAGGTCGTATTGCTCATGAATTTGCAGATAGATGGCTATTGTGTCTTCGGTGAACTTGGTCGACTCCATGTCTATCCACAAGAACTGCCCAAGCTCCTTGGCTCTTGACGCAAGTCTCTTGAAATTCTGAAGACACAGATCGTAACTGATTACAAGTCCAAGTTGCGTAGGCTTGGCGGAAATGCAGCCGCGCACACCTCGTTTGTGAATTAGCTCCATAAGCAAAATATACTCTGCCAGTGTCTTTTCGACCGCATTTGTATCAACCACCTCTTCGCCAAGAAAGTTTAGAATGGCAGATGTGCCTCTGCTGTTAGAATCAAGAGCAGCCGTTATCGCCTTTTCTGTGTCATAGCCGGCGACCCACCTTTTTGCCACCCTGAAGAGCAGCCGCTCTACAAGGCCGGAATCGTAGCTGTGGGAGTATGCTGCGGCAGTTGCTACCACAATAATTTTTTCGTGTTTCTATGATATAACCTTAGGTGGCCAAAAAGGCGAAATCTGAATTGCAAATCAAGAGCTAGAGCGTTCCCGGCGCGGTCTCTGCGCGCTTACATACACACTTACGCATAATCTTTTATTGAGTTCTTGTTGAAGGGTGCCTATTCATGATGGTAGTAGATGTCTTGAAGCAGGCCTGCAGGCAAGTGCACAGTAAGACCCGAGGTCTTGCCGGTACCGCCAGAGCAAGCAGACAGATGGGGAGGGGAGCTGGAGGGGACATGTCGCGCAGGATAGATCTTGTTGCAGAAAGGACAGTCATTGACCTCTTAAAAAAGCGCAAGCTTGACGCCACAGTGATAGGCGAAGAATGCGGCAGGATCGAAGGCAGGAAAGGCTATGTGATCATGGATGCCATAGATGGCACCACCAACGCGGTGCGCGGCATCCCATTCTACTGCTGCTCTATCGCATATGCTACTGACTTCAAATTGAGCACGGTAACAGACGCAGCAATAATCGATCTTGCAAGGGGCGACCTCTACTATGCCTCAAAGGGCAAGGGTGCATTTGTAAACAACGGCAAGAGGATCCATGCAAAGAAAGAGAGTCCTCCTGACCCGACTATTGGCATTAACGTGTCTGGCGTAAAACCCTCTGTGGTCGAGCGGCTTGCGCCCATAATCGCAGAGGCAGACCATACCCGGCAGTTTGGCGCAAACGCGCTTGAGATGTGCTTCCTCGCAAGAGGGCTATTGGACGCATACATTGATCTCCGGGGAAAGATCCGGCCAACCGACATTGCAGCAGGATACCTGATAGCAAAGGAGGCGGGGGCAAAGGTGTATTCTCATACCGGCTCGGATCTGGATTCGGACCTTGATGTAAAGACCCGTCTGTCATATGTAGTTGCGGCAAACTACGGTATGCGGAAGCGGCTGGCAGGCCTGTTCTGAAATGCACGGGTTTTTTCAGGAACGAAGGTCTGGCGCATAAAGCCAATGGCATAGCACCTCGTAATCGTCTAACCTTGCATTGTCAAGGCTGTACCGTTGAGATTTTGCCAGAGTCGAGCTCTTTTCCCGGGCTTGGATTTAACGATATAGAGTGCCATCATGCATGATGGGAGAACGAGGATAAAGGCAATCTCAATCGCTAATTAACGCACATCCTGATTGATAAACAACCAACCAGACTATCAACATTGGTGCACAAGAAGGTTCAAAGACACATTCGCCGTCTTTTCAGGCATATAATGACAAAGACTTCGTGTAGGGCATGCGGGGGATATCTGACTCCCACTTCCCACTGCACAGTGTGCAAGGAGTACATCACGTGGATGTGCAACAACTGCGAGAAAATGGAAGACGTAACTCACAGCCATAACTTCTGCAGGCTGCCATCAGTGATGGAAAAAGAGTGGGAAGAAAAAATCGTCAAAGAAATCTTTTAGATCTGCTTTGACTTTCTCCGGGCCATCTCCTTTCTCGGGTCTTTCTCAGGATATGGGTCAGGTCGCGGTTCCTCTCCCAGCTGGCCGTCGGTCGCATCATTCAGAGCTTGGTCTCGCCTGAAGGGGTTCTTCCTTTCCGTGCTCATATATATGCAGAATAATATGCGGCTTTATCGCTAATACGCATTTTATCATATTCTGGCGACAAGGTCCGCAGCCTTCAAGTTTCTGGCAGAATCGCCAGCTTATTGATCATTGAATCCCTCCTCAAGAGTAGAGGACGATCCGAGGACTTATCGCCAAGACCAAGACTGGCCGTCAAAGCAAGACTGACAGACGGTGGCAAGACAAGCTTTGCAGGGATGCTGTGCATTTAAAGCATCCATCTCCGGACCTCTGGTAACTGAAGACACCGGCGCAGGGTGGTTATAGGGTAGTATAATCTCACAGCTTTGGCAGTGGGAGTAGCCAAGAACACGTGGCCTAGGAGATCATAGCATTCTCAATATTGTTTGGCGGGCCTCCAATAGCACTGGATTCATCCAGTTTTATGGATTGAAACTCGTTATTCTGTATTATATTGTGGACAAGTGTGTTGTTGTAAGATCTATCAAGAATGCCAATGCCGTCCTTGTTTCCTACTACAGTATTGCTCATGATTAGATTGTCATAGCATTGCTTGTCGATGTAGATGCCATACTTGTCATTGTACCTTGCAATATTATCCTGAACAATGCTAGAATTTGTGAGCCAGTGAAGTCCGATACCTTCAGTGTTGTACTCCACTAGGTTGTTAGTTACGGTCACGTTAAAGCAGTATTTTGAGCATATGAACCCCTGGTTCCCGTTGTCGTGGATATGGTTTGAATCTACAACAAAATTTCCTGATTCAGTGTGGGGATCAAGCCCGTACCTGTCATTTGCATAGATCTTGTTGTTGGTTATGGTGAAATTCTCGGCCCTGCTACTGTAGAATCCATAGTAGTTGTGGGCAATGGTAGAGTTGGCGATGGTGAAATTCCCTGTGCTCCTGTACTCGAGGGCCGCTCGTGCGTTGTCGGTATTGGATATGCCGCCTAGAGGGAATCCAAGATGTGTTATCGAAGAGTTTATCACATCCATTTTCCCGCCGTTTGTTGCCACAAGATATGGTCTTGGGTGGTACGAGTTACGGTCAGGAGCGTTTCTTTCAGAGTCCCACGAGGTGACTGTCGAGTTTATTATCGCGACTTTGCCTCCATCGACCCCTATCCTTCTTGGCAGGACATCTTGAGGATCTGACCTGATGAGCAGCTTTTCATTTGCGATCGTCAGCTGGGCGTCGTCTTTGAAAATAATTGTCTTGTTCATCATAAATTCGCCGCTATCTCCCTTATCATCGTCCTCTCCTTGCAACACAATCATCGCATCTGGGTATCTGGCATGCAGGCTGCTCAAGGTCCAACTCCCATTGGTGAGAATTAGATCTGTTTTGGGGTTTTCCTCAGCATCAAATTTGGTGGATAGCGTGTGATTTAGCCGTTCTGAAATATTCATGCTCAGCTTCTCTGGATACTCTGGGTTCAGCACATTGTTTGAATCATTATTGTTGCTATCTGTAAACCGTATTGTACCTTTGATGTTCAATAAATTTTCCATCAATGCGTTGCTGAACTGAAACTTGGGCGGGTCTCTGGGAGTAAAGGCGATTATGCTCGAGTTCCAATAGTGGATCCCAGTTTCAAGAAACGTGACAGCGTTTGCAATCTTACTGTTCTGAGCCAGGATTTCTCTATCGACCAGGGCAATGTTGTTGAAGGTCGTTGGCGGGTAGCTCTTGTCGTACTCGCTGGTATTTGTCCAAGGCTTGACAACATATCCAAGGCGATTTAGCGCTTGTACCATTATGGGGTGCTTCTCTGCAAATGTATCTTCCAAGAAAAAGACAGCCTTTGAGACGTTGTATTTGAGAAGTGCATAGAGAACATGCTCTAGGTGGCTGCTACCGCCTTCTGGAATATAGAACGTCACTGTGACATTCCGTACCGAATCTCCATACAGGATGCCCTGCCTCTGGCCTTTCTGGATGGTAGCTTGTGCCTGCACATCTAGGTCAGCTCCTTCTGCCATTATGTAGGGCGCTATCCATCTCAAGGGCGATTCTCTGCTATCGTCGCGCAAATACCACTGGTAGATGCTAAGCTCGACATTGCTCCAGATATCTAAAAAATGATGTCCGACTAGTGGCGCGGCGATATACCAAACCATCAACCCGACAGCAATGACAACAATGACAGGCACTAGGGAAAATCTATCCATCGATACCGCCCCTGACCATTTTGTTGTTGTCTCTTGCTAGACGCGGATTTCCAAACTCTATAGTCATCACCGTCAGAGGAATAAACAGCAGTTGCGTGCGAGCTAGCTCTGATAGTCTGAACAAGTATGACAGAATATTGTCGTTATGCCAATCTACTTAACAGATGCTTTTTTTTGTTGCATCAAATATTTAGCAAAACGACTTTCTGAGACTTGTTCGACAAGAACTTTTGTTTGAAAATATCCGTAGATGGTTTGATATGTAGCTCACTTTAGTTTTAATCGCAATTCGCTCGTCATACAATGTGCACATATGAAAGTGACTCAATGCTCAAATAGCAATCTCGTGACTGACGTTTGCATTGTCAAGAAGAAAGATTATTGAGAAAGATAATAGTAGTAACGACAACAATAGCCATAGCAATAGCAACAGCCATCATCATCACCATCATCACTACAATGGCAGCCTCGGCACCAGGGTTCTTGTTGTCGGCCTCGGTCAGCTCGGGCTTCCAGTGGCGCAGTATGTAAAGCAAAGAGGATTTGACACCTATGGTCATGACATCAGCACCAGAGCCATGGAGAATGCTGAGAGGTTGGCCGGAATAAAGAAAGCAGGCAATTTTAGCGATTTCGACGTTTACATCTTGTGCGTGTCGACGCACATGCCCAACGATATCTACCTCCCTTACACCGATAACCTGATGGATGTTGCCCGTCGGATATCAGAACAGGCCGACGATGGAGCTCTTGTGTGCATAGAGAGTACGATTCCACTAGGCACTGCAAGAAAGATCTGTAGTATGTTCAACCACAGGCTGCATGTTGCGCATGTGCCGCATAGATGGTATGTGCACGATCAGGAAAAGTATGGAGTCAACCAGATGCGCGTGGCTGGTGGGATCGAACCCTGTTGTCTGGCCATGGCCGTTCAATTCTATTCAGGCGACTTGAATGGCAATGCCTTTTCCAGCAACAATAGCCGGATAAAGGGAAGCTTGGGGATTCCAATTCATCCGGTCAGAAGCGCGGAGGTGGCGGAGCTATCCAAGACAGTTGAAAACGCACACAGGTACTTGCAGATAGCGTTCGCAGAGGAGCTGTATATCTGGTGCCGCCTCAATAACATTGACTTCTGGGAGATGAGGGACGCCCTCAATACCAAGTGGAATGTAAATATCTTGGAGCCAAGAGAAGGTATTGGTGGGCATTGCCTGCCCAAGGATACGAGGATGTTCTTGAACTCATCCCAACTGATCAAGAGCAAGATACTCTCAGCAGCGCTTGAAGTTGATTTGGACTATAGGAACTACAAAAAGTTCGAAAGCCAAGCAACAACAACGACTACAGCAAATACGACCTCCCTAGAGGACAGCAACAGCGGGATTGGAAGAAATGTATCGATTCCGGTTTGACTGCGACAACGACGACACTGATAGCTGTCGTAGTTGCATGCGGTAGGCTGCTGGTGCATGAATAGGAAGCAGTCTATACTGGCATTTGGCGCGCATCCTGACGACATCGAAATAGGGATGGGCGGTACCGTAGCCAAACTGGTAGGCATGGGCTACGATGTGTATCCTGTCATATGCACCCTGCCGGATTTTACAAAGACGGACAGGAAAGAAGAGCGCAAGTCGGAAGCCATCATGTCCTCCAAAATTCTGGGAACGAGGCCTCCCACGATCCTTGACCTTGCTCCGGACGAGCTGCAGTTTGGCCGCAAGTTTGTCACCCTGCTCGACGAAATCATCCAAAAGTATCAACCGGAAGCGGTTTTTACACAGTGGATTGGCGACTCTCATCAGGATCACTATGTGCTTACAAGGGCAGTAATGGCCGCTGCGCGGTATACAAAGAACCTCATGATGTACGAAACAACTATTCCAGGAGGCATAACGGAGCAAGCGTTTAGACCACAGCTGTTCATAGATATCAGCGACACGCTTGAAGTAAAAACTGATGCTCTCAACTGTTTCAACTCCCAGAAGGCTCGCGGAGGGCACTTGTGGATAGACGCCGTTATCGGCAGATCACGCTACAGGGGATTTCAAATCCGGACAGAATCTGCAGAGGCGTTTGAGGTTGTCAAAGTAAACAAATGGTAAAAGATTGCCAAATCAAAACCCCGCTCTCTCAAAAAAGAGGGAAAGAGAAAAAAATGAGGGTTTAGGCGGGGGGATTTATTTCCCTGATGCTAAACCACTTGAAGTCGACGTCGGATGCGTTATCCCATCTGAAAGTGGCGACCGGACCGCCCCACAGGATTACCTGATCCTTGGAGCCTCCACAGATGTTGGAATCAGCTCTCCATCCTCCTCTGTCAAGATATTCGTTGACCTTGCGCCATGATGTCCTGTCGTTCTTTTCGTCAACCCACAGCTCCTGCTTTACTGCGGTTGAACCGTCAGGCAATTTTACATCATAGATCACAGTCTTTATGCCGATCCACCTTCCCTCCAAGCCGTCGGTGGAGCCAGCTATCCTGTTGGTCACTGCATATCCGTCATTGTGCCACAACTCCTTTACCGAGGCGGTGTTTCCGTTATAGTATATCCTTGGCTTGACGCCGGTTCCTTCGCATTCCTGGTTCTCCCCGTTCGGTGCTTGCTTATGTGTGTGCCGCCCGCTCCTTGCATACCAGCTAAAGTAGCCGTTTGAGTCATAGTCATTCAGCTTGACATAGCCTGTCATTTCCACATTCTTCCAGTCGTTTGGATCCTGCATGTAGCCTTTGGTGGCAAGGACTTTTTGATTATACGTCTTGATCCTTTCTGGACTGTATCCGCTCTTTGTGAAGACGTTCATGCGGATCTGTCCGTCTTTTACCTTCCAGGAGCCGTCCTTGTTCTTTGTTATCTTGTCCTTGGTGGTGAATTTGTCCTCATCGACGTTTGGATTGTCCATATTCATGAACCATTCGTCGCCTCCTTTCTTGGTAGGATACAGCTCCTTTATTCCAAACTTGTCTATTCCGGTGCCGCTCGTGTAGTCATCGTCACCGTTCGCTCCTGATCGTGACGTATCATCCTTTTCTCCATTCACGTCTATCTCGGTTATGCTTGCCCATTGGTTCATGGTGTTGCCGTTGACAGTTATCTTGACATATCTCGCGGACACTCGTTGCTGGATGGTGTATTTCTCGAGTGAATTGGTCTCTCCGCTGCTCTTGCCCGAATAGACATCGGTAAAAGATCCTCCGTCAGAAGAGACTGAAACTACAAAGTCGTTGACTCTTTCATCTCCCCTGTACCATGCGATATTGACGCTACAGACTACTGCCTGTTCTCCGAGGTCTGCAGTAATCCATGATCCAATTCCGTAGGCAGACCACCTGGTATTGAGGTTGTTGTCGAGTGTGTTTGTTGGTACGTTGCCATCGTCGCTGCTAGCACGAAGACCTGCAATTGTAAGGTCGTCGCATATGGAACCTGTTGCAGCACTTGCGTGCCCTGTGGGCAAAATGGACGTCATGCCTACAAAAGATGCTGCAAGCAGTCCTGCTAGGGAGAGGGCTTCAATTTGTCTGCCGCTTCCCGATTTTTTCTCTAGAGATTTCATCTCGCACTAGGCGTCTGATGAATCTTATTTAAAATTGCGCGAGGTAGTCTATGCTCCAGTCAGGGACTTTCCTGATCGTGAAATTCTCTGACGTAAAAAAGACTCTATAGCTCTACCACGACAAACGATCTTTTTTATCTCATACCAATTTTTACCGGAGGCAACTATGTTAAGCAAAACTGCAAGTTATTCTTCTTAACCCATTAATACTTCAGCAGCAACAACATCGATGCCATGACGATCCTTCTTGTTACTGCTTACAATTGTGGTGAATCCTGATGAACATGCAGCGGCAAGAAAAAAGCGTCTATCCGCATAGAGAGCTAGACAAGAAGCGCTGGTTAGTCAGGTACCTCTGCCTTGCTGCGCTTGGAGTAATATTGTCGATCAAGGTCTATCTTTTGCTTTTCATTTTTGACTTTACTGTAGGAGTGTATAGCTTTATCACAACTTTTGTCTTGTTTTCCACTCTACTGCTATCTTATGTGAAATTCAGAGATCCATACTTTATCGCTCTGGAGAATGCCGGAGACAAGAATAACAATTCATCGCCACTTGTCTCAGTAATTCTGCCCGTGAAAAATGAAGAAGGTCACATTGCGGACTGTGTCAAATCATGCATAAATTCGACATATCCAAACAAGGAAATCATTGTAGTAAACGATGGCAGCACGGATGGCACAGCAAGAGTTCTTGATGATGTTTACCGGGCAAGTGCGAATCCAAGCCTGCACATCATACATCTATCAAAAAATGTAGGAAAAAAGAAGGCTATAGAAGCTGGCGCAAGCATCGCCAATGGCGAAATCTATGTCTTCATAGACAGCGATTGTGAGATGGCAGCAGATGCCATAGAAAAATTTGTCAGGATCTTTAATTCTGACCACACTGTTGGCGCAGTAACCGCCCACGGCAGGGTAAGAAACGTAAGTGAGGGGAACGTACTTGAAAAAATTGAGGACGTATGGTATGACGGCCAGTTTCGCATCATAAAAGGGATGGAAAGTTCGTTCTCATCAGTGACATGCTGTTCTGGCGCCCTGAGTGCATATAGGAAGATTGCAATCCAGTCACACATTTCGGCTTGGGCGCATGAGAAATTCCTTGGCAGAGAGTTCAAGTTTGCAACAGATAGGCGTCTCACCGCATACGTTCTAGCCGGCGGGCCGCCTCCTCAAATGCGGCAAGAACCAAAAGAAGCAGTAGAACAAGATCCAACAATACTGCAGACAGGCAACGACGAACTGGAAGCAATGAAGATGTCCTCTGATCCTGACGAAGAAGACAACAACACTTCCAAAGAATCTTCGGCAAATTGGAAGGTGCAGTATAGCCCGAGCATATTTGTATCGATCGGCCCACCGTCCACATTTACCGCATTCATCAGACAGCAAATCAGATGGCGCAAGAGCTTCATCCGGAGCGTTTTTGCCACAGGCAAGGTATACTGGAGGAGGCCGATTCCCGCGGCAATGCTCTACTATCTGCAGATGGGATTGAAGTTCTTTCGTCCCTTCATTGTGCTCAAGACCCTTGTTCTCCTACCGCTTGCCGGGGACTACATTACTGGCTTGCTCTTTGTTTCAGCCGTGCTTTTCACCGGCATGATCTATGGTATTGACTTTCGACTGCGCAATCCCGGCAGCAGTTTGTGGGTGTACAGGCCACTAATGACATTGCTCTCAACGTTCGTTCTAACCTGGCTTCTCATCTATTCTGCAATTACAATCCGAAAAATGTCATGGAGGTAAGAAGAAGGAAGAAGAGGGAAAGATTATGGCTCATAAGGGAAAGGTCCTCAGCAGGATAGATGTCATACTAGTTGGAGCAGGGATGGTGATAGCTTTTTCTCTTATACTGATAAGGTTGTTAGGCCTTGTTGAATCACCCACTGCGAGTTCATCTGAAATTGTTGCAAGTTTTCTCCAGCGCCTCTGTGTCACAATGCCGTTTGACCTCATGACGCTGTGCAAGTAGTTTTGTAGAGAAGATTCGTGAGGCATTTGGATTGCATGGGAATTGACAATTCACCAACTGAGGTAAATGTTATGTTCATGCTATCTTGTTAGAGTAAATACACTTGCGCTTCCATATTCAGATTAATGTTCGATAATGGAGAAAAGCCAAACACCGCTCCTCATTCATTAGAAAATGAATCATAACTCGATCCTTTTTCGTACAACTTTCGGAGCGATGGTCGTCATTGGCAGTGTTTCTTTTCTGCTACTACTATACATTGTATCCGGCAGCCAGCTTGCAAGCCAAGGCGATACGGGGGCAAGCGCCAATACTGCCACCGCATTTATCAATGCCTACGCACAGTCGAGCGATTTCAATCTGAATGGGACCTCGGAGAACGACACTAGTGGTGGCAACAATAATCATGAATCCATTCCCACGACCACTGGGACCTTTAATTATGATAGTAGTAGTACTGGTGCAAACACCGATCAGTTAGAGAACACGCCTGCATTCATGGAGATTAGGGGGCACATAGGAGGCATGATTACTGAAGATTCTACCGGCGGGGCGACAATAGGAGATGCGGAGAACGAGACTGCTCAATCTATTCGAGGAGGAAAGGAATATGTGATGACGGGACATTGGAGAGTCGTTGCCAACCAGAGTATTCTGGAGAGATTCGTTGCAAACCTGACTATTGCGCGGACTGACGGAATGGAATCTCACATTATCATAATTGAAGATGAGGGGCCTCGCTTTGATCTAAGCAGCACTGGCAACATCATAACGTCAGAGTTTCCGGCGACAATTTATCGTAACAACTTTAACCTTACAACCATTTCTGCACCGGTGCAGCTATCGCTCAGAGGCAACAATATCATGCAGTTTAGTGCAACCATCAACAATGACAATAGTACTTCCTTGCCCGCCAGCTTGCAGATACTGCGACTGCTTGATGAAAGACCTGTATTTGGGACTGTAGACATAGTTACAACAGAGAGTTAGGGGTGACCTCTGCTCTCTACAAGATATCTTTTCTGTTATTTCCAGTGCAGCGTTAGTCTTCAGTAAAATCTCACAACAGGTTTTGGCGGAATGCTCAATAGTTCAAGTTTCAAACAAGTTGCGGAGGACACCTTGCAGAGTTGCAGCTGACATTCTTCACCAATGATCAAAACGTCACACCGCTGTTGGAGGGGTCTGAATGCAATGGCACAGCTGCCGCTTGCCTGAAAATAATGAACAAGCCGCTTATTGTACACAACATTGATGCTCTGAATAGGACTCTAAAAGGGAAGATAACTGGCGTGGCAATTCCAAGAGATCTAAAAGGCATACTGGACGCAATTAATGAGCATTGCCGTGATATCAATATCAGAGAAATTGATGATTGCAACAACAGCTCCTGGAATGGGTCGGACAATACTAAGCAGCAGCAACAACAACAAAACTATTGTGATGCCATCATCAACTGGGCTGAGGATTCGGTCAGAGTGCCCATTAATTCGATAGTACATTCATCATCACCTGAAGACATCAAGGTGGATCTGATAACTTATCCATGGCATTTTCTGGCAGCGGTTCAGAGCTTGCTCAAAGAGCATGTCACAACCACGTATATCTCTCCTACCGCGAGAATCAGCAAGACTTCCGTCATTGAAGGGCCCTGCATCATTGAGGACAACGTGGTTCTGGATGACTTTTGCAAGATAAAAGGACCAGCCTACATATCTGCAGGCAGTACTGTCGGCATGTGCTCTCTGGTTCGAAGTTCAATACTGGGAAAGAATACCAAGATAGGGTTTAACTGTGAAATTGCCAAGAGCTTCTTTTATGGCAACACCAAAATGCCTCACCAGAATGAAATACTGGACAGCCTAATCGGCGACAATGTCTGGTTTGGTGGATACTCTGCAACAGCCAATGTCCTGCTGTCAAGGGAGAACGTCAAATTCCAGATTAACGGGAATCTTTTGGACACAGGCACCGATCACTTTGGAGCTGTTGTCGGCAACAATAGTACCGTGGGCGCTAACGTTCTGATTCTGCCTGGAAGACAGATCCCTCCAAATAGCAGGATTCAAGCCGGAACGATTGTCCGCAAGTAAAAAATAAGCAGGAAGGTATTTTCTGTCCGGATATTATTATCCTACATGTGTGTTGTTTGACAGTGATCGCTCGTGCACTGCTACTCCGTAAATTGGCTGGCCGGAGAAGATCTCGTCAAGCTCGGGTTCTCCAAGACTTATGGACAAGTTCTTGCCATTTACTAATAATATCGACACCGCGACGCTCTTCCATGATTGGTTCTGACTGCTCTCTGATACGTCCACTGTCCCGCCGAGCACCACGTGACTGTTTACCAGCTGGAATGTATTCATTGTAAAGTTGTCAATCCTGTAGTGGATACCCCCGGTCCCATTAAAGTCTGCATCAAATGATGCATTGTTGATGCTGCGGACTTGGAGCGACCAGTTTCCAAAAAATGTCTGCTCGATCTGACCATTGCTCAAGTTAAAATGGGCACTTGCAATATTGCCCGAAAGCCGCATGTCAGCCACTCTGCTTCCTCCGACCCCTGTATTGTTTGTGACAGACGCGATCAAATTATCTATGCGTTCCCTGATGCCGCCTACGCTGGCGCTGTTTTGTGCCGGATCGTTGTTGCTATCGATTATGACACTCATCCCCCGGCTGTCATTCTGACCGCTAGTTCGCTGACTAGTGATTATAGTTGTAGTTGTAGAATTGGTTGTTACCTCTTCCCTCTCTTCCAATAACGCTGCACTTGATGAAAGGGGAGGGAAGACCAGCAAAGCGCCAGCAACAACGACAGACAAACTGAAAGCACCTGCTACTATGTCATACCCGCGCATGGTAATGCAATTTCGCTTCCTGTGCGTTTATGTGTTCTCTTCTCTTAATCTGTACTCCCTCATCCTATCTTGGATTGAAAATGGATCTTAAGAATTAGTAGTTGGTTGCCGTGATTGGTTTTGTTTCCCGAATTGTTTTTTCATAAAAAAAACATTGGGTAGGCAAACTAGATTACAGTAGTGGATGTCATAAAAACGATAAATGTGCGAATCCGGCGATGGATATTCGTAATTCGGCCGGAGCGGACGGTAGTGACGACGCACGCTCAAGAAGACGTTCAAGCGTCATTTCGCTGCTAGCGGTCACATTGCTCTCTTCGATAATTCTCGGAGGGCTTTTTGTAGCGACACAACAGCCGCTGTACGCACAGACCGAAGAGACAGAACAGATGATTGCACAAATTGCCGAACAAGTTGCAGATGCTCAAGGTAGCGATGAGGCAGACATCGAGCAGGTTCTCCAACAGATCGCTTCACAGGTAGCGGAGAACTCGGACGACGAGACGGCCGAGCAGACCATAACTCAGCTGGCACAACAAGCTGCTGAAGGTGGCAACGTCTCACAGGCGATAGCACAGATCGCAGAACAAGCTGCTGAAGGAGGTGACGAAGCTGAACAGGCCATCACGCAAATAGCGGATCAAGCTGCTGAAGGAGAGGACATTTCCCAAGCCATAGTCCAGTATGCGGGTCAAATTGCAGGAACAGAAGAAGAAGGATCTGAACCTAATGGTCCGCCCGCAGATGAAACGACTGATGGTGGTACGGAAGACAATGCTACAGGCACAGAGCCGGGGAACGTAACTGACACAGGGCCCAATGAGAATGTCACCGACGGCCAGCCAGAGAATGTAACGGGCACCACCGCTGGTGAAGGTGTTGAACAGCAAATCATCCAGGTGGCACAACAGGTGGCCAACGCGACAGGTGCGGACGAAGGAGTGGTCGAACAAGTCATACAGCAGATTGCAGTCCAAACTGCAGAAGCTGGCGGAAATTCCTCTCAGGTCATTGAGCAAATAGCGCAGCAGATTGCAGAGACGCCTAGTGGTCCCGTTTCACAATCAATAGCCCAGATAGCAGAACAGCAGGCCGCTGGAAACAGCACTGCAGTAGATCAGGCAGTTACGCAGATCGCAGAGCAGGTAGCAACCGCCCCGCCGACGGCAGGTCAGACCATAATCTACCAGACAATAGTTCAAGTCGCAGTCCAGATAGCGATAGGCCAAAACATCAACCAAGAGATCACACAGGTTGCCCAGCAGGTGGCAGGGCAGACAGGTGCCGATCAGCAATCTATAGAGCAGGTTCTCCAGCAGCTCGCAATTCAGACTGCAGGGGAAGGAGGAAATGTTGAACAGGCAATCGCTCAGATCGCAGAACAGGCCGCGCAAGGAGGTGCCGTTTCACAATCAATAGCCCAGATAGCAGAACAGCATGCAGGTGGCCAGTCGAAGGAGGTAGCCCAAGATGTAATCCAGATTGCAGAACAGGCCGCGCAGGGCACAGACGTCTCGCAGGCGATATCCCAAGCTGCCGAACAGCGGGCAACAACGACGACACAACCAACAGCAACAACTGACATCAACCAGCAAATAACGCAGATTGCAAAGCAGGTGGCAGTGGCAGTGGCGGAGCAGACAGAAGGATCAGCAGAATATAGCAAGGTAGAGCAGGTCATACAACAGATTGCGTTACAGGTGGCTGCAAGCGGCGGTACCGGTCAGGACATCAACCAAGTCGTACAACAGATTGCTTCGCAGGTGGCCGATAATCCGCGCGGAGTCGTATCACAATCCATAGTCCAACTTGCAATGCAGCAAGCAAGCGGCAAGAACATCAACCAAGCAATAGTCCAGGTAGCGCAGCAGGTTGCAGCTGGCGAGAACATCAACCAAGCAATAACCCAAGTGGCCGTGCAAGAGTCAGCGGGCAGAGGAGCGGAGCAGAGGATCACACAGGTTGCCCAGCAGGTGGCAGAACAGACCGGATATGATGATCCGCAATCAATAGAGCAAATAATAGGTCAGATCGCGATTCAGGTAGCCGGAGAAGGCGGAGACGCAGAACAAGCGATAACCCAGCTTGCACAGCAGGCCGCACGAGGAGGAGAGGTTGCCCAGGCTATAACCCAGCTTGCACAGCAGGAAGCCGCAGGTGCTGGTAGCGACGTAGCCCAAGACATCACTCAAGTGGCAGAGCAGGTGGCTGAAGGGGAAGACGTGGCTCAAGCAATAACCCAGGCTGCAAGCCAAACAGCTGGTCAAGTACCCCCACGATAATCATCTTCGCCACAGTAGCATATAATGACATAAGGACTGCATCAATGGAGAAGTAGGAGAAGAAGACAATAAGGTGCCGATGATTAGAGAGGCGTATATATGCATCTCGTCATCCGCCTTTTCTTTTTGTTGTTTTTTGTTAAACTCTATAAGCATCTGTATCAAGAAGATATAGAGTAACAGATGGACCTCGAACAGCTTTGCGGCAAAGTGTTTATGCTCAATGACGACATCCGGTACGCTGGAGTTATCGATAGCACTGGCACTCTAATAGCAGGGGGAATGCGCAAGGGCATCGATTCGATAGTTTCCGAAAATGATGAAGAGCTATTCCTCACCCAGACTGCACTCCGCAAGTCAATGAGAGAGCGCTTTGATCAGGCCATGGGGAGAGCAAGATTTGCCTATGTCGAGCGAGAAAAAGTATCAGTCCTTACCTTTTACATGGACGACAAGACATTGCTAGTCACGCTTGAGCCAAACGTAGAATCGCATACTGCAATGGATATAGCTGAAGCCACGCTAGATTTGATAAACGGCGACACACCTAACACATAGTTAAATACGACACGTGTCTAAAGATAGGCAATGGGA
>JBIQJB010000037.1:0-16986 GCA_044507735.1 Nitrosopumilales archaeon
TATCTTGCAATGATAGCACTTTGTAGCCACGTTACTCTTATCTATATTCTATAGGTTAAAAAAAACATTATAGGTAGAGCAAGTTCTGCAGTCTATAGCATCAACTATCATATCGTATGGTGTTCCAAGTATAGAAAGGCAATCCTCACGGAGAAGGTCAAAGAGTTTCTAGAAGACCAGCTCCGCACGATAGCAGAGACAAAGGGTTACAAGATTCTCGAACTGAGAGTAATGCCAGACCACATACACCTGTTCATCGAGGCAAATCCTTTCGATTCGCCTATGAATATTGTCAAGATATTCAAGGGCATTACTGGCTTGCGTATGTTCAAAAGGTTTCCTGAGCTTGAAAAGCAGTTGTGGAGGGGTGTTCTCGGGTCGCCATCATACTACATTGGTACAGCAGGTCATGTCTCTGCTGAAACTATCGAGCGATATATTCGTGAACAAGAACGGCATTCATCTACTGGACAAGTCCAGTAGTCTTCTGCCGTTAATCTCTATAAAATCCATCGCGTGTCACGTGGATCAACTCTGCTTTTGCTTCTCTAGTGGCATTATCATTAGGAAGGTAGTAGCCCGGATGCCGTATGGGTTCCTTGTCGACCTCTGTCAATGCCAACCTTATTGCATCGTCTTTCAATACTGCAAATGGTTCTGCATCAATGGCGGTCTGCGGATAAACAAATATCGCTACTGCAGTTACACCTGTCCCGAACAGAGTGACTGTCAGCAATTTCACTACTTTACTATCGTTCAGACATTGTGCGCCATTCGGAGACGACAAGGGCTTGAATCAATGGCATTTGAAGCATATATCATTAGTTTAGTTTGAGGAAGCCATTCGTATCAGCGATTCATTTCTGGCATCTACAAGATTCAGGCTGATGCCAGCAGTCGCTTGAGATGGAGTGCTGCCTTTTGCTCCCTCACAGGATTTTGAGTCTTTACCTGCTAGTATATTCCTTCAAAGATTCTGCAATAGCCGCTAGCTGTTCCAATGGAATCTCAGTTGACCGGGCCTGTATCTTTACAATGGTTCCCGTCTTGTCGTCAACTACCCAAATCGTGGCAGGATGTTCGATTATAGACCGGTGCACTATTTCGCCATTTTCATCTATAGCTATCGATTCAGAAAGACCCCTGTCGTATCCGGCGGCAATCATCCTGCCATTCTGGAATACATAGCTCTTTGCTTCAAGACCGTTTTCTGCAAAGCTTGCCATGGCTCTCTGAACATACTCTTCACCAGTTCTTGCGCTGCCTACTCTGCTCAGAGGAGATTCGACAATCTCGATATACCCTTCCTCGTGCGATGCAGGGTTGTCAGGGTCGCACACTGGACGGGTGAAATACTGCATATAGACTGTATCTGGTGGAACAAAGTCGACTGACTGCAGTGAATAGCCATCGGGCAGCGTCTCTGGCAGCAGTATTTCAAATGAAGCATTTTCCTTTACTTCTTCAATGCTATACCAACAGAGAACCTCTTCACTGCTATTCAGCGGGCCACTGACAAATATTGAGGAGAACACAAATACCAGCATTATTCCAACGGCCAAGCCTGCGAGTGCAGAGATTGTTACGCTGCCTGCCAACTGGTGCTATTTGTACGTAGAGCTTCTTTTGAGGGTTTATCTAAACAATCTCGTGATTTGTTTTTGAACCCCAGGCTAGATTCCATTCCACGAATCTCAAGAAGAGCTTGTGTGGCTACCTCCCTCATTCAAAGACATTCTTGTGGCCATTGCCGCACACCCATTCGCCCTTTTTGCCATTCGACCAAAAGTCAAACTTTACCGTATCTGACTGCACTTCATGGCTGCCGCAAATCTTGCACGGCGGCAAAGGCCGCGAATGGTTGAGAAAGGACACCATGAACCTCTGTTACACAAAGTGCGATTTTAAGTAATTGGCAAGTCGCTCTCCAGATATTGACTCAATTACACAAGATGAAAGAATGAACTATTCAAGATCTTTTTGTCAACAAACAACAAATTCAAAAAGGAGAGAGTGTGGCGGCGGAAGATGCTGTCCCTCTAGGCCGTGGCAGTCTTCTTCTTCTTGCCATCGTCGTAGTTCCACACCAGGTTCGTGTAGAGCATCTGCGGCACCAGCTTCTTGAACTGGACACCGTCAGACCTGTACCACTTCGGGAACCACTCGTACAGGTGCAACCTGATGGTCTGGATGTAGACGATCAGGCCCTCTATCATCATGATGCCGATGTTGCCGCCAATCAGTATGGCCAGACCTCCGCCGTGCTCGAACGAGTTGTTGACCGTCACTAGAAGCGCAGTGTGGACAAGGAGCATGATACCAAGTCGAGAGTAGCTGATGGTGTTGGCGAGCATCTCGATGGTCCTGACCATGACTGTTTCTACCACAATGCCGACGATCCCGCCTCCCTCTGGCTCCTTGCCGTGAGCGAGGGCATGCTTTTGTTCCTTCAGGCCGCCAATGATTGTAATGGCAATGCATGCAATGATTACAGGAGGCATGGCCTTTGCCACAAAGCCCACCGAAACCCAGCTTCCAAACGCAAATGTCAGCCATGGCACCGGTGTATCATAGTAGTTGTCACTCAGGAACATTCCGATGATATCGTACTGGGAACCGATGGCAGCGAGTATCAGTGAGACAACTGCGAGGTACTGTATGATGGCAGGTATATCGTGGGTGTAAACCATCAGCTTGTTGCCCTGCTTCAGGTTCGTCCTCAGCCTGAGGAAGAACGCAAGCAGCAGGTGAACGATACCTATCGCAACAGATACCTCCAGTATCTTGACTACCTGGTCAAATGTCAGCTCTGATACGCTCAGCAGGCCAATGAACGGCAAAGAGTGGGCGATCGGCTCAAGGAACGCAATGTGATCAAGGTGGAACCCAAACATCTCGCCAGTTCCAAGGCCTCCTACGGCTGCGCCAAGGCCGCTGGCTGCAATGAGCGTTCCCCAAACTTTCAGCCTGCCGTTGCCCCTGAACCTAAAGAGCATGCCAAGACCGAAGAGCAAAATACCGTGGCCGAGGTCTGCAAACATCAGCCCGTAGAATATCGGCCAGACAAACGCGATCATTGGCGTCGGGTCGATTTCGCCGTACCTTGGCAGCCCCTGGGTCTCGGTAATGACCTGGAAGTTGTGCACGTACTTTTTGTTGGTGAGGAGCGACGGAAGTGGCTCAGAGCCCCTTTCGCCCTCGTGGCTGTTTACCGTAATGTTGGCGTCTTCAACTATGGAAACATAATCAGAGGTGAGCTTTTTGAACTTGCCCTCCATCTCTTGCGGGATATAGCCCTCAATTACTGCAAAGTTCTTGGTTCCGCCGGGTTTCCTTGTGATTTCAAGGACGTCCTTGGCAACCCTCGCGGCCTCCTGCAGTGACAGAAGCTGTGTGAGGATGGACTGCTTGACCTTTTCGACCTCCTTGTCCACCTGCTGTTCCCGGGCTTCAAGTTCTTTGACCTTGGCCTTTGCAAGTGCATAAGCCTCGCTTGGGTTCTGTGGCATGTTTGGAGGGAGCTGCAGCGGGTTGACGCCAAAGCTCCTGAGCACCTTGAGCACGCGCTCCGAGTCGTCTGCAGAGCCAATGATCACAAGAGATGTCTTGTTCTCGCTGAGCTTCATGGAATAGATGGCAAGGTCGTCAAGGCTCTTTCTGATCTCGGCCTCGTCGTGGGCATCGATAACGAAAAGGTTGGCCGAAAAGTTGTTCAGCTTGGACAGAACGCTCAGGTTAAAGCTCAGATTTGCGGCGTTTGAGACAAGCGCCTCAAGAGTTGAGTACTCTTCAAGCTCTTTCTTGACCCTGTTGCGCTCTTCAAGCACCTTCCTTGGGCCTTCAAGCAGCTTGGCGCTCTTGTCCTCAAGGTCGGCGATAAAGCCCTGAATGTCTTCAGCAGCGTAATCGTGCTTGCCCTTTGGGGCGCCCTTGAACATGGTCGCAAGGACTCCCGTCTCTGGAGGTATGCCCAGGGCCTTGACCACTTCGTCAATGTCCTGGTACAGCCTTTGGGCCTTTGTCAAAAGATCGTCGTAATACGGGTTAATGTGTTCAGAAGCATTCTGGATCGGATGGAACCACTCCAGCTCAGCCAGCCTGCTCACGGCCTCTTGTGTCTCCAGCCTCGGCAAGACGATCGTGGCCTTCATTAATTTGGCTAGCCCCATGATCAGGGGTTCTGTGAACCCTATCTCTTTAAAATCCTTTCTTCAGCAATGTGGCCGAGAACGCACACGCTGCGCGCATGAATATGCGATGTGTTGTGTGGATGAAAGTGTTGATTGGCTTTTGGTTGCGAGAGAAAATGAAAAAGTGGTTGCCAAAAAAGTGGCCGGGCTGGGTTTTCTTTTTTACTGACCCAAGATGATGAACATCATGACTATACCGTAGATAGCGATTGACTCGACCATACCTACGATAATGAACACGCTTGACTGCATCTTGGGGTTTTCGCTGATTGCTGCAAGGCCTGCGGCACCTACGAAGCCAAGGCCAAAGCCAGCGCCAAGTGCTGCCAAGCCAAAAGCTATACCGGCTGCGATAAACTTGAATGACGTTGAATCAGTTACAGCTGCGCCTTCACTTCCCTGCGCGAACGCAGTGTTTGTCGTCATAAAGCCTGCAAATGCAATTGCCAGAACCGCCAAAAGGGCTATTGCTTTTCGTTGCATATCAATCAGAGTTCCGACTATCTAAGCCCTATTTAATAGTAACTACACAGGAAAATGATAATAACATCATGCAAAAAAGTGAGAGAGATGCATCAGTATAGATAGCAACAAAAAGAGATCGCAGCAGCCCCGGCAAGAAAAAACAATGATGCCGCAGACCGGCCTGCTGCCGCCGCCACTACGCACTCTGCTGCTATTCTGTGGCCATCTGCACCAGTTCAGAAATGCTCTTGCCCTTTCCTTCAGAGAGCGTGTTAATTCCTCCAGTCAGGCTCTCGGCGGTGATCCCCTTCTGGCCAAGCACCTGGGCGACCCGGAGCGAAGTGTTGCCCATCATGCAGACTAGCAGCGGCTTTGAGTTGGGCCCTCCAAGCGATTTTTCCATCTCCTTTGGAATCTGCTGAGTCATCAGCAGCTGCTCCACCTCGCTTGCCTTTGGCACATAGATCTTGCTTTCGTCCACCCCCAGTGTCTTGGCTATCATTTCAATCCCCTCTTTGCGCGGGGTGTACATCGTGTGTATCCAGACGACCCTGTCATAACTTCCGATGTTGGAGACTGCTTCCTGCAGAGGCACCTCGAGGCGCTTTTGCTTTTGCTGGCTCATTGCTTCCAGGTTCTTTCTGTACTTTTGTACCCCGTCTGCCACTATTACGACAAACCTTCCTCCGCCGCCAAAGTTGGCCATCTGCATTGCTGCATAGAGCGCAAGAGCGCTGCTCTCTCCCATGTCGTATCCCTTGTCCACAAAGAATTTCATCAGGCGCCTTGCCTGGCCAAAGTCCACTTCGTGCTGGCCTGCATACCTGTCAGGCTCGTAGAACTTTAGCCCGCTTGCCTTGCCCTTTGTCCTGATTCCTGCGACATCCTGGTCGCCGGGCGGGAAGACCACGTGCACGGCTTTCTTGCCATACTTTTCTGCCATGTACCTGCTCAGGCCGCCGGAGGTGCCGCCGGTTCCAAAGGTGCAGACGATCCTATAGTCAGAAAGCGACTCTCCCTGCTCGCGCAGCTGTTGCTCGATCTCCGGGGCAGTCACGGTCCTGTGCACTTCTACATTCAGGTCGTTGTCGTACTGCTCAGGGCAGAAGCAGCCGTCATAGACCTTGGCCAAGAGTTTTGCCAGATTTATGATGTCCTGCTTTGCAAGAACTGCCTCTATTTCTGCCCGCGAATTGTCAAAAGGTGAAACATCAAAGCCCAGCTCGGCGAGCTGCGAGCGGACGTTCCAGGCCGTCGCCTTGGCCGCCATGAGGTTGGCATCCCCCTTCATCCCAGGGGCGGGGCAGATGTCCATGTCGAGGTTGAGGATGCGGATGTCCTCGCTTCTCAGCTCTTCAAACACCCCTTCCTGGAGCTTCCTGGACACGAGGGTGACCACGTTTATCCCGAGTTTCTTGCCCACCAGGCCAAGCGCGATCCCAAAGTTGCCCGACGTCGCTTCAAACACTGTCTGACCTCTCTTCAGCTTGCCGGTTGCAATTGCGTCGCGAATGATGTTTATCGCGGGCCTTGCCTTTATCGAGCCTGCAAGCAGCTTTGAATCAAACTTGCCAAAAACACGCAGATCCCTGTCGGCCAGGTCCATGCCAAAGACGCTCTTTGCGCATGCCTTCAGATCTTCAGTGATATCCTTCAAAGGAGTAGCATTGACAACCTGGGCCCCTTCCAGATGGGGGACGTTGCTCAATATCTCCGTCTGGAACTGCTGGAGTAGCACGGTGTCAACACCGTTGTTGTTGCTGCTGTTGCTGTTCAATTCCTGCCTCACTAGGCTCTATATTGCATAAAACGGTGTTATAAAATATATGATATGTCTTTGAGGCTTTGGGAAAAAGGTGAAAGGTTAGCTAGGCCCGGGAGAGCGCCTTGCGCTTGCTTGCGGCAAGCTCTTCCTTGACCTTTTGGATCATCGAGTCGCGCTCTGCCTTGAGCTCGGCCTTGGCCTTTTCGAAATAGTCCGATGTTGCTGCGTCTACTGTCATCTTGATGCTGCCTCCGCTTCCTCTAACTTCTTCTTATCAAGCACTACTTTAACCTTCTTGAGCCTGACGAATTCTTCGCGCTCGCGCTCTTCAAGTGTCGCCTTGATAAAGTATATCGCGTCCTGGTACTGCGGAATGATAACATATTCCAGCGCGTTGATCAGCTTTTGCGTGCGCTCCAGTTCCTTTGCAAGGCTGAATATCGCGTTTTCATATTCTGCAGCCTTGCATATGCCCGGAAGCATGTTCTTGATTAGTTTGGATGCCTTGTCGACTGACGCGTTTGTTTCAATAAAGCCATAGGAGAGCGACTGGCCGCCTTCCCTTGTCCTGACCTGGAGCGTCGGTATCTTGACGTCGACGATGCGCCTGACGTTCACGTCCACTTCCATCACGGAGGGGGTCGAGTCAGATATCGATTCAAGCGTGGCGGTGCCAAGGCTCATGTACGCCTGGTACACCGAAGAGTAAATTTCGCCAAGCGGCGTCCAGATATCTTCCCTTGCCTTGTTCGCTTCGTCGATCATTTCGTCGATCTTTTTGAGCAATACCTCGCGCTTGTCGTCCAGGATCTTGTGCACCATCTTGGCCACTTGCATCGAGCGCCTGATCTTGATCAGCTCGATTTTTGTTGCCGTGACCCTTCTTCCAAACGACATCTCTGTTCTCTCTCTTTTTTACTTGGCCTTGTAGTATTGCTTCACGTGCTTTTCCTTGATCTTGGTCAGCTCGCCCTCTGGCAGGGTTGAGAGCACCTCCCACGCCCTGCTGAGGGTCTCGTCAAGCGTCCTGTTCTCGTCTGGCGCCTGCTTTAGGAAGTGCTGCTCAAACATGTCGCCTGCGTCAAGGTATTTCAGGTCGACGCCTGTCAGGCCTGCCCTGCCGACGATTTCTGCGAGGGCCCTTACTTCCTGAGCCCTTGAATAAGCGTCGTAGAGCTGGTTTCCAACCTCCATGTGGTCGGACCTTGTCTTGCCTTCGCCGACTCCGTCCTTCATCAATCTCGATAGCGACATGAGCACGTTGACCGGCGGGTAGACGCCCTTTCTGAACAGATCGCGTCCCAGCACGATCTGCCCTTCTGTGATGTATCCGGTAAGGTCAGGAATTGGATGGGTGATGTCGTCTGCCGGCATTGACAGAATTGGCACCTGAGTCACGCTGCCGTTCTTGCCCTTGATCCTGCCTGCGCGCTCGTAGTTGTTTGCAAGGTCGGTGTATAGGTAACCAGGATATCCTTTTCTTCCGGGCACCTCTTCCCTGGCCGCGCTGATTTCACGGAGCGCCTCTGCATAGTTGGTCATGTCAGTCAGTATAGCAAGCACGTGCATGCCCAGGTCAAATGCGAGGTATTCAGCGACAGTGAGCGCCACTCTGGGCGTGATGATTCTCTCGATTGCAGGGTCGTCTGCGAGGTTGAGGAACAGCACCGAGCGCCTGAGCGCGCCAGACTCTTCAAGGCTGCGCTTGAAATACTGCGCTTCAGAGTACTGCACACCAATTGCTGCAAACACCACCGCAAAGTCTTCCTTTGTGCCGACTACTGTCGCCTGCCTTGCGATCTGTGCTGCCAGGATGTTGTGTGGCATGCCAGAGCCGGAAAAGATCGGCAGCTTCTGTCCCCTTACAAGGGTCAGCATGCCGTCGATGACTGATACGCCTGTCTGTATGAACGATGTCGGGTACTCGCGCCTCTCAGGGTTCATGGGCTCGCCGTTGACGTCGAGGAACTTGTCTGCGATCGGATCTGGCAGACCGTCGTTTGGCCTGCCCAGCCCGTCAAACACCCTGCCGAGCAGTTCTTGCGAAACTGGCATCTCCATCGTCTTGCCGAGGAACTTGGCCTTTGTGCCTGTGATGGTAAGGCCAGTGGTGCCTTCAAACACCTGCACGATTGCCTTGCCAAAGCCCACCTCGAGGACCTTGCCAAGCCTTCGCTCGCCCTCTGCTGTCTCGATCTCGACCAGCTCGTCAAAGGACGCCTTGGTGATGCCGTCGATTACCATCAGCGGCCCCTTGATCTCGGCTACCTTGGTGTATTCTACTCCAGCTGTCTCAGGCAACTACCTTCGCCTCCTCTTCCTTTGCCGCGGAACCGCCTGCGGCGGCCTTGCGGAAACCATCATCTATCTGCTTGTCCAGCTCGTCCAGTTTGCTCAGCTGTTCTTCAGGAATTTCGAACTTGGCCTTCAGTAGCGCTGGGATGATTGGCATCGCCCTGATGTCTGCAAGCGAAGTGCCTGCCTTGAGCGCCTTCTGCGCCTCCTTGTAGAACTTGACCATGAGTTTTACCAGCTTGACCTGTTTCTCAGGGCTGCAGTAGGTGTCAACCTTGTCAAACGAGTTCTGCTGGAGGATGCCGATCTTGACCATACGTGCGACTTCGAGCACCAGCTTCTCCTCGTCTGGCAGCGCTTCGGGACCGAGCAACCTGACGATTTCCTTGAGGGTGTCTTCTCTCTGCAAGACGTGGTAGGATTCTGCCCTCAGGTCGTACCATTCGCCTGTGACGTTCTCCTTCCACCACTTGCTGACATCTTCAAGGTATCCAGAGTATGACTGCATCCAGTTGATCGATGGGTAGTGCCTCGAGTATGCAAGCCGGGTGTCAAGCGCCCAGAAGGTCTTGATGAACCTGATGGTGTGCGTCGTTACTGGCTCGGTAAAGTCAGCGCCTGACGGCGACACAGCGCCTACCAGAGTGACAGAGCCGGCCCTGTCCGGTGATCCGAGTGCCCTTACCCTGCCTGCGCGCTCGTAAAATTCTGCGAGCCTTGACGCGAGGTATGACGGGTAGCCTTCCTCTGCAGGCATCTCTTCAAGACGGCCTGACATTTCGCGGAGCGCCTCTGCCCACCTGCTGGTCGAGTCTGCCACAAGCACAACGTCGTAGCCCATGTCGCGGTAGTACTCTGCCATGGTGACGCCAGTGTAGATGGACGCTTCCCTTGCAGCCACGGGCATGTTGCTCGTGTTTGCCACAAGAACGGTTCTTTCCATCAGCGGCCTGTTCGAGCGCGGGTCGATAAGGTGCGGGAACTCTACAAGCACCTCGGTCATCTCGTTGCCGCGTTCGCCGCAGCCAATGTAGACGACCACCTTGCTGTCTGCCCACTTGGCTATCTGGTGCAGCGTAACTGTCTTGCCGGTGCCAAAGCCGCCGGGGATTGCACCCGTTCCTCCCTTTGCAATCGGGAAGTAGGTGTCGATTACGCGCTGTCCAGTCACAAGCGGTACAGTCGGGTCATAGCGCTCTGCATATGGCCTTGGCTTGCGTACGGGCCACTTGTGATACATCTTGAGCGGAAACTTGTCGCCGCCCTTCTCTGTGGTTGCGATAACGTGTTCAAGGTCGTATTCGCCCTCTCCGGCAATGTCCGTGAGCTTGCCGCCGGGGTGGTCTGGCGGAACCAGTATGCTGTGAGTCAGCAGAGGGGTCTCTTCAACCGTGCCCAGAATCGAGCCTGGACCCACCTGGTCGCCCTTTTTCGCGCTGGGCTTGAATGTGTATTTCTTTTTCATGTCGACAGGACTTGTTACGACGCCCCTGCCGATGAAAGCGCCAGACTTGGCAGCGATTTCATCAAGTGGCCTCTGGATACCGTCATAGATCCTGCCGATAATGCCCGGACCCAGCAGCACCGAAAGCGGCTGGCCGGTGCCCACCACGGGCTCGCCGGGCTTGAGGCCAGATGTGGACTCGTATACCTGAATGAATGCAACGTCGCCTGTCAGCCTGATGACTTCGCCGATGAGCTTTGAATCGCCCACCTCGACTGTTTCATACATCTTTGCTGCAGACATGCCGTCTGCCTTGACTGCCGGGCCGCTAACCCAGACAATTCTGCCTTTTGCTACCATATCTATTCTACGCCTCTCCTCTCAGCATCTGGGCTATGTTTTTCCTTATTAAAGGTTTGAGTCTTTCAATGCGAGATTCAAGTGTGTTGTCAAATGTCATCGTGCCGTCTGCAGACTTGACCCTGATCCCGCCCAGCACATCAATGCTGTGGTCAGATACCTTCGCCTTTACCTTTGGGTTCCTGCTCTGCAGGTCAGCCAATATCTTTCTGACAAGCTCGGCGTCGTTCTTGTTGCATTCGATGACGACCTCGCCCGAGCCGACAGACGAAATGCTCTCCTCGATGATGTTGCTCATCAGCGCCCTGTAGCTCTCGTTGCTGCCAGAGGCCGACAGCTTTTTCCTAGCCTCTTCGAAGGCTTTGTTAACTGCGTTTTCAATAGTCAAAAGTTCCTGGTTGCGGGCGGTAAGCCTGGCAGACCCAACTATCTGGCGCTTCAGGTTCTCGGCCTGCTTTTTTGCAGACTCGATTATCCTTGTGCGCTCTGCCTCCAGCTTGCCGCGAGAAGCTTCAAGGTTGTTCAACGATTCCTGATACGCAGAATCTATCTTTGAAACTAGTTCTGCTTCTTTTTGTGACAAAACCTTGTTTATAGTGCGCTCCAAAGCAGAATTTGAGCTCATTTGGTGGAATTCGGCCTTCTCACCCGATTTTAACCTTTTGATACAGCAGCGCGCGCAGGCTCATGTTGTTGCTGATGACGATGATGATCTTGTTGTTGTTGTTGCTGCCGCGCCGAGCTCTCTGTCCACTCTCTTTGCAAGCGCCCTTATGCGCCTCAGGTGGCCCCCCTCCCAGTAGACTTTGCCGCAGCTGGTGCACTGGAAAAATTTGCTCCAAAGCTCGGCGATCCTCTCGCCGGGAAGAGAGTCTCTGACCTGCTCCGGCGTCCTTGCTTCCAAGGGCCCGTTGCACACGGAGCACCGGGAGCCAATGCCGGCAGGGCCCACTGAGGTGATCCCGTTTTTTGCCAGGATGTGAACAAGGTCTTTCACGTCGTCACCTCCTGCCCCGCCGTCGACGAGCACCCCGCCGGCTCCTGCCTTGACCGCTCGCCTGAACAGGTCCCTGTCTGCAGTAAGGATAACCCTGTTCTGTTCAATTCCTATTTTCAAAATTTCGTCGTCTGATGCGTGCGCGACATACAGGGTGTCAAACCCAAAAATGCGGAGCTTGCGCGCCACGCTCCCAAGCATTGCGTCTGCGATAAATTTAGGAGCTTTCCGACCCGCCGTCAGAAGAAGACTCGCCCCTGCACACTTCGCAGATAAATGTGCCCTCGTCATGCTGCAGGAGATCGGACCACTCGCCGCACTCGTCGCAATAGCCGGAGATGTTGCCAGGAGTTCTGGTGATGCCAAGCTCGCCCCTTACAATTGCCGCCTTTTCAGACACGACGTCGACGAGGTCTGGCGTGACCGCTATGACGTCTGAAGAAGAGATGATCCCGACAAGCCTGTTCTTGTAGACTACGCCAAGGCGCTTGATGTTGTGCTTTCTCAGCTGGCGCGCGGCCTCGGTGATGCTCTCCTCGCTTTCGATCGTGTGGATCTGCTGCATCACGTCCTTTGCCTTTATTGTGCCGGGCTTGGCGTCCTTTATCACGCCGTTTGAAACAATGTCCCAGTCAGTCACGATCCCGACAGGTTTGTCCTTGTCCATCACGACAATGCTGCCTATCTTTTCTTCCTTCATCTTTTTCGCAATGTCGAGGATGGTGTCATCGGGAGAAGCAGAGACTACGGGGCTGTTCATGATGTCCCGTACGAGCACACGTGTCGTCATGTTTGCGTCGGCGTGCTGTCTGACTGGCTTTTTTACCACAAAGACTAGTCGTGTTCTCTCTTTAATTACTTATCTGTCTGTCCCCTTGCAGAGAAAGAGATCCTTGACTGCCCTGTCGGGAGCGCCCTTACAAAGTCGTCAAGGCTGATTCGCTTGATCGTCTCTGCGATCTCGCTCTCCCCGCCGGCCAGCTTTACAAATTCAGATTTTACTTTCTTTGCCGCATCCATGGGGTCCATGCCTCCTTGCTGGAGCACGGCGTAGTAAAGCGCCCTCTTTTTTATCGACTCTTCTGGCCCGCACACAAGGGTCTCCCTTCCGTCCAGTCGAACGACCCCTATCGCAAGCCTGATCTCTACTCCCTTTAGGTAGCTGCGCTTGCCTTCTATTACAAACGAGCCCTTTGGCAGGAACTGGCCGGTCGGCGCGCCCTTTTTCACCTGCTCGGGCATGACCCAGTAGGCGTCGGCGCTGGATAGCCCATCCTTCCACGCCCGGCTGAATGCAACGGTGGCCTTTGCCACCTCGAGAAGCGACTGGTCGATCTTACCCTCCTGTGCGGGGGCCGCTGCATTCTTGACAATAAAGAACGGAGAGCCGTGCACTTCGGCATGGAACACAATGTCGTGCTCTGTAAGGTGCTTGCGTATCAGGGCCGAGTTTGAGGAGGCATCGCGGCCGCCTATGGCCAGAAGACCCTCGGTGGTGATGAACCACCTGTAGCGCTCGTACCACTCTTTTGGGGCCTGCTCCTTTACCACCACCTTCTTGTGGATTGCGGCAGTCTGGCTGCGCAATTTTTCGATCTGCGCCAGCAACTTGCTGCGCGCCTCCTCTATCGACGCGTTTCCACGCTCCATCTCCTTTGCCCTTCCATACAGCATCGAGCTTACCTTCGCAAGGCTCGGGTGCATCTCCACCCGCTCGCCGGCCACCTCGATGTATTTCACGCCCTTATCCTTCACCATCGATGCCGAGTTGGCCGCGAGGACGTCGTGGATCTTGGCGTCGTCCGGGTTCTGGTACGACAGGGCCATCAGCTGGTCTGCAAGCCTTCGGATAGAAGCCGATTTTTGCATCACCGCCTCCTTTGCCTTGTTCTGCTCTTCAAGATCGTGCTCGAGCACCGCGATCTGCCTGTCCAGTTCGACGGTCTTGCTGCTGCGGCCGATGTCGAGGATCTCTGTGCTGAGCACTTCGTCGACTGCGTCCATATATGATGGCACTTTCTTGATGTTCATTTTCGCAGCCTCGTCTGTGACTATCGGGAGCGCCTCGATGGGCTTTTCCCCGGACATGATTACCACCGGTTCGTGGTTCCTGCCAGTGCTGACATCTTCGACGAGGCTCTTGACGGTGGAATAGATCTTTTCAACCTCCTCGTCGGACAGATGCCCTGCAAGCTTATCCCTGACGCCTGCGCGCTTGGCCACCTCCTCCACAAACTTTTTGGGCATCGAGATGCTGCGGCCGATCCACCGAAGGACATCGAGGTTCTTTGACTCGCTTCGCAGCGACAGCATCTGATCAAGCGTCACTTCGAAAACGTCGACCCCCCTTGCCGGCGGGTATGCATAGCGCAGGCCGACGTTGAGAGTCCTGTGCCGGACTTCGATCGGGTTGAGGATGGCAATTATCTGCATGTTCTCGTCGCATATCGCGATGTTGCCGTCGCCAAAGAACTCGCAGACGGCGACCCTCACTTTTCCGTCAGGGTGCCTGAATTTTATCGAGACAATGCGCTCGCTCCCGGCCTGCTCCATCGACTCTATCTTGGCGCGCTCGATCTCTTTCTGGGCAATGCCCTCAATCTTGTTCTCCTCGACTGGCTTGAACTTGAGCCTTGTTATCCAGATTCCCCTCACAGATACCACAAGCATGATGTCTTCCTGTGTGGGGTGGTGTAGCCTGAGGAGAAGCGAGCTCTTTGTGATGGCGTTGACTCCGCTCACGTAATACCCGGAGGTGACCCTGCTCCTGATCTCATTGACAAGGTATCTCAACTCGATGCCGGAGAGCTCCATGCTTTACGAGTGTGATTCTTCGCAAATATTAAACAATGGGGCTCTGCGATATCGCCGGCGCTGCCGCACCTGATCGAACAACTATTAGCGTCAGCTGAAATTAACCGTGCGTTGTCGCAATGACGCGAATCCACACACGTATTGCAAACTCGTCGCCGCTAAGCATTGAGCCCAAAATAGCTGATCTGACTCGACATCCGATCCATGAGCATGCTTCTATCGCCTTGCCTAACACACGGTGAAATTTTCATCTAGACCAGTTAAATTCGTCAGAAAAGATATTCACAAACTGAGAGCTGTACTTAAAGCCCCCGCTGCCATTTTTCATATCCTCTGCATACTTTAGCTGCGCCTTGCAGCCTTTTTGAGTAAATTGCATGTTGATCCAAGACAGAAACTTTTCGCTTCTTGATCGGGCCTTGGTGTTCTCTATCTGGTAGGAATTATTATCATACAGTTCTTGCGCCATTTCCAACGATAAGAACAACTTTGCCATTGACCACCCCATCGACAACGGCTTGGCGTTGCCCAGTTCGAATGATCCCAGTGGAAGATTGAATGCTTTTTCAGCTTCGGCCAAAACATCATGTGTGATCTTGACGTCGTTGTCAGGGTCCGTAGTTTGAAAGTCGAGTATTATGTCGCCTATGATATTGGCCAATCACACAATGCTAATTGCCTGTCGAATATTATCCTTGTACCATTCTTACCATCACCGGGCGCTTGACAGTCGCGGCAGTGACCTGAGGATTGGACATAACACACGACCGCAAGGCATTTTACCGGCTGTAATTTAACCAAAAAAAGACAACTTGGACGCATTTGAAAGGGTCTACTACATGCGTGCTCTGCTCGGAGTAATCGCTGGAATCATTACGGCCTTTCTAGTACCGTTTGACCCATCAGGCCAGCTGGATCAGGGCACATCGGTAGGCATCGCCATCGGAATGGCAATTGTGTTCTATTTCATCTCCCTCGGGATCGGGAAGGGAATCGCCAAGAACATTCCAAAGGACAAGCGCAGAAAGGTGGCGACAGAGGGCATCATGCCATTCATCTTCCTGCTCCTGGCATTCATGATAATAGTCTATACCGCGCTGCACCAGTCGGTAGTTCTAAGCTAAAGAATATCGGGATCTGTTAACATATGGAGAGCGAGAAACAATTGTGGCCGTATCGCACTCCCGGGATCCCAGACGAGCTTTTCGACAGGACAGAAGACGTCCCCATAACAAAGGAGGACATCAGGGCAATAGCTATTAGCAAGCTTCGTCTGAAGGAGGGCCACTCTGCCATAGATGTTGGTTGCGGCAGCGGGAGCATCACAGTTGAGATTTGCTTGCAGACGGCGGCGACATCGGGAGGAGGAGCAGGGGGCACAGTATATGCAATCGATTTTGACAACAACGCCGTCGAGCTGACCAAGAAGAACCTCCAAAAGTTTGGCGCAAAGGCAGAGGTCATTTTGGGTAAGGCGCAGGACGTACTGCAAAGTCTACCGCAGGTGGATGCGGTAATGGTTGGCGGCACGTGGGGGGACACGCGCCAGGTAATCGAACTTGCAGCAGGCAGGTTGAAAAAGGGAGGCAGAATAGTCATCGACACAATACTGATTGAAACGATGTATCAGGCTCTGACCGCGATAAACGATCTAAAGCTCTCGGAGGTCGATATCACGCAGGTGACGATAGCAAAGGCACGCAAGGTCACGACGGGCACAATGATGCTTGCAAGAAACCCCGTGATGATAATATCTGCCACTAGAGCCTAGCAATTGCGGTGTCAAGATATTCCTTGTCTATTTCAAAGCCTACAAAAGAGACTCCAAGTCTCATTGCCGCGACAGCAGTAGAGCCGATTCCTGTAAAAGGATCTACCACCAGCCTTGCCTTGCCATGTAGCTGTATGCACATCTCTGGCAACTTGACTGGAAAGGTTGCAGGGTGCGGTCGCTCGCTCTTGCGCTGAATTGTTTCATACGGTATGAACCATGTGTTGCCCCTGTCGCGCCGGTCCTCTTTTGCCGATTTCCACCTGCCAATGTTCGTCTTGTCCTGATACGGTATCCCAGTAGCCAACTTGTCGAGGTGCACGTCGCCTGTTTTTGTAAAGTGGAAAATGTATTCATGGCAGTCGTTTAGGAACCTGTTGCTCACTATGGGCTTGAAGTGGCCAACGGCGATGTCTCCCACGATGTTTGGATAGTTGCCAACGTCGGCCTTGGGTATCGCTATCGATTTGACCCAGTGGATTACATTTTGCAGCACAAAATGCTTCCTCAGCACTGATGCAACATCCCATGCGATCCACTGGTCCTTTGGCTTGTTGCCGATGTTGAGAAAGAACGAGCCGTCGTCTGCAAGGGCGCGCTTTACAGAGATGCCGACCTCCTCCATCCATGCAAGGTACTTTTCCCTTGGCATGGCATCATTGTAGGAATTATACCCAATGCCTATGTTATATGGAGGCGACGTAACGATTACGTCAACCGATTTTTCACTGACATTTTCATTCAGGCCAGTCACGCAATCCTTCAGGTAAAAGGTGGCAGAGCAAGAACCGCTGCCCTCTTTTCGTACTACCCTGTAAGGCGCGTCCTGATTTTGCAACAAAGAGAAAAGCTTGCAGCCCAGCATTTATCCTTTGCATTTCTCGT
>JBIQJB010000038.1:0-16825 GCA_044507735.1 Nitrosopumilales archaeon
CCTAAAAGGGCAAGAATATTGCTCCTTTGGACAAAGTAAGATGGTGCGGGGGGTGGGATTTGAACCCACGAATCCCTAAGGAACAGGGTTGTAGGAACCAGTCCGGCTCATTCTAAGCTTCGCACCCTTTTTCTTATGGAAAGAAAAAAGAGACCTGCGCCGTTGACCGGGCTTGGCAACCCCCGCGCCCAAGCTGCAAGAGCCAACAGCCAAATTTATCTATTTATAGGTTGGCAGCATCTGAAAGACAAATGCAGCAAACATCAGCTAACCCCCGACTCTTTGGTACAAACGGTGTGCGAGGCGTTTATGGTGAGGAACTGACAAACGATCTGGCAATTGATCTCTGCTATGCTCTTGCAACCTATTTTGGTGACGGGCCGATTGTCGTCGGGTACGACGGCCGCAAGTCAAGCCCTGTGTTGTCAAAATTAGTTCGGGCCACTCTAAACTCTGCGGGACTTGATACAGCAAATGCTGGGCTTGTACCGACGCCGTGCCTGCAATATGCTGCAAAGAGGCTTGGCTATGCCGGCGGGATCATGATAACCGCATCCCACAATCCGCCGCAATACAACGGGATCAAGCCGACCGCTCCAGACGGTGTTGAGATTTCCCGAGAAGACGAACTAAAAGTAGAGGACATCTACTACTCCAAGAGATTCGCAAAGTTGAACGGAACAGGTCGCGACTATGTCGACGAAAACATTGTCAGCAAATACATCGATGCTGTTATCGAGCTAGTGGATGCCGACAGGATAAGACAGAAAAAGTTCACTGTAGTGATGGACACAGGCAATGGTGCGCAGGCAGTAGTTGCACCATTTGTTGCAAGAAAGCTGGGCTGCAAGGTCATAGTCATAAATGGCCATATTGACGGGGAATTTCCGGGGCGAGGCTCAGAGCCCACGCCGGACAACGTCGTAGTCCTGTCCGAGACTGTCATGTCTGCCAATGCTGACTTTGGGGTCGCGTACGACGGCGATGGTGACAGGAGCATCTTTTGCGACGATAAGGGCGCTGTATACATGGGTGACAAGACCGGGGCCCTGCTAGTAAGACATCTGCTCGAAGGCAAACACAAGGGTGCAGAAGTTGTCTGTCCTGTCAACTCTTCAATGATATTGTCAAAGGTTGTGGAGCAGGCCGGCTCCAAGATTGTCTACACCAAGGTGGGCAGCGTTGAAGTCTCACGTGAAATGGTGAGGCGCAGATCCCCGCTTGGACTCGAAGAAAATGGTGGATTCATGTATGGCGCGCTTAACGAGGTAAGGGATGGGGCTATGGCGACTGCGCTGGTACTCGACATGCTTGCCGCTTCCTCATCCTCTTCTGACAACAAACCCTTTTCCCAACATATCGCAGAACTTCCGCAGACGTTCCAGTACAAGACAAAGTTTTCGTGTCCTTCGAGGGAAGTTGTGGAAAGAGTCATCCAGGCATGCATAAGCCATGGCACACCGAAAAAGGTAGAGACAATGGACGGGGCGAAGGTGTGGATAGACGAGGAGACCTGGTTGATGGTGAGGCCGAGTGGGACAGAGCCCCTCATAAGGATGTATGCCGAGTCAACTGACAAGTCGCTCTTGGACTCGAAGGTGGATGAATACAAGAGACTAGTGCAATCGAAGATAGGCTAACGTTTTTAATACGCCTATTATCGTACAGAAGAAAGATGATCCCGATGGGTGATACCAACATTGAGTAAACCATATTATGTAAAGATGGAAGTTTCTAAGGATCTAGTAAACGCAGTTTATGAAGCGGTGCGTGTTGCTAAGCAGAGCGGTAAGGTACGTAAGGGCACAAACGAGACCACGAAGGCTATTGAGCGCGGCATTTCAAAGCTTGTAGTCATTGCCGAAGACGTCGAGCCACCAGAGGTGGTCGCTCACTTGCCGATCCTCTGTGAGGAAAGGAACACGCCTTTCATCTTTGTTCCAAGCAAGCAGCAGCTTGGCATGTCGCTTGGAATTGATGTCGGCTCTGCTGCTGCCACGATTATCGATACGGGTGAAGCGCAGCACATTGTGGAGCAGGTCGTCAACTCTATAGCCGACCTAAAGGGCGCTGCCAAGAAAGAGTAGAGAGACGGTGGCTGATAACAGATGAGCAAGGCTGCTGAAGAAAAGGTCGTTCCTGCTGAAGTCATCCAGATTGTAGGCAGGACTGGCATCGCCGGCGAAGTCATACAGGTCCGCGTCAAGGTTCTGGAAGGAAAGGATAGGGGCCGCATCCTGACCAGAAACGTCAAGGGATCTGTACGGATGAATGATGTCCTGATGCTGAGAGAAACCGAGCGAGAGGCCCGCAAGATTAGGTGACATGTGATAGTCTATGAGCAAAACAGCAACATCATTGCGTAACTGCTTTTTCTGCGGCAGGCACATTACTACAGGCCATGGAATCATGACGGTAAGAAACGATGGGCAAGTGCAGTGGACTTGTTCTAGCAAATGCAAAAAGAACCTGCGCGTTCTATCACGAGATCCAAGAAAGCTAAAGTGGACTTCCAAATATGTCAAGGGCGGTCTGCGCGTGAGAAAGCAATAGTGATGTGGAGTAGTTCTAGCAGGTAGATGCAAGAATGGCAATCGAACAAACGCTAATTGTGGTCAAGCCAGATGGGTTCAAGCGCCAGCTGACTGGCAAGATTCTGGCTAGATTTGAGGAAAAAGGCTTTCAGATAAAGAATCTAAAGTCGTACAACTTTACCAAGGAGAAGGCTCAGGAGTTCTACTCGGTTCACAAGGACAAGCCCTTCTTCAACGAGCTTGTCTCGTTCATCACGTCTGGAACTGTGGTTGCCTGCATCCTGGAGGGGAACAATGCAGTCAGCACTGTGAGGATAATGATAGGAGCGACCAAGTCGTTTGAAGCGGCTCCGGGTACTATAAGGGGAGACTTTGGACTAGGATTCACCGACAACATCATACATGCCTCTGACTCTCCTGAAAGCTTCATAAAAGAGTCGCGCGTCATTTTCAGCTGACTCACTTGTGGCACTCCGTCAGCCGGTAGTAGTTGTTCTAGGTCACGTAGACTCGGGCAAGACCTCCCTACTGGATAAGATTCGCGGCACTGCAGTTCAGTCCCGCGAAGTTGGAGGGATTACTCAACATATCGGAGCCAGCTTCTTCCCTGTTGAAACGATCAAAGAGATGACCGGCCCCCTATACGCAAAGCTTGCCAAGTCTGAGACTCCAATACCCGGCCTGCTGGTAATTGACACGCCGGGACACGAAGTCTTTGCCAACCTGCGTGCACGCGGCGGATCCGCGGCAGACATTGCGATTGTTGTGGTGGACGTCAATAAGGGCTTTGAAGCACAGACAGTGGAGAGCATCAACATTTTGAAAAAGCGCAAGGTGCCGTTCGTGATCGCGCTCAACAAGGTTGACATGATCGCAGGCTGGCGCGGGTCTGGGAGCAAGTTCATTTCTGAAGATGTGAAAAAGCAGGAAACAAGCGTCCAGACACTGCTGGACGAAAAGATCTACACGGTCGTAGGTACTCTCTCAACTCTTGGCTTCCCTTCGGAAGCGTTCTGGCGCGTCAAGGATTTTACAAGAGAAGTTGCGATAGTGCCGGTGAGTGCGAGGTCTGGGGTGGGCATACCAGAGCTTTTGGCGGTACTAGTCGGCCTGACTCAGCAATACCTTGCAAAGCGATTAGAGCGACATGAAGGACCTGCCAGAGGCATTGTACTCGAGTTCAAGGAAGAGGTGGGTCTTGGACCGTCTGCAAACATTATACTTCTGGACGGCACGATCCATCAGGGCGAAACTATTGTAGTAGGCAAACGCGATGGAGCAGTTGCGACCAGAATAAAGGCACTGCTGCTGCCGAAGGCACTTGACGAAATGCGCGATCCTCGCGACAAGTTCAAGCCAGTCAGCGAAGTCGTTGCGGCCGCCGGCCTGAAAATAACTTCGCCAGATCTTGAGGGCGTGCTCGCAGGAAGCCCGCTTTATGTCTACGATCAGAAGAAGGGTAGCGATGAGCTTGAGAGGCTCAAGTCGCTTGTAGAATCCGAGGTAAAGAACGCGATTGTAAGTAACACCGAAACTAGCGGGGTTATTCTCAAGTGTGACACAATAGGTTCGCTTGAAGCAATAACCGACCTTTTGAAAAAAGCAGACGTACCGATCAGGTTGGCTGATATTGGCAACATAACTCGGCGCGACATCATAGAGGCATCCGCAGTAAAAGAAAGCGACAGGTACCTCGGAGTCGTGCTGGGCTTTAGTGTCAAAGTGCTTGAAGATGCGCAAAAGGAAGCACAGGAACGCGAAGTAATGATTTTCAACGAGCAGATAATCTACAACCTTGTCCGAAGCTATACTGATTGGGTCGCGTACCAGAAGGAACATGAAGAATCGATATTGTTCAACGAGCTGCCACCTATTTGCAAGTTTCAGTTCATGAAGGGGTTTGTTTTCCGGCGCAACGACCCTGCCGTCTTTGGAGCCGAGATCCAGGTGGGCAGGCTGAAACAAAAGGTGCAGGTGATAAACGAAGAAGGTAAGAAGGTTGGAACAGTCCATCAGATTCAAGATAGCGGTAAAGCCATAGAGGAAGCAACAACAGGGATGCAGGTAGCGGTATCAATAAAGGAACCTACTATCGGCAGGCAGATAAACGAAGGCGATATTTTCTACACTGACCTCAACAGCAAACAGGCCAAGCAGCTCCTCGAGAGGTTCAACCATCGGTTAAATGAAAATGAAAAAGAGATCCTAAACATGCTGGTGGCTATGAAAAGAAAGAGCGACCCTGCGTTCGGATACCTCTGACCATTCTTCCAACAAAAAAGGGTGCGGTCCTTCCTGCCCCAAAATGGTAACGGTACTTTATCCTACTGGTACTTTTGCAGCAGACCTTCTAGGCCCTTTTCGCCGACCGCGCCGACTGCCCTGTCGACCGCTTTGCCGTTCATGAACATGATGAATGTCGGGATTGCATATACGTCGTAGCGCATGGCGACCCCTTGGTTATCATCCACATTCAACCTTCCAAATATCACCTTGCTTCCGTATTTCTTGGCCAGCTTATCGAATATCGGGAGCATGAATTGGCAAGGACCGCACCATGTCGCCCAAAAGTCTACAAGGACGGGCTTGCTGCCTCCTACCACTTCGTCAAAGTTTTTCTCTCCAAGTTCGATTAGGCCATTGCTGGCGGCGTGCACACTTGATGCCGCTTTCTTGTCCTCACTCACACCATAAATCGGAGTTGTTTCCTATTTAAGATTTATTGGCGGGCCCTGTGCCGCGCTTTCCAAATAATAGCCATGCGATGCTTGCAATCCCCCCTCCAGCAGCAAGACCCGCGATGATGGCTGCGGTTATCAAAGGCGCTGAATTTGCCACTATTATTGGCAGGACTAATGTCGATTCGTTGCCCGCAATGTCCGTCGCTACAAGCTTTAGATCATAGCTTCCATCCGCAAGCTCTGTAGTATCCAGCATGTATTCAGACATGCCCGTGACATTCAGGCTCGCTCTGCTGCCCACCTGCAGGAACACGCTGCGGATGTTGGGATCGCCGGCGTGAAGCACTATTTTTGCCAGCCCTTTCAAGTCCTGTGGGTTGGCATTGGAAAATGACATAGATGGCGCGGGCTGTGTGGTGTCGACAATGACCTCGATCTCGCGCGTGGCGTGGTTTCCTGAGGCATCTGCGCCTTCAAAGGAGTACAAGTGCGCACCCTCTCCAACCACTCCGGGGCTGATTGCTACTGAAGATGACAGGTAGGGCTCGATTCTTGGATCCCCCGCTTGTGAAGAGGTAGAAACAATGATCCCATTCTTGTCAGTAACATTCCATATCAGGGTTGACTCTTTTGAAATCCCAACCTTACTTCCTACTATCTTGTGCAGATTGCCGTTAGAATCCTGTACAAACGCTTCGATCTGCGGCGGAGTGTTGTCTACTTCAAACACCGACTGGAAGGTGGTGATGTGCCCCACCAGGTCAGATGAATCTATGCGCAGGATGTGCTGCCCTTCAGAAAGTGAGCCTGCGTCGATCAAAATATCAAACTCTCCACTTGCAGCAAGCGTCGGTGAGAAGGATTGGCCGTCTATGTAATATTCCAATCCACTTGGATTATCTTCAACGATGGTAACAGGGATTCTGTGTTCTTTGCCCTCTCCAAGGTACCTCGGAACGTCTATTATTATTGCCGGCGCCGCGTTGTCCGGAATCAAAGTAGCAAACTTGGCTTCAACCTGTAGTGGTTCATAGAGGCTGTTGCCGTGAAATATCGTGTTGTGCAGCAGTATTGAATACGTACCTGTCCTGTTCACCGGCACATGGAGAAGCGTCGCATTTTCGCCAGCATTTTGGCTAAAGTAGAATGCGCCTCCTGCGCTGAATGGGGTTGTCCCCAGCCAGTCGTTGCTAGGCCAACCTGAGAATGTCTCAAACACCCCTGAGGGCACAGTCGTCGCTATCATGCGGCCGTCCGGGCCAAAGGCCATCGCGCTAATGCTGGTTGAGTTGTGTGGCCAGGATATCTTTAGAGTCATCGAGGTGATCGTATCGTCCATCACGCTGAAGTAATATGAACGCCAATCGCCTGCCGAATATCCTGAAGTCATGTCGAATGTGCCGCCAACATATCCATTTGGACGCAGACCCAGATCTTTTTCCTCAACATCTGCAGCGGGAACTGCAACAACTGGGACATCCTTTGGTACAGGCTTGCTTGTCACGACATAGCTTACCGGCATGACAGTCGGCCTGTCGCTGTCTTCTGATTTTACCAGTATGGAGCCATAGTAAATGCCCGGCAAATCTTCGTCGCCCACATAAATCGTCGCGGGGATCCTTTCTTTGCCTTTTGGTCCTAACTCAAGCATCACCTGCCCGCCGTCTGGCTCACCATCAAGCATGATTGCAGGGTTTGGCTGCCTGTCGTAGAACTCAATTGTAAGTGTATAATTCATTGCAGTCGAGTTGATCTTCCTGTCGCCCTGCCAGAACGAATAGATTGTAGGAACGGGGTATATGCCTATGAGGGGAGTGTTCGCGAACTTTTCTGCCGGATCTGTTACCCTGAGTTCTTGCAATGTGCCCCATGAGCCGCCCCTGTTCACCATTGAAGTCTCTGTATATGTTATCTTGCCGTCCCCGTCCGCATCAGCCCAGTCATACGCATAGATTGAAGCAATGCGGAGGTTATCGGCATACAATTCTGTCGTGTTCATAAAGCTTTCAAACGGGAAGTTGACCTTTACTACCATGAGGTCTGCCTCTTCAGGAATGCCGCCCAGATCGTCGAGGTTGAAGTAGTTTGGTCTATAGCCAAACTCGGTGGTGTTGTATATAGGATCCGTTTCAAATGGACGTGTTGTGTTACGAATCTCGTACCTGTCAACGAGGGTTTCTATCGCGGCCATGACATTGACAATCATTGTCCTGTCAGAGCGGTTCTCAATCACGATTTCAGTTGACTCGGACTCACCTTGAGCTATCTGGCCTGCAAACCACCGCGATTCTTCAAATTCCACAGCTAGCTTTTGTGCAATGTCGCTCCCGCCTTCGATTAGTGCAAGTACGTCGCTGTACGAATCGATCGCGTCAGACATGGTGGTCAAGACGTTTCTCACAGTATCTTGAGTATAAATCCGCAAACCAGATTCTCCTTCTGCAAGGTCAATAGCGGCTAGCGCGTCGACCCTGCCAGAACCCTGAACAAACGGGTCGTTCTTCAGATCGACAGCTGAAGACATGAGCATCGTTCTTACGCCAAACGGATCTGGCTCCTGTCCCTGCTCCTGCAGACTTTCGATTACAAGTGCTGCCGCTCCGGCGACCATGGGCGCGGCCATGCTCGTGCCACCAAATAGTACAAAAGCAGACTCATTTTTCGGGTCCTCGTGGGTTGTCTGAAGGCTTCTCAGGTGCACGATCGTAGGTGTGAATCCATACGCTCCTACCGCCATCAGCTCGGGCTTGGGGTCGCCAAACAGCCCTGGTCCTCTACTTGAAAAATTGGCCACATCGTCAAAGTACGTCGTTGCTTTGCCAAATCGGGTGATGTTTTGTAGGCCGTCGTAACCGAGATGCACATTGTTGGTGGTTGCGCCGACAGATATCGAAAGCGGAGAGGCATTTGGAGTGCCAACAGATCCATAACCCGAGCCATAATTTCCAAGACTGTTTACAAAGATTGTGCCTGGATAGTCGTCGGCAAGGATGCCTGGCACTACGAGGAGTGACGAAAACACCGACAGTATGTCGTATCCTGGCCCATACTTGAGGAGTGGGAAGGTTGCCACGCTCCAGCTGTTGCTTACAATGTCTGCCTTGTGTTCTCCGGTGTAGATCCAAGTGCCGTTCACGAGGTCAAAGCCGGATACATGCAGCCACGCATAGATCGTGTCTCCCGTCCATAGCGCCTTGACAGGGATTATCTTTGCACCAGGCGCAATGCCTGCAAGCGAATATTTTGTTCCGTTGCCATAGACATTGTACTTTTGCTCTCCCTTTGACGCCACGATGGCAGCAGTGCTAGTTCCGTGACCTGCGAGATCGTACATCACGCCGAAATAGTTGCCTGCAGGATCCAGCGGTTCTAACAGGTCTGCCACCGCCACACCGACATAGTCTATCTCGTCTTCGCCTGTCGACTTGGTCTTGTTGGTTAAAACTTGCCACAGATCCACCACTCTTGCGCCGACAGTCCCTGCACTAAAGTCAGGAAAGCCATCATTGTTGTAATCAAAACTCAGGATTTCGTTACCCTCTCCAAGTCTTATCGGAGTATCGTCCGTAAAGTCATACGCTGGCTCTCCGAAAAGGTGCTCGATATCCTCCGGGTCGTCTGCCAGACGGGCAAGCTCGTTCTGAACGTAAAAGTACCAGCCAGAATACATGTCGGGGATTATCGTATCATACACGCCGGGCTCCTCGCTGTCCACCACCAAAACGGGCACTAGGCCAAACGTAATGGTGCCAAACTGCTGCTGCGCCTGATATATTACGCCAAAGTGGTACACTCCGCTTGCGGAGTGGATGTAATCGCTTGGACTGTTTCCAATTATCCAGTCGACAGTTGCAGTTGCGTTAAGTTCTGGCGATCCCAAGAGTGGATAGAGTGAGTTGTACGTCGGAATGTTGCCAAATGATGTTCTGAGCAGGACTTTGCCTTCCTCATTGACGTAGACCCATGAGGTGTAGTTCTCAGGCGGATTTTCAGCAGTGTAGCTGCCATTTATCACCCTCCCGCTGCCATCCATTGTCGCAATGTATGTCGCCTTTGTGAACACAATGCCCTGGCCATCAGCATCAAGCATTATTGGGATGCCGTTTTCGTCTCTTGCAAGTGAGTGTATCATGTCAGGGTTTGAAAAGTCTGTACCACTGTCCACGATCGCAACCGTCACGCCTTCGCCGGTGATGCCGTATTCTTCGGCAACCTTGTCCGACTTTAATATCGATGAGCCGGAGAGCCTACCGGGGTTGCTAGCTTCGTCTGACGCAAAATCGAACTGAAGAGGCGAGTCTGGTATATACGAGAATCCAGATTCCGGAAGTAGAGGAGACTTGGATAGCGCCACTCCAAGCATCTGCTGGCCATTTTCTGTAGATCCGAAGCTGACTACTTGCACGTTATTGCCGAGAGCCGCGGAATTGCCCGCGCCGTATATTAGCGTCCTCCCTATGTTGCCATTGTATTCCATTTTGCCTAGGTTGATCGCACCAAAATCAGTTCTAATCACGTTAGTCGTCGAGCCAGCGCCCGACACGTCATCATTATGGGCCGTTTGGGGATATTGCAACCCCAAAGTGGTGAGGGGGCCGGATTCTCTGACCCCCAGCGAGTATGCAGGTGCTACAAAGGTGGAAGAAGCTATTATTATAAGTGCAAGTCCAATGGAAAACGCGTTGCGAAGCATGTAATAAGCTATAGTTATAGAGGATTCCTCGTAGTTATTATTATTTCCATTGCCAAAAATCGGATACTGCCTGCAGCTCGTCCCAGCAGCAGGCGCCGGACAAAGTTCTTTACTTCAGAAGGTCGTCATACTTGCCAGCCTGAAGGTCTGCATAGACTTCTTTGGCTGGCTTGCCTTCGACCTTTACGCCCATGCTGACGCAAGATCCAATGACTTCCTTGACAGCGCCCCTTACGTCAAAGGCATATGAGCCTTCGATCTTCATCTTGGCAATTTTCACAGCGTTCGCCATTGATAGGTCTCCCGCGAAATTTGTCCCCGCTGAGCCAGAGCCCTTTTGAATGCCAGCTTCCTTGGCTACAAGCGCGGCGGTTGGAGGAATGCCCACCTCAACTGTGAATTTCTTTGTCTCAGAATCCACTTCGACCTTGACTGGCACCTTCATGCCCGGAAAATCCTTTGTCTTTTCATTAATGGCATTTACAACCTGCAATACGTTTACTCCCATCGGACCCAGCGCTGGACCCAGAGGCGGACCTGCATTGGCTTCCCCTCCGCTCACCAACGCGGAAATAGACTTCTTCTCTCCCATATGATGGACAAGCAGAGGATTTAGCCAAATTATAATCCTTGCTCTTCTGATATTGTGTCGACCATGATGTGCTACTCAGATCCCTGTCTGATTACCTGGTTCCGGCCATAAATGGGCGTGTTTATCTGGATGGGCAATGTTGTACATCGCTGATGAACTGCAGGACATGATAGTGATTCATCCTCTCCGCCATTCAGCACTCCCGGGGAGCTTTTCTGCCGAAATTATCTCTAGTCGCTCTCAATCATCCTTGTGCAGGTTTTTAAACCCGGGGCGTGTGTAAGACTCGGGATGTCACCCGCCGATCAGCAGCCCAACGAGGGCGTAGGTTCTCTATTTTTCGAGCTCGCCGGTGACCTGCGTCTCTCGATGTTAACAAAGCTGAGACAGAAAAACTATAGGCTGTCACAGCTTGCGTCGGAGCTTGACGCCACTATGCAAGAGGCCCACCGTAACATGACCCGCCTCATCGATGCCGGGCTTGTCGCGAAGGACCGAGATGGTGAACTGATCCTGACTGCCTACGGCAGCACCATTGTCACAATCATCCCGAGTTATGACTTTCTCTATCGGAACAAAGAGTTCTTTGTTGACCACAGTCTGGGAGACCTGCCTCCAAAGTTCATCCAGAGGATGGGAGCTTTCCAGAACTGCGAAATGGTACGCGGGGTAATGGCCATCCTCCAGCGCTGGAAGAACCTTTATTCAGAATCTGAAAAATATATCAAGGAAATAATGGCCCAAGTGCCACTCGATCTTATAGAGACTGTCAGCAGCAGAGTTGAGAGCGGGGTGAAATTCTCGTACATATTTGCGAGCAACGCCGTGGTGCCAAAGGGTAGGACGCAGCTTTTGCAGAAAGTGGGCTGGCGCAATTTCATCAGTAAGGGTTTGGTAGAGCGCAGGATGTTACCAGAAGTGAAGGTGATGACGATATTCAACGAAAAACAGGGCTGCGTTCTGTTTCCCAATATGAAGGGCGAACCGGATCTTAATGTCATGTTCTATGGCGAGGACAATGAATTCCTTGAATGGTGCTCCGATCTTTTCAACTATCAGTGGGAGAAGGCCGGTCAGTTTGACGAAACCAAGCTGAAACACGAAGTATGACTGTGGGGTAGATCAGGTTTTTATACGCCAAATATGATTCAATCTTATGCCAAAAGCATTTGTTCTCATGAACGCCGAACTTGGAAGTGAGGATTCTCTTGTTAACGACCTGAGGAAACTTGACAGCGTCAAGGAAGTTTATCAGGTTTACGGCGTATATGACATTGTCGCGCAGGTGGAGGCAGACACGATGGAAAAAGTAAAGGAAACCATCACGTGGAAGCTCCGCAAGCTCAATGGCGTCAAGTCGACCCTGACAATGATCGTGATGGAATAGCAAGAGTAAGAAAGATCAGACTGGCGCCTCTGCCTCTATTTTGCTAAAGTATTTGTTCACTAGTGCAAACGAGGCTCCGAGAAATCCTATTGCAATGACAAAGGTTATCCAGTATCCAAATGTTGCAGCAAACTCGCCTGCGGCAAGCGACCCTATCAAAAGACCGGCTCCAATTATTGCGCTATTCATGCCAAGGATGCTCCCTGCCTTGCCGTTCGGGATAATCTTTAGCAGCGATGATATTGTGGTCGTGCTCCAGATGCTAAAAGCTATCTCTACTGTAACAAATACCGCGAGCGTCATCATTAGTATCGATTCCGGATTGTTTGCAAACAATAACGCGGCCGCCACGGCCGTAGCTAGTCCAAATATTCTTGGAATGTAGGCAAACCTGCCCATGTTCTCCTCGCCTCCCTTAGCAATCAGCTTATGATTGAACGGTAAGAAAATGACCTTGGAAACATGCAGAATGGTGTACGCAAGAAAAACATGCGAGTCTGTGACGCTATTATCTTTTAAAAATGGTGTGTAGGGTGTAAATAAGAGGTTGTTTGATAGAAAGTACAGACCAGTGCCTGCAAAAAACAGAAACTCCTTTCTCGATGTGTTAGCCCGCAACTTTGAGAGCGAAAGATCAGAAACCGGTCTTAGGAACATCACCGGTGACTGCTTTAGCCGATCGACGAGGGCTACACGCGACGTGGTTATGGCCTTGCGTTCAAGTGTTGCCGGCGGATCCTTGACAAACATCATTGTCAGTGCAACGGACGAGAATGCTATAACAGCACAAATTAGAGCATACGATTGCGCGTCATGTTGCATGAGCCAAAAATAGCCGGCCAGCATCGCAATTACAAGGCCTGCCGAACTCATGAGTGACGTCCAGCTGAATGTTCTCAGCCAGTCCTCCTTTCTCGACTTCTCCATCACAAGGAGGTTTGTCACCGGTGCCGGCCCGATGGAAAAGAATCCCACCAGAGCGGAGAGTAGCATGAGGATAGGAATGCTCGAGACAAAATACATCGATCCGCATGTTATTGTTATGGCTACAGAGCAGATGACAATTATTGTCCTCCGCCAGTGCATTGTATCAGTTAGCCTGCCCCAGAAAACCGCTCCAAGTGTCATGGCCAAGTTTGAGAGAAAGAGGGCGATGGCGACTTCTCTTACCTGGCCTCCGAGCGCCAGCACGTATATTGGGATTATCGTTGACAGTCCTGTCGAGCTCGCATTCATTGGGAGAAGGTACCACGACCACCTGCGGCTTGTCGATGCGGGTGGGGAAGAAACCTGCAACTATTGATCTACTTCAAGAGTCTCCCGTTAGATTCTATTATAAAATAAGTCTGTAATAAATTTATGAAAGATTTCTATATTATAGACTTGATAGGGTTCTGTCAAATCTTCGTATGACGCCTCAAATTCGGCGATGCATCGACTCTTTGGATTGCCGCTGGTTCTTTTGAAAGAATGGAGTCCGTCCTTCGCCTCCCACACCATCATCATCGCTTCACCTGCATGCCCTGTGAACGCTGTCATCATTTGCTTCAATCAGGATTCATTGAATTTGCCATCTCCTATTGAAGAAATGGTATGAATTGAGAATATCTCCTGCTGCGCTTGCAGACCCTCGGAGCATGTGGCATGAGATATGATGTCATAATTCGACAATGGTGTGCAATTGCGTATTCTTGAGAGCCGCTTCAGTTTTGAACTCTTGCTCCCAGTGCCAAATCCAATGCAGTCGTTAAACAACTGCCCGAATACTTCCGTCAATAGAAGCAATTGCCTTGCCCTGTGCTATTGCTCGCCGCTCTTTGCAGTCAACAATAACAAGTCGTCTGCATAGAAAAGTGTGTAATATCTCTCCCGTCAACCGAAGAGTTGTCATGGCCCTCGATCGCAACTTTAATCAATCCCGTGATTCTTCAAAACCCCTGTTGCGCCTCTTTGGAAAAAAAGATGACAACAACAGGGACAGTGGCGAGCAGAAGAAAGTCTGGAAGTGCCAGTACTGCAATATGACATTTGACGACAAGGAGAGGATGAAGCGCCATACAAGAAAAGCGCATAGTGAAAAGGGCGACGATATGCCCAACATGAACCCCTTCGGCTTCAAGTAAGACTTATTTCTTGTCAATACATCCTACAGTACGAGACTTTAGTCGCATGTTCCCAATTCACGATGACACAGAACGCATGCATGGCAGGCCTTGGCTTACCTATGGCATGATTGGTGTAAATGTCATCGTGTTTATCTGGCAGGCGGTTACAACTGGCCTCTTTTCAAACCAACAGGCAACTGTAGAGATGTTCACAACCTATGGTGCCGTACCTGAAAAGATATTCAACGACTTTCCGTCAAGTGCGCCCACCATCATCACTTCGATGTTCATGCACGGCAGTATCGCACACATAATTGGTAATATGGTATTCTTGTTTGTATTCGGCGACAATATCGAGGATAGATATGGCAGGATAAAGTATCTCTTGATTTATCTCGGCTGGGGAGCAGCAGGGGCCCTTGCACACAGCGCGTATGCAGTGTCCACTGGAGATGGTAGCACCCCTGCAGTAGGAGCTTCGGGAGCAATATCTGGAGTACTTGGTGCCTATCTCGTAATGTATCCAAGAGCAAAGGTCCTCACTGCGATAGCGGTCTTTTTCATCTACTTTGTCAGGATCCCTGTGCTAATCTATATCCCGTTCTGGTTCGCCATGCAGGTGATCTTTACCGTGCTGGGGCTGCTCAGCCCTCTGGCCGATGATGGAGTGGCATATCTTGCACACATCGGCGGTTTCATAGCCGGCGCTGCAGCGGGTCTTGTGTGGAGAATGCTACCGGATTCAATAAAATACAAGCGGGGAATAGCTGCCGCTGCGGCCTCTTCGAGACCTATGTTCAGAAATCCCATGATGAGAAAGGCGCGCCCTAGAATCGAGGATGTCGTTCAAACAGCACCTGAGGTCATTGAGGGTCCTGACTACTATGAGGTGATTGCAGAGGTAAGGGGGGTATCTGATGCGTCTGATATTAGTGCGAGTTATGATCCGGACAGCAGGCAGGTACGGATAGCAGCCAGAGGGTCGAGAAAGTATGAGATGTCTGTAAAGCTGCCTGATACTGCTGTCAACCCTGTGGTGAAGTACATCCAATATCTGAATGGAATAGCTCGCATAAGGCTCACAAAGTAAAATTTGTAGCAAGTTTAAAATATCCCGCGAGAGCCCTGTATTTTTACAATTTTAGGAGGAATATGAGAAAAATGTCAATACAACAGGGATCGGCTGGAGGCGTTCCAGTATTAATTCTCAAAGAAGGGGCGTCGCAGACAAAGGGGCGCGACGCGCAAAAGAACAACATAACCGCTGCAAAGCTGATAGCTGAAATAGTTAGAAGTTCACTTGGCCCAAGGGGGATGGACAAAATGCTTGTAGATACCCTTGGCGATGTCACAATTACAAACGATGGCGCAACCATCCTGAAGGAAATTGATGTCCAGCATCCAGCCGCAAAGATGATGGTGGAGATCAGCAAGGCGACAGATAATGAAGTCGGCGATGGTACTACCTCTGTTGTGGTGCTTGCCGGCGCGCTTATTGAAAAGGCAGAAGAGCTGATCAACAAGGATGTGCACCCAACGATCATTGTTGATGGCTACAGAAAGAGCGCAACAAAGGCCATTGAAGTTCTGAACAGCATTTCGCAAAAGATCACCGGCAACGAAAAACAGGATCTGGCAAGAATAGCCAAGACCTCGATGCAGACCAAGCTGGTTTCAAAAGAGGCAGATGATCTTGCACAGATTGTAGTCAACGCTGCTCTGTCTGTTGCCGACAAGACTGACTCGGGCTATAGAGTGGATATTGACGACATCAAGGTGGAAAAGAAGGCCGGTGGTAGCATCCGCGACACCAAACTGATCAAGGGCATAGTCCTTGACAAGGAGGTTGTGCATGGCGGCATGCCAAAGAGGATTGAAAAGGCCAAGATTGCATTGATCAACTCGGCGCTAGAGATAGAAAAGACTGAATTTGATGCCAAGATAAACATCAGTTCTCCGGATCAGATGAAGATGTTCCTCGAAGAGGAAAACCGCATGCTCAAGTCCATGGTCGACAAGATAGTACAGAGCGGCGCAAACGTCCTCCTGTGCCAGAAGGGCATCGACGACATTGCGCAGCACTACCTTGCAAAGGCCAACATTCTGGCAGTAAGGCGCGTAAAGGAATCAGATATGACCAAGATGTCCCGCGCAACTGGTGCCAGGATTGTCAACAACCTTGATGATCTGACTGCAAAGGACCTTGGGAGTGCAGACTTGGTCGAAGAGCGCAAGGTAGAGACTGACAAGTGGGTCTTTATCGAGGGATGCAAACACCCGAAATCTGTCACAATCCTGATCAGGGGCGGCTCTCAGAGAGTGGTTGACGAGGCTGACAGGTCTGTGCATGACGCATTGATGGTTTCAAAGGACGTTCTCGAAAAGCCGGCAATTGTCGCAGGAGGTGGAGCTCCTGAAGCCTATGCTGCGTCAAAGCTCAGAGAATGGGCAAGCACCCTGTCTGGCAGAGAACAGCTGGCTGCCGAGAAATTTGCAGAAGCCCTAGAAGTGATCCCGCTGTCTCTTGCAGAGAACGCAGGCATGGATCCGATCGACACCATCACTGAGCTTCGGTCAAAGCAGAGTAGGGGAAGCAAGTGGACCGGTGTGGACGCAAGGAATGCCAAGATTGCCGACATGAGCAAGCTGGATGTGGTGGAGCCCCTTGCAGTCAAGGAGCAGATAATCAAGTCTGCCACAGAGGCGGCGTCCATGATCCTTAGGATCGACGACGTGATTGCCTCAAGCAAGTCCGGCGGCGCACCCTCAATGCCCCCAGGCGGCATGGGTGGTATGGGCGGCATGGGTGGTATGGGCGGCATGCCCGGAATGG
>JBIQJB010000039.1:0-11397 GCA_044507735.1 Nitrosopumilales archaeon
TCATAGTCATGCGGCATGGCAAGGTACTGTTTGACGCCTTCTAGGCCCTTGAAAATTCCGTCAGGCGCAAAGACAGATGGCGCCCTGGTAGTTGGCAGCTCGCCACAGCAGCTTTCTTCAAACTTGCGGATATGGTATGTCACGTACTCCAATCCCGAATTTGCAAAAAGTCGTACAGCCTCTGCTGAATCAGACCCGTCGTCCAAAAGCAGTACAGGCTTGCGCTTCTGCATTCAGAAACACCAGTTAGAGAATCGATAAAAGAAGATATAAAAGCATTTTTTCTTGCGTTTTCTTGCTACCGGCGGTTCAGGAATTTTTTGTTTGAATATTTCCTCTCAGCTTGACGGTAGTCTCATAATGCTGCTCGTTCCAGTGCTCTACAAAGCTCCTCTTGATCTCTTCAAGACTGCTGTACGAATGTGTTATGAAGGAAACGACAAACTCGTGCCCTATCTCGGTGCATCTTTCACATTCGTTAACATATGAGGCTGAATGGCCATGAGCTTCGCCTACGACACACAGTTCGGCTGAAAGGATCTGAAAGCTCCAGACCAGGTTCTTCAAGGAATATAGGGGCAAGGGCAATTCCCTGAACCTGCTTGCCCATATTGGAGCAATATCTTCCAACGTCAAAAGGTTGTCAGAACTTAGTCCAGTCTTCTGGGCGGGAGACTGGTACCCCGGAGGCAGAGTTTGCGTCAATACCCTGCGCATATGCTCTCAAGCGTGCACCAGACTTTTTAATGGTTCAGTGTACATTGCAATCAAGCTGATATAGAAAATATTGCATGATATATCATCTGTATCATCGCTACTCTCACACTGTTTGCACCATACACATCAAGGATAATAGCGACGAGAATTCAGGTTCGACAAGAAAACCGTTATGCATTGTTCCAATCTTATGCTACTGAGGATATTCTCAAGCTTTGCATATTTTAGTCAAGAAGGAGAAGGGGAGGCGGAAGAACACAACAATCCATCTCCGGCGTTTCAATTGAGTCCTGCTGAGCCGTTAATGCTATCATCAGTCTGGAAGTAGAGAAGAAAGCCTTGTTGACACCGCATCTGGGAGAAACAGAAATTGATTTTTTCTTCTGATTTGATTCTGCTAGAAGTGGCCACGCTTCTCTATTCCGCCGGCGCGGCGCTAAGCATAGTGATGCTTAAGGTGAAAATAGGGAACAATGATGGCGGCAGTTCGGACCATGTGCCGGCGCTATTGTCGTACGTTCCCGCAGTCGCTGCATCCCTCTTTGCAATCATTTTATCTGTCAGCACAATCGTTACAGGTGAAACAACCCAATATTCCGTATCTAATGTCCTCCCTTTCGTAGACTTTGAGGTCAAGCTCGACGGCGTCGCAGCATTCTTTGTGCTCCTGCTGGGTATTGTCTCATTCTCCGTGTCTATCTATTCTATCGCATACTCAAGATTGTTCGATAGCCATAAGGGGCAAAATGCGTCATCTGCTCCTACCTTCGGTTTCTTGTTTAACGTCTTTATCTTGTCCATGCTGCTTGTCATCGTATCCAACAATGCATTCTTCTTTCTAGTCTTCTGGGAAGTAATGTCCATCGTCTCGTTCTTCAGCATAGTTCAGAGTGGTAAAGACGAAGGTGCAGGAGCAGCAGGAGCTGGCAGTACCGGCAAGTTTGCCTCAAGCCTAACGTATCTTGTAATGACACATGCCGGCACGGCATTCATCACCGCCCTGTTTTTGCTCATGTTTTCTCAAACAGGAAGCTTTAGTTTTGATTCCTTTGCAGACTGGTCTGCTTCCTCTTCCTCTTCTTCTGACCCAGCAGCAGCGGCAACTGCGCCTGAAGTCATGAATATCAAGAATGCTGCGTTTATCCTCGGATTCATTGGATTTGGTATCAAGGCCGGCATGGTGCCATTCCATACATGGCTGCCCAAAGCGCATCCTCTGGCACCAAGCAACATCTCTGCTCTGATGTCCGGTACCATGATCAAGATGGCAATCTATGGACTCGTTAGAATGCTGCTTGACCTGAACAGCGCAGGCGCATCAGTAGACTATGCGTGGTGGGGCGTGCTGATGATAGCGTCCGGCTCTGCAACTTCCGTTGTAGGCGTACTCTATGCAGTTGTTAGCAATGACATCAAGAGGACAATTGCATTTAGCAGCGTAGAGAACATGGGAATAATCTTCATAGGGCTGGGCCTGTCTGTGGTGTTTCTTTCCTATGGCCTTACCGCCTTGCATGGCCTTGCAATTCTGGCAAGCATGCTTCATGCGGCAAACCACGCATTCTTCAAGAGCCTGCTGTTCATGGGAGCCGGGTCTGTTGAGTCGAGGACGCATACAGGCAACATGGAAAAGTTGGGCGGCCTTGCCAGGAAAATGCCCTACACGTCGCTGACCTTTCTGATAGGGTCGATCTCAATCGCAGGCCTTCCGCCCTTCAATGGCTTTGTAAGCGAATGGCTCACCATGCAGTCCTTGCTATTCACCTCGCAGTTGCCTTCTACCATCCTCCAGATATCGCTAGGTTTTGCAAGCCTCGCGTTCGCCCTCTCAATAGGGACCTCTATGGCGGTGTTTGTAAAGCTATTTGGAATCTCATTTTTAGCCCGCGCCCGGAGCAGCGTCACATCGTCTGCAAGGGAGGTTCCGAAGCTGATGATCTTTGGCAAGTCAATTCTGGCGTTGCTCTGCATACTCTTTGGCATCCTGCCGGCAGCAGGCATCAATCTCATATCTTCTGCATTTGATATTGAATCAGCAGATGGCGGCCAACTTGGAATCCTTGGAACCATAGAGCTCCAAAAGAACTCGGAGCACAATTTCGCCAGCCTTTCCATGCCCTCAATAGTGGTGATGCTACTATCCTTTGGAGCAGCCACAGCTGGTTTTGTGTACGCGATAAGGCGCGAGAGCGGGAAGAGGCCGATGGTCAAGGCGGCCACCACTCCAACATCATCATCTACTCCAACTTGGTATTCCGGCTATCAACAAGCCGGCGGCAATAGTAGTAGTAGTAGAAGCGAGTACGGCGCGGCATCATTCTCGCAGCCGATACAAGTTGTCTTTAGGATGCTGTACAAGACCAAGACAAGCATTATCAGGACATACCACTCGGACAAGAATCCTTACCTGAGAAAGTCCACAACGGTGCAGAGCGCATCCGTGGACATCTTTGAATCATACTTTTACACGCCCATGATATCTGCCAGCATCTTCATCCTTGACAAGATCCGCAAAATCCAGACCGGCAAGGTGAACGCGTATCTCCTTTACATCATGATCACGCTGATTCTGCTTCTTCTGACTGTGAGGCTGGGGGTTCAGTAAAATGGTGGAAGAACTGGGGACTCAGGTGGCGGACGTATTTGTGGGGATCTTCCAAGGACTCGTCATAATAGCGCTGGCTCCGCTCATCGCTGGAATATCGCGCAAGGTCAAGGCAAGGTCGCAAAAGAGGGTGGGCGCAAGCATAATCCAGCCATACTACGACCTTGCCAAGCTGCTGACGGTGAAGGGGGAGATCGCTCCCGAGGGCTCGTCGTGGATATTTGCGTACGCGCCATGGATCAATTTCGTTTGCGTCTCTACCGCAGCCTTCCTCATACCCGTCTTTCTGACTTATTCGCCGTTTGGATACGCCGGCGACATTTTTGTGCTGATAGGCCTCTTTGGTCTGGGAAAGTTCTTCCTGATACTGGCCGCAATTGATACTGGCAGCACATTTGGGGGGATCGGCGGGAGCAGAGAGATAATGATCTCTGCCATACTCGAGCCCTTCCTGTTCATGGCAGTTTTTCTGGCATCGCTAACCCACGGAGGCACAAACATCAGCACGATTATCGGAGAAGCGGCGGTTTCCACCACACCCCTGTCGCCGATAGTTCTCTTTGCAGTCATTGCACTGGTAATAATGATAATCATCGAGACAGGGAGGCTTCCGTTTGACAACCCTGCAACCAACCTTGAGCTGACAATGGTCCACAAAGCGATGCTTTTTGAGTATTCTGGAAAGGGCCTTGGCCTGCTGGAATGGGCATCATATGTAAAGCAGCTTATCCTCTTTTCAATAGTTATCAACCTCCTCTCCCCCTGGGGGATTGCGCTCTCAGCTGATGTCGCCTCTGTGTCAGTCGGGCTGGCGGCATACATTGGAAAGGTCTTGCTGTTTGCAGTGCTTCTCTCGCTGCTCGAAGTATCTGTGGCCAAGTGGAGGCTCTTCAGGATCCCCGACATGATCGCCATGGCAGTCGCGAGTCTGATGATAGGGATGGTGCTGTTCTACATATGAGTGAAAATGTTGTAACAATTTTTGGGATAGACATCCTGACCATATCATCAGCGGCGCTCATCATAGCCACCTTTGGCGTGGTAGTGAGGCGGGAATTTCGCGATTGGCTTGGCGCGTACAAGTATCAATCGCTAGTCCTCTCCGCAATAACCGCGATCATTGCCTACGTATCTGGCGTCTGGGAGCTTTACATCGCAGCCGCGCTTACACTGGTAGTCAAGTGCTTGGTCATACCCCGGATTTTGAATTATGCAACGAGGAATGCAAGGATTGGCTACAACAACATCGAAGTGCGTCCATATGTTAGCATAAGAAGCGCCGTCATAGTCTCTGCACTTTTTGTAGCACTATCGTATTTCCTTACCCAGCAGTTTCCAGTAGGCTCTGACCCTCTGGTGGCGTCGTTTCTGCCTGTTTCATTTGCACTTTTCCTGATAGGCCTGTTTGTGACAGTAATCCGGAGAATAGCCTTGAATCAAATGGTGGGGCTGCTGATAATAGAAAATGGGTTATTCCTCTTTACCGCGGTTCTTGGAGGAACATCCATTCTGATAGAAGTCGGGATATTTGCCGACATCCTGGTCGGGGTAGTAATCGCCGCCATCCTGCTTTCACGCATGGGCTCTGTCATTGAGAGCATGGACATCGATAGGCTTACGCATTTGAGGGATGATTAGGAGAATGAGCATCATAGATCTAATAGCATCATCATCGTCGTCGTCTGAAGCTCTAAAGCAGGCGGTAATAACGACAACAACAGCAGCAACAACAACATTTCAGCTTGAGAGCCTGCTTGTCCTCATTTTGCTTGTTACGCCCCTTGCCAGTGCGGTCGCAGTGTCAATATTGCGAAGCAAGCGGGCGATAGAGATAGCAACATTATCTTCAACCTTTATTCTCCTTGTAAATGGAATTATTGTTGCAGCCGAGATAATCGAAAGAAAGAGCATATCTGCATTTGATGAAATATTCTATGTCGATTCGCTTGGCGCAATAATCATCATTTCCATAGCGATCGTTGGGTTCGCATCCTCGCTCCACTCTATCAATTACATTGGAAGGCAGTATGAACGGGGGATGCTTGACCGCAAGTATTTCGTGAGGTACTATCAAGGGTTCAACGTCTTTCTCTTTACAATGATGCTTGTGCCCATTGCCAACAGCGCCGGATTGATGTGGGCCGCAATTGAAGCTACCACGCTAATTTCTGTGCTGCTGATCATGATATACATCAAGAGGAGTTCCATAGAGGCCTCGTGGAAATATCTGGTGATAGCTACTGTGGGGTTGTCGTTTGCCCTCTTTGGTACAATCCTCTTTGATTACTCAGAGGGGGCGGCATTACCACTATTGTCAGGCAATAGCGAAGGGGAGGCAGCCCTTGCAGAAGGCGACATTAGCAGCGGTAGCGAAGCTCCCGAAGGGATCAAGTGGAGCAACATGGCTGCCGCCGGGGGCAGCGATGGCGGATTGTGGCACCCCGATCCCGTGATGATAAAAGTGGCATTCATTTTCATCCTGATAGGTTATGGAACAAAGGCCGGGCTTGCTCCCATGCATACCTGGCTGCCAGATGCACACAGCGAAGCACCGACGCCTGTGAGCGCGCTGCTGTCCGGAGTGCTCTTGAACTGCTCGATGTACGGGATAATCAGATTTCACATGGTCAGCTCCAATGCCATCGGGCCTGAATTCTCAAGCCAACTGTTGGTCATCCTGGGAATTGTATCTGCCGGGATTGCAGCGGCGTCGATCTACTTCCAGAAGGACATGAAGCGCATGCTTGCATATTCTAGCGTTGAACACATGGGAATAATTTCTGCAGCCATTGGATTTGGCGGGTTCTTTGGAATCTATGGGGCGGTGCTGCACATAATGAACCACGCAATAGTCAAGCCCCTGATGTTTCTTGCTAGCGGCTCGATAAGTCAAAAGTATGAAACAAAATCGATTGCAAACATTACAGGGGTCATCAGGGTAATGCCACTTTCGGGAATCCTGTTCCTGGTCGGAGGGATAGCCATCCTTGGAATGCCGCCATTTAACATATTCTTCAGCGAATTTTTGATATTCAGCTCGGCAATGCAGACTGGTCAGTACCTGTCATTTTCACTTCTACTCTTGTTCATCGCCTTGATATTTGCAGGATTTATCCGGCACCTCATAAGGATGGTCTTCGGCTCGCCTCCTGCTGGAATGACAAAGGGTGAGATGGGAAAGCTGTCAGTGATTCCAATGGTCATGCTCGCAGTATTGGCACTAGTGCTTGGAGTGCACATTCCTGAACCCCTGCAAGTGCTGAGTAACAACATTGCCGAATTGATAGTGGTGCATGATGGAGGAACATAGGGGGAGAGAAGAATGATGACGATGATCTTGAACATCTCAACTAATCGGGAAATCATTGCAACGCGGGCAGTTACTACTACTGCTATTGCTTGCATGCTGTCCACGATGCGGTGGAGGAGGTGTTGCATTTGATACATTCAGGTGCGCCGTCGCCAACATCCTCATCTTCATCTATTGAAAAATATGCTCCTGCCATCCTGGGAAAATTTGGAGCAAGAGTAGTAGGGGCATCAGACGTAGCCAGGAAGAATGGTAATGAGGTTCACATTAGGCTGAAAGACCCGTCAGGGATCCGCGACGTCTGCCTCTACATTTGCTCCAGCCTGCAGTTTAGACTTTCATGTATCGAATGCATAGATGATCGCAGGGAGAACGATCAGTTCCTCCTGCGCTACTTGTTTACGAAGGGAAAGGAAAACGTATTCCTTGTCGTAACTGCGCCCATACAGTCTTCCTCCTCTTCCTCGCCTTCTTCTCCAGTTACATGCTTTCCAAGCATCGCGCTAGAAATCCCTTCCGCCGCCCTGTACGAAAGAGAGATCAAAGACATGTTTGGGATTGTTCCGGCAGGAAATCCTGATACCCGGATGCTGGTGGCTCACGAATTTTGGCCAAGCGATCTACGCCCTCTGAGAAAAGAAGGTGTAGAGCTCAGGCCTGCGATTGTGAGAAATGATCGAGGCGTCACTGCTGCGGCCAGCGGTGCCAATGGCGGCAGCCATGATGATGGCGATGGCGACAACAACAACAACGACAATGACAGCAGCATCCTCCACCGTGTTGGCGGAGAGGGCGTGCGCGAAATTCCGCTGGGTCCGGTGTATGCAAGCATCAACGAGCCGGCCCATTTCAGGATAAGCATACTTGGCGAGGAGATTGTCAACGTGGAAGCCAGACTATTCTACAGCCATAGGGGAATCGAAAAGCTTGCCGAGGGCAAGAGGTTTGAAGACGTCTTGTTGCTGTCCGAACGCATCGCCGGGGACGAATCGGTGGCAAACTCGCTGGCATTCTGCCAAGCCGTAGAGAAGATGGCCAAGATCACGATCCCTCAAAACGCAGCTCAAACCCGGGTGGTGTGCGCTGAACTGGAGAGAATATACAATCACCTTGGAACCATCGCGGGGCTTTCATCAGATGTCGGATATGCCTATGGATCGGCGAGACTGAATATTCTGAAGGAGAGGATCATGCAGTTGAATGAGCGGATCTCTGGCAGCAGGATCCTGTTTGGCACAAACAGGGTTGGCGGTGTAAATGTGGATATCACAGGGGATCAGACAAGGCGGCTCATTCTTGACACAACCGCTCAACTGGATGCGGATTTTGAAAAGCTGGCGGATCTGCTAAGGAAAAAGTCTTCATTCATAGATAGGCTGAGGGGCACCGGGGCAATATCCAGAAAAGCGGCAGCAGATCTGGGCGCGGTGGGCGTGGCTGCAAGGGCGGCAGGGATTGACATCGATACAAGACGTGACCAGCCCTATGCTGGATATTTCAAGTCGTACGTGCCAAGACAAGATCAACAAGAACAACAACGGCTGCAAGATGAGGAAATGAGCGATGCACTGTCTAGGATGGAAATCAGAGTGCAGGAAATCAAGCAATCAATTGAAATCATCAAGCGAGCAGTAGACAATATCAACGAAGGTGACAGCACCCTCTTTTCAAATGATTATGATGACATCCACAACAGGATAGGGCCGTCCGACAGCGCCGTGGGGTGTGCCGAGTCGGCCAGAGGCCAAACAATTCACTGGGTATCGGTAGCAGAAAAGGAAGATGGCAACAGCAAGGTGATATCCCGGTACAAGATAAGGACTGCATCGTTTTGCAACTGGCCATTGATCGAACATGCAATACACGGGGACATCATACTTGATTTTCCCGTGATACTGCGAAGCTTTGACCTTTCAAGCGCGGGGAATGATCTATGAAGAAAGAAGAGAATCATGAGAATGGCAAGGGGTCTCTAAAGAAGTACAATAATCGTCATGACGGTGGCAGCGAGAACAATGACATCCTTGCATCGCTATTGCACCGGATAAAATCAGGTCATCATGGTGAAGACGATGCCTCGAACATACTGGATAATAGAATTGAGACCATAAGGGAGCCACTTACAGATCTAAAACACATCTCGAAAGAATACAGAGGCAGGGTGACTTTTATCAAGCAACCCGCAGTCGAAAGTGGCGACATGGTTGAAAGGCTGCAAGATGTCTGCCCCACCAAGGCATTTGATGTTGAAGAGATGAGGCATCATCCCGATGCAATTGGTATTGACCATGGCAAATGCATCTTGTGCGGTAGATGCAGCATCGCAAGCCCAGATATCGTCAAAATGGAAAATCTATTTGTCCGTTCGGCGGGAAAAAAGAGCCAGCTAATAGAACCAGCAACGCAGATTGAGAATAGTGGCGATTATTCAGGACTCACAGAAGAAATAGGAAAAGAGCTTCAAGCCAAAATTCGCAGCCTGTTTGGGCGTTCGCTGGCTATTAGAACAGTAAACGCAGGGTCATGCAATGGCTGCGAGATCGAGGTTAACGCCCTGCTGAACCCGATATATGATATAGAGAGGTTTGGCATTCATTTTGTTGCGTCTCCGCGTCATGCTGATGTCTTGCTTGTGACCGGGCCGGTAACAAGCAATATGGAAGAGGCATTAAGGCTCACGTACGATGCAATACCTGGCCCAAAGGCTGTTATTGCAGTAGGAGCATGCGGATGCAGCGGCGGCATTTTTGCAGGCAGTTATTCAGTAATTGGAGGCGTGGACAAGATAATCCCTGTAGATGTCTACATTCCGGGATGCCCACCGCGTCCACAGGCACTGCTCGAAGGGATTCTCCGGGCAATAAACAAGCTTGCAGTTGCAGTGTAGGCATGTGAACGACTTGCAAAGATTATCCTGACACTTCTTCTAGATCATGAATTGCCATTATCAAGAATCTGAAACGGGAAAATGATGTCACTATCGATGCCCCTCTTGTACCAAGAAGAGAATATTAGCAACCGAATCTTCCATTAAACGTCTCGCAGCGTGAAAGCATACCTTCTTGACCTCAAGACCGTTTCCATTATCATAGTGATTGCAATAATTGCGATCTCGTATGGCCTGTTCTTTTACTTCCAGAACGTTACCGAAAACCAGATCAAGAGTAGCCTGTTCGTGCAGCAGGAGCTGAGACAGGAGGCAAACACAAAGGCACTAGCCAACCACATCGAATCTGACCTCTCTCTGCTCATGGCAAACCTCAGAGTACTTGCCAGCTCGCCAGATTTTCAAAGTACGGACAGATCGAATCTTACGGAAAATAGGGCCTTGATGCAGGCTGTGTTGGATCAGATAAATACTGATTCGCAGGGAAACCATGCCCTCCTTATACAAAGGCTTCTTCTTATGGACAGAAATGGGATGGTAATTGCAGATGTACGTGAAGCCGGCGTTGACGAGAATTTCGAGGGATTGGACGCATCTTCAATGCAATATTTCCAAGATGTCAGTTCAACTCTAAAGCCGTCTTTCTCGAAGGGTTTTGTCGGACTGGATGAAGATTTGAAGATTGCTGCCTCGTACCCAATTCTCGACGAGAACGGCGAGCTCCTCGGGGCCATTTCTGCGATTGCACTGTCCTCAACATTCTTTCAGCATTATGGAAATATCTATGACATTGAATCGCAGTACCTGTCGGTTCTGGACAGAGATTCTTTGCATCTGGTCCATCCCCTGCAATCCCTGGTCGGCACGCGGTTTTTTGGAGAATTTGCCCAAGATACGACAGCCAGGACTGAGGTGCTCAACAACCTCGTAGCCGACGTCATGCAGGGCCGGCCTGGCCAGGCTGTGTACGAGTTTAGGGGTTCAGAGCGCCTGACCATGGGCCATCCGATCTATCTTGAGGGGCAGCCAACATACTTTGTATTTGTCATAACGCCCACGTCTGCAGTATATGCCAATGTCGACGTGGCGCTATCCTCACAGAGAATCGAAACATTCTCGCTGCTTGCAGGCACGACTGCAACCATTTTCATCCTCATAATATTCCTTGCACTGTGGAACAGCAACCTTCGAAGGGCGGTAAAGGCAAAGACCGAGCAGCTGGTGGAAGCCAACGAGCAGCTGTCGATCGCAAACAAACAGCTGACCGAAAATTACGAAAAGCTGCATGCAAGCGAAAGGATGCAAAAGGAATTCATCAACATCGCCGCGCACGAATTGCGGACGCCGGTGCAGCCCATAATTGGCCTAAGCGACGTGCTCCTTGGCGAGCAGCATTCCTTTGATCCGGAGACGCGCCAACTGCTGCAGGCCATACACAGAAACGCCCTAAGGCTGTACCGCCTCTCTTCCGACATCCTCGATGTGACCCGGATAGACAGCGGTTCTTTGCAGCTTGCCAAGAAACAGGTGGATGTTATGGAAATTCTAAAGCAGACGGTCAAGACGGCGGAGACCCTGATAACGGGCGACAAGAGAATAAAGCTTGTGCTGGCTGCGCCGCAAGCCGAAAATCTGCGAGTCCTGGCCGACAACGAGAGGATTCACCAGGTGCTGCTCAACCTCCTGAGCAATGCCATCAAGTTTACAGAAAGGGGTACTATCACGGTTGCATGCGAAAAGAAAGGCAGCGATGTTGTGATAAGAGTTACAGACAGCGGCACAGGAATCGACCCGGAGATAATGTCCCGGCTGTTCACAAAATTTGCAACCAAGTCTTACCACGGGACGGGCCTTGGGCTTTACATCTCAAAGAGCATT
>JBIQJB010000039.1:11497-16468 GCA_044507735.1 Nitrosopumilales archaeon
GCCGTCTTGCAGAAAACATTGGCTGATGGGAAAAGCTGTAACGCTGACCCAAGATAACATAGCTCATTAGCAACAGCGGCATCTGGTTTGCCGCGTCAGGCATAGCACTCTTGGCAACTCCTTTTTCCTCGCCCCGGTCTGCCTTATCTGCTCTAGTTATTGCAGCATACTTGTTGCTGCATATGTTTAACACAACAGCTCTGGAAAGGCATTCTGAAGGGTCCAATAAAATTAGGGGATGTTTCAACTTTTTTTCCAGATTTTGGAATTGAAACGCTTTTCGATTCATTTTATGTTATTGTCTTCTGTAAGAATGCATATTAATTACTTGATTAGAAAAGAGATATGCTGTCGGCACGCGAGAGCAACAATGGAAATTTGTTTTCACTTGTTGTGATCAAGCGTATCCTCGATGTCCTCAGCGATTCGGGAGAAATGAAAAAGACCAATCTGGCCGGCAGGACTGGTCTGAATTACCCAAATTGCATCAGATATCTTGAGCTGCTAAAATTGCTAGGATGGATTAGAAATTCAAGTGATGGGGCAAACCATGTCCAGCTGACGGAGCAGGGCATTCACTTCCGCGCAGTCCTAGCCCTGATGGGAGGAAAAATTGATGATCAAAACTCCTTTGGATCGATAAAGCTGTCTGAATCAGGTGAGCCAAGAGTAGTAGCTGGATTGGCAAGAAGGATGCCATTTGAGCGTGGTGAAAAATCTACATACAACATCATGTTAGTTGAGGACGAACCGGACGTCCTGCTGACCTACAAGGTCTTTTTGACAAAGCAGGGGTACAACGTCGAAGGGTTTCCAGATGCAAAGAGCGCAGTAGAGAGCATCACATCGATCGGCCCTTCGTATTATGACCTGGCCATTACCGACATCAGGATGAAGAGCCTGAACGGCCTGCAGCTGTATCACAGGATCAAGTCGATAGATCCAAAGCTAAGAGTGATTATTGTAACAGCTCTCGATGCAGTCGAGGAGCTTGTAAGCATCCTCCCCGGTGCCTCAATCAAAGATGTTATCAAGAAACCTGTGAACGAACAAGAATTTGTCAAGAAGGTCGAGGAAGTCTTACGCGGTGTACGTGTAGAATCCCGGCGAGCGCTATCGAACAACATCGCATGAAAACAAAGTGTGTTGCAGCAGGTTTACTTTGTTGCATTGCCCGAAAAGATCGCCATCTCTGAATGGTCTCAAAAGTAAGAGTCCATGCCAAGTTCACAAGTTCTGGCATCATTGAAGTATTCTTTGAACATCATTTGGATGTTTCTTGTTCATGCAACCGAACAGGCATAGCTCTTTAGTAATTCGGAGCAAGCGCAACCCAAGCTCGAATGTTCTCTTGTCCATGCAAGCACTTACATTCATTTGGAATCATTTACAATAGTTCACAAGCGTTGATTGGTATCGCTGCGCATCATGAGTGCTTTACACAGTGCCTATGTGATTTTTGTCGGAATTATTTTGATAATGAATAAGAACCCTAATTGTGGTGAAAGATAATTACAATTACTCTGTAGCGCCCATCAAGATCATACAACGCGTGGCTTATCATCGCATAAGCCATGAGCAATAGTCAGAGGAGGTGAACTGAAAAAGAATGGCACAAATGCCAGCGCTGATACCAAAGGAAGTCGAAATCCAGAGACTCAAGAAAATATACATCATGGTGATAATGCTCGGCTCCATCGCTGCATCCGTAGAAGTTGACAACTTTGTCGACGGCTCGCTGCACCAGACGGCAATCAGAGACTCTGCATTCACACCAGCACACTGGTGGCTGTACAGCCACTTCGTAGCTCTCCCACTCGGCTGGGGAATGGTGGCAATGTACGACAGGAAAGTGCCCATACTCCGCGGACCCGGCAACTCTATGAACACTGGCCTCAAGATGACCATCATAGGCTACCTCGCAACCATGTTCACAATCGGTGTCAATGAGCTGTGGCACTTCTGGTTTGTAGAGGAGATATTCTCTGTTCCAAACCACTGGATGTTTAACATGGGCGTGGTGGTGGCGTTCATGGGAGCACTCGCTTACGTGGTAAGAGTATACGCCCGACTAGTGGAACTGGGAGCAGAAAAGCCTGCAAAGAACCCGTACGTTGCAGAGATGTACAAGCTAGCGCTCGAAGGAAAGCTGTACAGCAGATCTGTCCCGTAAGACATCACACACGGTACTGGCTTCGGCTGTCTATATGCTGCCAAACGAGGGAGGGGAGCAATGCCCTAGCTCCCTTCCCATTCTCAATCAATCAATCAATCATTTTTTCATCTCTTCTGACCCTTGAAACTTACCGATAGCATGGAATCTGAAATGACAAATTCAGATTGCTTCTTGAAGACGTCTGTGAGGATGGATTCCAGCAGTGTCTTGAGGTACAGAGACCAGTTCTTACCGATATCGTGCTTGATCGTTATGGTGTGAATGCCATCCAGCCTGTCTATGCGGTGCACTACCTCAAACCCCGAATTTCCCATCCTGGTCTCTAACCAGGAAACAAAGCCAAGGACGTCAATACGACCTTTCATGAATATTGCCATATCTATGGCAGTGTCTTTCCCTACGCTTGTCGCCAGCTCCACAATCTGGTCAGCGTTCATTTCGGCAAATATCTTTCCCAGGACTGCCTTTGGGAATGGTATCATGCCTATCTTTTGCTCATAGCTATCCCATTCGATATAACGACCGAGTACCTGGTTTACAAGCGCATTCATGCTGATCCCGCGCTTTTCAGATTCTCTCCGAAAGTGCTCAATGACTTTGTTGTTGATCCTGAAAGTGACGGTGACAAATTCCTTTGCTTCCGTCATCTTGCCGCTACTACTATCTCCTTCCTCGTCATCATTGTGTGGGTTGCGATCAGCGAACATTTGCAATGATATTCAAATCGCATCACAATAAAATGCATTCTTTGGATTCAGTTGATGATTGCACTCTGTAGCATTCACATGTACTTTCTATCACTTGCAATTGGCGGTTCAAAACAGATTTGATTTGCAAGCAGCACATGCAAACGTCTACCCGTAATTCCGATCCGGCTCAAAATCAGAATTGACTCACGGCATTTTTTTGATGGTCGAATCATTGGAATTATCTTGAATGTGAACTCTTGGAAGAAGCGAGCCGGCTCTTGAGGGTCAACATTCTCCTTAAGCAACCGGAGTTATTGATCTCTGCCATCTTTTCCAAAAGCGTTTTTTCTGCTAATAGTAGTGTAGACGCCGTGATGTGTGCGCGTGCATGCGTGCATGAGGCAGTTTTTTGTTAAATTAATGCCGGCGGCTGATTTTACCGCCGGCATCATGAACAAGTTTCGTTACAGACGGGCTGTAAACAGGAATTTCAAGAGAGGACCGGCTTTTTAAAATATATGTATACTACAATACATATTGTATAATACTTATCAAATAATACTGAATTTCATATAATCTTTATATAATTAATGAAAAGAAGTTTCGTGGATGAACAAGGCAATTCTTGCAGGAATTGCTGCCGGTGTTCTGGTAGTAGGGCTCATCTTTAGTCCAATATTTTCAGGAAACCCCCTATCGCCAGCACAGGCACAATCCGGTGAACACAAGAAAGTAACCCTGATAGCAAGCGAGAAGCAAGTTCAAGTAGCACCAAACAATGCTCTACATCCGGGCGGAATCATTTACAACGCAATGGTCTTCAATGGCACAATCCCTGGTCCTGTGATATCTGTTGACCAAGGAGATACACTTGAAATAACACTCGTAAATGAAGGTAAAGTGATTCACAGCCTTGACTTCCACGCAGGCATTGGTCCATCCAAGGCCCTGTCTGGCAACGTCGCAGCTGGCGAAAGCAAGACATGGACGCTCAATGCAGTGAATGCAGGTGTATTCCTTTACCACTGCGGTGCTGACGGCCTCAACGGCGTTTGGGAGCACATCGCCAACGGCATGTACGGTGGCATAGTGGTGCACCCGCAGAACGAGGCACCAGCAAAGGAGTTCTATGTGGTCTTTGGTGAGATATACAACAGCAAGGATGGCGGACCATATGTCGGAAGCGGTGGCGAGGTAGGAGCATTTGACGTTGTCAAGCTGTGGACTGACAATCCAGATCTGATACTGACCAACGGCATGTCTCACAAATACGTGCCATCAATCGGAAGCGCTGCAGTTATTCCGCTCAATGACAACTTTGAGCTGTTCAAGGTAAAGCCGGGCGAGCTGACAAGATGGTATATTGTCAACCCAGGTCCAAACGGCTATGTCGCGTTCCACTTTATCGCGGGCCAGATGGATGTAAGGGATGGCTCTATCAAGAGCAGGTATGGCACGCAGCTAAAGAACGACGAGACATGGACGATCCCGCCAGGTTCTGCATCAGTCATTGAAGCAGTCTTCCCAGAGGAAGGTATCTACGTAGGCGTTGACCACAACATGAGCCACGTTCTCAAGGGCGGAGCGTTTGCAGTCCTGGCTACACCAGATGCAACCGACGACGACCACCCAGCAGGAACCAAGGTGCCACCAAGAGGAAGCGACAAAGTCTCCTTCAGGAACGACTTTGACATAACAGACGCGGGCATCACAGACGGCAAGCTGTGGATGACTGTCAACGGCATTGCAGGCGGAACAACACCAACGAGCCTATCTGAAATCTATGCCTACGTCTTTGCAACAGATGCAGGCGTATACGCAGCAACCTCGCATGGCGTTGAAGACAGCGACCAGGTAGCAAACGACTTGTTCTGGCACACCCACAAGGTAGAACTTGACTCGAACAACTGCATTGTTGGACTCCAGTCAACACCGGAGCAGGCCGGCACGGTCCTGATGAAGGGCAACACGGTCGAGATCTCTGGCAGCGGTGCGTCACAGCTTAACGCCGCAATGGCAGTCGAGTTGACGATCGACCAGAACATCTGCGTAAGCGAAGTCTTTGACAGCCAGTGATAAAAGCAAGTGGATGGGAACAACACCAAC
>JBIQJB010000008.1:0-7921 GCA_044507735.1 Nitrosopumilales archaeon
CTAAAATTAGCTTGCAATAGATAAATAGCTGATCCCTTTACATATGTTCGAAAATGAGGATCCTCGTTGGCGAGGACGAGCCCGCCATAGCTTATGTATACGATGTAGCTTTGGAACACAGAGGGCACGAGGTCACGGTCACGACGGACGGGCTCGAGTGCGCAGAGATGTACGATAAAGCGCTATCCCAATTTTATGTTGGTCCTAGCAGGGATCAGCAATTATCCCAAAAGATTCCCTTCGATGTCGTAATCTTGGATTACAGGATGCCAAAGAAAGACGGAATCGAAGTGGCAAAGCACATTATCAGTTGCAACCCTCACCAGAGAATAATAATTGCCTCCGCGTATGCCAATGAGACACTTCAAGATTCCATCAGACAGCTGCCAGGAGCAGTTGAGCTTTTGCCAAAACCGTTTAGAATTGGTGCACTGGTCGACATAATCGAAAACAGAGCGGTTTATGCGGAATTGCAAAAGTTGCAGGTAAAAGTCGAGATCCTAAAGGAGCACAATCTTACTCATGGGGAACTGGTTGATTTGCTGAAAGGATTGAAGAAGCTGATAAAGAAACATAGTCACCTATCTGCGCGCGTTGGCCGAGCAGATGAATTGTTATCACCACCAAACAATTCTATTCATAACAAGAAGTCGCTGGACTGATGGGCTTGTATGTGAATATGCCTCGGACTTTTCGATCAACCGTTATTCAATATCTGGTTTGCTTCCCTTAATGCCTCGAGATAGGCCCTCCCTTTAGCAGTCATTTGCCACCTGCCCTCGTGTTCATATATTAGACCTTTGATGACCATGAACTCGAGGTAGGCCTTTAGCTGGCTGTAGCTTAGGTGTGTCTTGTACATTATCAAGGTCTTGCTTTCTGGCTCTTCAAGACCAGTGAGTATTCCTACCAGAATATCATCTCGACTTCTATTTTTCATACCGCGTTCTCAGAAGATGATTCTGTATGCAAGATTCTAAGCTATATGGTCACTTTTGCAATTCTTCATAGGTTAAGTTGGCAACCGGAATGTAGAATCTGACGCTTTAACATATTTTGATAAGATAAAGTGGGTTGCGGTGAGAATGTCCGGACGGCATATATATTCTTCCACTGATGCTGTATTAATCAGGTTTCTTGCAAGATTGCGATAACAATGGTCATTTGCCACTGCACACTGATCACATTGCTGAAAGTGCCGCCTCCTATCATGCACGCCCGCAAAGAAACTACAGAAGCAAAAGACCCTTCATGATTGCCGCCAACAATCCTCACATTAGCTCATAAGAGCAAGATAGTGGTCGTTATGCTCTGTCTTCCAAGACAGCTGGCAATCTCTCTTGTCGAGGGGACAGGGATACAGCTCGTTGCAATAGCCGCATTTGTGGGAATGATCGCTGTACATCATGTCCGGGTCTCCTCGATATCTTCCTCGATTTCCAGAAGCACCTTTCGTATGTAATCGCGGGTGACAAGGGAGGGGATCCTTAATCGCTTTGATTCGGGCAGCATTGTGTTTATCTTGAGCAAAACCTGGAACTGCCTGTCAGTGTCATCTTCATTGGCATATTCTGAAAGGAGGTCTTTCAGCGAGCCGCCAAGATCTTGCATAAGATTTGGAACTTGGATTTGCTCATTATTCTTGTGACCAAAACGTGTCAGAAAAATAAGCAAAAAAACCAAAACAGATCGTCACTATGACTCGCCGTTATGGCCGCGCACGAAATGACATTGGATAGAGCGTGCTGGGAGGAACACACAACTAGTATTGCATTTGTGAGATCATGCGCAGAACACCCGATGAGACAGCAGCAGCAATATTGGGCTAGTATTGTTCCAGCACTAAACATCCTAAGATGATTCCAGTTACAAGCAATGGAATTTCGTTACTAAAGCCCTTTAACCGACTACCGCATGGAGCCTTGTTATGCGAATTTCAAGGGTAAATTACTTCCATAAGAACACTCCAGACTGGAGCAGCGTGTGGAAGAGGCTTGCTATTGCGTGTATTGCAATCATGCTGACCGCCCCTCTGATCAGCGTCAACTCAACCCAACTAGCAAGCGCGGCCTCTTGTGCAGTTCTGCCAGTATCCAAGGTGACCGCAAAAGGAAATGAAGAAGGGAATGTTCCTGGAAACATCATCGATGGCAAGCTGAATACCCGATGGTCAAACGAAGGCGCAGGCTCGTGGATAAACATCGATCTTGGAAAGCTTGCAAACGTTTGCCATGTAGATATAGCATGGTACAAGGGAGACGCGAGGAAAAATACATTTGCGATATCACATTCTACAGACGCCAAGAGCTACAGCCAGGTATTTTCAGGCAAGAGCTCCGGGACCACAACCAGCTTTGAGAGATATGATTTCAATGATGTCACCACCAGGCACATCAGAGTCACAGTGAATGGCAACACGCAAAACAACTGGGCGTCCATCACAGAGATCAGAGTATATGGCTATTACCCCACTACACAGAGTGGCGCGACGTCCTATACCCTCACGGTCAGGTCGGCCGACTCGTCTGGCAAGACAACTACAGGGATGCCTACGACCATCAAGTCTAGCGGCGGAACTGTGCTCAAGACAGGGTATACCCCGTTGACATTCGCGGGTAATGCTGGTGCGGCCTATAGCGTCACCGTGGCTGATTCTGGCGGGACAAAGTTTGACCACTGGGATAACGGCGCCACGAGCAGGACAAGGAGTGTTACGCTGAGCAAGGACACCACAGTTACCGCTTACTATGGCGCGCAAGCATCTACAAGCCCCCCTGCAACTGGTGGCGGCTCCAAAGACAGGTTTGGCATCAAGATGATCTATCCAACAGCCAATGGCGGCAGGGTATGGGAATCAAAATGGGACAATGGAATAGCCAGAACCTTTGGCAATTCAAAGAATGACCCGTACGACCCCCTGTTCAAGACTTCCAAAAACGGCGGCGGCCTTGGTGATGGCTCGTACAAGACTCAAGGCGACGGGATCTTGAAGATCAGCGGCAAATATCCCAGGATGTATGTCTTTGACGAAAAGGCTGACTGGACCAACGTAGAGATCACTGTCTACGGGATGAGAGTGTCAGATACCAACATCTCGTGGGCGGGCATCCAGGCATATGCGAGGACCAACCATGGCGCGATTGGTAACGAGGATCGGGACAGCTGCGACACTAGGGGGTACGGCGCGCAACTTACCTACCCGGGCAGGTTCCTGTTTGAAAAGGAGACGAGCCACCACGCTGGCAACGGCTATGCACAGGTCGGGCAAAAGACCCTCTGGTCAAGCGGCATGCCAAAGAATGAGTGGATAGGCTACAAGTTCATAGTACGCGATGTCAACAACGGGCAGAACGTCAAACTCGAAGCCTATATGGACAGTACCGGCGGCAAGGACGGCGGCAACTGGGTCAAGGTTGCAGAATTCACAGACACAGGCTCGAACTTTGGCACCAAGAATGCATCCTGCAAGTCAGGTGTCAGCGCCGGCCTACCGTTGACGTCGTCAAATGACAGGAAGGGAAGCGAGACGGGCAGACCAAACGTCGCAGTGTACTTTAGAAGCGACGGTGTCGGAACAGACGGCCTGCTGTACAAGTGGGCAAGCATCCGCGAGATAGCCCCCTTGCCGTAAAGAGGGAAGAGTCCCTTCCCCCTTTTTTGTCTCGCTCTCTTCCTTTCTCTCCCTTCTCTTTATTTCCTGCATTTTTCTTGATTTGCAGCGATCTAGTCACTTGTTACTCTAGTCTTCGTAATAGAACTTGTTTCGTTCGACTGTATTTGCGGTGCTGTCCTGTTCTATCATGAACCTGTCAATTGCGTTGTCCACTATTATGTTGTTGACGACTGTGTTGCCCATTGAACCTTCAAGCAGTCCAATTCCGTACTTGTTGCCGATCACGACGTTGTTCTGCACGGTGTTGTTGTAGCTCTGCTTTTGGATGAATATCCCGTATTTTTCGTTGTACTGGACGATGTTGTTCTCTATCCTGCTGGAATTTGTGAGCCAGTGCAGACCTATTCCCTCGACGTTATACTCGACCAGGTTGTTCGTGATTGTGACGTTTGCGCAATATAGCGAGCAGATTATCCCCTGGTTGCCGTTGTCGTGCACGTGATTGGAGTCGATGATAAAGTCTACTGACCATGTGTGCGGGTCAAGCCCGTAGCGGGTCTGGCCGTAAACCTCGTTGTTCACTATCTTGAAGTTGCTCGAGTCCTCCGAATAGAACCCGTAGTAGTTGAAGGCGATGGTTGAATTTGCGATCACGAAATCCCTGGCGCCATAGTACTCCAGCGCTGCGCGAGCATACCGAGTGTCTGCCAGTCCTCCCAGAGAGTATCCCAGATGCTTGATTGTCGAGCCTATTACATCCAGGTGGCCGTCTATCACCAGGATGTATGGGCGGGGGATGTATGGATCGATTGCGGGGTGCATGGCGACAGGGTCCCAGGAGGTTATCGTCGAGTTTGCGATGATTCCCTTCCCGCGGATTTCCAGATATGCGGGGACGGCGTCCTCTCGCAGCGGAGATTCTAGCAGCACGTGGTCGCCGCTGATGGTAATGGTCGCCCTGCTTGTAATGACAAGGGGTCTTGACACAACGTAGGCAGACAGCTCCTCGTTGTAGCTGACTGCTGAGGGATAGCTCTCAGACAAGGAAGACATTGTCCAGTCTCCCTTTTCGATCCTCAAAGGAGCAACGCTGCCAGAGTCTCCCCCGTGGTCCTCCCGCGGATCCTGCAGCGGTTGTTCTTCTACAGGCTGGTCTGAAAATACTATTCCCCTGCCCTGCTGCTTCAATATGTCCTCAAGAACGATCTTGTGTGCCATTATTTTGGGCGAGAATGCAACTACCGAGCTGTCGTAATAGCGCAGCGCTACCCTGAAAAATTCTATTGCATCGCGGTCCTTTTGCACCTGGCTCAGGACTTCGTTTTCTACAAGCGGAATCCCCCGGTAAATCGTTGGGTAGTACCCTGGCGAACCATACCCAGAGAGATCATCCCATATCTTTATCAAGTATCCCTGATCGGTGATCCTCTTGGCCACAAACTCGTGATCGTTCAGATATCTCTGCTCCATGAAAAACACGGCCTTGCCGACATTGTATTCATGCAGCATGTCGAGCAGGGACAGCAGGTGCTGCTGGTTGCCGTACTGAACATAGAATGTCAGGGTTACCGCGTGCTCCACGTCACCGTCCTCGTACTGCACTCTCTGGCCCACATTCAATTGCGGCGAACCCTTCTGGACAATCCCTATGGCAGCCAGCTGTGCAGCAACGGGCTGTACGACTGGCTTGTCCAAGCTATTTCTCAGAAACTCGTTGTTCTCATAGATAGTCTTGGCGGTGTACTCGGCATAGTCAATGAACTCGATGTTCCTGCTGCTAGGTATTGGCAGGTACATGTTCCAGAGCACGATGGTGAAGGTGCTGACGAGCAGGATGGATAGCAGGGCTCCTGTGTATTTCATCGCCATATCACCTTGTCAACCATGACTTGTTCCTGACCGTGAGGAACGCATAGTACTCAAGCGAGCTTAGGAAGAAGCCCATTATCGACCAGGTGAGCCGGTATGCCCATTTGCCGCCAGTTTGCGGGTTCCTTATCTTGAATTCTGCCGCAAACAAAAGCCCGATGAATAACAGACCTGCGATGTATACTATGGCTGACCAGTACTCGCCTTGGAGCGGCAGGTAGATCAGAGAGCGGACGGCTATCACAGGCGACAGGAACGACCATATCATCTGCAAATAGTATGTAGCGGCCGCAAAGGCGTTTCTGTCCTTGTGGTAGTATGGCGCGGTAAAGAAGAATACCCGTAGCCAGCTTTTCTTCCAGCGTATCTGCTGCCACACAAACTTTTTGAACTTTGACGGAACTTCTGTAAAGACGACTGCGCTTTCGCAGTACTTGGCCTTCCACACTTTGTGCTGCTTGTCAATGTGGTGCTTGTTGCCCCCTATCACATAGCTTGTCAGATGGCGGTCATCGCCAAGAGTGAACTCTGATCCAAGGAAGACATCGTTTGCCCACTTGTCAAGTGCAGGCAGGATGGCTTCCTTCCTGTAGGCCGCCAGAATCCCGGGGCAGCAAGTGACGGTGCCAAAGACGCTTTCCGCAGCCTTCATTATTGAGAACTGGCCGTCGTACCAGGTATCCTGCATCTTTGTCAACAGATTCAGATCACCATTGACTGCGCGGCCATGTCCGGAAACTGCGCCTACATCAGGATCTTCAAATACCATAACCATCCTCTCGATGGCCGTCTTTTCAATAACGCCATCCGAGTCAAGGAGTACAATGATCTCGCCTCTTGCAGGACCCATCACTATGCCTTCGCGGACTGCCTTTCTCTTTCCAACGTTGTGTGCCAGATGGATGACATTTATCTTGTCCGGAAACTGCTTTCTCATGTTCTCCATGGCGCTCCCGGTGTCGTCGGTTGAGCCGTCGTTTACCAGTATTATTTCCAGATTCTTGTAGGTCGATGCAAGGACCGATTTTACTGCCTCAGTAATCATGATCGGATCGTTCTTTGCGGGTATGACTACGCTTACAAAGGGCTTGGGCATCTTTAGTGGGGCACCGCTCTGTTCCTTGTTTCCGCCCCTAGCTCCGATTGGATCTTTGTATGCAGCGTAAGATACGATAAACGAGCTGAATACCAAGAAGGTCGTAAGAAAACTGTATATTCCCAGGATCGGGTCAAGGAAAAAGAACAGCATGTACAGCTTTGTGGCGATAAGAGCGCCGGCTCCTGCAACTATTAGCGACCTTGCGATCTTTACCTTTCCAGTGATTTGGCGTGGCTTTAGGATCTCTTGTGTGAGAACTTCCATGGTTACGCCGGCCTCCAGCCATCATCACCATGACGATGATGCAGGCAATCACAGTCAGAAGCGAGCGCCAGTTTTCGGCAGCCAGATGTTTCTTTTTGAAAATACATTTTTCTTCCAACATGCTAGATTTGTCTCGTGGCTAAAAGAAACGAGTCCCTGCGAAAGCTCATGAATGGTATAACTTTTCATTTTGACAGAGCGGATCGCGAAAACAACCCACCCAGAGAATGGACATTGGTATAGGCATCTATGGTGAGTGGCTGGCTGGCACAGGAGCCAGCACGGAAAAAAGTCAGAAATGGATAAAGTCAAAGAAAAAAATATTGGGGACCTTTCTCTTTTTTTCTCGCTCTCACTATTCGTGTGTCTGCGTCAGTATCATGTACAGGTCCTTTGTCGTTGAGCTGAGCCACGTGGTGGTGTAGGTCTGGTAGTAGCTGTTTGCTCCATCGAATGGGTCGGAGGCATCCTGGTCGGTCATTATTGCCACAAAGTTACTTGAATCACCAGCAGCATACTTGATGCCTATGCGGTCGCCTTCTTCAATGGTATAGAGATCCGAGCCGGTCAGTGACAGGGTATAGTCTGTATAGGTTGAAGCGATATTGGTAGCACTCAGAGTACCAAACAGCTTCTTTACTGAAAGGTCAGAATTGAAGACGCCTACCTCTACATCACCTGTCGGTGTGCCGGTCTTTCTGAGCTTGACAGTTATCTGGTCTATGCTCTTGCCTACCAGCTGGGATGTCGGAGAGACGAACTCGACATGCGCTGGCTGGGCTGCACTTGTGGCCAGGCCAAAGCTTGCAGTCGTGTCTGACATGTGGGTAGCAGGGAAGGACATTTCTGTAATGGTGTAGGTTTCAGTCACGATGGTACTTGGGTTGCCTTCTGAGTCTATTCCAAAGAACTTCAGGGTAGTGCTTTCATCAATTGCAATTGGCGATGAATATATGCTGCTGGAGGTTGTTGGATCGCTGCCGTCTGTTGTGTAGTAGATGGTGGTGCCCGGCTCGTCAGATGCAAGCACTACAGACTGTCCGGTAAAGTATGCGCCGCCCGGCGGAGATGCTGTC
>JBIQJB010000008.1:8021-76452 GCA_044507735.1 Nitrosopumilales archaeon
AAGGCGTGCCAGAGTTGGTGGCCAGGCCAAAGCTTGCAGTCGTGTCTGACATGTGGGTCGCAGGTAGTGATTCAGTATCGATCGTGTACACGTGTGTGACTACTGGGCTTTCATTGCCTGCTGGGTCTATTCCAAAGAACTTCAGGGTGGTGCTTTGGGAGATTGCAATTGGCGATGAATACACGGAGCTAGACGTTGTTGGATCGCTGCCGTCTGTTGTGTAGTAGATGGTGGTGCCCGGCTCGTTTGATGTCAGGGCTACACTCTGCGGCGCATTATAGAAACCTCCCGGCGGAGCGGCACTTATCACAGGAGGCAAGGCGTCGCTTATTATGTAGGTCTCTGTTTGCACTGCTCCGATGTTGCCAGCCAGGTCTTTGGCGAAGAATTTGAGGGTCATGTCGCCGACAACGTCTATTGGAGAGGTGTAGACCGTGCTGTTGACAGTTGGCGTGCTGCCGTCTGTTGTGTAGTAGATGGTGGTGGCGGATTCGCTTGCCATCAGCGTCACTGACTGCGGCGAACTGTAGGTTCCGCCTGATGGTTCTGCAGTGACAATTGGAGCCTCGAGATCAAACAGGTATGTTTCTGATTTGATTGCTCCTGCGTTGCCAGCAGAATCAACTGCAAAGAATCTCAGCTGGGTGTCTGAAGATATCTGCAAGGGCCCGGTGTATACCGCGCTGCTCGTTGTGGGCAGCGTACCGTCCGTTGTGTAGTATATTGTGGCTTCCTCACTTGCGGACAGGGTAACGCTCACTGGCTGGTTGTAAAGCCCTCCCGGCGGAGCGGCACTTACCACAGGCGGAGCAGAGTCTATGACGTACGATTCTGTAGCAACAGGTCCAGCGTTGCCAGCACCGTCTACTGCGAAGAACCTGAGCTCTGTGTTCACCGTTATGGACACAGGACCGGTGTATACTGTGCTGCTTGTATCAGGCTGACTGCCATCCACTGTATAGTATATTGTGGACGGTTCGCTAGCAGTCAGGCTGACTGTCTGGGCTGAAGTGTACATTCCTCCAGCAGGCGAAGCGCTGACCGTCGGTGCGGTCACGTCAAGAGTGTATATCTCAGTTACTACAGGGCCCTCGTTTCCATTAGCGTCAACGTCAAAGAATTTCAGGGTGGTGTTTTCAGAGATGCTGATTGGCGAGCTGTACACCGTGCTGCTTGTCGTGGGCTCGCTTCCATCAGTGGTGTAGTATATGGTAGCGCCTTGGACAGGGCTTGAAAGTGTCACAAGTTGCGGCGTATTGTAGGATCCGCCAGATGGGGAGGCAGATGCTGCTGTCGCAAAGAAGTATGATTCACTCGATATTGGACCACCATTGCCAGAGCCATCCACTGCAAAGAACTTGAGCACTGTATTTGTACTGATAGAGATAGGCGAGCTGTACACCGTGCTCGCAGTTGTAGGCATGCTGCCATCAGTGGTGTAGTATATGGTAGCTGGTTCGCTTGTGCTCAATGTCACTGATTGCGGTGAAGTGTAGGTGCCCCCGGCTGGAGTTGCTGTGACGATTGGGGCAGAGCTGTCAATTGTAAACGTCCTGACCTGGCTGAAGGGGCTTGCGTTATTCTCGCCATCCACCGCTCTGACCTTCCAGTAGTATGTGCCATCCGGCAGGGGAGTATCGTGGGTATAGTTGGATGCAACAATGCCCGCCTGGTCTATGACGGTAGATGTAAAGTCAGGGTTGGTGGCTACGAGGAGCTCGTATGTCACTGCCGACACCAGGTCTGAGACGTTCGACCAGAATAGCTGTACATTGTTCGCACTGGTAACCATCCCGTCTCCCGGTGAAAGCAATTCAGGGGCCGTCGGTGGAGTGGTATCGGTTATTGTAACTAACTGAGTGGCACTGGCAGAGTTCCCCGAACTGTCGGTAGCCGTCCAGGTTACGATCGTGGTTCCCACAGGGAAGCCGATTTCAGACTCGCCCGCGCCAGAAGCATCAAAAGTAACTTTAGGAGAAGGATCAGAATTATCAACCACCGTTGGCATTCCCAGAGAAACTGCAGTCAAAGGCCCTGTTGCCTCCATCACAATGTCTGGAGGTGGGGTTATCACTGGTGGTATGGTATCTTGTCCTCCCAGATTTACCGTAATCGGGCTCAAGTACGCCCACTGCTGGTTGTTAAAAAAATCGGTAGCTCTTGAAACGATAGTCAAGGTTCCGGATTGCTTGACGTTTAGAACGTGAGACCAGGTCGACCAACTGCCAGGGTTGGTCTGCTGGGCGGTCTTGTAGGCTGTGCCTTCGGTGCGCACCTCCACGATCTTTACCCCCGACTGGCCATCCGACGCAGTTCCCTGAACCAGGATATTTACTCCCGAAGTCGGTCCATTTATGACCGTGTTGTTCGCAGGAGCGGTTGCGGTAATTACTGGCCTTATGTTGTCAGGCGTTGAACTTATCGTTACATACTGTGTTGCGGTGCCAGAGTTGCCCGCACTATCCGTTGCAGTCCATGTCACCACCGTGATTCCCTGTGGAAATTGCGCAGGAGCATCGTTGGTCACTATGGGAGAGATGTCAACATTATCATAGATAGTAGGAGTCCCCAGGTCGCTGATTGTGGTTAGCGGGGTTGAATGGACCTCGGCTATGTCCGGAGGGGGAGTAACTACTGGAGGAGTGTTATCCACAATTGGAGGGAGAGGGATGTTGGCTACGCTGGAGAAGCTCTTGATTTGGTAGCCCTTGTTCTTGACGATTGTTATTAGTTCGTTCAGGTCGTCGATTTCATTCGGATCAAGCTGGGGCGTCCAGCCACCGTCTGGACCCTTTACCGTGAAATCCTGGGGGTGAAGCGTGACTACTACGTACCCATAATTTTCGATGGCAGTATCGATCCGGTTTGAAATGAGGTTGAGAGGGTTCTTTATTGGAGGCTCAAATTCGTAGTTGTAATACCCTATTTCTTGAGGCAGGTGATAGATGCCCTCTTGGTCTGTGATATCCGAACCTGCAATCGCCATGTAGATCTTGTTGTCTGGATGACCCGGAATGTCTTCTTCTGGAAATACACTTTCGATCTCTTGATCAAACTCTGCGCTAATGATCTTCATGCCAGCTTGATTCAAAGCCGCAAGCGTATTCTCATTGTATGAATTGTAGGGCGGTATGAATATCTTGGAAGTTCTGCCCCATAGAGTCTGCAGCTTTGCGTTGGCCTGCTGCAGCGTATCGAATTGCTCCTGCTGTGTAAGGGTCTGGTAATCAACGTGGTTCCATCCGTGCAGCGTCAGCTCGAGGACGCCGGCTGCTGCTCCTTCCTTTACCTTGTTGACGATTGTGGGATCGTTTCCGATAAAGTTCATCACGATTCCGACCGAGAGGGGTTCGTTTCTGGCAATGAACTGGTTAATTATTGCGATCTGCACCGGAGCGAGCCAAAAATCCTGAACATCATCTAGACGAAATACGACGCAATTACAGGCATCAGGATTCAGAGCCGCAGCAGACTGCTGCGGTATTGTGACAGTACTCATTATTATCATGGCGGCAATTATCAAAATTGCAAAGGAACGCCTCGATAGTATACTGTCTGCACGGTGAGCTATTGCCATGGCAAACGCAACATTGTGCAAGGATAAAGAGATACAGCCCGATTCCACTCGACCAACAGAGGTTATTTGCCGAAATCAGAATGCAAACTGCGCATTATTCCCGCATGGCTGAAAGCACCTTATTACGCAGATTAGCGACCAGAATGAAGCTAGAAGCAGTGTAATTGGCAAGACCTGCCACCGTCTCTGCGCCAAGCTTGTGCTATATTAACCACTTTTCCGTTACTCCTGGTTCTAACTTGCCATTGCAGGTCTTGCCTGTGAGCAATCCACATTTATTTTCAAAAATCCATTGGCTCTCGAATTGACGCTCTCGGCCGCTGACAGAAAAGACAATGAGATAGAAGGTTCAGAAATCTTGTCGGCGACAGGGTGGAAAAGGGCACTTGGTTGCAGGTTTGCGCAGGTCTGTCGACATTGCCAGGCCAATGCCAGGAGCTGTAAGGATGACGAAGAAGCCGCTGCCTACTGTGGAACATACGAATTGTTTCTGAGTTTCAAGCCTAGCGAAATGGACACGATATCCTGCTGAGGTCAGAGCAGCAGGTGAATATAGACTATAGAATATTGTAAGTAAAGATTTATCAATTACTGTTTTCGATAAAAAGCTGGTGGACAACGGGCGCAACGATACACTAATGATAACGCGCGCGCTTGATGAGGCGTTAGATGTTTTTGGCCCCTTTGCCAAGGAAGCGGTTTTTGCGGCACTGGCCCAGAAATTCTCGTCTTCTATCAACAACTACTCGATTGAGCAGATTGAGGATTCCCTCGTCGAAATACTAGGCACGACAGGCGGCAAAGTATTGAATAAGAGATTCAGAGAAGCGCTGGCATACACCGACAGGCAACAATAAAGTAAGACTGTCGGCGACATCTATGCATCGTAGCTTCTGCCTACTTTACAGTGACTGACTTTGCCAGATTTCTAGGGTAATCAGGGTCAACCTTTCGGCTAACCGCTACAAGATACGCCAAGATCTGCAGCGGTATGACTTCTATCAGGGGATAAAGGTGCTGTTCCTTGATTCTCGGTAGCTCAATCCAGTGATCGTACAGGTCGCTGTTTCTGTCAGAAACGCCAATGACTGTAGCTCCTCTCGCCTTTATCTCATGTATGTTATGCAGCGTTTCCTCGTAGGTGTTATCGGTTGGATTTAACACCAGCACGAGCACATTCTTGTCCATCAGGGCAAGCGGTCCATGCTTTAGCTCACCGGCCGCCAAGCCCTCTGCATGTATGTACGCAAGCTCTTTTAGCTTGAGTGCCCCTTCCAGCGCTATCGGGTAGTGCATGGACCTTCCCAGAAGGTAGATGTTGTTGGCACTACTTGTCAATTCGACGACATTGGTCAAATTATGGTAAGACGACAGCGCCTTGTCTAGCGCGCTGGAAAGCTCATCCAAGTTGCCAATTATGTCATGGTGTCGGGGCCCCTTTGCCAGCTGGTTGGCTATAGCATAGATCGTGGCAAGCTGGCCTGTAAAGCTCTTTGTAGCTGCTACTCCAATTTCCGGCCCGCATTCTATTGCCACTATGGCATCACTCATCCTTGCAAGGGAGGAGGTTGTAACGTTGACTATCGAAAGGATCTTGGCTCCCATTTCCTTTGCCTTTTTCACCGAGTTCAATACGTCTGCAGACTCGCCGCTTTGAGAGATTGCAATAAGAACAGAATTGGGAGTTATGGAATCAAACTCGTACTGAAATTCACTTGATACAATTACACTTGAGTGAATCTTGGCGAATCTTGCAAAAATGCTTTTTGCCAATAATGCCACATGATGGCTGGATCCGCTTCCAGTCAGAAACACATGCTCTGCCTGCGAAATTATGTTGCAGAACCCATCAAGCCCGTTCTTGCTTGAAATCTTGTTAATGGTCGTTCTTGCCTGTTCATTGATTTCTTTCAGGGTGTGATGCTCGTACTTGCCCTTGTTGGCTGCGCCAAGCTCCCATGCAACAGGCGTAATGGGCCTGCTCACAGGGTTGCCGTCAGTATCATACAGCGACATGTTGTTGTCTTCGATTATGGCTATGTCGCCGTTGTCCAGGAATATTGCATTGTCAGTGAACTTTAGAAACCCAAGTACGTCGCTTGAAATGAAAAGCCCCTTTGGCGATACCCCGATGATCAGTGGTTCTTCCCATCTGGCAGCAGCCATGGCCCCGTGTTTGAAGGCTGCCACAAATGCATATGATCCGCGCAGCTTCTTGCATGCTCCAACAATTGCATCCTTAATCGACAGGCTCTTGGAATATTCCGCTTCTAGAAGGTGAGCTATGACTTCGCTGTCAGTTTGACTTCTGAAAGAGTGTCCCTGCATGATAAGCTCGTTCTTTAGCTCTTGGTAGTTCTCGATGATGCCGTTATGCACCACCGCAATGTCACCTTGGCAAGTTGAATGCGGATGGGCATTGCCATCTGTGACACCTCCGTGGGTTGCCCACCGTGTATGGCCAATGCCTATCGAGCCCTCCATTTTTTCAAGGCCCAACCTTTGGTTGACTTCTGCTACTTTACCTACCCCTTTTGAAATCAAGATTTTCTCGTCCTTTATGGTTGCAACCCCGACGCTGTCATAGCCTCTATACTCCATCAGCTTCAAGCCATCCACAAGTATAGATGCCGCATTATCCTTGCCGCTGTAACCCAAGATTGAGCACATATTATCATAAGCAATAACGAGGGGGTATGAATGGAATATCCCCAGTTTTGAATATCAGGATACTAATTATTGCCAGCTTTGTTTCAAAAATAGAAAGTATTCGCCATTTGCAATCACGGATTAGACCGTGATCCTGGCATCTTAGAAACAGAAATACGATAAGGGCGACTATTGGTGACTACTACCAAACAAGTTCGGTAGATTCCATTGTCACAGTCGGATTCATGCCTCCCACCCGGGCAATGAGTCGGGGCAGGTCCACAATCACCTCTCTTCTGGATTGAGGATGGATGGTGTGATAGAGAAATTCATCCGAGACCAAGAGAGGCATTCATTATTGTTAAAGCCAGAGGTCTGCATGCGACACTCCGATAAGGAGAGTAGAGAATAGAGAAGAATTTGTTTCCGTCAGTAGTTGTCGACTACAGCTTCAAAACGGTCAAAGTTCTTGCCAATAACCTCTATGGACTCGTTCCATGTGACGCTCCTCACTCCTTCCACAGCCCGGATCTTCTCTATGAGCTCCAGCAGTTCTGAATTTTGGCGGAATATGAACTCCAGCTGCAGGTCAATTTCACTGCCCCCCATGGTCCTGTTAACAGAGATAATGGCATCCTCCCATTGAAGCAGTTCCTTTGCAACAGACATGGTCCGCCCATTCTGTGTCGAGATAAACAGAGTAGCCCGTCGCCATCCAAACTTGTCAACCTTCAGGACATATGACGTTTCTAGCAGCAGCTCTTCCAGTCTTTTTCTTCTTCTCTGGACTGTACTAAGTGGGATATCGAGTTCGCGGGAGAGCTTTAATGATGAAACGCGGCCCCCAGAGGCAAGCAGGGATTTGAGGATTTTCTTGTCGGTCAACGATAACACAGGAGCAAGCCCCTTTTTCATGGGCCTGTCTGTCCTCGGTGTATTTTTGTGCATGTTAATGACTTTGTTTAGCCCATATAGCAGGTCAGAGAGCTCTTCAATGGAAAAGGACTTGAAAGCTTCGGTCTGTACGCCAAGCTTTGACAGTTCCTCTAGTAGCTCATGTCGTGACATTGACGATTCTGGTTTTGACTCATAGTAGTTTTCTTGGTCTGTCATCATAATGGAACACTCCTAGTAACGTCCGGTGACTGGGTATGCGTCATTGGATAGTATGGTTCTGTATAGCTTCTTCTTATTCTTAATGCATCTTTCTTATACATGATTTCTTTCTGGTATCTTGTTCATGCATCAAAATATAAGAAGCGTGTCCGCAAATGCTACCGAAGGAGAACAAATTGTTCTCATAACAGCGTTCTTCGGAATAAGTATTCAGATAACAAGCGCGTTGTGGAGAAATTATTCACTTTGTTGGCGGCAAAAAATCATGGCTGCTTGATGTCATACCCAGTAATGGAAACACGATCAATACTTGTCTTGTCTAGGTGACATCAAAACTTGAATAGCCATTTCAGCGAACTACCCGGTCAAGAGAGCCGAGCTCTGATCAGGCTCTTTGCTCCGGCGGGACCTGTATTGATACATTCTGCTCAGCCTTGCGGCGGATATGCATCCTGTACTTCAGGTCAACCTCTTTTGCCGCTTCAATTATGCTGGATCCCACATACGTCTTTATGTTGTTGAGGAACATTTGACTGTCCTTTGGTAGGCAGTGTCCCCCTATTCCATCCCTTGCATCTAGGATCTTGACATTCCACTTGGTATTTATCGCATCCCGCAGTTCTTTGAAGTTGACTCCGCTATTGTCACACATCATCTTCAGCTCTTCTGCAAACGCAATCTCAAGAAATCGGTGCGAATTCTCTACAATCTTGCAGAGCTCTGCAACTTCTATCGAGCTTGATTCGAATAGCGGGATATCAAGAATTTCTCCGTAAAAGTGCTTTGCTGCTTCCATGCAACACGAATCGCATGCTCCCACCACCCGTGTCTGCCTTACTCCATGATCCTGTTTTTCATTGGCATAGAATCTGTGGGGTACGTGGCATACATGGAGTCTATGACCGAGTATGTCCAAGACCGTCTTGGACGTACCTCTGCTAATTGTACTGTCTATCCCCACTAGTGCTCCGGATTTTCCTTCCTTTGATATCATGTCTGCCAGCTGAAATATCCCATCCTGAAGAGGGAGAGACATGTCTTCCGGATTGTGAGTTGAGATGCAAATGATATAGTAGTCGTATCCCTCAAAATTTTTCGCCTTGTTCTTGATCACTCCGTCATCAAGAGCTCTCCTTATGGCGCTTTCACTGACATCATACCCATCCACGTGAAGGCCCAGAGAGGTCATGTATTCGGCATTGCTGTAACCAATCTGACCCAATCCCATTATCAGTATCTTGCAGTTGTCGCCTTCATTTTTTTCATCATTCATTTCACCTAAGTGGCTGCCAAGGGTTATGAAAGACTGATGACCATATTTGATATCCGATCTAACAAGAATTATTCAGCTAGCTGATGACCAACGGCATTTTTCTTCATATTCTTGCGACAACATTATCTGCTCTCATGACTTTTCATCAGAACGTCACCCTAAGCAATTCATCCAGAGTGGACACTTGCTTTCATTCACATGTTCAGGATACGCTGGACAACAACCATGGAGAATCGGCCAAGAGATGAAATGTATCGGATATCAAATCATTGGAAAATGCCGGAGCAGTAGCACCTATGATCTTTGATTCCCATCTTGGCTGAAAGCCAATTGCAGGTTGCGGGGGAATAAAAGGCGAGCAAGTGCCGAGCGGCAAAGCGGAAGAGAGCATTCTGCCAGCCTACAATGCGGTACAAAAAATGATCGAAGTTGCCGATATCTAATCGCTATCAAGGATTTTGATTAGTGCATCAGTATTAGTTCCTATCTCTTTGAGAGCTTCGCTCCATGCCACATCTCTAACACCGTCCATTGCCTTGATCGACTCTATAAGAGACAGTAGCTTGGAATTGTTCTTGATCATGATTTCTGCATGCAGGTCAATGTTATTGTTTCCAATCGAATTGTGCACTGACAGCACTTCATCGAAAAGAAGCAATTTTTTGCCTACTTCTTCGTTATTTCCCTTCACAGTATTGATGAGCAGTGTCACCCTTCTGAACCCAAACTTTTCATATTTCAGAGAGTAGTTTGTAGTGAGGAACTCGCTTTCAAGTTTTTTCCGTTTTCGCTGCATGGTAGTAACTGGTATAGACAGCTTTTTTGACAACATCGAGGAAGAAATTTTTCCCTTTGAGAGAATCAATTCTTTCAAGATTAGCTTGTCAGGGGATGATGCGGATTTTAGTGGTGGATTCCGGAGGCCCTTAGCCAAGTCGCGCAGCTGAACAATAGAACATTGCCGGAACTTTTCAGCATCCGCCCCCAGTGACATCAATTCAAGAAGAAGATCCTCTCTTTCTCGCTGACTGCCCGTCAGAGACAGGATCTGTGACAGATCGATCGACTCTATAGGATTGTCTATTACTTGATCAATAAATGGAAGATTCTCAAGGGTTCCACTATTATTGACACCTTTGCTGTCTAAAGCAATCAGCACATCAAGATAAGGGTTGACTTTTTTTCCCTCTCTTATGATGTTGAGGGTTGGCGGATCTGCAATTCGTGAAGATACTATCATCACAGCATAACTCGAGGGATTTTTGGAGATGGCATCAAACGCTGTCTTGATGCTATCATGTTTTTCGACCAGCTTGTTGTCCCTGCGCTTGTTAAGAGTCAGGTGCCTCAGAGCTTCGATGGGAATTAGAATTACTTCGTAGGGGGTTGCTCTTGGTATCATTATTTCAGCCTTTACAAGGCAACAACAACACCTATCATTGCAATTGCAATGTTATAATAGTTTGGTTGCTATGTCCACGCGTGGCAAATTGGACATCCTGTCACCCTAATTCACCTCAAAGTCAATTGGAAACTATTATATCTAAATCTCGAAAATATTAGAACAATCATGGAAGAATCTATTATGGTATATAACAAAGTAATGATTTTAGATAAAGTCCTAAATGGGTTAATGAAGAATTCTAATAGCATTGGACGGAGAGTCTTACGATTCCATCAAATAGGATCACCAATGCTCTAGATAGAGCACTCGACGTCCTCGGTACTTCGGGCAAGCAGGCAGTCCTTGACGAGCTTGAATCAAGACAGATCGATTGGGATGAACGCGATGATGAAATCATCGCGGAGATAGAGGATTTTCTCAGGCAGAGTTTCCACAAGGGGGCGTCCTATCTCATCTCTAGGTTTAGAGAAGAGCTTGCGAAAGGAGAGTAGTTATTGTAGCTTGCAGAAATCTACTGGATCGCAAAAAAATACAATTAGCAACTCATTTTCCAAGTACAATTAAGGGAGCATCCAGTTTTGTATGCAGCTTCTCAACTATCTCTAGCCAGGTGACCTGGTCTGCGCCTTCGAATGATTTTATTTTCTCAATTATGTCCAGCAATTCGCTATTCTCTCGGAATAAGACTTGAGACATGATATTCATGTTATTCTCTCCCATCACTATCTCGACAGAGATTACTTCCTTCTCGTTCAAGATCCTATTGCCAACATATCTTGAGGACCGCTTGCAGTTTGTAGAAGTAAGTAGTATCGCTTTTCTGAGCCCAAACTTTTCATATTTCAGAGAGTAGTTTGTAGTGAGGAACTCGCTTTCAAGCTTTTTACGCCGTCTCTGTACTGTTGTAACCGGAATGTCAAGCTCCTTCGACAATGCAAGTACCGATAATCTCTCCTTGGAATTTGCAAGTAGTTTTAGTATCTTTATGTCAGATTGGCTCAATCCTTGAGGCAGATCTGGTATCGAGTTCTTCCTCAGGCTCACATCAGGATCTTTTGACATTTCACCGACAGTCTTTTGCGACTCTGATAACACAGCTTCCAAGACATTATCGGAAAATGTGTGCATCGATGAAGTCTCGTAAACTCCCAAGCGCATCAGCTCTTCCACAATTCTTTTCCGAGACATGGACATGCTAGATTTCATTTTCTTTTCACCACAGCACTTGACAAGAGAGCAAGGGATCCGGTTTCACTTGAATAAACGATAAGCGGGATGTCTATCAATACAAGATAATGGAAACATTCGTATAAAAGAAGGTCTGCCATATTCTGCTAATAACATGTCGATATTATTCGCATCATCTCCCTATAGTGATAATCATTTTCAACGCAGCGGAGATGATATCGGATTCAGATTTTTTGCAGGAACATAGTATCTTCCTCCTATCCCTAGCGGCGCGCTCTTTTTGCTCGAATTCTGGTCAGATGGTTTGGCGGCATCGTCCGGAGGTTGCGCGTACTTGACAGGAGATTCTTGCTCTGATTTACTTCGGATTTTTCAATGTCGTAGCAGTAGCTACACAGGTCATTGTACGACACATCTATTGATAAATGACAACGCGCACACAACATGTTTCAATCACCTGGGATCAAATGTACCATCTTGTTGAGCAGTGTGGCGTCCCGTGAATGTTGTTTGCTTGTGACCGGTCCTGATTGCTAATCTTTCTGTCTGCAATCCGTATCAGCTAGCATGCTTGTAATCTACTATATCTGGCTTATACTCATAATCATGTATCATTTTAGATATTTGTTTTGCAAATGGTGGACTTGCAGAAAAGATACGCAGAAGATCCAAGACAAATCTGGATTTTGGTAGTACACGCGGTCAAGTTGGCTCCGCATTTTGGTCTTTCTTTCCCGGCCGACGCCAAGCACGGGGGATTTTCTGCCATCGAAAAGTGAGTGTTATAGAGATAAAATAGCATTTATTTTCAATCAATATTCAGTTGCCAACAAGCGATTAGAAATCTTTGTAAGGCTTGGTCCAACCGTGTCGATAGTGCAGGCGGCGACCAACCTGTCTGAGTTTCTCGAAGAACACTTTTCCATCAAAATTCATTAAGCACATGATGTTCAGATCCATCCAACCTGCAACGTCTCAGAATCCTGTGCAACAACAGTTGTTGCACTTCTCCCTTCTATCTAGAGTATGAAAAGCAGATTAGCTTGCAATTGTTTTGCATCTTTTTCTTTTGTTATGAAACTGGCTTTGGTGGAAAACTTTCAGGTGTTGGCTTTAGCATGTGCTTCAGGCGACCATGGAAGAATTCGTCACAAATCTTTTATGCGATGAAGTATAAAATAGTAGAACTATGAGTGCAACAATTCGCATGGCTTGCAGGTACAAGAACCATTGCGACAGATGCGGTGTTGACATGCCTCCGCAGCAGCACAGCTGGTGTACCAGCCAGCGTTGCTACTGCAGCGACGAATGTTACCTTGGCAAGAGATAGTTTTTTTGAACGGTCCGTCTGCTCATCCTTTCTATTTTGAGGACCGCAGATTCTTTTTCGTCTGAATGTTCTGAGTATATCTCTATCTGTAGCTGTGGTGCTTTATTCCAGCCTCGATCGGCGCTTCATTTGCTCTGCACAAATTGCAAATCCAACATGCAGGCAGTCGTCTGTCTTGCATTCATTGCAGAAGGGCACTCCGTCGGCAATTCTAACGACAACATCTTTTTCCAGTATGTTGTCATGTAGTAGAACCATCTTGTCCTGGTGAAATACTTTCAAGGTAAGGGGAACAGTTGATGAATTTCTGTTCTCTCCTTCATTTAGCCAAAGCCCAAACGCAATAATTCCTTCATCGGCATTGTTGTTGCGAGCTATCAAAGCACTTCTAGACTTTAACAATGCTCGTTGCCTCGAAGTTCCTATGATTGACATTCCAGCAACATCACCAGACGATGTTGCCCGGGGTCGGATGTTAAACATGGTGTGAGATTATCCTAACCTCTAGGTGAGCTCTAGCTCGATTAACTAATTAACCTATGGCATGTGCAAATTCTATTACCTTATATTGGCCGCATTGAAGAAGGAAGATTCTAGCTAGGATTTTTTGAAAAATTTCTCTAGATCTTCTTCTATGCTATATTATGAAGGTGTCAGTCTTACAGACTTCGGCAATCAACGAGTGACCTTAAATATGATTACTCATTTTGTGGTGGCCCCATAGCCCGACAATTGGCTGATCAATGATATTGACAGGCACGTGCAGCTTGCAATATAGCTGCCATTTACTCTACACCTTGCAAAGCTAATCCCGGCATAGTGCCAGCGAGAATGTTGACCTCGCTAGCCTTTGTCTTTGCCATAACCATCTCTTGTCGACCATTGCTCTGGGTCGGCAAGCTTTCTTGACGACGATTTTTTCCGTGTGGAGAGGCAGATTGCAACAGGAAGAAGCATGTGTGGAAGTGCCTAGAGTAATTCGTAATTCTTGCCATACTTGCAGACGGAAGCGCAGGCATGATGCGGTTATGCCACTTATGGCATGAGAGGGTGTGGCCGAGTTATCGAAGCCCAGTAATCACATACCACTTGTTAACATGTCAAAAAAAGGAGAAATGTATTGCGACGTAGCTTTGTCATGCTGGTTGCTGGAGGCGGGCTATTGGTTGCCGGGTTTGTCATCATGATTGCCACCGCAGTTTCCCTCATGCAGGTCGGCGCACAAAATGCGTTCTTTGAGGCGTTGGTGGATGTAAGACCAAATGGACAGGAGTCATTCAAGTTTGATATACGCAATGCCAGTCAACCATTCTATATCACTGCATCCAGAACGGATGAAAATCAGCTCATTCCTCCAGCAGTGGTGGTTGAAGGTCAGATAGTGGACCCTGAAGGTGCAACGATACTAACCGATCCAGACATTATTCAGGGAATAGCAAGGGTGGAGCCGACTGTAGCCGGCACATACACCCTTTATCTCACAAACACTCACAGAGACGAGGGAGTTCGACTGTATATTGCACTTACAAGTGGCTTCTTTCCAACAACCCAAACAGAGACGCTAGCGATTGTTGGCTGGGCGACAGCTGGCCTGTTCGTCATGATAGCAGGTGCACTTGTTTCAGCTGTTGGGGCTGTGCTGTTCTTTACCGAACGGAGGAGGTCGAAAAACCAGGGCACTTCATTTTTGACCTAATGTGCTAGCCCACATCTGGTTAGAGTCACGTAGTGGGAATATGTACAAGTTACTCTGGCGAGAGTTATGACTGATGGCTAGTTAACTCGTCCTCCAAAACTGCCCTACGCTCGCCGGCTGCGATATCAAGACCGGAATTTTAACTTGATGAGCTCAAAAGACAAGAAATAGCATGCTCGAGAATAACGGCATCTAGAATAGATATTTTGGAAGCGTCCAACAAAATGCGAAAGGCGCAAGAATGATCGACCATTCTCCCAACCACATATGCATTTGCTGAAGGCGACGCTTGCTGATCTAGTAGATCAATGCATTGTTGCAGCAAGAAAAATACTTCAATGAACTATGGGAATTCTGGTTTTTAAGAATCTTGAGCTTTAAGTTACAGGACTTCCCTTGAATTATTGATAATCCATCTGGCTGCCTCAAGCTGACTCTGACTGTGATTCAAATGACCGTTATCCAGTTCCACGGTGCCCCTGACCAGTCTTTTCAAATCATGGACGCTTTGCAGCACCTGTCTTATCGGAATCTCACCCTGTCCAAGCTTCAATCCTTCTCCAGTGGGATCAAACCCTTTTGCGTCGCTGATGTGCAGCTGCACCAGGCTATTTGATAGAATACCCATGCACTCCTCCCAGCTCGGAGGCTGGCCATGAATCTCTCTGTCCAAATCCCCTAGCTGGTTTCCGCTGCCATTCCTTACATAATTTGCATACAGCTGGTAGTGTGACAGATCCAGGACGCTCTTGATTCCATGTTCTTGGAGGCCTGCAATATCTAATGGATGGTATGGGCCAGCTGTCGCAAACCCAGGATAGTATTTTGGGTAACTATTCTCTAGCGCCATTACAATCCCTTTCCTCCCGCCAAGACCTTCCCTTTCATAGAACTGGAGAAACGCCTCTTCTGACCTTGATTGAAGCTTTAGCTTCTCTTCTTTTGTTATCGGCAGGGCAGCTCTTGAAACATAGTAAGTTAGGTGAAATACAATCACTGCATCCTCTCTGATACCTGATCTGCTGCATACCGTTTCAGCTTCCTCGACAGTCTGAAGAATAGAACCTTCAATCATCCTTCTTCGCCTTTCACCCAAATTGTCCCCTTCGGGTTCAAAAATTGGGGCATGATACGTCAGGTATTCGATTTCGTTCTTTGAGCAAAAATTAGCAATCATCTCGACCCGCTCACCAAGCGTGGTATTCCCCATTACACTGGCAACCTGCTGGATCTCGTGGCCCCTTATCTTGTATCCATGCTGGCGCTGTATTGTATCGATTATGTTGGAGATGTCCTCAAGGTCGGCTTTCCTCTGAGTTGATTTTAGCTGAAGAACAATGGTCATTGGTGTGTACTCGTCTTTTGGGACAAGAGTTCATTCACAAGACCAGAATTTATTATTACTGCAACAGGTTTGAGGCTGTGCAAGGCTTTCTCCCACTCTTCTTTCCTTCATGTCGCTCTCCGCCAATCAAGAATCCTGCCTCGATTACGAAAATAATCATTGTACCTTGGCGCTATCGCATGTTCTATGTTCGCTGCCGCAGCCTCTGCAGCGGAGCGAACATGAATAGCGCGATCAGCATTGCTGACAGGAACCACGCAATTGGATATCCTCCTGCCGATTTGACCGCAAGCGAAAACACGGGCGGCATCCACAGTATCCCAACAAGCGACATGCCATTTATCCAGGCGACGTTTAGCGCGGCATCCTTGGATATCTTGTTGTCATGCTTTTCAGGCTGCAGTTCCAAATTGTTGACGGTAGTAGTGGGAGTGGCATCCTTGACTCCGGTTGTTACTGTTCTTATTATTCGCGCTTTGGCGTAGGCAACGGTAAACGCGCCGCCTGCAAAGAATCCAATCGCAATAACAGCAGCGATTATGACTGGCAGGATTGGAATAGATGTTGCGACAAGAGAGGCGGTTATGCCTATGCCACATACCAGCAGAATCTTTGTTGTGTCCTTGATTGCCCTGTCATAAAACCGACCAAACAACGGTGCGGATACGATGGCAGATATCAATGCAATACTTGCAATTACCCCTGTGTTTTCAAGTGCGACATTGAGGCTCTGGAGGTATACCACAATAAAGGTCAGCATGAGGGCCCATGCAGCCTGAACACCAGTCAGGATAAGGCCAAGCGCAACCAGTGGGGGGTTTGACAATATCCTCCAGATTTCGGAGGTGTTTAGCCACCTTCTGCTGCTACTGCCAGCTCGATCTGGCGCTTCCCGGGAATTGTCTTTACTTTCAGCCACATCAGCAGCTGCTGCCGATACTTCCTGCTCCCTAGGTATGGCTACAACCATCAGGATGGCTGTAGCTATGCCAATTGCCCCGCTCAGTATGAGGCTTGGCCTCCACCCGACCAGCTGCGCTATGACAATCCAGGCGAATATCCCTATTATTCCTCCAACTGAATGTGCCGAGTTCATGAGGCCGATTGAAAAACCAGAAGACCTTGGGCCGGCGTGCCTAGCAATGAGTACAATGCCAGAACTGAAAAAGAAGGCCATGCCCACGCCTACAATGAATCGCAGCCAGACCAGCTGAGAAGCCTCTGTGGTAAAGCCATAGAGAAGGGCTGCGGTGGATGACAGCGCTATCCCAAATACCGCCGACGTTCGGGGAGAATACTTGGCGGCAAATATTCCTGCAGGGACTTGAAATATCCCCACCCCTGCGAAAAAGGCCGCGGATATTGAGCCTAAAAGAGCAATATCCTGGTTAAAGTCAAGCGCAATGAGTGGAAATATGGCTGCAACATTGAACCAGTTTACAGCATAGAAAATCCTAGCAATAATGATGGAAAGAGATGCTGGAACGTCGGTTGACAGAAATCGGTTAGCACCCTCCTTCATTTTTGCCGCCTGACTTTGCATTGCAAGATTATTAGTAGTATGTATACAGTGTGAGCCGCTGTTTTTGAGTTGCGATGGCTTCTTGATCAGCCACGCCCCATTTGCTTTTTGCAAAACAGCACAAGATATGGTAGTAGTAGCTCCGGCCTGTATTTGCTTGAATTTTGAACATCACTTCATTATTCCAGACATCAGTGGTGTTAGATCCAGGCGCAGCTGTCAACCTTACTGAACATTCAAAACAAGCTCTTCAGGGCAGCTGACGCTGTTGCAGGGCAGGCAACAACAGCACCACCTTGGCCACCACTAACACCCATCGAACGTGGCGGGAGCGATGAAAAACTGTGCCCGGAAAATTATTATCATTTTTTCTCTCTCCAGAGACCCAAGGCCGCTAGTTAGCTGGTCTCTCCTCTCTGCCATTCTTCTCCAGCCTGCAGCTATCGCAGGAATAGCTCTGCAGTGGCACAGTCGGCATGATACTGGATGTCGGATACAAACCCACAGCCAAGACATTGCATCCTGTAGCTCTGGCTGTAAAGCCCACACATCTCTTTGCCCGGCTGCAGGTCAGAGCCGCACTTTTTGCATATGGTTTCAGGCATCTTTTGGGACTTTCGCGGGTATTTGTTAAAAGACTTGCGGAACCCACTTACGTTGTGTCCTGGAAGAACTGGCGCTCAGTAATCACAATCAAGGTAATAATAGCAAGTCAAAGTGTCATCCGATAAATATCATATTTTCCAATCCACAGTGCAGTGCTGAGGTCTTGGATCTGTTTTAGACGCGCAGTACTTACTCGCTTGCAACCAGGAGGTCGATAAAAGCATGCAAAGGGCTCGTTCAGCAAATACTGCAGGGATCAGCATCGTAGCATTCATCATAGCTGTCGTAATCAGCCTAGCTTACTACCAGTTTTTCTATATCCCAGAAGCAAACAGAAGGCCAACCGTCCCGCAAGAGGTACTTGAGCCGGCAGATACAACCAAGGTCTCGATTGCACCAGGCTCATCTAATGAAAACAACGGGCGATTTTTTGTCCCGCCAGACGAGCGCGCTACATTGGAGATTAACAACAAGGTTGTATGGACAAATGAAGACTCGGTGGCTCACACAGTGACTTCAGACACTGATTACGAAGACCCGTACAGCGGCGTGTTCGACTCTCAAGCCAGATCGCAAGAGGAAGGGGGGCCGTTTGTAATGCCCGGCCAGACATTCGAGTTTCTATTCACGCAGCCTGGCACATACCAGTATCACTGCGTGCCACATCCATGGATGCAAGGTCAAATCGAAGTGGTAGAGAACTTTGCATAAGGTTATAGAGGAATGCCACTTTTCTTTGGTGCTTAACCACCAGCCATCGAGGCATAGCACTATGCTGCATTAGAATCCCCTTTGTCATCGGCGGGAGGCTTGATCCTCCTCAACGGTAGTTTGCGCATCAGCATCTCCATAGTTACAAGACCTATCATTTCCCCACTCTTTGTTACAACCGGCAAGCGGTTGAATCGCTTTTCTTTCATTATTTCTAATGCGTCTGTCATTGGCGAACCGGCCTCAATCACAGTCACAGGAGAGCTCATTATCCGGCTCAGTGTAATCTTGAATGGGCCTTTGTTTTGCGCAACAACGCGAAAGATGATATCTCGCTCAGTCACAATGCCTGCAGGAACCCTAAGCCCGGTCTCCGGGTCATTCCTGGTAACAACAATACTGCAGCCCTCTCTTTCATAGAGCGTCTTTGCAGCTTCAGCTACCAGAGTATTCTCGTCCAAGCTTATGAATGACTCGTCAGCTATGTCATCCACTGTCGGCTCTTCTTCTATTGGTTTGCCGTTGGCCATTGAGCACTCTTTAGTACAGGTACGAAATACGATATCAAACTATGCAGTAGTAGCACATAGTGTGCATCCATGCCACAAAGAGTCATTTGCTGGACACAAGTCCGGTGGTCGATCTTTTCATCACTTTCCTACACGCCGCGCGTTCAAAAGCTTGCCTGCGCGCATCGCAAGAGCGCGAATGAGAAGCAGCAAGACGGTATTGCAGGCATATACTATCGAAGCAAAGATGGCTGCAAACAAGTGGTGGCAATACCCTGTCTGCAATACTAGAAAACTACATTTACTGGCATGCCTATCCCGCAGTCAGAACAAGAGTTTGTCGGACGCAAAGCTCTGGGTATTTCTGGGAATTGGCCTGGTGTTTACCGCGTTGCTTTCTTCTTACCCGGATGTCTTGATTCAAGATGATAATGATAGCAATAGCCTACCGGATCTTGGCGGACGGACTATCACCGTTGCAACAGAAAATGCGTACATACCGTTCAGCTTCATAGACTCCTCTGGTCGCCCGGTGGGTTGGGACTATGATGCTTTGAGTGAGATTTGCGAGAGGCTCAACTGCACACCCGAATTTGTGCAGATAGAGTGGGACGGTATGCTAGAAGCAGTCGCAAGTGGCAAGTACGATATGGCCGCCGATGGCATTACCATAAACGCCGAGCGGGCCAAGCTGGTTGACTTTTCACAAGGGTATATCACCTTGCAGCAGGTGCTGCTCGTCAGGACTGGCGAAGATCGCTTTGCGGGTGCGCAAGATTTCGCTGCGGATGCTCGCCTGAAGGTAGGTGTCGTGCCGGAAACGACCAACTATGAAGTTGCAGTAGGCCTTGTAGGGAAAGACAGGATTGCCGCATATGCATTGTTCCGTCAGGCGGTAGACGCGCTTGTTGCCGGCGAGGTGGATGCGGTAGTGATGGACGATGTGGCTGGCAGGGGTTACATAGGAGCGAATGCAGACAGGGTCCGGATCATCGATGATGAGCCTCTCACAGAAAAAGAGGAACTCGGGTTTGTCTTTGCCAAAGGATCAGACCTTGTGAAGCCATTTAACGCTGCGCTAGATAGCATGCGCGCTGATGGCACTCTTGCAGCCATCAATGAAAAATGGTTCCATAACAACTAGCCAGCGAAAATATAAAGAGTCAGAAAGCAACCACGCAGGCAGAAGCGAATCCTCTTGCCATATCACAAGGCGTCGTCTTTGAGGTTGAGCGCGATGCCGTTTGACAGCTTGGGCATAAACAGGACCGCATCATGATTCTTTAACACATCTTCCATCCACTGCTTGTCCATATGAGCATCAATGTCGTCCAGCTGATACGGACACAACCACACGCCTGAAAATGTGCCAACCATTTCATCATTGAGAAAGCGCTCTATTTGTGGCTGGATTGTTGAAGCTGCTGTCCTCTTTTGTGGACCACTGTTGCTATTACTGCCTCCTTCAGGAAGCGAACGCGGAATTGCAAGGCCGACCCCCCTGATAGGCGGGGGCATCAGCGGATGCTGCTGCTGTTTTTGCTGCTGCTGTCGTTGCTGCTTATGATCATTGTAACGGTTGAAGAATTTCTCTGTCGTCTCTTCATGGATCATCCTGATAGAATGCTTGAACGATTCCAGATCCGGTGCGAACTTTTTGACACAGAGATGCAACAACCCTCTTTTGTCATACTCATCAACATCTATACCATATGCGATCATTTCCCTGCGAGTGAAGAGCAGATCCTGCTCGTCGTGGACAACATAGATGCAGCATTCTCCCCTCTCCAGACCATCATCTATGAATCTCATCTGAACCAGCTTGGCATACTCGGGTTCCTCGTAAAACATGACCAGGTGTCTGTGGACGGTTGTGTCAAGGTTGTCTATGAAGTCAAGAAGCTGGTTGTACGCCATCTGCCCCTAGCCTTCTCCTTTCCGCGCATTGCGCATATACAAGAGCTCCTGTGTCATCTCCCTCTGGATCTTGTCAAGAACAATGCTTGCGGTCTTTCCAAATACTCCTCGCAGCATCGCCTCGAACAGCTCTGGCTCTGACACAATGCTGCCGGGATCAGCATTGTAAACCAGTTTCAGAGTCTTCAGAAGCAGCCTTGATGTGCCGGGGCCAAGTGCATCGTCTATCGCCCTGTCTATTATCGTCAGGATCATGCTGGGCTGCCACTGGAGGTATATCCCGCCTTGATAGATTGTGTATTCATGGTAATTCAGAAAACGAATCATGTTTGTAAATCCGAGCTTTGAAAACACGACGGCATCGTAGCAGCACACGGCCTCCAGCGGGATGTTGAACCTTCTTCCTATCTGCCGCTCATAGACTATCAATTTGTCAATGTTGTTCGTATCCAAAAATAGTTTTGGCGTTCCTATCACGACAACGCCTTGGCACCCCGATTTTTCCCTAATCTCGGAAATGAGAGTGGTCCACCTCTTGATCAGCACTCTCGCATCAAGCTGAGTGTTTGCCATCGCGTACGCAGAGGCATTGTCCAAGACTGTTAGCACGCCGCGATTGATGTATTGGACTGCATCAAACCCCTTTTTCTGCAGCATTTCTATCGTTTGGCGGGGATCAGATTCTGTCACAAGTATTATGGCATGCCCGTCTGCAATCCCGCGGCTGACGGTTTCGAGTATGAAGATGTTCTTGCTATCGTCGGACTCTTCAACGATACAAAATCCATGTGCATTTTCTCCCAATCTATCTGTGCCGATCAAGCGAAAATATTGTTTTTAAATGGTTGTTCTTTATCTTTCATTCAAACCTACGCGTGCGTGTGTGTCTGCTTCTTCTTGTTCGCACAACTTTTTGTCTACTAATAGTATCCAAACCCAAACTCAGTAGGCCTGTATTTGACCTCGGGCCGCATCTCGACGCACGTCAGTGTCTTTGGCTCCACCCCAACCTTTCCATAACACTTGGGACAGTCTGCTGAAAACATTAGGTTATGTGCGATGGCATTGTTTATCGATTTTTGGTTGGGGACAAGAATCTGAAAGTGGTGATTGCAAGATCCGCAGCGCACCTTCACCCGCAGCCCTCTAAAAATATCGCCGATCCTTGCGAACAACTCGTAGGTATTGAACTCCAGGTCATCTGGCCTCAGTACAATGTAACCGCTGCCTTGCAGGAATCCCCTGAGCGCCACGCTTTTCTCCTTGATCAGGACAATATCCTTTTTTCTTGCGATCGCGTATCCAATCTCTTGATCCTGCCAGCCATCATTTGAGCTGGTTCCCATTATGGCGACCACACACCTGCACCCGTCCAATTCCTTTCTGATTCTCTTGATGGACTCCGGGTCATGTCTTGGTACAAAGGGTTCAGCTCCGTCAATCCTGTTCAACGCCTGCGCAAAATGCTGGACATAGCGCTCATCGCCAGAGGCATAGCTGACGAATACTGTCAACGGCTCCCCCCCAACTAGATAAGGTACAGAGAGCACGTAAAGCTTTTGGTGCCAGCAACCCGCACAACAATGGTGTTCGGTCACTTTATGCCGGCTTTTCTCAAGAAATTTGACTAGGTATTAGAAATATTATATTTGCAGGGTTGAAGCGGCAGCACCCTCCCACCGCAAGTCCGGCAATCATGATCTGTTGCGGACAGCTGTACGGGTTAATTTCATCACATCAACCGCGCGATCTTTCAACCGTGTAGGATATTATGACATAGTGCGTACTCTGGCAGCGCATAGAATAGTATAGCTGATGATGCGGGAGAACAGGCAACAAAATAATGAGGAAAATGCCTAGATGGGATAGCTAGAATGCTGCCTCTGTGCTGCTGGTTTGTCTCAATCTTTGCAGGCCCAAGCCATACAGCAAGAAGATAAAGATCATTGCCGCAAATACCTGCACGGCAACATACCCCTCAAGTGAGAAATATGCGCCTCGAAAGAACCCTTCGAGAAGGCCGGCTAGCGCATTGGCAACCGCAATTGACCAGCTGGCTATCTTGACTACCGCAAACGGCATCAAACCTAAAGAGAAAAATCCTATCCCCGCAACAATCCCACCGCTGGCGTAGTACCATAACAAGTCGTCAGGGATACCATTGCATACAACGCTGGACATGAAGAAATTTATCCTCAGATCATAGTAAAGCCCGGAGCTGGAACAGGCCGACGCATGCCCAAGTTCATGAAGTAGCTGGGATGGAATTGACATCGCTGCCAGAAGCAAAGTGGAAAAAAGAATCATCCTTTGCGCGTCGTTCATCTGCTAACTTTCTCCTACCCTCTATTTTGCACCTACAAATATACAAACTTGATCCAGCTCAACCCTGAAATGCGGATATTGGAAAAAGCTGTCTAGGTTGCAAGGCCAACTCTGTGCCTGCTTGTTTTCGCACGGTCTATTGACAATCATCACCATCATATTTTTCTTTGATGTGTGACATGTGTACCCCGCAGCAGCTCTTGAAGTACGAGATAATCGAAAAGGCAGGTTCCGGGGGATTTGGCAATGTCTACAAGGTGCAAGGAAGTGACGGCAGTGTCTATGCAATGAAGATCCTCAAGGATTTGAGCAAGATCAACAAGGATAGATTCGACAGGGAAATCAAGATACTTGCCCAGCTGGATCACCCAAACATTGTCAGGATAGTAGAATGGAATTTGGGCGGCGATCCGCCAGATTTCAGTCCATGGTATACAATGGAGTACCTTCATGGTGGCTCGCTCAGACTTCATATGGACGAGAAATTCAAGGACAATTACGTTTTTCAGAGAAACTGGACGATCAAGACCATCATCCTTCCTGCTCTTCACGCGCTTGGGCAGGCGCACCACGCAGGCATATACCATCGCGATCTAAAGCCGGACAACATCCTCTATACAGACAGCCACAGAGCTCAGATCAAGATAACAGACTGGGGCCTGGGAAGAGACATTGGCAGAAAGTCAATAGCGCTAACTGCTGCAACAGGAGAGATTGGTGGGACACCGGGCTATTGCGCTCCGGAGCAATGGTTCTCATTTGAAAACATTGACGGGCGTGCAGACATTTTCTCGCTTGGTGTCATCTTTTACGAGATGATGACTGGAAGGAGGCCTCCCGCATACGACAACAAAATGAAAAGAAAAGCTATCGACCCTCCGTCAAAGTTTCATCCAACCATTTCCAGAGATCTTGATGACATTATTCAGAGAATGCTTGATCTAGATCCTGATAGGAGGCAAGGCTCGGTGATGGAATTGGCATCGGATATTGAATTGTTAGATGATGCACGTTATTACTAAGGGCAAGAAGACGCCAGAATGTATCTTGCGCTTGCAAACATGTCATTCAATACATAATACAATATAGTATATAGTATATTTCACGAACATCTCCATTTGTTGTCGCTGCGTTCTTTTTTTGCAATTGCACTAATCTAGGCAACCGATGACGAGCAAACTACCAAAAGATAATAAGTTATATAATTTTTCAAAAGCGGAAAGATCTAATAAAAAACATCAAGATTTGGTCTTACTAATCAGATAGATATTAATGCGACAAATTCATTTCATCTGCAGTAATGGTAAGAATCAACCCTTCTGTGACACTAGAACTCAAAAGCGGTCAGACGATTACAATAGATCTTGACGAGGCGCAGGAGGTCATCAAAGGTCTTACAAAATTGATACAGGACGACAGCAGACATGCAGCCAAAGTCAACATGAAGAGGGGCCGCAAGAATGCAAAGAGAGGCACAGCCGGCGTTCCAAGCATAAGCGACGCCAAGAAGGACGAGATCATAAGGCATGTAAACAAAAAGATATCAAAAACTCCAAGGACACTTTCAAACTTGCTAAAAGGCATATCCTATGTTCCTAACCACCTTCCAGCTATAAGGCAGGCTGTTGAAAGTCAGAAGGGCATAGACAAAAAGATCATTGGAAAAAGAACCTATTATCTGGCCAAAGAGTAACTGCATTATTTAATGGCAGGCCCGTGAGTTTCTAACAAAAACTGCCAGGCCCTCTTTTGTTTGGCAATCTCCAAGAACAGGAATGACAAGGAATTTTCATTTTACAACTAGAACCGAACATGGAGCATTCTTTACCACTTTTTCCGATACGCTGCCCAGGATAAGGCCCTTCAAAAATCCCATACCTCTTCTGCCCACAATGACAATGTCCGCATCACTGGCCTTACAGAAATCACAGATCGCATCGGCCACGTCGTCGGCCCTGATCAGCTCGGATCGCACCTTCCTTTGAAATGTAAATGTGCCGCTCTTTACCACCAACTCCTCGTGAAGATTTCTGAAAGCCTGTTCGGCCAGCTCTAGCTTTTGATGATCCACTCTCCCCTCTGTATCGACTATGTCGCTATTCTTTATCACAGATATCACCACAATTTCGCGCTCTGCAGCTGGTGAGCCTTCCAGAAGAGTAGCAGCTGTGCCAATGCACCTTCTGGCATGATCGATTGAGAGGTCGATGGCAACGATAATTCTCTTTAGAGGATCAACAACAGCTGGGTCTGGCACTGTTCGAAGCAGCTACAGACAGGTCTGGCTAATAAATTAGCGTTGATAAACAACTGATTGCAGTTGATTGCAAGCGATTGAAAAGGAAAAATAGAACTGCAACAACCTTACAATCCGCGCAAGACTCAATGCACGATGACGACGCTGCTGACCACAAGAATCCTGAAAAAACTCGACGCTCTCCTCTTGACATCGGACAGCCGTTGCAGAACCTCCGCAAATATGGCGTAAAGATCTTTGGAAAGAGGGACAAGAGCCTACATTATCCAAAAATGGCCAGAAAAAGCCTTCTCGTCCCATCTGCAGCTTCATTGGCAGGATCGCTGGCAGGCATAGCAGCGATAGGATTTGTCACCTCGCACTTTTCTGTCCCACTGCTTTTGGCACCTTTTGGCGCATCAGTTGTTCTGCTCTTTTCAGTCTATGACAGCCCTTTGGCGCAACCGAGAAACACGTTTTTTGGTCATGCCATATCTGCCCTCCTGGCAGGAATAATTGCTATCATACATGCCAGCTATTTTGGTACAAGCGGCGGAGGAGGGCTGCTGGACAATGCGCAGTATGTATGGATTGCACTAGCTGTATCAATTTCCATCTTTGCCATGCAGGTATTGAGACTGACTCATCCGCCCGCCGGTGCGACAGCCTTTATTGCATCAACCGCAGTTACCAGCATTGATTCGCTAGTTGCCTTCATGGTTCCTGTGATACTCGGCTCGTTGATCCTCATTACGGTTGCAGTCATTTTTAACAATGCAGTTCCAAAAAGAAGGTATCCCATATACTGGTAAATACATACATGTGTGAAATGACTCTTATGCGTGGCTGAGGATTGCTATATTTTTATTTAACGCGTTTGCTCTTGATTGCACTCTATACTCGCTAGTTAATATATCGAAGGCAATTTTAGGAAGTACATTAACGCAAGGGAATTGATCATGGCATCATCAAGATCAACAACAATAATGTGTCTTTGGGCAGGTGACGAAAAGCATGGATTTGCATGAAACAACTACATCGCAACTCAATGGTCTGTCCGAACAGGAATCAAGAACTATTAACCAAGCTAGCATAGGTAGCTGTACTTTTATTGCAATATCAGACATTGAGCTGAAAAAAGAATCCATTGCAGAGTTCAAGCAGTGGTTCTCCAAGGTCAACAGAGAAGTCCTGTCGCAGTTCAGGGGCTTTCTTGGAAGAATCTTGATAGAAACGCCTGACGGCAAGCACCGGATAATTGTCATGACCGCAGACAAGGAGTCGTTTCTGGCCATTCGCGCAAGTGAGCAGCACAAAGAACTGCACGCAAAAGCGCTTACCTTTATGACAAGGCCGCCGAGCCTATCCTTCTACAACGTTGCCGCCCAGTAGTCACACGCTGGCTATTATTGTTATTCCTCGAACACCATCGTCATTGTAGTCGGCGTTATGGTGATGTCAATGCGTCTTTCCAGCATCTCGTTGAAGATCAGTTCGAGCAAGGTCTTGTGGAACAGCGACCAGTTGTAGCCAAGATCATGCTTTATCACATAGGTATGTCTGCCGTTTGCGAGCCGGCTGTGACTGAACTCGATCGAAGAGGTCTTGATGCGCATCTCAAACCAAGATAGGAAAGACTGGAGATCCATCCTTGACTTCATGAACAGGGCAATGTCATGCACCGCATTCTTGCCCACCTTGCAGGCAATGTCAATGACCTCTTTTTCTTCCAAGCTACCAAACAGCGCTGAAACAAGTGGTCTTGCAATCGGTATCATGCCAACCTTTGGCTCGTACATGTCCCATTCCGTGTACCTTCTCAGGATCTGGTTCACCATGGTGTTGAGGCTGACTTCACGCTTTTCAGATTCTGAACGAAGCACGTCCATAATGCTCTCGTCTATCCGGAAGGTCATTGTCACAGTAGCGTGCCTGCCAGCAGAAGAATCGCCTGACATATCCGACCGGGTGTTTGGCATGATCTCGTATCTTGTTTGCACTTGCAGTTATAAGAACGATCTGACCTGCTGTGATTGCAGATGATTGCAGTTGGTACTCAAACGATAAGAACTCTGGTTTGCATGGGTCAGGTATTGGTATCTAACTGCAGAGGCCTATGCACCAGGTACGATACTATGGGTGGAGGAAAGGAGTCTGCATACAAGCAGGGATACAAGAGGTGCGCAGTATGCGAAGTTTTCATAAAAGAGCCCGGTGTCAGGTGCCCCTGCTGCGGCCTGCCGCTCAGAACCCGCAGAAGGTCATGGTGACAATGACGTGCGGTGCAATCAGAACGCACCACGTTGATTCTGCCTACTTGCACAATAAACGTCCTTCATAAATGCATATTCCGAAACGATAGCTGCATGGGATGGAGAGATAGCGACGGGAAGGGAAAGACGAAAATTGTTATTTTATCTATAGGGCTTGCAGCTGCACTTGTTAGTGCAGGAATTGGAGTTGCGCTATTTTCAATGGCGAATGCCTCGGGCACCGCCACGGAAAATGAAGATGATAACATCCGCACGGTTGCAGGCGAGCAGAGAGAGCCAAAGACGATCCACTACACGCTGATTGCACAAGAGACAACGCTTGAAATCGCACCCGGTGTTCGCGTTCCTGCATGGACCTTTAATGGGACAATCCCCGGCCCCACCCTGAGGGCAACGGAGGGAGACAGAGTTATCCTCAAGTTTATCAACGAGACTCCACTGCCGCACACAGTCCACCTGCATGGCGACCATGACGAAAAGAACGATGGAGTGTTCCAAGAGGTCCAACAAGGAGAGTCCTATGTCTATGACTTTATTGCAGAGCCGGCAGGCGCGCTGATGTACCACTGCCATGTCATGCCAGTGTCACAGCACGTCAGGATGGGATTGTATGGCGCTTTCATCGTTGACCCCAAGATTCCGCTTGAACCAGCCAGGGAATACGTTATCGTCACTGGCGATTACGACACCAAGAATCAGCTAAACGAGCTGCCAGAATACATTCTGTTCAACGGCTATGCCGACCAATACTGGGACAACCCACTTCCTGCAAGAGTGAACGAGACTGTGAGGATATACTACATCAATCTAGGAGGCTTGCCTGCCTTTGGCTTCCACATTCATGGGACGATATTTGACGCATACCCATCAGGCATACTGGAAAACCAGCCGCTGAGGGTGCAGACATGGGAAGTCGGCTCCGGCAACGCGGCGATATTTGAAGTAAAATGGCCATGGGAGGGCAGATACCCACTCCACCTGCACGGCACGCCGGAAGAGAAGGGAACAATGGCATACGTTAACGTCACCAAGGCCCCTGAAAACGCAGTTGATGGAGTAGACATTGCTAAGACCAAGTCGATCGACATGGTGCCGTGGCAGGACCAGCTTGCTAGGAGTCTGCAAAAGGCAGATGCGCAGGCAAAGCCCACAGCCAGCCCAACCTCGAGTCCAAGCCACCACGGCGATCATGCATCGAGCAATGATATTCAGTATGGCAATAACGACAAGATAGAGGAAACTTCGACGATATTGATCCCGAAGGCCGGCAAGACGATGTTTGCTCCGCAGGCAGCTTTGGTGAAGCCGGGTGAAACAGTCACGTGGATAAATAACGACATAATCCCACATACTGTGGACTCTAGTGACGCCAACATAAGCTCTGGCTATATCACAAATGGGCAGAGCTTCCAGTACACGTTTGCGGAAGCCGGCACATACGAATATTATTGCGCGCTGCACCCATGGATGGTTGGCTCAATAAGAGTTGCAGATGATGACAACACCACCGCTGACTCTGCACTCTAACTTTCTTCCTTTTTCTTTTCTTTCTTTTCATGACAGCTCTGCGATGAATGGTCTCTCTTCTGTTGAACCTCTCTTATCAAACTGGACTTGAATTTTGAACCGCAGACAGGTCACAGAGCCTGCCAAGCATTACATTGGACATTGCGTCTTGGAGAAAAGTTTGCTTTTGATTAATCACTCTCGACTGTTCGATCTCAAAGGCCGTTATGATTTTTCACTCCGCTATTTGATATGTGCATTAATAATGTAGATGCAAACTAATGATATGGTAGACAGTATAGAAAATTGTAGGTGCGACTCGTTCTCGGACGAAGTCTGTGATTGTGGATATTGCTGCATGGACGGATGATAAGAAAGAAGAAGTGGTAGACTGATACGGGCAATATTCTCCGTATCAGAATTCTCTCCTATTTTCAGTCCTCTCAACTAGTTCTTCCCCTTGCTGAACAGCATCGCCGGTAAATGTTAGATAATCGGTGAATGTTGGATGGTAGTACCATAACAATCAGTCCAAAGTTGTTTAAGGCAATGTACGCTTCCTACTTGATGCATCCCAATGTCGTTAGCTACTGTTCCACGATCAAATAGGCAGAGAAAGCGGGAAACAGTATTGATTTGTGATGATGATCCAGATGCGCTGGCCATCTACAAAAGCACATTGGGTAAATCGTACAATGTGATTGCAGCATCTTCCGGTCGGGAATGCCTGGTAAAGTATTCTGAAGAATTGCAGAGAGGATCCAAAGTTGACGCTCTGCTGCTCGACTACAGGCTAGGAGACATGAACGGCGACGAAGTTGCGTACAAAATAAAGACGATCAATAACTGCAGCACAAAGGTCATACTCATTACAGCATACGAGCTCGAAAAGAAGCTGCTTGCCAAGCTGAAGGATAGCAAATGCATAGTTGTCGACATAAAAAAACCAATTAGCCCGATGGCCCTGCTGGTAAGGGTGGCACAGGTTCTTGATCTAAAAAAAGTCAAAAGGAAATCATTTGATAATTCTTCCACCAGCGAAGAAGAGGAGACTTCTGAAGCAATCATGATTTGTATGGATAGACATCTCGGATCTGATACTGCCAGACTGGTCCTAAAAACACTCAAACTTGTATACAGGATAAACGAGGATGAGATCAGGAAGCAGCCTAGATTGTTTGAAGAGAAGCTTGGAAAGATATTGGGTGATAGAACCATCAAGCATATCATGAATGATGCCAACAAGGCTGTAGGAAAGTAGCAGCAGCTGATGATGGCCCCTTATCCTTTGTCTGCCCTTTCTGCAAGAACGAATAAAATCCATAAATAAATTGCTTGGATCAATATATCATGACCCAAGCGTTATGGGAAAGCAGAGATCAGTTGATGATCTGCTCCTGTCCAGTTTGCGATCATCGTTATACAGTTAGATGTATTGAAGAAAGGTGCAATTGCTGCTCTGTGGAACATGCCTTTCTTTTGACGAACAGGAGCTTTGAAGAGATAATGCTCTAAATGCTACATTTTTTGTTGGCTCTCTTTTTCGCAAGGCAATAAATGAACGAACATTTCAGTTGCAGTGCAGTGTAGAGTAACAACTGCATCCTCTCTGTTGAATCTTTTTACGTCTTATTGTAATAATGGTAGGATCCCCGCTCTGTCATATAATATGTTGTGCAGCAGATGCCCATGTTTGGACCAACTGGAATCGAGTCCGCAGCAATGCTGTTGATAGTAACAATGCAGCAAGCAGGTGCTCAATCTTTGCTAGAACCACTGACAAATTCGCTCTCAGAGTTTGGGAGGACTGTGGCAGAAGCAGCTCCTAAGATAGTTGCCGCTCTAATCCTGCTAGGGATTGGTCTGCTTGTAGGAAGAATCATTGGATGGGTAGTAAGGAAAGTCGCCGAGAAAATGAAGGCAGACGAATATTGGGGCAGGACTGGGCTTGGACAGTCGACAGCGAGAATAGGATGGAGCCTTTCTAAGCTGATCTCTACGGCGGCCAGATGGTTTGTCTATCTATTCTTCATATCAGCAGCAGTAAATGTGCTAGAATTTCAGCAGCTTTCCGAGGCAATAAACGGAGTCTGGCTTTGGATACCAAACGTCATAGCGTTCATTGCAGTGCTGGCCATAGGAGCAGTCATTGCAGACTTTGTAGGCAGATGGATGCAGCGCGAGCTTCCAGCCAGAGGCGTAGTTGGAGGCAGGGCAATTGGCCTGGCTGCGACCGGCATCCTATATGCCATCGTGTTCGTGGTGGCCATCACCCAGCTGCGTATAGGAGAGGCCGTTCTCAATTCAGTGATATCAGCGCTAGTATGGGGCGTGGCTGCAGCAATAGCAATTGGCGTTGGTGTTGGACTTGCATATGGCCTAAGAGAGGCTTTCCCCGCAATGATAAAGGGAAGCACGCAGATACAGCCTGCCCTGCGCCAAGGCCAGCGGGTCACCTTGGATGGCAGGACTGGAGTGATACAAGATGCCGGATCATTCAGCATCATACTGAGAGATGACCAGGGCAAAACAGTGGTAATTCCCACAAAAAACATTGTCGACAAAGAAATAGTGATAGAATCGGGCCCAAAGCCAGCAACTCAGGAAAGCATGGCAGAGGAGAGGAGGGCGATCGAAGACGAAGGAGGAGAGGGGAAGACGTTCCGCACTAGCGAGGCAACGTGATGTGGGCAAGAATGCCCAACTTTTCCTTTTTTTCTCCACAGAACAACAACAACTCTGCCATCTGCCATCCATAGCCTGTGTGTCTGTCAAGCGATCTGCTCAGAGGTAAAGACAGACCTGGCCCTAAATCATTAAGAAGCTTGCTAGCCAATACAAGTCATGTCATATGGAAGACGTTATGGAGTAGGCGGTGGTGGTGGAGGTTATGGCGGCCAGCGTAGTTTCGGAGGCCCCAAGCCGGTTGAGACGGGAAAGGAATACGACGTGCAGATAACAGAGATCAGCAGACAGGGAGACGGAATCGCCCGCGTCCAAGGCTTTGTCATTTTCGTCAAAGGCGCCAGAATTGGGCAGAAACCCAAAATAAAAATAACAAATGTCGGCGCCAGATTCGCGACTGGAGAAATTGCAGACGGCAGTGCTGGACAGAAAGTAGCAGACGTGGCACCGCAGAGGACAGAAAAAGAGAAACCGGAGCTGCAGGACTACAAGAGTACGGAAAATCCCCCTGATAGCGGTTCGCAAGAGACACCGGCGACGACAACGACGACAACGACACAGTCACCACCTTCTGGACAAGCTTAAAGGGAAGTAATGCCTACCTTTTGTTAGTTGAAGCAACGCTCAGCCCGACTGCAAAGGGTGGCATTGGTTTGCCCGAGATGCGGGTACAGGAAATTTGTGGCTGCCATCCGAACCGAGCATCTAATACTTTGCTCAAGATGCGGGGCTGGGATGAGAGAGCGCCAGAGCTGAGCAATCGTCCAACCAACAGATAACAATCTAGATAAAGGATAAGTCTAAGTATCTCCAGAGTGAAAAGATGGCAAACGAATTATTTTCCGCTATCAGTTTCATTGTCGGTCTTGCCATCTCGACAGTAATAATATGGATTACCACAAAGCTCTTTGGTCAAGAGGAAGGAATCGGAAGGGCATTCTTGACAGCCATCATTGGTACGGTGGTGTATTCAATAGTTTATTTCCTGTTCGGGACCGGGTGGATTGCGGCGATAGTTGGCGGCATCGTCTGGCTGCTGGCTCTAAGGGGATTGTATGATGTTGGATGGCTCAGGGCTTTTGTTATCGCCGTCATTGTCTGGATCGCAGCAACTATAGTTGGACTGTTGCTTCCAACCGCACCGGGACCTCTATAGCCATGGCCACCACGCTCCAAACCACAATCTTGCTGTGTCTGCCGAGCTTTTCAGAAACTGACCATAAAGTCTCATTCCAGCAGTTGCCATTTCGGCATACTGGCGCATCATGACCGTTGTCAATTCCGGAATTGCATCATAGTAGCCATCGCTCTTGTGCTCAATCACCCTTACTTCTTCCTCTCGCGCATTTTCTTCCATTCCAGCATCAGGCGGTGAAGAAGATGAAGTTGCCATTTCTTCATTTATTTCGCGCTTGGTTCTTGCCCTCTCTTCTGTCATCATTGGGTTTATTCTTGCGTCAGATGGTTCCGGCGTAGCTTCTCCAACTATGGCCTGATTCGCTATTTCTCCAGGGTCAAGCGGCTCTTTTGTTTGAACATCCATCATCATGGCCCGCTGCTTGTCAGGCAGCTGATCAGTCATTGTTGAGCCTTTTGTCATGTCATCCATCGCATCATATCTTGAAGAATCAAAGACCTCTGTGGAATGCGGCTTGTTCGGATCTTGCCTATCAGTCTTGTTGTTGTTATTGTTGTTCTCTGCCTGTCTCCTCATCCTGCGCATTTTTCGCCGCTTGTGACTCGATGGCATGACATTGCTGTTGATCTGCCGCGTGCAATGCAGGTTAAACGTTTAGACACAATTTTCTAGATCCGCCTGTCTCATTCTGAAATCATCGTAATGAGAGCGAAACAACGGATGCATGATTGTCATATGAGAGCCTGTTCTGATTCTTCTGATGGTCTGCCTCTTCTTGGAAGATCCTTCATCAGCCTATCCAGCCATTGTGCGTTGAATCTCTTGATCCGCTCTTATGTCCATGCCCCGGATTGACTGAGCTTGTCCAGGTTCGCATCTTTGTAGTCAACCCTACCGCGCTAGGCAAGCAGAGGAGGGCGGGGGTCTTTTCACTTCTGCCACATATTCGTGTCGGCAGGCTTGATCTATAATCTACCACGCTGATCCACCTGCGCGCCACCACCGTATTGTAAATTGCCAAGCCAAAAGGTGGTGTATTGATAAATCAAGTAGCCAATAGATCCGGAACCCATATATCGGCGTTCGTCGACAAGTTTTTCCCGCCCTTCCGGAGGGGCACCCGAAAGCACACCAGCCCGGGAGGAACAGGTGCTTTCTTCACCATCACTCCAGTTGCCCGCCTTCCGGGCATCATCTCATTCCTCTAGCCTTCCAGCAATTCCTCTATCAGCAGCCGGCAATACTTTTGGAAAATTTCATTATCCTGACCAGTAATGGTGCTGCTGACGGAAATAATTTCGCGGATTGCAGGTATAGCCCTCTTTTTGTAGCGTTTCGCCAGCTCGTCTACAGCCCTTCTGCGCGCATTGAACGTGTCAGAAAATATTGCGTCGTCTTTGAGAAAAGCGATATCCTGGTCGTCCGTAAAAATAGTGCGTTCAAATGGATCACGGGATGGTTGTTTGGCCTTTCTTATTTTCTTCTTCCCTCCTGCATCCTACTATATTATTAATGGCTGCCGGATGATAAATTGTTTATCTGATAATCGACTGCAAGAAAATGCCAGTCCCTTTGCATACGGCCATTCAGCCAGAGTATTGTTATTGTCATGATACACACATACGCATATTGACACACAAAAGAGGCATAGGAATGCTGCCTCCATCATCCTGGGGAGAGGGGAATACCCAAAATGCCCAATCAGCCGAAGATTTTTTTGAGATTTGCAAAGGTTAAATCGAATGAGCGTCATTACCAGTGTAAAGGATGTCAAAGCGCAAGGAGACAAACCGGCTAAACGATCAGGAGGACGACATAGAGTTTCGCAATACCTTCGAGCAGCCTATCAAGGCCGGTAAGGTGGAGTCTTCGCCATACGAAATCTCAGATGAGGCTCACGCAGTCGCTCCACATACGTTTGCAAGTGACATCGATCAGCAAAAGATGCTTGCCCAGATCAAGTCAGAGGTTGACGCGCTGAGAGAAGAGGTAAAGTTGCTAGGCAAGCGGATCGAAAGGCTTGAAAAAAGCCGATAATGACCATGATATCATGCACATCTACTTATCCCAGATTTACATTTATTATAATGCATGGCTTCCGAGACAGAATCAATCACCATCAAATACAAGAACAACCTGCCGCTCGTCAGCATGGGGATAATCGATGCAGGCAGCAACAAAAAGATCGTCGTCGATGCCCACCTTGACTTTGCGTCTTCGAAGACGATAATACCTACCTACATCGCAAACGAGATGAACCTATCCTTTGCAGGGAGCGATGAGACTGTGACGGGAGCCGGCATAATACAAATTCCCTACTATGAAGTATCGATCGAGCTGTTTGGCAGGCTCTATGAAAGCGTGCACGTGGGATGCCTCGACTTGCCCGAGCGCACTCCTGCCACAGCGCTGATAGGCAGGGATTTGCTTGATAATTACAGGATATGCCTTGATGGCAGGAGGAAGGAGATTACCGTTTGCTCATAGCAGTAAAGCAGAAAAGCGAGATTGCTGCTAACCGAACAGGGATAATATATCATGTCTCTTGATGAAATGAAGTGTGTGCCCTGCCAGGGCGGCGTGCCGACCCTCACAGATGAGGAGATCGACAGGTATTACGAGCAACTGCAGAGCTGGTCAGTTGTGGAAAAGGATGGCATAAAGCGGCTGGAAAAGTCGTTTGCGTTTAAGGATTTTGCAGAGGCACTTGCTTTCACAAACAGAGTGGGCGCAATCGCGGAACAGGAAGGTCATCACCCAGACATACTGACAGAATGGGGCAAGGTGACCGTCAGCTGGTGGACACACAAGATAAAGGGTTTGCACAAGAACGACTTTATCATGGCCGCAAAGACTGACGCGCTCTTGCGCTAGCATACGACGAGAGCAAGAAGTAGTGTTTATTACAGCCTGATTTCGATAAGGCAGTGAGAGATGCCTCCTACCAGCAACCCGTTCTTTGACAAGGACATTGTCTCGATAAAGGATTTTTCTAAAGGCGACCTGGAGTACGTGTTTGACGCTACTGACCGGCTCAGGTCGCTCAAGCCATCAGAGAGGGGCGAGCTTGGCAAGGGCAGGACGCTTGGCTACATTTTCTACGAGCCGTCAACTAGGACGAGGATGAGTTTTGAAGCGGCCATGGCGTCGCTTGGGGGCAGCTCGATCGGCATTGCGGATCTAAAGTCCTCGTCGGTAGAAAAGGGCGAGAGCCTAGCCGACACCATAAGAATAATGGATCTATATTCGGACGTAATACTGCTCAGGCACCCCATGGATGGCTCAAGCAGGTTTGCAGCCGAGCTGTCGCAGAACCCAATCATTAATGCCGGCAGCGGGAGCGAGGAGCACCCTACACAGGCACTCCTTGACCTTTACACGATCTTGAAGGAGAAGGGCAGAATCGACGGGCTATCAATAGCCATAGTGGGCGACCTGAAATACGGCAGGACTGTATATTCACTGCTGTACGGGCTTTCGAATTACGATGTGGACATCCACCTTGTGTCGCCGCCGTCCCTCAGAGTGAGGAAGGAGTCGATCTACGAGCTGCAAGGTGGGATGAAGATAAAAGAGCACAGCGATCTTGAAGCGGTGCTTCCAGAGGCCGACGTAATATATGTCACCAGGATACAGCGGGAGCGCTTCCCCGATGTGCAAGAGTATGAAAAGGTACGCGGTTCGTACACAATAGGGGAAAAGACAATAGAAAAGGCAGCAAAGAAAGATGTCGCAATAATGCACCCGTTGCCCCGTCTTGACGAAATCTCGCACTCGGTAGACCATTTGAAAAACGCGATTTATTTCAAGCAGGCATCCTATGGAAAGGAGCTGCGTGCTGCGCTTTTGGCGCTCATGCTAAACGAAAGCCTGCCATCCTAAGTACGTTCAATAAGAATCGTCTATTGACCAGTTCGACTAACGTATGACAGAATTATCTGCGACAGGCGTTTTAAGTCAAAAGAATAGATCATGAACGTTGTCATCCGATCTGCATCATTGCAAATGCGGCTTGTGCTCGCATGATTCGCGAGCAGATTGCCTTAAAAACGAATGTTACTGCTGTGATCTGGAAGATATGTTTGCCCTGCTTACGATGCACGAGTTTGAACCCAGAAGCAGGCTGCTTGCAACAAGATAACAGGTCCGCGCGAACTCTTTAAAACAATCGCTGCGCGGTATGCGAAAGATATGGTGAGAAGAACTACCAGCAGCAGAGCCACATTGCCTTCCTTTAGGAACTGTTCGTTTTGTGGCTCAACAATCCCCAGTGGCAAAGGAACGATGCATGTCAGAAATGATGGCCGCATATTGTGGACGTGCTCAAAGAAATGCGACAAGAACTTGTTCGTGCTCCGCCGGGACGCAAGGAAGCTAAAGTGGACTGAAAAGTATGTGAGGGGCGGGGCTCAGGTGAAGAAAAGGTAAGTAATATTAGTAGTGCAGTAGTAGCGGAGTAGCCAGCCACGGCATTATCGCGAAATGCTTCTTCGCGTGGTTGGCATCCTGAGCCCGAACACCAACAGTACAAAACCTCCCACCGTGACGAACCAGCCGACTATGAAATACGTAAACGGGTCGGTGCCGCATGCTTGAGCCACGCCGCTAGCGGACAGACACTTCTGGTAGGCTGGCGAGTCAACCAGTATGGATCTTAAGATTAAGACTTTGGATATTACGACTACTGCAATGCCAGCCAGCACAAGTCCCTTGTTCATCGTCCAAAAAGATGATGGCGCTGAAATCTAGTTAATGTTTTGTTTGTCCTATCCTGCCATGTACTATGTGCTATGCGCTATTCTGCATGCTCTTCGTTGTAGTGCACCACATACTCAGAGTCCGACTGGAAGGTCTCGTTGCACTTGCTGCATGCAACGGGTATCCCCGTATTGTCTCGGTCTTTTGCTGATGACATTGCCAGAAGAATGGAAAAAATCCAATAAAAGAATTTCAAATATTCATGGCAGGCCATCCATGCGCGCGCACATATGCACACATACAGATAGATGGCAATAATCTGTTAATTACATCGTCCATCGTATTCGTCTGTGCGAATCTATGTTTGGGTCTCTACGCATCTCGTTTGTTTGCTTGTTTTGCCTCATTGACCACTCTCTTGTCGGTTCTTATGCGCACCGCTCAGTGCCAGATAGATCTGAAAAAATGAGAAATAATGGAGGGAGGGAGTTGGAGAGGATAACGCATCAGGTTATCCAAACAAGTCCTGGAAAGGTTTTGTCAGTTGCTCGAGTATGCCACCGCCCTCCTGTTGGGTCTGGTTGCCTCCAGCTGGCGTACTTTCAACTATTGTGGTTCCGTTAGCGCCAGTCGCACGGAGTACTATACCGTAGATTGGTTGATCCTGGAAATGCTGCCGGACCTCTTGCTCTTCTGGCTGTATCGTAATGACTCTGGCCTTCTCTATCGTGAGAGTGGTATCGATGCCGGGCCATACTACAGTGCCGTTTACCGCAACATCAGCTGTACCGTTTATCGTAGTCTTGCCCGCAGGATCAAGCACAAAGTCCGTGGCGTTGCCCGTCCTGAAGTTGGTGAACAACATGTTGTGATGGTCTGTGGCGTCGGTTCTTACCATGGTAAAGTTCGCTCTAAAATCGGTCACATTGCCGCTCTCTACATTGATGTTCCAGGCGCCTCCCAGAAGGAACGGAGTTGATGACGATGAACCGGTAGCCTGCGTCGTATTGGCTTGAGGTGCGCTGCTCTGGTTGCCACCTGCAGTGGTATTGTTCTGCTGCTGGCCGCCGCCTCCGCCTCCTTGCTGTATCATGCCGGTGATCACGCCCTGTGCCCTAAACATGTCTGTCATAGTCGTATTTGCTATTGTCGTGGCGTTTTGGCTCTGCGTCTGGTTCTGCTGTTGTTCCGTCTGCTGCGCCATTGCAATGTTGCTTCCGGTGATGCCGCCTCCAACCAGCGGGAACGCAAATGCAGTTGCTATCAGGAGCAGCCCGAGGCTCACTACAGCTGTAGCCTTTAATTTGCTGTTTTTTTCATGATGCCTGTCAGTAGTGAAATCATTCATCGATCCAGTGGTCACGCAATATTAGACTTAACCATTGTAATCATCTGAAATATAACAACAATCTAGGCGATAAATATGCAGAGGGGATCTACATGCCATCAATGAAAGTTCTCATGCAGGTACTGGATTATCCTCCTGGCGTCTTTCTCGTCAACCTGTATGTCGCCTGCAAACATCGTCTTCTTGCCCTTTGTGATGTCGATCCTGACATTGTTACCCGAGACTACCAAGTTCAGTTCAGGCCCCTTCATCATCATGCTCTTTATGGCCTCGCCGCGGAGCGAGTTTTCGCCCGCCTTTGGATTTGCAAACTCTGACGTCAGGGCGTGGATGCTGTCCTCTATTGTAACTGTCAGCCCTCCCTTGGCAGTCTTTTCGATGGCCAGTATGTGCTGGTCAAGCGCGTCGACCTCGATCCTCGGCCCTATTGGCCCATTGTCTTCTTGTGCAACCTCTTCGGCCGGGCTCCACGTCATACCTTCCTTTGCGACCTTGATCACATACTTGCCCTCTCCGCCGGTCACACGCAGGTGGTCGTCCACCGCCTTTTGCAGCTCTTCCGGCGAGAGCGGGCCGGCCGGCCCCCTGTGCCACTGGTTCTTGGCATCCTCTGTGTCCTTTTCTCCGCTATAATGCAAGATGTAGCACAGCTTGGCGTTCCAGCGCCTGACTATTCCATAGGCCTCTGAAACAGAGATCATGCCGGTGGACGGGTGCTCGTTGTACGTCTCTGTCCCCAGGATCAAAAGGTCGGGGTTCCACAGGATATTGTTGTCGACGCCCGGCAGTGTCAAAAAGTCCCAGCCTGCGACGATCTTGTTTCGTCCGGCCTTGATCACATAGATGACAGAGCCGGAAGTGCCAGGGTTGTCGGCCGCAATAGGGATAATCGTAAACGGGCCTGCCTCAAATAGAGTACCGGGGCTGATGACGACAGGCGACGCAACTAGATCCTTGATCTGCTGGGCGCATTCTGAAGTGCAGTAAGCTCTCGCCTTTCCCTCCTTCAACAGCGTCGGCAGGTCGCTTGTGTGATGCTTTTTTGCGCTGGTGATCAGGATTCCGTCAGGCGGGGTCTTGACGCTTTCCTTGACCTTGTTGCCTGCGTCGACCAAAAGATGGAATCCCTTGTAAAAAACCGAGATAGAGGTATTTGCTGCCTGCCCATCCACGTCTGGGAGAACGCCGTTTATTCTCACCGCGAGATCTTGAAAACTCATAAAATTGGAACAAATTGATTATACATAAAGATAGCTGTCTCGCCCAGAATCTTATCCAAATGATCTTTTTCTGCATCTAATTTGAATATCATTAATAACATTCTTGTGTGTAAAAATTACAGATTGTCAACGCTTGGCCTAGTGATGCTCGCAGTGCCGGTCATAGCAGGGGTCACGGTCTTTGGTCTGCTGGTTTCTTGGGGCAGCATCTTTCACGACGGCGATTCCTCAACAATTGCTGAGAATAGGACAACGGCAACAATAAGCGCGTCGGAGACGTACAACAATCCTGTGCCAGATGGCAACAACATCAACAATAGCGGCGGCCTCTTTTACAGCTCTGATGTGCCATCAACAAAATATTTGGAGGAAAGGGTAGGGGGGTCGGAATACACGCAGCTTGAGGACAATCGCACTTTTGTAGGCAACTAGGCGATCAGATGGTGGCGGCGCTTTCTCACCAGATATGATTCGTATATCGATTTTGTCAGCATGACGGTCAACAGCCCGTAGAACATGTTGAAGGAAAGCGAGCCTGTGACAACTCTGTCCATCATTGCAAGCAGGTCGCCGGTCGCAACCTCGTAGTACCTTCCTGTAGGCACCTGCTGTGTGATCTCTTGGCTTTCAATGGAGTTGAGTAGCGGGACCATCACCCCGTAGGTTATTGGAACGAATAAGGCTACCCACAGCACAAACCCGGCCGACAGACCGTATGCAGGCGCATACCTGGCAATCCTTCTTGATGCGAGCGGGACAGAGATCGCAAGCCCGATCAAGCTGCCTGCTGCTAGGTGCATCAAAAGCCCAAGCATTGCTGTGCCAGCACTGTAGTCCTGCGTTTGCAGGAGAGCAGAGGCAAGTACAAGGTAGAACGTGCCCAGCGGGAGCTCTGATATCCTTTCTACGAGCAGCAAAAGGCCGCTTATTGCCAGCGACGATATGACACCAGCCGCCAGGCCTGAGCCGGTCATCGCCAGCTGAGGCTTTGGCCACTGCAGGCCTGTCTTGGATTTCATACCGTGTACAAGACCTCCCTCTTCCTTCTTACTTCTATGCAGCCTGAACCCCATGCTGTTGTCCTCCCTCCATTGTTGTTGCTGTCTTCACGACATCCCGTCCCGATGTCACTATCCTCGCGAGGAACCCCAGAATGCTTCCAAACATGAAGTGCATCGCAAGCGCGCCATAAAGTATCGAATCAGACATCTCGATCAGCCGCTCAGCCCTTGGATCTGGCACTGTCAGCATGCCCTGCAGCGCCGGCTCGACCAAGAACAAGTGCAGAGGGACAAATAGTACAGCCCAGACTGCAAGCCCGGTGGCGACTCCTGTACCAAACCAGCTGGCGGTGGAAAAGTTCCTGAGCTTTCTTATGCGCTCTGATATGACCATGTAGACCATGCCGATTATCGCGCCTGTCAGCATGTGCAACCCAAACCCGAGATAGATAGCTGGCCATTCTGCAGTTACCCCAAGCGACACCCCTATCATTTCATAAAACGTCCCCGGCGGCAGGCCTAGCTGGGCCCCTGCCCCAAGCACAAGGCCGAAAATTGCCCAAGCCGCGCCTATGCCTAGCAGTGCGCCGAGCCTCAGCGAGCTTCCAAGGAGAGGCTTTTCATAAACCTGCTCTACCATATGCTATTATCTCAAATCGAATATTTACGCTTTTATCTGATGGTAAATCGAAAAGGTCTCAAAAGTGCTGCAAATAATGTCACATTCACAGAATTATATCAACTTTAGTGTAAATATTGCACACAGGATTCCAACCAGCGGCTCGAGCATGCTGCCAACATTAAATAGACTTGGATGGAAAAATGTGGCTGCAAGTGCCACCTGAAAGCAAGAAAAGACAAGTGATCTTAACGAGGATGGCCGCAAACGGCATCATCAGTTATTCCAGAGGGCACCACCCAAACGAAGCGATCCTGATACTACGCGGCAAGGCCACCCGCGACACGATAACCGTTGACGGGCTTGCCATCCCGCCGTTTGCCTCCAGCGGCCCCTACTTTTCCGGCTTTTCGAATTTTTTCCTGCCCATTGATAGCTCGTATGTAGGCACTGTCCACTCTCACCCAAGCGGCTCGAACAGGCCTTCACTCGAAGATCTTAACCGCGGATTCTTTGGGTCAGTCTCGATCATCATAGCGTACCCGTACGAAGACGAAACGATAGCCGCCTACAACAGCTCGGGGGACAGGCTGGAAATCAAGATACTTGGCGGCTGATGCACCGGCCAGATCCTTCTGGAATTCATATAAGCATTGTATGCAAATGGGTAGCAAATGAGGAAGAGGAGCAGCCGCAGCCGGAAGAGCAAGCGTGATAATGACAAGAGTTCTCAGCAGATGGATTTTGGCAGGAGAATTACCGCTATTTACGGCCTTAACCTGGCGCTTTCGTATGAAAACGCTGCAGCTGAGCGGCTTGAACAGAGGGCGTCTCAATGTATTGTCCCAGAAGTAAAGAAGAACCTAGAGCGCCACCTAAAGCAGACAAGGGGGCAGCAGGAGAGGCTGAGGGAGCGGATCCAGGCCCTGGCTGCCGCTGCTGGTACTACTTCCGTGGAGCCGGAGGCAACAACTCCCACTACAGAGAGCGGTCGCCTGCCCATTCCAGAACCGCCGCGTTCTTTCAGGAACATGATGGACGAGGTAGGGACTGATCGGGAAAGGGAGGTTTGGGAATCGGTAAACGATCTAATAATTGAAAATGCAGAAGTGGTGATGTATAGGTCTGGCATACAGGCGCTAGAGCTGCTTGGTGCGGACAAGAAGACTATCAGCGCGCTGAAGAAGAACCTGCAGGAAGAAGAAGCGTTTGCCAAGCTGCTTGAAAAGAATAACCCGAGAATCGCAAAGAAGCTGATGAAGGAGCAGATGAAAGAAGGAAAGGAGAAGAGGATTGTCCAGGTTGAAGCCACTGCCGCAGGCGGAGGACGAGAAGGAGAAGAAGAAAAAGCACCTTCGGTGGCCACTACAGATTCCGAGACGGCAGCCGCTACTACTACCACCACCACTGCCGCCTGAACTTTCTATTTCTTTAGCTCTGCCCTGAAAATTGAATCTAGGTTTCCCAGGTCTTTTGGATATATTGATATGACTCTGAGTCCGTTTTCACGGTAGCGCGCCATCTTCCACTCCATCCCTTTGACGTATTCTCTTCTCTTGCTGGGCTCCTCCGTGTTGACCATCCCCCAATATTCTACATAGATGTCATATTCGGGGAGGTAAAAGTCCGGCCTGCTTATTACTCTCCTATTTGATGAATCGCTGGCGGGCTTTTCATATTCGTACTTGATGTTGTGTGCATGCAAATAGTCGGCGATCATCTTTTCCCCTCCACTCTTGACGACCTCGCCTCTGGCGGTCAGCAGCCTCTGGCGGTAGTGCTCGCCATCGCGCTTTGTATGCCTCCGGCTCGCGAGGAATATTGCAAGAGATATTGCAGCCGCCGCGGCATTGAACAGCAGCCATTCCTGCAGATTCACAGCAGAAATGATCTCAAACCAAATCCCGGCGGCAACAAGTGCATCGGCAACAAGCAATGCTGCCACGACTCCGAGCCTTGCGCTGACCATACTGAAGAATTTGGCCGGGCTGGCTGTAATAAACAGTGCGTAACACTAGAGGCTTCTGCTCAATATCAAGAGAAGCGCAACAAATTGATAATAACAGCAGTAGTGGCCGGCGGCCTACCTTACGACAACACCTCCCCTCTGATGAAAAAATTTCCGGCTCCGATCGTTATCGGTCACAGCTCGTCACAGGCACGGCAGAGCAGATCATGATCCAAATAATCTTCTTTCTAGAAACAATGGTTGGCTAGCAGCAGGTGCGCATGGTGGCAAATACTGTCTTGCCACTTTTATAATTTCTCTCGATCTTCTTTTCTTGTAGATACGACACTGAAAATTCTTCCAACAAATTATTAACATATCGGTTTCTTGGTGCGCAAGATGCAGTCTACGAAACTAGTATACATTTTTTTGATACCTGCACTTCTGATTGCGGCCAGCGTCGGTACAGGTGTTCAAAAAGTTTGGGCAGAAAAAGCGACTCTATTGAACGACGACTCTAAGGAATGGAAAGGTACGTCAAGCGGCTATGTTTCGCCGGATAAAAAGTGGAAAGTAGTCCATCCCGGCAGGGGCTATGCAAAGGTTGACGACGGAGAATTGAAGCTGCGGCCAAAGATCGACGACAACAAGAGACACTCGACATTAGTTCTCGCAAACAAGATAGATTTCAAGGGCATCCACGGCAAGTTTGAAGTCAAGCTTGAAAAGCAAGGAAAGAACCCTAAGAATTGGGATTCATTCTGGGCAATGCTTGCCTATGTCAACAAGGAGACCCACATTGCGTTTGTGATGAAAACAGACGACGGCGGATGGAAGATAACAAAGCGCGATCATGACCATGAAGGCAAGGACCGACATGTAACAATAGCTCAAGGCCATCAGTTCCCAGAAGCCAAGAAGGGACACTGGTACAAAGTAGAGTACTGGGTAGTGCCAAACGGCGACGATCTGCACATACGCCTGAAAGTTGACGGCAAGACACTGGTGGACAAAGATGACAACGCAAAGTGGGAAAGGAACGGCAAAGAAGGAAAGGGGACCAGTAACTACTTCTTGAAGGCAGACAAGACCTTTGGCGCATACTGCGAAAAGTCCTATACCTCCTGGAGAAACATTTGGGTAGAGGAAGTAAAGGACTGGTAGAGGAAGTAAAAGACCGGGATGACATAATGTAGGATGATGGCTCCATCATCCTTCACTTTTTCTCGTTGTATTATCCGCAAGGCGCCACCAGCGTTTCTCAACTCTCCCATGTAGCATACAAACAGGCTTTTTCTGATCATATCTGAAAACTGTCTTGCAATAGCAGGAAAAACCGTGAGCAAATAGCAAAAAACCAACACCCCCTCGTTAGTCACTATAAGAGACAGATCGATGCATATGTGTGCAGCAATCAACCATATTGCCAACTGTAGGTGCGCTCAACAACCTTGGTTGCCATCTACTATTTTTTGAGCAGCGGATGCCTTTGATCTTCTCTCTGGCCCCTAGTCACTGCCAAACAGCAGCCTTACAGCTTTTGTTTGTCTTCCGGTCAGTACGGCATCCCATAAATATGCCGACAGATCGATATTTAGGGAGAATTGAGCGGCGGCAACAATGATGATGATGAAGGGGATGATGTCTGCATCAGATGCGGAGGAACGATGGTTCACATCGGCTTCAAGATTTACCGGTGCCAGCAATGCGGCCACGAAGAAAAACCCGAAGACCGGATGTAGCTACCGGTAGTGGACGACATTCACCGCGCCGTTGTTTGCAGTGACAATCACTCTGTCAAACTCAAAGTCGTCGCCTTCAGGCGAAACCAGAACTCCAGAGAATGGACCCATGTCCCCGATGTGCTGCACAGGGTTGTTGTTGCCAAACTGCACGGTCACATTTCGGAGGGTTTCAAAGCTGTTGTTGCTGATCTGTGCTGAAACCACCTGCACCGTCCCTACCGCCTCTCCCCTCTCGTGAAGGGCAACGTGGAGCCCCGCCCGAGATACAAAGAAGCTGATCATGACAATCCCGAAGATCGCAAAACCGATGAATATTATCCGCCGGACGCCGCGTGCGCCGATCCGTCCTTTGCCTCTGCCGTAGCCCTGACGGTATCGGTCGTAGTCCCTTTCCTCGTCATCCCATCTTCCCAATTTGATCTACGCTTCAATCAATTCTTGTACACCCCTACAGAAAAGCATTGCTTTCGATCTCGCTGGCTGAGTAAATGCTTGTCTTATAGTACCCGCTCCATCACGGTGGTAATGAGCGGCGCAAGATTGCGGTTCGTTAACGCTCCATTCAAAAGTGCCGCCCAGCAGACTAGCAAGCAGAGAAGTTTTTGTTGTGCGTGTGTGTTCTTATCACTTTATGCCATCTCACAACCTGCCGCTCTCTACAATTGCAAGAAACGACGTTATGCGTACGCTGCGTTTACGCCATGAAAAGACAGTAGCAGCAGCCATGGCACATGTCTACTCAACATAAATAGCTAGACATCCTACATATAGACAGATGATAGAGGACACGACGGAGGAGAAGTTTTTCCGGGAGAGTTATGCTCAGCAGTTGCAAAAAATTGCACACGACTTTGACCTTGAGGAGGAGAGGAAGAAGGTCAGCCAGCAGGCGATGAAGACTCCGGGCCGGAGAGGGGAGCAGATAAAGCACGAAGAGATCGATAGAGAGATCGTCAGGCGCTACAAGGAAAAGCAGAACAAACGCCTATGAGATTGCTTATCCAGCATTTATATTGAAGACAGGCAAAAGGAAATTTGACTATTAATGTCATACGGCGAAAGACGTTTTGGAGGAGGTAGCCGCTTCGGTGGCGGTAGCTCTGGTCCAAAGCCTGTAGAAACAGGAAAAGAATACGATGTGCAAATCACCGAGACGAGTAGACAAGGCGACGGCGTTGCCAGGGTACAGGGATTTGTTATCTTTGTAAAGGGCGGCAAACCAGGCCAGAACACAAAAATCAAGGTCACCAACGTTGGTGCCAGATTTGCTACTGCAGAACTAGTAGAACAACAGCAGCAATAAAATAAAACAAAAACAACAAACCCAACAACACAAATGTGGCAACTGCCTTTACGGAAAGTACCACAGACGTTTTTTCTTAAAATCTGACTAAATGTGTGATCAGACGCGTTATTCTGGTTCGGACGGCAAGAATATCCACGCATATACATATACGCACAGAAATCATGTTCACAGGCCTGAAGATGAACTGCTTGGCAGCTGTCGGCAGGGTGTCAACAACATTACTCGATATGGGTCCGCGGGACCCGTAGCTGAAAAGCGAAAATTCCTGCAGGATTTTTTTTGGTCTGCACGCCACATGGGTGATATTGGTTCGCAGATGTCTGAAGGTTAGGGTCCACCAGAATTTGCAAGAGACAATATCGACAGCGGCGTCGCATTTCCGAGCAACTTCAAGATGATTATTGGATCTATTGCACTTTGCAGCGCATGTGATGACATCAGCAAGAAAAAACCGCCGCCGGCTCGCGCGGGAGGCAGACAAAATACCTTTGAATCAGAGTATCAGCATTCGCTATTGTTAAATAGTTGAGCTTTACACAAAAAGTTCAATGGCAGCAAAAAAGAAAGCCAGCAAGAAGAAGCCAAAGAAGAAGTAATAACATAACGTCTGCGATCCCGCAGACGATTTAACTTTTTTCTTTTAGGCTTACGCATACACATACACACATACATTCTTCAGTTAACATGCAACATGCAAGACGATGATCATGACGGATCTGATTTTTTTCTTAGGTCAGGGCTGACCACAGCATCTCAAAAACATACATGCAAGCGCTGTGCGCAACCGGATGACAGAAGAATCCTTGCTTGCCCTTAGAGATGGAATGGCAAAGTCTGACGCCGCAGTCAATTTGCAACAATTGTTGTAGAAACAAGCGACAGGAAGCCGTGAAATTGTTGAGTTTTTTGAGACGACAGGAAAACCCGCGCACCGGTCGCTTGTGCCAAGAAATGAGGTGGAGGAGTAGAAGAGGATGAACAGAACTGCTACAGATGGGGGGGCAGTGCCACCCATCTTGAATATTCCACGAGCAGAAAATGGCGTCTGGGTGCCGCAACATGCAACTCATATGACCAAACAATGCATATGCAACAAAAGAAGCACTCTCAATCGCTTGAGCTGCGGGCAGCATGAAAAATCTGATTTGAGCCGCTTGCAGTCAACCCCGGCTGTGGGCCACCGCCAACGACATAGATTTTGTCGCCTTCCGCTGCTGCGACTGCGGCAAGTCCATGACGCGCATTGGGCATTGGATCCCCAGCAGACCACGCATCATTCTGTGGACTATATGCCTCAGCATTACTGAACGTGCCGGTGGGTCCCTCGCCTCCAAAAACATAGATGTTGAGGGCAAAGTCTGACGCCGCGGCTGCCAGACCGCCCCTCTTTGAGGGCATCGGTGACAGTTTGATCCAGCTGTCGCGCTGAGGGTCGTATGCTTCGTTTGAATCAAGGTTAGATAACAGGCTGTCGATCCTTCCACCTATGACGTATAGCAGCCCATCGAGGGTGGCTGACGCGAGGTGCTGGCGGGGCGTTGGCATCGGGGCCTTTTCCGTCCAGCTGTCGGTCCTTGGATCATATGCTTCGTTTGTTGCCAGCGGAGCTGCGGAAGGCCCAAAGGTAGAGTTTACCCCGCCAACTGCGTAGAGGATGCCATTGACAAAGTTGGCAGTCAGGGCCCCTCTTGGCGTAGGCATTGCCGCAAGATCTTTCCACCGGCCAGTTTCTGGGCTGTACGCCAGCAGCCTATCTGAGGGCTCGTTGTCTTCCAGGTAGCCGCCTACCACGTACAATGTGCCATTGTACGACGCTGCTGCAGCATGGTGCAGCGGCATGGGCAATGGCTCCAAGGTGTCCCACCGATCGGCCCCCGGATCATATGCCTCAACTGTTGCAACGGCTCTGCCAAGCCCGTCAAAGCCGCCAATTACATAAATCCGGCCGCCGACCTGGGCACCTGCAACCTCGGTTCGAGGAGTGTGCATCGGCGCGCCTTCCGACCAAGATGAGGTTGGGGATGGGGAAGGCCCGGTCACGCCTATGGAAGGGGGCATCATCATGAGCGCTATAGCTGCAACGACGACCGCTGCTGATGCAACCGCTGCGGATGCTACTATTATGATCGCACGTGTGTGCGCAACCACGCAACACTATTGAAGTTGCCATGCTAAATCAGTTATTGATAATAGAACTGCTATTGCTACACCTGCAGCTGAGCCTTAGCCAAAAAGCAGGCCCGGAATGATTCGAGATCTTGATGCATGGTTTCAGTTTCGTGGCTCAACAAGCCAGACAGAGTGTAATGGACAGGGCTTTTGCAAGGTTGTGTCTTTCATCTCTTCTGCTACTTCTTCCGGATCGTTGGCTGTCCCCTCTGTAGCAATGCAATGGAATTCACAAGTCAATACAGCACAATCGTGTTTCTGTTATTGAATCAATGTTGAAATTATCTTTGCTGCCCTTGCTGCTCCGCCGATATCGATTGCTTCATTACCATTATTATTCCTGCGGCCGATCTTTTCTTGTATGAGCGACTCGAGCCGGAAAATGTCTTCGTATTTGTAGCCCAGACGGGCTGCTCCCTGCTCCTGCTCAAAGTGACCTTTTATCGGGATAAAGATGCCCGGGGTACCGTACGCGATCGACTCGTCCATGGTTGACCTCCCTGCAAGCGAGATTACTAAATCTGCAGCATAAACAAGCTCGTGAAGGTTGTCTACAAAGCCGAGATTGCGGTACTGGCCCGGCGAATCTGGCAGTTTCAGCGATGGCCCAGACACTATGACAAGCTCGCTGTCTAGCTGCTGCTCGAGCCTGCTGTGCGCCTCGATGACCTTCTCGATGAGATACTTGCCGGCATCTGTTCCACCCGTGCTCGTGACTATGGTCTTTTTCTCAAAACCAAATTTCCTGCGCAGCGTTTCTCGATCAGCGCGGGCTTCTCTCACTATCGGACCGACATGTCTCACATTGTCATGGTCCTCACCGGCGTCAGGGATTATGACGTAGTCGCATGCCTGCATCATCTTTTTCATCGCCTTGTTCATCTTTTTCTCAATCATTGATGCAGGGCCTCTGGTGAAATGCGTCTCTGTCACGTCCGTTATCAGAACCCGCTGCCTGCCCATCTCCTCGCCTACAGCAATCGATGCAAAATCCTCGTCGCTCACGATCAGGCCGGCGCGCTTTTCCAGAATTTCCTTAGCAATTGTCTTGCACTTTTTGTAATAAGAGTAATAGTCCATAAGCCACCTGAACGAGTGCTGCAGCTGGCCTGATTCCACCACGAATTTCTCCGGCCTGTACATATCTGCCGCGATGTAGCCTTTTCTTGCGATGAGGCGCGCTGCGCCTTCGCCTGTGACAAAGGTGATGTCGTCCTCCGTCCCCTTTAGTTTCTCAGCGATTGCAATGTCACGGGTCGCATGCCCAAGCCCGATCGGGCTTGTGAAGAAGGTGAGCATCTCTGCGCAGATATTTTCTTTGCTGCTTATTAATCTGTACAAGAGAGAGCGGCATCTTGTATTTCCTAGTGCTGCGAAATGGACGTCTCCTGCAGCCTAGCCTTTCTGGCAGCAGACCTCCAGCCCAAAATGGCCAGGAATACGGCGATTGTGATCAGGACTATTGTGCCACCGGGTGCGGCATTGATGGCATATGATACGATTATGCCAGTTACAACTGAAAATACCGAGATCGATATCGAGATCAGCATTGTCTTCTTGAAGCCCTTGCCCAGCATCATTGCAGAGATGCTTGGAATGACTATGAGGGACGAGATCAGCAAAATCCCCACGAGCCTAATTGACGCTATCACCGTTATGCTGGCGATGACAATAAAGAGATAGCTCAGCTTTGATACTTGCAGGCCGCTTACTCTGGCCTGCTCCTCGTCAAACGACATGTACAGCAATTTCCTGTAGAGCAGAGCTATCGAAGCCAGCACTCCCACTGTTATGAGCAGGATCGTCAGAATGTCTTCGTTGGTTACAAGCAATATGCTCCCAAACAAGAAACTGAAGAGATTGACAGAGAGGCCGCCGTCATCCAGGCTCACCAGAACTACTCCCAGCGCAAGTCCTGACGAGAGCAGCACAGCCACGGCCGAGTCTGCCGGAATCTTTGTGGACTGCCTCAGCTTGGTAACTCCAAGCGCACCAAGAACAGAGACTCCGAATGCAACCCACATAGGGTATACGTTACTGATGAGCCCTACTGCAATGCCGCCAAAGGCCATGTGCGAAAGCGCGTCGCCAAAGAGCGACTGTCGCCGCAGCACCAGAAAAATGCCCACTGCGGAGCAGATCACTGCTATCGCTACGCCGGTAATGAGTGCTCGCTGCACAAACGTGACCTGAAGGATTTCAAGCACCATTTCCTATCTGTTGCCTTGGTGTGAATGCAGGTGCATGTGACTCTGCATGCTTGACTCGGAATACTTTTTCAGCAGCTCTTCATCCTCGAAAAAGTGATGCGCGTCGCCATGGAAGAACATGCTTCTGTTTATGCACGCTACTTTGTTTGCAAGATTGTTAACTGCATCAAGGTCGTGCGATGACAGGATTATCGTTATTTTCTTCTCCTGGTTCAGTTTTTTCACAAGCGAATAGAACCTGTTTTGCATCTCTACGTCTATTCCTGTGGCCGGCTCGTCCATTATGAGCAGGCGCGGCTCGTTTACGAGCGCCTTTGCGATAAGGGCCCTTTGCTGCTGGCCGCCGGAGAGCTCGCCTATCCTCCTGTTCTTTTCTGCGGCAAGACCGACAATCTCAAGTGCCGATTCAATCTTTTCTTTTGAGGGCTTGCCGGCAACCATCCCAAGAGAAACTATCTCTGCGACCGTGGCAGGAAACCCGCGGTCGATCGAACTTTTCTGTGGGACGTAGCCCATCTGCCTGAAAACCTTGCGATTCTTCTTGATATCCTCGCCAAAGATCGTGATCTTGCCCTGATAGTCCTGCAGGAGTCCTAGCATGCAGCTAAAAAGCGTGGTCTTGCCGGCGCCATTTGGGCCTATCATGCCCATAATGTCTCCCTCGTCTACCGAGAAAGAGATGTTGTCCAGCGCGATGCCATGCTCGTACTTGTACGAGACCTTTTCGACATTGACTACCTGCACTTCAGTCCCGCCTTCAGGTTAACCAGATTCTGCTCCATCTTGTCGATGTATCCAAGCCCAGCACGCAGTTCTTCATCATCCAATCCCTCAATGGGACTTAGAACCAGGACTTTGCCACCGGGAATCTCTGATGCGATGATCTCTGCTAGGCGCGGGTCCACCAACTCTTCCGCGTATATCGTATCGAGTTTTAATTCGTTTGCTAGATTGACCACTTCCTGCAAGCGCTGCGGTGCAATTTCGCCCTCAGGCAATCCACCATGTACAGCATGCTGGGTCAAGCCGTATCTGTTTGCAAAGTAGCTAAATGCGTTGTGGAATGCAATAAAGTCCTGCTTCTCGCATTCTGAAAGCTCGGATCTTATCGACGCGTCAAGTGCGTCAAGCTCTGCCGTGAATCTGGCTGCGTTGTCGTTGTAGTACTGCGCATTTTCGGGATCTACCTTGACAAAGCCGTCGCGGATCTTTTCCACCTGCTGCTTTGCCAGCACTGGATCGAGCCAGATATGCGAATCAAAGGCCCCGCGCCTCTCCCCCTCCAAAAGGTCCAGCCCGCTGCTTGCATCGACGGCGGCTTTGGCACCTATGTCGCGTGCCCAGCTCTCAAAGCCGACGCCATTAAAGATGAAGAGGTCTGCAGATTGGGCATCCGAAATTTGCCTTATGGTCGGCTCCCAGTCGTGCGGCTCAACTCCAGCTGGCACCATGGATGTCACATCTGCCCTGTCTCCCCCAACCTGCCTTGCAAAATCATAAAGCGGAAAGAATGACGCGACAACTCTTATTTTTTGATCTCCTGCGACTTCAGGCGTGACGTCATTTGGAGTGTCATCAGTCATTATTGTAAAGGGTATAACTACCGCAACAGCGGCTGCTGCCGCTATTCCGATTATGATTTTATCATCCATGCGTCATCTTTCGGGGTTATTAAGAATATATAGTTTCGTTAATAACATATACTAAACAATATATAAGCAACTTAATAATCGAGCAGGGCAGACCATGCACATTTGGCTTGAGATCGCGTCCTCCTCCGATGGCTGCGCTCTCCCATGCGCAGACCTCTTGATTATTAAATTTCTGCAAGGTTTTTAATAATAAATACGGTTTATTTATAAATGAGTTAATAATACGATAATCTGTTGACGATAGTATCTGTTTCGCTTAACGATGAAATTCTGCGAGAGATTGACAAGCTGCAAAAGGCTCTAGGCTTCTCCGGCAGATCAGAAATTGTAAGGGCAGGCATAAGGAGTCTACTTGCAGAAGAAAGAGACAGGCAGAATTTGTCAGGGCGCATCTTTGCCGTATTGCTGGTCATACATGACGAAAAGTCAGACGACCAGGTTACTGAAATGGGACATGACTATGACAAGGTGATAAGCACGCACATACACAACAAGATCGGAGGCGACAAGTGCTTGGAGATATTCCTGCTGAAGGGCGATGCAGAAGAAATAACAGACATGACCAAAAAGTTCCAGTCTAACAAAAAGACGGATTACGTAAAGCTGATCGCGATGTAGCGCTCCTTCCACTCTTGTACTGAATTTTAACGTCTATTTTTCGGATATTCACCGGTGCCAGAAGGCGTGCAGAATGTGCTCCTGCTTCCTGCAGGACTGCGGCACAGGAAAAACTCTATCGTTCCTTACAACAACAGAAAACGATGACGATTATGCGGGTGAAAAAGAAGAGGTTAGGTCAGGTTAGAAGCCGCCGAAATCTCCGAAATCCCCAAAGTCGCCTCCAAAGTCTCCTCCAGAGTCTCCTTCGGCGCCTGCCGCTTCTCCGCCGCCGTCTGCTGCTGCAGCACCTCCTTCGGCTCCAGCAAGCCCGCTCTCAGCTGGGGTCATGGCCATGCCCATCATCGACATCATGGACATAAAGAACATGGCATTCATGATGCCAGAGAAGAGCATCAGCGGCAACCACATCCTGTTGCTGTCCATGTAGTTCTGCAGCTGCTGCGTCTGGCCGTTGCTGTACCACTGCTGTATCTGCTGAGCCTGCTTCTCAAGCTCTAGCTTTTTCGCGTTGAGCAGCTGGAGGCCGGTGTGGCTGATGGCATACTCCATCTTTTTCCCTCCGAAAAAGCTCTTCTTCTCGGTGCCGATGATCAGCCTCTGCGTCATCAAATCGTTAACTATCAGCTCTACCTCTGGCTTGCTCAGCCTAGTTACCTTGGCAATCTTGTCAACGGTCTTCATGCCCCTTGCTATCGCGTCCAGAACCATAAAGTGATTCGGGCTCTCGTTGACTCGTATGTTTGACATTACAGTGTTACAATGTGCGTGGCAGTATTTTAACTATAATCTTCAACCCGGTTGTTGCTCGGTTTGCTGCCATCGTACAACATCCAGCGTCCTCATCCTACTGTTTCTTCAACAACTCCTTTGGATCCCTGCAAGGCGCGTATATCCACCGGTACCAGTAATAGCAACACCATCGTCGATTTCAACAACCATCGCTGGAGGAGGTGCTTTCATGGCTCTGCTGTATCAGTCCCGCGCGAGAAAGAGGTCGCCGGTGTTTTTCTTTAATTTAATTTCATTTCATTCTGCAGGAGCAAATTGACCTGTGATAGAAGAAATGTTATCAGAAGCTGAACAGCAAAAAGGAAAAGAAGGAAAAGAAAAGGGCGGTCAGGTTAGCCCGAGCCGCAGCCGCTAAAGCCGCACTCGATGCACACGTTGCATCCTTCGGTGATTATCAGCTTCGCGTTGCAGGTTGGGCAGTGGTCCTCGTTTGAGTCCATCATGGCTGCTGCCGCCATCTGATGGTGTGCCCCTCCTGTTGTTGACGGCTTTTTCATTTCTGCTGTTTGAGCAGTCTGGGGAGCAGCTGCTGCTGTCTGAACCACTGGTTTTTCCTCCTCTTCCACGCCAGATTCCTTGAATATCTTTTGCATCTGCTCCAGGACGTATGGTTCCTTGATGTTTGCGTTAACATAGTCAACTATGTACCTGCTCGGCTTTACCGCAAACGCCTTTTCGCCCGTGTTCTTGCCTGTGATGTGCAGCACTTGCTCGTGGCGCGAGCCGTCCCTGAACACAGTCACACCTTTGAGTCCGAGCTCATGGGACAGCAGGTAGGCGCATTTCACATCCTCGGCAGTCACGTCGCCGGGCATGTTGATCGTCTTTGCTATTGCGTTGCTTATCCATTTCTGCCATACAGCCTGGGCCATCACGTGGTCGGTCCAGTGGATGTCGATAGCAGTGACGAATATGCGCTGCATCCACTCCGGGATCTCGGGGATGCCGCGGACAGAGCCATAGTTGTTTGCAACCTTGGTCAATATCTCGTCGTTGTAGAGGCCGTTCTCCTTGAGCGCGTTCTCAAACACCTTGTCGGTGTAGAAGAACCTGCCCACTGTCACGCGCTTCTCGTATACAAGCGCAAACACCGGCTCGACTCCGTTTGCAGTGTCGGCAATCATTGACAGCGTGCCTGTCGGAGCGATTGTCGATGTCCATGAGTTGCGGATGCCGTGCTTCTTTATCTTTTCAACCAGAGTGTCCCAGTCGTATGTGTGGGTTTCCTTTGGCAGCTCGTAATAGCCTGCCACGGGGATGCGGCCCTTGACGTAGTCGCTCTCGCCGAACATCGGGAATGGACCGCGTGTCCTTGCAATCGCCACGCTCTCTTCCATGCTGATGTATGATACGGCCTCTGCGAGCTTGTTCATGAATTCATAGCCGTCCTTAGAGTTGTATGGAACCTTGAGCAGGAACAGCAGGTCGGCGATTCCCATGATGCCAAGACCGATCCTCCTTGTTTCCTTCGTGGCAACCCTGATCTCGTCCACCGGATACTTGTTCATGTCAATGATGTTGTCGAGGAACCTTGTGGCCAGCCTGATCGCCTGCTCGTAGCGCTGCCAGTCAAACTCGTAGGCGCCATCTGCCTTGCGCTTGACAAAGTTGGCGAGGTTTATCGAGCCGAGGTTGCACGACTCGTACGGGTACAGCGACTGCTCGCCGCACGGGTTTGTGGCTCGCAGCGGGCCGTGCCTTGCGTTGATCATAGGGTTGTACTTGTTGATGTTGTCAAAGAATATCACTCCCGGCTCTGCGCTCTTCCATGCGCTCAGCGCGATCAGGTCGATGAGCTGCTGCGCGTCTATCTGCCTCATTGGCGCCCTGTTCCTCGGGCTGCGCAGCGTATACTTGTGATTGCCTTCCTTGTTCACCAGCGCCTGCCAGAAATCCTCCCAGATGCCTACAGAGACGTTAAAGTTCTCAAAGACTCCGGGCTTTGTCTTGGCAGTGACAAACTTTTCGATGTCTGGGTGCCACGCTTCGAGTATGCCCATGTTGGCGCCCCTGCGCTTGCCTCCCTGCTTGACAACATTGGTGATGGTGTCAATGATGTTCATGAAGGAGACTGGACCCGATGCGACGCCGGATGTTGAAGCGACAATGTCGCCTTCTGGCCGCAGGTCAGAGTAGTTGATGCCAACTCCACCGCCCGACTTGAAGATCATCGCAGCATCTGTTGACGACTTCATGATGCCTGCCATGTCATCCGGCATGCTGAGCACAAAACACGCTGACAGTTGCCCCAGCCTTGCGCCTGCGTTCATCAGCGTAGGCGTGTTTGGCAGAAAGTCACGTGACACCATAAGGTTGTAGTATGCCTTGATCTGCTCTTCATACTGTGCCATCTTGCCCTCTGCAATGAGCCTGAGCAGGTCCTTGAAGCTGATCTTCATTTGGCCCTGCTGCGCGCAGTGGATGTAATGGCGTATGATGGCTTCAAAGTGGTACTTGTTAAGATAGTAAGAGCCGATGTGCAGTTTGTTGTCAAAGTCGTCCAGTTTTGAATAGTAGCGCTCGGCTTCCTCGATGCTCTGCGTGTGGCCGCCAGCAAGGTTGAACACGGCGGGATCGTGCATGACATCGGCTATTGCGACCAGCGTAGCGACGCGCTCGAACATCTGCTTTGGGCCCTCGATTATCTCGTTGTTGCCGTCCCTCAGCAGGTAGCGGGCTGCAAGCACTCTCAGTGAGTTGAGGTCAAACGCCTTGTCTACCTCGTCCAGGTCCCGCTTGTTGAGGACTTTCATCTTTTCATCTCTCAGCTTGCGCCTCTCGTGCCTGTAGAGTATGTAGGCCTTTGCCGTCTCTGACAGCCCTTCCTCTATCAGTATCGACTCCACCATGTCTTGTACGTCTTCCACGCTTGGAACAACCGTCTTTTCGCCCTGGACCATCCTCTGGACTACCCTGGCAGCTAGTCTTTCTGCTAGCGGATAATCCGGTTTGCCAGTTGCAACCAGTGCCTTGTATATGGCATTGGAAATTTTTGACTGTTCAAAGTTTACGACGCGTCCATCACGCTTGCGTATCTGCGCGATTAGTTCCTTGGAATTATTATTAAATTCAGTAACTCCCGCCATCCCGCACTATACCATAAACCACTAGTACTTATATCTTTTAGATAAAGAAGTGTACTCATTAATCAGCATAAGTGTACCTTTCCAATAATAAAGTAAAACCAAGCTGAAATCCGAGTACAGGAGTATAATATTTCCAATAATTGAAAAGAAAGTTCTGCAATTACAAAATCTGCAAACGTCGGCATCCTGTTTACGTTATCATCATAATTCTGAAAAAGAATGATGATGCGGCGCGGCAGCAGCAGCTGTTGCAGTCGCAGTTGCTGCTGCCGCTGTTGTCGAAATTACGAGTACACTGCCAGCTTGTGCGGCGACTTGCAGTGCTCGCACTTTTCTGCAGCAGCTTTTGACCGTCTGCCGCATGTAGCGCACACTGAAAGCCTGATGCGGGGGCGGAGGAACGGCAGCTCTGATGCTGCTTCAAGCGCGCCCTTTATGTCGGCAGCTGTCTCCAGGTCGGTGACGTCCAGGCTGGCCACAAAGCCTCCGTTCAGCTGTTTGTCTATTGCCATGCACTCCTGGATTGCAGCCCTGTCTGAGAGGATCTCCCTGCCATTGAGCGTCATTCCCTGGGAATAGCTGGTGGTATTCTGGGATTGCAGGAGCGAGACCTTGCCGTACTTCTCCGAGTCGAGGCTGGCAAACCTTGTGCCGCTGTTGTCAGCGACCATCGAGATGCCCGCTCCCTCCTCGCCAAGCGGCTTGGCCTGCGTGGCAGCGACTTCGACCGCTGTCTTCAGGACCTTCTGCAGTATGTCGCCAGAAGACTCGCCAAGTATGTTGTAGACAGACTCCCTTGTACCCGTAAGGTTGATCACTATTGCAGATGAACCGCGCTGCATTGACTGGGTCGCGCTTGCAAGCGATGGCAGCAGCCCCTTCTTGACATAGTCTACAATTGTCTTCTTGCGCACCGCCATTGCGGCAAGCGACGGCTTGATCATGAGCGCGAGCTTTGCTCGGAAGTATGTTTCGTCCTTGTTCGATTCATATGCTAGTCGCGGCAGATTTATCGAAAGCGAATGGAGTGACATCGTTGCGGGAGCGGCGCCACCTTTGCCTGCCTTGCGGATGCCGCTGCTTGCCCGCACGCCGCCCTTGCCCATCAAGACGATCCCTCCGCTACGCACCGCCGCAACGATGTGATCTAGGCTGTCGTTCACAGTGCCTGTCAGTGCCAGGCCGATCCTTGGCACCGGCGTGACATCCACGTATCTTTTGTAGCCGTCGAGCAGCGCGTTCAGCTGTCGGGCGTCAAGCTCGGGCACGACGATCGTTGTTGTCGGCATGCCGTTGGCAGAATGCGATGGAGCTGCGGATGAAGCAGACAGTGCCCTTGCAAAGCGTGATGAAATGTCTTCAGGGTCCTTGATGTTCTTTAGCAGCGATGGCACGATGCCTTCAAGCACGACTTCAGACGACGCTTCCCTTGACAGGAGTGATACCAGCGCAGGCAGAGCTGCAGCCACATCCTCCGAGCTCTTTATCGCGGGAATGCGGGTCACGCCCAGAAAGCGTCCCTTCAGATCAAGGCCTTCCTCGAGCTCAGACAGGTCAAGAAAGATTGTGTCGGGTAGCAGGCCCCATACGCCAGGGTTAGAGATGTTTATCTCGCCTGCAAGATGCATGTCTGCGATATCCTTTGGGAGGGTGTTGAAGATGAGATACTCGGAAAAGATCGAGCCGGCGGCCCTGGCCATCGCGGCGTCTACTGTAGCGCCCTCGGCCGAGAGCAATTCGACAATGTCTGACGACGGCAGCCCGTGGCGCGCAAGTTTGTTCCTATATTCTTCATGGCCGTGCTCTATTAGAACCGAGTTGACCGTCTCGCGTATTAGAGAAGACGTGAGGTAGGCGGTCTGGAACTTGTAGATCTTGTTCTCCACCTCTTCTGTGATCTTGTGTGCCTGTTCCAGAGGCAGGTTGGCCTCCCTCACAAGCGACTGGATTATCTTGTGGGAGTTGAACTCCTCGATGGTATGCTTGCTCGTCCTGACATACATCTTGCCGCTCTCGATTATCGAGCGCTCCTCGATCTGCCTTGCCAGGCTCAGGACGAGCTTGCCAAGGTTGGTGATTGTGTAGCGGCGCTCTGTCTTGTTGAGAGAGACTAGCAGCTGCCTTAGCAGCTTTCTCAGGTGGTATGCGAACTTGCCTGACTCTTTCTTTGACTTAAAGCCGGCAAGCGCCTTGAGCTCGGAATAAGTGAGAGGCCCCTTTGTGTTGAGAATGCGCAGGATGTCGATCCTGTTCGGGCTGGCCATTACAGAGAAAATCATTCTTACACGCTTTGACGCAGATTCTAAGACTCCACCCTTCCTGGAATCTCTTGTTGATTGAGAGTCAAAACCCATCTGTTCCATCGCACCCCGTTATCAAGGTAAATGATTAAAACACCTTTGTAAAATATTTTTTACTAACAGTACGATCGGCCCTACTTGGGCCAATTGACCTTTTGGTCAATTATCTTAGCTCTTGCTCTATACCAGCACGCCCTGTTCCTCTATAGGCGCCTCTTCCTTTTTCTTGACTTCCTGAGAGGGGATATTCATCGGCACTTCTGGGAGCTTGGCCTTTGCCTCGCTCTCCAGCACCCCCTCGATCTCGTTGAGGATGGAAAGGGCGTCTTGGTCCACAGGAGTCGTGATCCTGGCTTCTGCCTTGATGTTTGCGTTGATAAGCACGTCAGAGGTGATTTCCGAGACCTCAGAGAGCGTCTGGCCGGCAGCCGGGATGGCCTTGCTCAGCTCAGACTGGATGCCCTTTATCATGTCAACCGTGGGCTCGATGGTGTCGAGGATTTCGGCAAATTCGTTGATCGTGCTGAAGCGGATCACAACCGCCTCAAGCGCCAGGCCAGTGTGCTGAGTAGTCCTACGCAGCCGCCTCACGTTCGTCAGCTCCATCGCCAAGATCTTTGCGCGGGCGTTGTTTCCTGACTTGATGTTAGACGCTATCTGCTCTAGATAGTATGCCTCAGTCTTGGCGAACTTTTGATCGAGCGTCTTGAGGCGCATGAGCTGGTTGTAAACCACTCCCGTAGCATTGGTGATCTGGCTCATGAACTGCTGGCGCTTGTCTCCTCCCATACTTACTACCATCAGGTGAAACAAAGCTGGAAAACTCCTAATGTTGTACTCTGTGTACAAAAAGCTGCGACAAAGCTGAGCTACGAAAAAAGTTGTATCGTTAATAGCGATAATTGCACATACACAACTTAGAGTGTTATTGTAGGATGGCGGAGGCAGACGAGGATCACGGTCACCTTTCAAAAAGAGAACACATCGCCAAGCACCTCGGCGCGCGCAAGATCGAGTTCATATCGACGGCAGTGGTGTGCGTAGTTTTTGCGATAAGCTTTGCCCATCTCGAGTACTATTACATCAAGGATCCCGCCTTGCAGATCTCAAACGGCAAGGTGGCGGTCACCGACTCGAACTTTGACAGGAGCAGAGAGACAGAGCCTATCATCGGCAACATGTACCAGTACCACCTCTTTCCCATGCTCTTCATTTTCGTCCTCATCAGCTTTGCAGCCCTCTGGGACGACATGTCCTTCAAGCTGCTCGGCAATCACAAGCGCATCAAGGCCGCATCTATCGGCATGGCCAACCTCGTCACCGCAATCTTGGTCGAGGATTTCGCGTGGTTTGCCAACAGGTGGGCGGTCCCACTCGAGAGCGACCCAAAAGGCGGGCTCCTCATGCAGTACTCTGATTGGACCTCGATGCACATGGGAGCGATAGACCTGGGAAGTTTTGTAATACCGGTATGGTACCTGGTTGCCATAGCGATCGCCACTCTGGCATACTATTTCGGCTTTCGCAAGCACAACAAAATACAACAATAGCTAACTAACGCTTGTTGACAGTTACTGTAAAGTCTCCAGGGTTGAGCGCGGCTCCACAGGTCGGGCAGCGCCCGTTCGTTGGGCGGAGTGCGTCTTTGACCGACTTTAGCATCCGCATCTGGTATACGATCGAGCCACATTTTCCGCAAACAACGTCAGCTGGCAACATATGGAGGGAAGCTCCAACAACTGGAATAAGAAAACTGCCCTTGACAGTTTTTTACAAAATGCGCAGCTGCTGCTACGCTGGATCTTCTTGTTTTGGTGGTTTTGCCTCCCAACCCTCTCTGCTGCCATGAAACCAAGGTGCCGTTGCGACTGCAGGGGCATGAATATGTGTTCGCCCGGGTCCGGCTCTGCAACAAGAAAAAAAGGGGAAATGCTTGCATCCCCCCAGATTTTTTTTCTTTGGGCCAGGTCATGATCCTGACTGCACTGCTCTCGCCGCTAAACAGCATCAGATAGCAATCATGTTATGTGATCGGCAATATTTCTGATCTAGTGAAGGATGCTGTGTGGTGCTTTATCCACAACACGCAAAAAAGAGAAAAAGATGAGTATGCCCGCCGGTTCGCAAACAAAAAAACAGGTATAGAGAGGCCGCTGCTATTGCTTCTGGAGCATCAGGCCGTGCTTTTGGTCGTAGCCGACGACCTTGACAGTGGTGCCTATCGGCAAGTCGGCAGGTGTCTTGATGCCCGGCAGAAACCCCGACGCCCTCAACTGCGAGTTGTCCACCCTGAACACCACCCAAGCGTACGATCCGGCATCCTCAAAGCCCTCCGGAGCCACAGCCTGAATAGTGTAGGTGACAACGGTGCCAGAGCCGTCAAGCTCGACATGCTCGAACTTGCTGTTGGAGCACTTTTCGCAAAAGAGCACAGTCTCTAGCATCAGGTGGCCGCAATTGACGCATTTGTGAGCGAGTATCTTTTTCCTGTTTGCTGCTTCAATAAATTTTTGGTGTGTGCTTTCTTCCTGTGCCGACAATTTCTCCATCATTTCCTGTCAACTTTTCTGAATATGTGCACTGCGGCGCTTGCGCCGGTGGCTCCAAAGTTGTGTGTCAGTGCGATCTCGGCATTTGGAACCGTGCGCTCGCCGGCCTTGCCGGTGAACTGCTCAAAGACTTCCACCACCTGCCCTACGCCCGTCGCGCCGATCGGGTGGCCCTTTGATTTCAGCCCTCCCGATGGGTTTACAGGAATTTCGCCCTTGAGGCGAGTGGCCCCGTCCCTCACTGCGTGGGCGGCCTTGCCCTTGGGGAAGAAGCCGAGGTCTTCGATGTCAATGACCTCTGCGATTGTAAAGCAGTCGTGTACTTCGGCAAAATCAATATCCTTTGGAGTCACGCCGGCCATCTTGTAGGCCTGTTTTGCTGCCGCTACGGTGCTTGGGATGGTGGTGATGTCTTCTCTTCCCTGCACAGCTGCTGGCGACGCACCCCTGCCAGAGCCAATGATCTCTACATAGGGCCTGCCGCTCTTTTTCGCAAACTCTTCGCTGCACAGTATCGTGGCGGATGCACCGTCAGAGAATGGGCAGCAGTCAAGCAGCTTCAGCGGGGAGGCAACGACTGGCGATTTTAGCACGTCGTCAACCGTGATCTTTTTGCGCACGTGCGCCTTTGGGTTCAGAAGGCCATTTTCATGGTTCTTGACTGCGACGTGTGCGAGGTCTTCTTCGGTTGCCTTGTGGGTGTGCATGTAGGCTCGGGCCATCGATGCAAACAGCCCGGGGAAAGAAGCGCCGTTGCCGCCTTCATAGAAAAAGTCAGAGCAGTATGAAAACAGGGTAGTGCTGTGCACGGTGCCGGTATGAGTTACCTTTTCGACTCCAAGCGCAAGGACGCAGTCATAGAAACCTGCGGCCACGTTTGCATAGGCTTCCCTGAACATGACTGATCCGGAGCCACAGGCCGATTCGATGGTAAGGCCCGGGACATGAGATATGCCAAGGTTGCTCATGATGACAGGAGCCATGTGCACCTGCTTGTCTGCAACGCCAAACACGTTTGAAATGTAGCCGGCCTGGATCTCTTTGGGAGTGATACCAGCCGAGTCAATGGCCTCTTTGGCCGCATTCAGTGCAATCTCGATGATGCTTTCATTTAATTTTCCATATTTGGTGCTGCCGGCTCCAAGAACGCAGACTTTGTTGTTTGCCATCTGTGCAAAAAAGGGGCTCTCTGCATTATAAATATCTTGATTATTGTTGAGCAGAAGAATCACGGGTAGTGTGTAGCATGATGGCGATAACAATTCTCTATATCAATGTCCACTAGCGAAGGGTCATGCTACTTGTCGCTCACCCTTTCACAATTCTCCTTTTGCGTAATTGCCATGCAGCGCAAAATCCTCTGCAGCAGGATACAGGAGAAGATTGTTTTCAAGGAAATTTCGGGATCGGGTTAATATGTTCATCGCGGGATCGCCTAGCTGTTGTCGCCTCCTCCGCTGTCGCCATCGTCGTCGTCATACACGCTTGTCGTCTGCGAAAAGCCCGACGCTGCGAGGAGGATAGCGCAGGCGCTTGGCGACGCTAGAGAGTCAAGGCCGGCAGGCATTTCTGTCTTTGACGTGGTGGGCGGCAGTGGCCGCTACTACAAGGTCTGCACGGCGCTTGGGCACCTCTATGGCCTTGCCGATCTTACAAAGAACAGAAGCGTGTACCCGGTGCTTGATCTGGAATGGGGCCCGGTCGAGAAGAACCCCAAGGCTGCAAGGGCCATCAGGACCATATCGGAGCTGGCCAGGGACGCGGTGGCGTTTGTGCACGCGTGCGACTATGACCAGGAAGGCGAGGTGATCGGCCACAACATCCTGCAATACGCATGCGGCAACAAGTATGAAAAAGCGCTGCGGGCGAAATTCTCCACGCTTACAGACGACGAGATAAGGGAATCGTTTGCCAGCCTGGAAAAGCCGGGGAGGGGCCTTGCAGAGGCAGGGCGGTCGCGCCACATGCTCGACTTCATTTACGGCGTCAACCTGTCAAGGGCACTTGCCAAGTCACTCAAGACCGCTAGCAGGTACCGCAACCTCTCCATAGGGAGGGTGCAGGGCCCCACGCTTGCATTTGCAGTCGACAGGGAACTGGAAATAAGGCTGCATGTCCCCGACCCGTACTGGACGATTGCTGCTCAATTTGAAAAGGGCGGCCAGGTCTTCCCGGCGCAGTACGAGAAGCCCAAGATCGCAACGCTTGCAGAGGCCGAGGCGGTAACGCGCGCATGTGTCGGCAGGGACGGCCGCGTAACGGGTGTCAACGAGAGCAAGGCGGTCATCAGGCCGCCGGCACCCTTTAACATCGGAGACCTCCAGCGCGAGGCGTACAGGCTATTCAAGCTTGGACCGGGGTATACGCTTGCGATAGCCGAGAAACTGTACTTGCAAGCGCTGATTTCCTATCCGCGCACATCCAGCCAAAAGCTTCCGGCATCAATCGGATACAGCAAGATAATTTCAGGGCTGGCCAAGATCGACGGCAGTTACGCCAGCTTGGCGTCCATGCTGCTATCAAAAGGCAGGCTCGTTCCAAACGAGGGCAGGATGACAGACCCGGCGCACCCTGCAATCTATCCAACGGGCGTCGCGCCGCCGCAGAAAAAGTTGAGCGGCGTGGAATTCAAGGTTTACGACCTGATAGTGAAGAGGTTCCTCGCTACATTTGGCGACCCGGCGACTAGCAGGCACACCAGCATAACAATCGACGTTAACGGCCACGTCTTCCTGGCCGAGGGCAGGCAGCCGCTGTACGAGGGATGGATGGTGTTTTACAGGCCGTACGTCAAGATGGAGCAGCGCGAACTGCCAGAGATGCACACAGGAGATCTCGTCAAGAATCTTGGCATAGACATGGAGGAGAAGTTTACGCAGCCTCCACACCGCTACAACCAGGCGAGCCTACTTGCCAAAATGGAACAGGAAAAGATCGGCACCAAGGCGACAAGGGCGGACATTATTGCAACGCTCTTCAAGCGAGGCTACATCGTCTCCGGCAGAGGCGGAATCGAGGCGACCGATCTCGGGTTTGCAGTGATAGACTCCATGAGAACGTTCGTGCCGGCCATTGTCTCGACTGAGCTGACAAGGGCGATGGAGGAGCAGCTGGAGATGGTGGAGCAGGGCTCCGTGGACAGCACCCTTGTGATCGAGCAGGCGGTAGACAAGCTGATAGAATCGCTTGCGTCATTCATGGAAAAGGAAACAGACATCGGCGGGAGAATAGGCGATGCAGCTGCCGCAGATAGCGCCCAGGCAACAACCCTTGGTTCCTGCCCGGTTTGCAAGAAAGGCCAGCTGCGCATGATCAAGTCGTACAAGACAAAAAAGAGGTTTGTTGGTTGCTCGAACTATTCCGGCGGCTGCAGGGCCACCGCGCCTCTGCCGCAAAAGGGGATCATAAGGATTTCCGGCAAGGCGTGTTCCGAATGCGGCTGGCCCATAGTAGGGGTGATTTTTGCAAGGCGTTCGAAGCAGTGGAAGATCTGCATAAACATGCAGTGCCCTTCCAAGGTAAAGAAATGAAAATCTATAGACGGCTTCGATAAAATGATTGCATCAATCTAATAAGCAAACTGGCTGCCATTACAATTGATGATGTACAGCGATCACGCGCACTTGTGCGAATACTGCAGGGAGAGGTTCCCGTGCCCGCTGGACAAACGCGAATGCAAGATCGACTGGAAGACGTCTCACAACGATCACCATCTGGCGCTATCCTGCTAGCGCTAGTAAGACAGCTTGTAAACGTCCGTTCTGCGATTCTTTAGCAAAGGCAGCGACTGCCTGATCTTTTGCACCCTCGACTTGTCGATGTCTATTACTTCAACGCCTTCTCGCTGGCCCATGTCCACCAATACCACGCCAAACGGGTCGACTGCCATGCTCCTGCCGCAATAGATGTTGCCCATCTGGTCGGGGGCTATGACGTATGAGCCATTCTCGATGGCTCTGGCCTTTACCATCGTCTGCCAGTGCTCCTCCTTCATCTCACCGGCTACCCAGGCGGAAGGGGCAACCAGCACGTCAGCGCCCTTGACCGTCAATATCCTCGACAGTTCAGGGAATCGAAGATCGTAGCAGATCAGCAGCCCGACGCTGCCCGCACCAGTCTTGGCCGGCTTGGTGATCTTTTTTCCAGGCATCAGTTTTGCAGATTCCTTGAAGCCAAGCGCGTTGTAGAGGTGCAGCTTGCGATAAACGGCAGAAATCCTGCCTGCCGGGCTCAACATGACTGCGGTGTCATAGACGCGGTTTGATCTTTCGCTGCTCTTTTCATAGATCGTGGCGACGATGCCTATCTTGTTCTTTCTGGCAGCGGCTGCAAGCCCTGTTACGAAATCTCCGCCCTTGACCTTCTCGGCAATCTTGGCAAGCTCGGCTGCCGACTGGCTGCCGGGCGAAAATGCCATCTGAAACTCGGGAAAGCAAACCAGCTCGGCTCCCCTGTCTGCTGCCTCGGCTACAAAATCAATCGATTTCTTTAGGTTTTCCTGTTTGTCTTCTGACGACCGCATCTGCACCAGTGCAATTCTCTTCAAGCAGTGCAGAGGAAGCTTGCAAAAATAAAAATAGTTTTTGTTGTTACTGCCCTTCGCTTTTCAGCTTTTTTATTGCCAGATCAAGCGCGTCGAACCACCGTGCAGATTCGTAGAGAAAGTCAAGCCGCCTGCCGCTCACCGGAAACTTGTAGCCCTTTCTACGCAGCTCCTCCCAGATCTCCGGCCCAGAGAGACGTTGATACGGAATGCCGTGCCTCTTTACTGCGTTGACTATTCCGCTTGCCATGAACTGGAGCTCTGGGTCGTCAGGGTCGTACATGTTGTCTGAATGAGATGTACGGAGGATTATTTCTTATTACTATTATCATCATCATGCTAGAGCGGCTTGCCCGACTGGAACCAGTTCTCCTTGGGCTTTTCGTCATAGACCACTATGACGTGTTCCGGCTTTGTCTTCAGGATTTGCACTGCCGCGTCGGTCACGGCCTTTGCAAACTCGTCCTTTTGCTCTTTCGTCCTGCCAGGATATAATGACACCAAAATGAGAGGCATATGTGTATACAGTACACCTCTCTGTCAGAGCTGGTTTATATGCACATTGGCTACCGGCGTTGGCGCAATTTCAGAGGGCTCGGGGCCGCTTGATTTGGCCAGATCATACAGCGCGATCAAGTATCGCCTGATAAAGTTGACTCCGGGCGACGGCCTTCTGCCTTTTTCATAGTCGCTCAGCACTGATGGGGTGATGTCCATCTTTCTGGCAAGGTCGGCCTGTTTTATGCCGAACTTTTTCCTCCAGTATTTCAGCTGTTGGGGCGGGTTTTCGCTCAGCACCACAGATCCGGCAATAAGTGTCAGTTCATCACTGCTCTCGCTGCCGGTGTTAATATTAGATTCGATAGTAGACAAGTGTAGACGAACTATCTTTTGGGTGATAAAAAGATTATTCTGTTAGTAGAGAAATCTGCTAGAGTATTGAACGAAGGTCTGCGCGAGATCAACGCGCGCGTGATAGAATGCACGCTGTGCCCGCGGTTATCGCGCTACATCAGGAAGGTCGGCCAAGAAAAAGTAAAGCGTTTTGCAAGTGAAGAATACTGGGCGCGGCCGCTGCCAAGCTGGGGCGATCCAAATGCAAAGCTCCTGATAGTGGGGCTGGCGCCTGCGGCACACGGAGGCAACAGGACTGGCAGAATGTTCACTGGCGACAGCTCGGGTGATTGGCTCGCAAGGGCCCTGCACGAAACGGGCTTTGCAAACATTCCTACGAGCACGAGCAAGGACGACGGACTGGTGCTCAAGGGAGCATACATTACCGCAGCGGTGAGATGTGCTCCGCCGGACAACAAGCCTCTCCCTTCAGAGCTGGCGAACTGCTCCCAATATCTCGTTTCCGAACTTGCACTGCTAAGAAATGTCAGGGTAGTCCTGGCCCTTGGCAAGATCGGGTTTGACGCTTACTGCAGGGCAATAGGCGCGAAGGGAATGGCATTTGCCCATGGTGCGCGCTACGACATTGGCGGCAGCGGCGGCAGAAAGAAGGTGTTGCTGGCGTCATACCACCCAAGCAGGCAGAACACGAACACTGGCAGGCTGACCTGGCAGATGTGGATCAAGATATTCAGGAATGCAAGGGCCCTTGTCGAAAATTAATTA